>NZ_JBIBVH010000007.1:0-179245 GCF_043080205.1 Leucobacter sp. NPDC015123 | reverse complement strand
CGTAGACCGCGAGTCGGGTTTCCCAGGGATGGTGTACACCCATGTTGATTCCATTCAAGGTTCAGGGTGTTGCACTAGCAACCTGAACCCGCCCGACTTCTGCGCGTAGAAGTCGTGTGCTTCTGTGGGAACCGTGTACATCGGGATGCCCCTTCGGCTGGTGGGGTCGGGCCGAGGCGGCGGGGCGAGATGAAGGCCGCGCCGGGCAGGCCCCAGGCCGCAGGCCGCGCCAGGCCGCAAGGCCGGGCCGCAAGGCCGGGCCGCAAGGCCGCAGGGCGCAAGGCCGGGCGCAGGTCAGCCGAAGTTGAGGCGGACCTCCGCGTAGCGAGCCTCCGGCACTGTCTTCAACTTGCCGACGGCCTCTGAGAAGGGCACGAGTTCAATCCGGTCGCCGCGAAGGCCAGCCATCTTGCCCCAGTCCCCGGCAAGCACTGCGTCGGCAGCGGCGATGCCTGAGCGCGTCGCGAGCACGCGGTCAAACGCCGTGGGCGAGCCTCCCCGCTGCACGTGCCCGAGCACCGTCGAGCGCGTCTCGATACCTGTGCGCTCTTCGATCAGGGGCGCGAGCATGTCGGCGACGCCCCCGAGGCGCGGGCGGCCAAAGCCATCGAGCCCATCGCGAGTGACGGCGTCATCTGAACCCTCAAGTTTGAACCCCTCAGCGACAACGACGAGCGCGGAACGACCGCGGTCGCGCACGTTGGCGACCCAGGCGCACACCTGTTCGAGGCTCTCGGGGAACTCGGGTAGCAGCATCGCCTGCGCTCCACCTGCCATGCCCGCGTGCAACGCAATCCACCCGGCGTCGCGGCCCATGACCTCAAGCACCATGCAGCGGCGGTGGGAGTCTCCAGTCGTTCGGAGCCTGTCGATGGCTTCGGAAGCGATCGACACCGCGGTGTCAAAACCGAAGGTGTAGTCGGTGCCCGCGAGGTCGTTGTCGATCGTCTTCGGGAGGCCGACGACGTTGATACCTGCGTCCCACAGGATCGAAGACACGGTCTGGGTTCCGTTGCCGCCGATGAGCATGAGTCCGTCGAGACCGTAGCCCGCCATCTTTGCGCTCAGCGCGTCGAGCGCCTCTGGCGTGACTGGGGCCTCCCACGGTGGAACACGACTCGTTCCGATGAAGACGCCGCCGAGCGGCGATAGGCCACGCACTGTCGGGCGGTCAAGCTCGACGAACTCGCCGTCGTGGAAGCCTCGCCAGCCGTCGATGAAGCCGATCATCTCGAAGCCGTGAACGTCGACGCCGCGAAGCACGGCGCCACGAATCGCAGCATTCATGCCCGGGCTATCGCCGCCCGAGCAGAGCACACCAATACGCATGGTCACCATGCTAGCGGTGGCACGAATGCTACAGACACATAGATTCGCGCCATTTTGGCGCGCGGAACAGCCAGGCCCCGCGCACCTGAGAACTCAGTCGTTCTCCGCCGCCGAGACCGCACGCGACAGAACACTCATGAGCGCAAGCAGCTGCACGGGATCGGCGTTCTCCTCTGCCGCCGGCGCACCGTCGAGTGCCCGTGCCGCGAGGCCCGCCTTGCCGTCGATGAGCTCCGCGATACGGGCGTCGATCGTCTGCGCCGCGATGATACGCCAGGCGGTGACAGGTTCTTCCTGCCCGATGCGGTGGACTCGGTCAATCGCCTGTGTCTGCTCCGCATCCGTCCAGCTCAGCTCGGCGAGCACAACGTTTGAGGAGGCCTGCAGGTTCACGCCGACGCCTGCCGCGGTCAGCGAGCACACCGCAACCGAGACCTCGGGGTCGTTGTTGAACGCGTCGATCTGCTCCTGCCTGAACGTCGCGCTCTGCTCGCCTCGAATCGAGATCGTCTTCAGGCCTGCCTCGGCGAGCTGCGCTTCGGCGCGGTCCATGACGTCGATGTGCTTCGCGAAGAACACGACCTTGCCGACCGATCGCGCGAGCTGCGCGGTGTAGTCAACGGCGAGGCCAGCCTTGGCGATGCCGATCTCACGCACCATCGTGAAGACGTTGAGCCCGTCAGCAGACGCGTTCGACTCTTCGAGCTCCTGAGCCGCGACCATCCGAATGATCGCCTCGTCCGAGAGCTTCTGCCCGAGCTTGCCAGCCTTGACCGTGGCGAAACGGTCGTACAGCTTCTGGGCGAGCTTCGCCTCGGCGGCGCGGATCCCGCGACCCGCCTCGTCGTCGAGTTCTACTGGAAGATCAACGACGCGCTTCGCGGGGAGATCCTGAGCAACGTCGATCTTGCGTCGACGCACGATTCCCATCTCAATGACGCTCTGGCGCGCCTCAGGGTAGAACGGCGGGTCGGCCGGCGTCCAGCCGTTGTTCTCAAGCTTGGCCATCAGCTCGGGCCCGGGCTTGTCAGCGTCGGTCCAGCCGAGGAAGCGCCAGATGGCGCGGAAGTCATCAACCTCGTTGATGAGCGGGGTACCTGTCAGTGCGACAAGCAGTGGCTGGGACCCGCGCGTGCGTTCCCGGATGCTCTCGGCGATCGTGAGCACGTTGCGCGAGCGCTGTGACTGCGTGTTCTTGATCATGTGAGCCTCGTCGACGACCATGCTCTTGAACCCGAAGCGCGAGATCCAGCTGAGGTGCCTGTCGAGAATGTCGTAGTTCACCACGAAGACGTCTGCGAACGCGTCCATCTTTTCGCCGTCGCCGTGGATGACTGTGACACGCCGTTGCGGGGTCCAGCGCTCAACCTCACGCGCCCAGTTCATCTTCACGACGTTTGGTACGACGACGAGCATCGGGTACGCGTCTGCGACGGAGGCGGCGAGCACGGACTGCGCCGTCTTTCCGAGGCCGGGCTCGTCGGCAAGCAGGAAGCTGCGGTGGCCCTCGCGAACGCTTGCGAGGAAGCGCGCCTGGTGGGGCATAAGCTCAAGCCCGGCAGGGGCGAGCCTGTCGGGCACGGGCGCCTCGGGAAGCTCCATGCAGGCTGCCCCGCCGCCGCCCTGTTCGAATGCTTTGAGGAGCGGGTTGAGAAGTTCCCAGTTCGCGAGACGCACGACCGGTGTCGGCTGCTTGGGCGCCTCGAGCGAGGGCGCGAGGAAGGGGTTTGCGAGCATGCGAGAGTGAATCCGCGCGGGCTCGACCTGGCGCTCTGCGAGCTCCGGCGGCACGAGGGTCTTCGCGGGTTCTGCCTCTGCGGGCGCTTCCTCGGGGACCTCGATACCGGCCTGCACGAGCATCTTTCGCTTGAGCTGCCGAGTCGCATCGGTGATGGTCGCTCCGGGTTCGAGCAGCGTAATGAGGCTCGTGTCTCGGGCGGCAGTCTTTGCGAGGATCGCGGCGACACCGTCAAGGCGCTTGAGCGTCTCGGCACGCTCGGTGTCACTGACGCCCTCCTCGGTCTTCACTCGAGCGCGCTCCTCGCGCATCAGCAGAGCGATGACCTGGAACTTCGTACGGTTCTGCGGGCTCGCCTTGCCGCGCTGAGCAGACGCTTCGACCTCGCGCACAGCGCGCGCGAGGAGCGGGATGATGCCCTCGTTGTGCGCGTGTTTACGCGCTCCGCCGGAACGCTGACGCTTTGCGGGCTGGCGGGTGGCAGTGCTGCTTGCCAATTGCTCTCCTGGAGGATCTATGCGTGACGCACCGAACTGGGGCGACACGTAGCATGCGCCCCTACCGTATTCGGGGCGAAGCCGGTCGAGCGTCTAGAATCTGAGCCGCACGTTGCACGGGATTCGAGTCACACGTCTCTCGACTATGCCCCGATCTTACCACCCGATGCTTGTGGGCGCGCCCGGGAAGCGCGAACTTCGCTCTCTGTTCAGCCCTCAGACGTCAGCCCTCGCGGACAGCAGCGAGGATCTCACGGGTTTCAGCCACGTCCTCGTGCATCCGTTCGATGAGCGCCTCGACGGAGCTAAACGGCAGCATCTCGCGAATCCGCTTCGCGAACCGCACCTCCATTTGCTTGCCGTACAGGTCGCCAGCAAAGTCGAGCACGTACGCTTCCACTCGCGGCTCCCCCTCAGGCTCGAAGGTGAGGTTCACACCGACCGAAATCGCAGCGTCGTGTTCGCGCCCGTCGATAACGACAGATCCCGCGTAGACGCCGTGCGCGGGAACAAGCCCCTCGACGGTCCCGCCGAGGTTCGCTGTCGGAAAGCCGAGTTCGCGGCCGCGGGCGTCGCCGTGTACGACCTCGCCGCGCACCACGTGGCACCTACCAAGCATTGCGCGCGCGGCCACAAGGTCACCGGACAGCACCGCATCGCGGATCATCGTTGAGGACACGGCCGCGTCTTCGTCGTCGCCAACACTCGCGACGACCTCAACGGTGAAACCGAACTTCGGCCCGAGCTCGCGCAGAAGTGCCGCGTCGCCGAGGCCACGGTGCCCGAAGTGGAAGTCTTCGCCGAGGAGCACATGGCGCACATTCAGCTGGCCAACGAGGACCCGTTCGACGAACTCAGTCGCTGGGATCGACGCGAACGCCTCGTCGAACTGCACCATGACACAGGTGTCGACGCCAGCGTTCTCTACGAGTTCGAGGCGTTGGGCCCTACTCGCGAGCGGCTGCGGGCAGATTTCTGGCCGCAGCAGGCTCAGTGGATTGTTCGCGAAGGTGAACACGACAGAGTGGAGCCCCTCAGCTCGCGCCGTGCGCAGCAGCGACGAGATGATTGCCTGGTGTCCACGGTGCACGCCGTCGAACTTGCCGACGGCGACGACCGAGCCAGTGGAGAAGTTCTCCGGCTGGAGTTCGTCGATAGCGCTGAATAGCTGCATCAGACTGTCTGCTTCTCTTTGGAGAGCCAGATGAGGCCGAGAATCGGGAGTACGAGCGGGATGAAGCCGTAGCCCTGGCCGAAGAACGACCAGACTGACGGGTGCCCGAAGAGCTGCGGCATCGTGATGCTCAGGGTGCCAACGACGAGTACGCCGACGAGTTCGAACAGCAGCGCAGCCCAGGCGATTGGCCGCCAGATGCCACGGCCCCGGCGAATGAGCGCAATCGTCGCGACGATGTACACGACACCAGACACTGCAGACAGGATGTAGGCGAGCGGAGCCTCGTCGAACTTCGTCATGATCTGGTAGACCGAGCGGAACGTCGCCGCCATCGCGAGGATGATGTAGACGGTGATGAGCACCCGCCCAAGCCCGCTCATCTTCTCGCTGCGCTGCTCTGTCTCTGCACTAGTTGCCACGTTACTCACCCTTTGAGTGTACTCGCCCACTATCCCCAGATCACGAGCATGCGATACGTCATGACCGCGACAGACAGCCCAACAACCGCGAGCACGAGGTTCGCGAACCGTGTGCGGTCGATGAGCGCCCAAAAGCCCGCACCGATGGGAAGCGCGAGGGCGACGATGAGGTACATCCAGAACTCAAGCGGGTCACCGACAGGCGCGTTGCCAGCCAACGGCGCGACGATCGAGATCACAACCTGCACGACGAGCAGTACCGCGACGAGCGCCGTCGCCCCCATCGTGTAGTCGTTCGGGGCTTGCTTGCGCAGCCCCTGCACCGCGCACATCACTGCGGCGACCAACGAGACAGCGATCGTGACGTAGCTGAACCAGGCGATCATGCTGCCCCTCCGGTTTCTTGTGACGGGAAGTTGGTGATGACGCGGCTGCGCCCGCCCTTGATCTCGACAAGGCCCACAAGTCTGTCTCCCGCCACATCCGAATCGCTGCCGGGGAAGATCGCCGCGACGAGCGGGGCGGGCGCGTGCCGTTCAGGATCGACACTCAGCCGCTTCCCGTTCGCGAGATCCTTCGCTTCCTCGGCGTCGAGTTCAAGCACTGTGAACAGCCTGCGCGCGATATCCGCCGGCGGGTACAGAACGCCGGGGTCACCGGCAACCGTGCCATCGCCGACGAGTTGTGCGTGCGGCGTCGCCGCATCAACAGAGAACGGCCCGACGGCGGTGCGCCTGAGCGCGGTGAGGTGGCCGCCGACTCCCAATTTCTCGCCGAGGTCGCGTGCGAGCGCGCGCACGTACGTTCCAGTTGAGCAGCGCACGACAGCGTCTAAGTCGATGACCTCGACGGGCTCGCCTCCTGGTCCCGGCACTGTCAGGATCCGCGGCTCGCCAATATCAAACCCGTGAATCGTGACCGGGCGCTTCTTCAGCACGACGTCCTCGCCCGCGCGCACGCGATCGTAAGCACGCTTGCCGTCGACACGGATCGCGCTCACAGCGCTCGGCGCCTGCTCAATCGGCCCGGTGAGGTCTGTGACGCCGGCGGTGATGCGATCCTGATTCGCGTATACCTCAGCGACGAGACCCGCCGGGGCCGCAGCAGTGATCTCTCCCTCGCGGTCGTCGGTGACAGTCGAGAGCCCCAGCCGGATCGTGGTCGTATATGTCTTGTCGAGCCCGACGAGGTGCGTCAGTAGCCGTGTCGCCGGACCCGCACCGAGCACAAGCAACCCCGTCGCCATCGGGTCGAGGGTGCCGGCGTGGCCGACCTTCTTGGTGCCGAGAGCCCGACGGCTCTTGGCGACAACGTCGTGGCTCGTCCAGCCCTCAACCTTGTCAACGAGCAAGATCGCGCCCTGCGGCATATCTGCAAACTTCACCCCCCAAGCCTAACGCCGGTGGACGGCCCGACACCGCGCCGCCTCGTAGACTCGAGGGGTGGGAAGTCTTCGGGAGCCAGCGGCGAAACAGTCGGCCATGAGCCACGCCCTCATCGACTGGTTTGGCACTGCAGCGCGAGATCTGCCGTGGCGCGCGCCCGAGACGTCGGCGTGGGGCATCCTCGTCTCCGAGTTCATGTCGCAACAGACCCAGGTGGAGCGGGTCATACCGCACTGGCTCGAGTGGATGGATCGCTGGCCCACCCCCTCTGCGCTCGCCGCCGACGAACCTGGCGAGGCAGTGCGGGCGTGGAAACGGCTTGGCTACCCGCGTCGTGCGCTCTGGCTCCACCGGGCCGCAGTCGAGATTGCCGAACGGCACGGCGACCAGGTGCCCGCCGACATCGACAAGCTGCTCGCGCTCACCGGAATCGGCCCGTATACGGCACGGGCGGTCGCGGTCTTCGCGTTTGGTGACACGCACCCAGTCGTCGACACCAACACCCGCCGCGTGATCGCGCGCGCCGTGCACGGCAAGGCTGCGGCAGGCATGCCGGCCCCGCGCGACCTCGACGACATGACCGCGTTGCTGCCAGCCGAGCGCGACGCGGCGGCGGTGTTCAACGCTGCAGCAATGGAGCTCGGCGCGACTGTGTGCACGGCCCGGGCGCCGAAGTGCGGCGAATGCCCCATCGCCGAGCTCTGCGAGTGGCGGGGCGCTGGCTACCCAGACAATGCGCCAACAAAGCGACCCAAGCAGGCATCGTTCGAGGGCAGTGACAGACAGGCGCGTGGCAAAATCATGCAGCTTCTCCGCGGCGCGACGGAGGCCGTCGATCCTGCGGCGGCGCTCGCGGCCGCAGCCGAGGGGGGCCGCGTTGGCGAAGCGCGTGACGAGGCCCAGCCACAACGGGCCCTCGACTCACTCATCGCCGATGGGCTCGTCGTCGAGTTCGAGGGCGGGCTCCGCCTCCCTTAGCCGGCCTCCCGGCCTCCCAGCCTCCCTCGCCGGCCTCCCGACCTCCCAGCCTCCTCGCCGGCCTCCCTCGCCGGCCTCCCAGCCTCCCTCGCCGGCCTCCGGCCCCGCTCGGGTTGGCAGTTGTGGTCGCCTGGGCGCCCGCCAAGCGACCACAACTGCCAACTCTCCGGGGGTGGGGGGGATAATCCGAGCGGGGCGGTGAACCACGAGTGAAGCAGAATTCATGGCACCGTCACGCTGCCGTCGAGCTGCGGCCACGCTGTATAGACAACTTGGATACCTGAGCGCCTCACGCGGCGCACGAAAGAGAGGAATCCATGTCAATCGGCAGATTTGCGGGGCTAGCGCTCGCGGGCGTCGCGCTTCTTGGAGCGCAAGCCGCGCTTCCCACTGCGACCGCTGCAGCAGCGGTCACCCAGAGCGAAGTCGCAGCACCCGCGGCGAGCCTCGAGAGCGGCCGCTACGTCGGCCCACAAAGCATTACCTTCACCGCCCAGGCCGGCGCGGAAATCCGTTACACCCTTGACGGCACCCACCCGACCCGAAAGAGCCGGCTGGCTACCGGCCCAATCGCAGTCGAACGCACCTCGAACGTCACCGCGGTCGCGTTCACCGACCGTGCCGAGAGCCTCCCGACCATCCGGGGCATTCTCGTGAAGTCTGCTGAGGAGCCACTCTCGCAGTTCGCCGTTATGAGTGACATCCATCTCTCAACGGGAACCGGTCCGTCGTGGGACAAGTGGACGGGGTACTTCGACACGCTACGGCGCATTATGCCGAGCCCCGACGCGATCATCTCAAACGGTGACCAGATCAACGACAACCACTTCAACACCGCGTCAGACCATCAGTACCCGCGCACCATGCTCGAACAGAACCTCGCGCGCACAGGCATGACTGACACAAAGATCATGATGTCGTTCGGCAACCACGACGACCGTGTCTACCGCATGGCCGAGCAGTACCCTGACGCCTGGTTCCCAGGCGAAACCGGCTACTACGAAGCGGAGATTGGCGGCTTCCCCGCCTTCGTAGTGAACACCGAAGCCTGGAATATCGCACAGGCGAACTGGCTGTACGGCAGGCTCGACGCGCTCTCGAAGGATCCCGCCACTCAGGGCCAGCCGATATTCGTGTTCGGCCATAGGCCGATCCCGGCGACAGTTTGGGACGGCGCGCAGGCATCCAACTCCGGACTGAAGCAGAACCTCAGCGATTTCCCACAGGTCGTCTACTTCTCGGGGCACTCCCACCTGAACATCACCGACGAGCGTTCGATCCACCAAGAGAACTTCACCTCGGTCAACGAGGGGTCGATGTCATACGGGGAAAACGATGGGAAGTTCCAGGCGTTCGGCCCGGGCCTCGCCCGCGACGCGACGATCCCGACTGCCCAGTCAGTCGTCGTCGACGTCTACGCGGACCGCATTGAGATCGACAGGATTAACTACGCGGCCGACCCAGGCCGCACCTACACTGACGAGGGCGTCTGGAGCTTCCAGGAGAAGCCACCCTTCAACTCTTCCGGTTCGCTCGCCGGCCCGACCTGGACAATCGCCCGGGGCGCGACCCCGGCCGAGACTCAGGCGAAATTCACGTACACCAAGGCGAACCGCAACGCGGTCGCGCCGACCTGG
This sequence comes from Leucobacter sp. NPDC015123, assembly GCF_043080205.1. Taxonomy (NCBI): domain Bacteria; kingdom Bacillati; phylum Actinomycetota; class Actinomycetes; order Micrococcales; family Microbacteriaceae; genus Leucobacter; species Leucobacter sp. NPDC015123. Next base: position 170,085 of record NZ_JBIBVH010000007.1, on the reverse strand, counting down.
GGCGAAGAGCAGCCGACAGTGCGTCAGACCGAGAGTGGGCCTGTGCTGCGGCTCCCCCAGGCCGGCGATGATCAGTTCACCTCTGAGTACACCCTCGTGGTGAAGGACGCTCAGAGTGGCGCGACAACCACGCTTGTGCCTGCGAACGGGAGGATCTACTCCGACTACGTTGTCGCCCCGAAGCCCGCAGTACTCGACATTCCGCTTGCCGTGCGCGCGGGCGACAGGGTGGGCCAGCCGATTGACCGAACGCTCGAGTCTGGCCGCAGCTACGAGGCGACGCTGACGGCGTACGACTCCTACGGAAACGCGAGCGCCCCGCGCAGCTTTGCATTCACCGCCGGCGACATCGACCGCAGCGGGATCGAGCGCGCAACCACCGCGGCGACCGCTGTCGTCGAGAGGGTCGAGCGAGTTCTCGGCGTGCTGTCGCCCGCTGAGCCCGCTGACTTCGACGTCGTCGTAGCAGATGTCTCAGGCGCGAAACTCGCCGCGGCAGAGCTGCGGTCGCGGATCGAAGCCGCGCCGACGACGCAAGATGCGGCGGATGCGGCAGCGTGGGCAATCGCAGACGCGACTCAGGAACTCGCCGCGCACCTCGTGCCCGTTGACCGCGGCGGTCTTGCCGCGGCGATCGCCAAAGCACACGCCGCGATCGACGCTGCTGCGACGACTCAGGCCCGAGTAACCGCCTCGGGCGACGAGACCGAGCTGAAACTCCGCGCCGAACTTGCCGAGGCAGAAGAGATCCAAGGGACGCTGAATGTTCCACAGAGCGCACTCGACGCCGCAACCGACGAGCTCACGGCAGCGCTGACAGCATGGCAAACCTCTACCGACACCGGCACCGGCACGGGCACGGGCACGGACCCTGGGACTACGCCAGGCACCGACAGCCCGGATACACCGGGCACAGGGGCGATCCAGGGGAACACGGCAAACGGCGACCCGCTTGCCGACACGGGATCAGCCGTGCTCGCGGGCGTCGGTGTGCTCGCTGTCGTCGCGCTCGGCGCTGGCGGCGCACTGCTCGCCGCCCGCCGCATGCGCACAAACTAGCTGCGTGCCGGCGTATACCCGGGTGGAGGCCGTGGTCAGGGCCTCACCCGGGTATACGCCTGCGGCCTACTCCGCAGGCGTGAGCGTCACGACCTTGCGCTCAACGAGCAGCGGAATGATCGTGCCGAGCCCAATCTGCGTGAAGTGTTCGGTCTCGCGGTGCGCCGCAAAGTCGGCTGCCGAGGCGTACTCCTCGACAATCACAAACTCTTCGGGGCGCTCGAGATCACGCGTGATCGTGTACGAGATGTTGCCTGGCTCCGTGCGGCTGCCGGCGGCGAGCTGCGGCAGCAGCGCCGCGACCTCGTCTGCGGTCTCGGGTGAGGCGGAGTAGCGGGCGATGACTGTAAACACTGTGGTCTCCTTCGAGTGGGGACGTATTTGGGGACAGATTCAGGGTGTGGGCGGCTAACCCGCGCGCTCGTACTCCCAGAGCTTTGGAGTGCTCGTCGAGACCCCGACGGCCCCGTGTGACAGCGCCGCCTCGACCTCGGTAGGAGATGTCACAAACCCGGAGGCCACGACTGGCCGAATGCGCATGATCTCGTGGCCTGCCACGAACGGAAGCACAGGGGCTGGCATGAGCTGCAACAGGTCAGGCTTCGCCCCGTGCACCGCGGCGACGCCACGCTGAATGTTTGAGCGATCGGTGATGAATAGCTTCTGCACTGTCAGCAGGCCGGCCTCCTGGGCCCGCGGGATCAGCGATCCGCGGGTCGTCAGGAGGCCGTCCGCGCCGAGCCGGGCCAGGTAGTCAACGCCGCCGCGATCCTGCGCGAGACCGACGATCGAGTCGATGTTCACGAACACGACTTTGCGGGGCCGCTCGTGGATTCGCGCGATCGCCGCTTCGAGCTCGATGAGGTCGGTCTGCGCGAGGAAGCAGAATTGCGCCGACGACTCGATGAACGCTTCAAGGTGTGGGCGGTCGAGAACCGACGCAATCACCGGCCGTGTATGCAGGCCAACGAGTTCTTTCAGGCGCGCGCGACGCACCGGATCGATCTGTGCCTCACGCCTTGAAGCGGTCATAGGAGTTAGAGCCCTAGCTTTCCGGGGTTCAGAATGCCCTTGGGGTCAAGCGTAGCCTTGATCGCTCGCAGCACGTCGAGCCCGGCACCGAGCGATTCGGCCATGTAGGGCGCACGCACGAGACCGACGCCGTGGTGGTGGCTGAGCGTCGTCTGGTGGCGCACGATGACCTCGTTTGCCGCGTCCCAGGCCGCGCGGTACCACTCGGCACGGTTCGCGGGGTCTTCGACCTCGCCACGGAACGAGAAGTAGACGCAACCGGCATCCGTATATGCGTGCGATTGGTGCGCCGAGGCACGGAGCGTGCCTGGCAGCGCCTGCACAGCCTCAACGACCTCGTTGTACACGTCAGACAGCGCCGACCATGCGCCGCTCATCTCGAGGGTGTCAGCCACAAAGCCGGCGCTGCGATTGAAGCCCTCGGCGCTCTTGCCCGTGAGGTAGCGCGTCTCGTACCAGCGTTCGAGCAGTGCGTCGCCGTCGAGCTCGACTCCCTCGTACTGGCGGCACACCTCTTCGGAGATCGCGATGACCGCATCGACGATCTTCGGGTCGCCCTCGTCAGCGATGAGGATCACGTTCTGCTCGGGCATGTTGAACTGCAGACCGCTCTCGAGCTCGTCGTACAGGCGTAGCGCCGCGGGGGTGGCCCCGCGCTGCAGGATCTCGCGGCAGACGTCGAGGCCCACCTTGAACGAGGGGAACCCGAACGCGATCGCCTTCGTGTAGTCGGGGAGCCGGTGAAGCTTGAGCTTCACCGAGGTGATCACGCCGAGCGTGCCCTCCGAGCCGACGAACAGCTGCTGCAGGTCGCTGCCAACAGCGGAGCGGCCGGCGGCGCCAACCGTGATGAGCGAGCCGTCTGCGAGCACGACCTCGAGGCCGGCAACCATGTCCTCAATCTTGCCGTAGCGGGTCGAGAGCTGGCCCGCCCCGCGGCAGGCAACCCAGCCGCCGACTGTGCTGATTCCAAAGGAGGAGGGCCAGTGGCCGCTCGTCATGCCGTACTTCTCTTGTACGAGCTCCTCGAACACGTCGCCGAACATACCTGCTTCGACGGTGACGATCTGGCTCTCGGCGTCGAAATCGAGCTCCCGGTTCAGGCGGCAGACGTCGAGCACGATGCCGCCGCGCAGCGGCAGGGCCGCGCCGGTGACGTTCGAGCGGCCAGCCGACACTGTCACGGGGATGCCGTGCTCGTTCGCGAGGCGCATGACCTGCTGAATTTGTTCGACCGAATCAACCTCGACGAATACGCCCTCGATGATCGCTGGCTCCCCGCCCGTCTCTGCGATCATTGTGCGCGCCCACCAGTCGCGGGTGTTCGCGACGATGTCTGCTGCGTCGTTTGTGACAGCTACTGCGATGCCGCGCAGCTGCTCGACAACTGTCTCGGGCACCGCCACGACGTCTGCCTGCAGCGATCCGCTCAGCTGCTCGGTTGTGACAGTTTCAGGGGCCCAGCCGGGAGGGGTGTGTGCCCCGACGACGTAGTTCCTCTTGTTGTATCCGCGGCGAACCGCTTCCCGACTCATCATGACGATGTGCCTCCCATCAGCACTGCTTTTTCTATCTGGATCTGTTCGTTGTAATTCGTGACCTGCGCCGCAATCTCTGAGTCGCTCAGCCCGAGTTCTCGGCCGAGGATCTCGCCGACCCTGCCAGCCGCGACGCCCGAGGCGTCGCGCGCCATGAGGCGCGAGCGAGTGCGGCGGCTGAGCACGTCATCGACTGTGTGCGCCATCTCGTAGCGGGCCGCGAAGATGACCTCTGCTTCGATGTACGGCAGCCCTTCGACGACGGGTGCGGTGAGCGCGGGGTCCGCGGCGATCATCTGCGAGATGAACCTGGACTCGGTGCCGAAGCGTTCGGCGAGGTGAGCCGGCAGCCCACCGGATGCCGTGGCGGCCTGGCCGTCGTAGCCTGCAGCGCCAAGCAAGTACGCCTTTTTCGTGCGGCACTTTGCGCGTTCGCCGAGGACCTTGAGTACCGCGTCGACAGTCTGCTCGGCCATGTGGCGCGAGGTCGTGAGCTTGCCGCCGACGACCGTGACGAGGCCGTCTGAGTCCGTGCGGATCTCGTGGTTGCGCTTCACGTCGAGCGTCTTCCCGCCCGCCGCCGCGACGAGGGGTCGGGTGCCGGCGATCGAGCCGAGCACGTCTTCCGGCTTGATCTCGGTGCGCAGCGCGTGCATGGCGCCGTCGAGCAGGAAGTTCATTTCTTCATGCGTGCAGTGCGCGGCATCGAGGTCGCCCGTGTAGTCCTCGTCGGTCGTGCCGAGCAGCGCAGTATCGCCCCAGCGGGTGATTGTGGCGCGGCGGGTACGGCCCGGGATCGGGATCGTAATCGTGCACGAGTTCTGTATCTTCGACCACGGCACCGACACGTGCACGCCCTTCGCCGGGCGAATGTTTGGCTTGTCGGTTCCGGGCCTCGTGCCGTCCCAGTCGCGCAGCCACGAGCCGACAGCCATGACAACCGAGCGGCCACGAATCTGCACCTCGCCGCCGTCGATCTCAGCGACGACGCCTGAGACCTTGCCGCCGTCGCGCATCACGTCGGTTGCCTTCGCGTAGTTCGCAATCGCGGCGCCGTGAAAGGCCGCGGTGCGTGCGATGTTCAGCGTCAACCGTGCGTCGTCAGCGCGCGAGTCGTAGTACATGAAGCCGCCCTCGAGCTTGTCTGCGACAAACAGGGGGCTCTGCGCGAGCACCTCCTCCTTCGAGAGCTTTTGGTGCAGTACGCCCTCGCGCCACCCGCCCGCAAAGTCGTAGGTCCAGAGCAGCGCTTCGAAGCCCGAGGCGAGCCTGCGGTCGAAGACGCCGTCTTCCGAGAGCACGGGGAACAGGAATGGGAGGCGCTGCACGAGGTGGCCGGCGTTGCGGCGAAGCCGCTGGCGCTCGAGCAACGAGTGGCGCACGAGCGGCAGGTTGCCCTGCTCGATGTAGCGAAGCCCGCCGTGGATCATCTTCGAGGACTTGCTCGATGTACCCGAGGCGAAGTCGTCTTTCTCAATGAGCGCGACGCTCAGCCCACGGAGGGCTGCGTCGAGCGCAGCGTATGCCCCCGTGATGCCGCCGCCAACGATGACGACGTCAAAGGTCTCGTCCTCCATGCGGCGAACTGCGTTCGCTCTGCTGAGCGCGGGAGCCTCCACTGGGGACAGGCTCTGGCGCTCTGTATTTGCGCGTTTTTCAGGAAATCTCATTCCCTAGTCGATTCCTTTCTTGCGTCTGCGAGCTCCATCTCGGTGAGCACGCGTTGCCGCCACAGGGCGACACGTTCCGCGCGCTCATCGGGGCTCATCTGGGGTTCAAACACGTCTGGGGTGCCAAGCAGCTCACGGGTGTCTGCGAGCGAGTTCCACACGCCGAGGCTCACCCCGCCGAGGAATGCCGCGCCGCGCAGCGACGCCTTATCCGTGTCGCGGAACCGGTGGTGCGGCACACCCGTGAGATCGGCCTGCAACTGCACAAGCGGGTCGGAGCTCGAAAGCCCACCGCCGATGTTGACCTTGCCGATCTCGACGCCGGCAACCTCTTTATCGGCATCAATACTCCAGCCGACCGACTGGGCGATGCCCTCAAGCACGGCGAGCGCGACGTCCTCGCGGGTTGTCGACATTGTGAGACCACCAATAAGGGCGCCGACGCCAGCGTTCACGCTCGGCATGCGAACACCCGTGAGCGCCGGCACCGAGTGCACGGACCCCATGCGCCCGTTGGCGGCAAGCTCACTGATGTGTTTGCCCGAGTCGAACAGGCGCAGCTTGTCAACGAGCCAGTCGATGGCGGAGCCTGTCGTCGAGGTAAAAGTCTCGATCGAGTAGCGGGAGATACCGGCTTCGCGCCAGGCAACGAGGCTCAACGCGCCCTGATAGCGACCGTCGTTTTCGGGCAGGTGCGTGCCGAGGTTCAGGTCGACGAACGACCCGGTGCCGTGCACACACATTACGTCGCCCTTGTCGATGACACCGAGCCCAACCATTGCAGCGTGCTGGTCTCCCGCAGCCGCAACGATCGGCAGTTCGACGCCGAGAATCTCGGGGCGGAGCGTTCCGAAATCTGAGACGTCGTCGCGCAGTTCTGGCAGCAGCTCGAGTGGGAAGCCGAGCGCCTCGATGAACTCGGTGTGGTAGCTGTGGTCTGCGAGGCGGTAGGCCCCCGAACTCACCGCGTTCGTTGCCGTGGCGACGAGTTCACGCCTGTTCGACAGCGACCACAGCAGCCAGGTGTCGACGGTGCCGAACGCGAGGGTGCCCCGTGCCTGGCATTCCCGTGCGCGCGTCTGCTGCGGGTCTGCGAGCACCCGTGCTGCCCACAGGTACACGTTGCGCACGCCTGTGGGGCGGCCGATGCTCGGCCACAGCCGAGCGTCCCACTCATCCGAGAGCGCTGCGAGATCCGCCGCGTACTGGGTGTCCTGCCACACCATCGATGGCGCGACGGGCTCACCCGTCGCGGTGTCCCACAGCGTCGCGGTTGCGCGCTGCGTCGCGATGGCGACTGCTGTGACATGCAGCCTGTGCTCCTGCGCCGAAGCGTATGCGGCGCGCAGCGTACGGATCGTTTTCTCGAGGATCTCGCTAGCGCTCTGTGCCACGACCCCGGGGCGTGGGGAACTCACCGACAACCGTTCGTAGGTGAGTCCGCCCACGTCACCGTCGGCGGTCACCCAGGCGGCACGGGTGCCAGTTGTGCCCTCGTCGATTGCGAGTATTGCCTGTTTCACCGCGTACTCCTTTGCGTCGTTGTCTTAGCGAGTGGTGACTGCGTCGCGGAACTGCGGGGCCTCGGGCTCCTCGTCCGGGTTGAAGTCAGCGCGGCTCGGCTCCCACTTGATCACCCAGCAGATAATTGCCGCGACGAACGGCACTGCCGAGAGGATGAGGAACGTCGGGCCGAGCCCGAGATCTTCCTTAAGGATCGGGAACACGACGAGGCCGAGGGCCGCGCCGAGGCTGCCGATCGCGCCGATGAAGCCGTTGGCTGTCGCACGCAGCTCACTGCGGAACGACAGTGTCGAGAGGCTCTTACCGTTCGCGCCGGGCCCGCCCGAGTGGAACAGGATGAACAGCGACGGCACGATGAACGCGAGCCACAGCGGCATCGTGTCGAATGCGAGGCCGAGAATGACGAGCATCACGAACACGAGCGAGAAGCCGATCGCCGAGGCGCGGCGAAGGCCGAGCTTCTTCGCGATGAGCGGCGAGGTGAAGCCGCCGATGATGCCGAACGCGTTGAAGACGAGCGTGCCAACCGTGGCGAGCACGAAGTCGCCCTCGCCAAAGATTGCGATCGAGATGATCGGCAGGTACCAGCCGACGGCGAAGTACTGCAGCGACTGGCCCATCTGCACCGTCGACGCGAGGATCGTGCGCGGCAGGTAGATACCGCGGAAGATGAGCGCGACGTTGCCAATGCCCTTGGTCGCAACGCCCTCCATGGGGATGCGCTCGGCCTCGGGAGCCGCTTCGAACTTTTCGCCGTAGATCTTGGTCATCGATCGCGCGGCCTCATCGAGCCTGCCCTTTCGCGCGTACCAGCTCGGGCTCTCGACGAGCTTCACCGCCTGGGCGATGAAGAGCAGCAGCGCGACGATGCCGGCTGTGCCGACGGCATAGCGCCAAATCGAATCGCCAACATTCATGTTGTGGAAGCCGATCGCGAGGATGAGGTTCGACGATACTGCGGTGTACCAGATGCCCTGCCACGTGTTGATCCGCGCGCGGAACCGAGCTGGGGTGAACTCCGCGAGGAGGGCCATAGCGATCGCGAAGTCGATGCCGTATGCGGCGCCGACAAAGAAACGACCGGCCACGACCAACTCGAAGCTCGGAGCGAAGGCAGCGATGAACGCACCCGCCATTGCGAGTACCTTCGCGACGAGCAACGGGCCGACGCGGCCAAAGCGGTCTGCGAGCCAGCCGCCGATCGGGTTGAACACGAGTGCGACCCAGGACGCCATCGAGGTGAGCAGTGCGATCTGGCCCGCGCTGAGCTCAAGGTCCTTCGTCATGGGGCCGAGGCCCGCAGAGAGCGCCGAGTTCGAGAAAGCGTCAAGGAAGAGCCCGCCGAGGGCGAGCCACCAGATCCAGCCGGCACGGCCGCGAATCTGCGTACGCGAGTCGATGTACGAGACGACATCGCCGATCCCGCGAAGTATCTGTGTTGCCATGAAAATGACCTCTCTGTCATACCTGGCAAGGGGTCACAACAGAAAGAGGGCAAGACAAAGACTCCATACCAGGAATTCTTTGATTCTTGCCCTGTTGCCCTGAAGTTAGCACCGAACGCTCGCCGCCGTCAATTCCGAAAACGATTCCGAGGGCTTTTCTCCGACCCGCAAGTTTCGTACTATGGGTTCAGCGTTCTAGACCTCCAGAATCACGCGTCTCATTCTTTCGTGCGCGAGCACTGTGAGCGGAATCGCTACTATTCGGCTCCCGAGTGTCACGTACGTCTGTCTCCGAACCGAAGGAATTCTCAATGACGAATATTCGTGGCGCAGTCCTCACTTCCTCAGGCAGCCCCAGGCCCTGGGCCACCTCCCGCCCCATCGAGATCCGTGATCTCGAACTGCAGGCGCCAGGCCCTGGCGAACTTCTCGTGCGCATCGAAGCCGCAAGCATCTGCCACTCGGATCTTTCAGTTGTCGACGGCAACAGGCCGCGACCGCTGCCAATGCTGCTCGGGCATGAGGCTGCCGGCCGAGTAGAGGCAGTCGGGTCCGCGGCAGACGACGGCCTCGTGGGGCGCAGGGTCGTGATGACGTTCCTGCCGCGCTGCGGCGGCTGCCGAGCCTGCAAGACCGACGGACTGCTCCCCTGCGAACCCGGCACACTCGCGAACTCCGCGGGCACGCTCATGAACGGCGACGTGCGCCTGTTCGACGGAGGCGCCCCGCTCAACCACCACCTCGGTGTTTCAGGGTTCGCGACGCACGCCGTTGTTGATGCGCGCAGTGTCGTCGCAGTCGATGACGATGTGCCTGCCGATATCGCCGCCCTGCTGGGCTGCGCTGTGCTCACTGGCGGCGGCGCGGTCGTCAACGCTGGCAAGCCCGCTGCGGGCGAGACAGTAGCTGTCGTCGGGCTGGGAGGCGTCGGCATGGCGGCGCTTCTCGTCGCCGTCGCAGAGGGGCACCCCGTCGTCGGCATCGACGCGAACGCGGGCAAGTTTCCCGGCGCAGCCGCAGCCGGCGCTGTCGAGTGCCTCACGCCGCAGGAGGCGCTCGAGCGGGGAATCCGGTTTCAGGTCGTCATCGAGTGCGCGGGTCACCCGCGCGCGTTTGAGTCGGCGTACGAGCTCACAGCCCCGGGTGGGCGCACTGTCACAGTCGGGCTTCCTGCCCCTGATGCGCGAAGCGAGATCTCACCGCTGACGCTCACCGCCGAGGCCCGCACAGTGATTGGCAGCTACCTCGGTTCAGCCGTCCCGAGTCGCGATATCCCCCGCTATGCGCAGCTGTGGCGAGAGGGCAAGCTCGGGCTTGAGGCGCTCATCTCGGCGACAATCGAGCTCGACGACATCAACGAGGCAATGGACGCGCTCGCAGACGGTGAGGCGCTTCGCCAAATCATCCGCTTTCCCGCTGCGGATCCGCTGACAGTCTGAACGCTCGCGGGGTTGGAGGCGTGCTTCGTCGCCGACCCCACGCGGCGTCACGCAGCCCCTCACGCCGAGCTGTTGGCTGCGCCCGCATGATGAGTACCCCGTAGCATCTAGGGAGACACTCCGAAGAGAGGCTTCAGATGGCAGAGACACCGGGCACACCAGAACATCACGGGTTCGAGGTGGGGCCCACTCGCCCGCGCTATGCGCCGCCGGTGCAGCCGGTGCAGCCGGTGCAGCCGCACGAGCAGCCGACGCAGCGCTTCAGCTACGCGCCACCGCAGGCGCCACCCTACGCCCCACCGCCCGCGTTGCCGCCAGGGTTCGCGATCCCGGGCCCCGGGGAGCCCTTTGACGGCGCCGCTTCGCCCGACGATCTGGCGCGCCCGCTGTACGGCGCGAGCTTCGCGCAGGCAATCGTTCGCTTTTTCAAGAACTACGCGTCGTTCTCGGGACGAGCGTCACGCAGCGAGTACTGGTGGGTGATGCTCGCATGCTTCGGACTGTGGTTCGTCGCGGGCATTCTCACAAACATTATCGAAACCGCTTCATACGCCATATCGGGAGCCTCGTACCAGGCTGCAGCCGTCGTGAACGGAATGCTCGGGCTTGTGCTTGCCGTTGCGGGGCTCGGCCTCATTGTGCCGACGCTTGCGGTGACCTGGCGGCGGTTGCACGACGCAAACCTTCCAGGCCCCCTGTTCTTCGTGATATTGGTTCCGGGATTCGGGTGGATCGCCCACATTGTGCTGCTGGCGCTGCCGCCGAGAGTCGAGGGCAGGCGCTTCTACCGCGCTTTCTAGCGCGCTTTCTAGCGCGCGGCGGTTTCAACGACACTGCAGGCTTCCTGCCCGGGGTGTCCCCCAGGGCAGGAAGCCTGCAGTGTCTTGGCTGTAGGGCTACCGGCGGCGCAGTGGCGCCCGGGCCCCGTTTCCCTACGCGGCGTCGGGCAGGCCCGGCAGTGTGCCAAGGCCGTCGACTGCCGGGATCGCCGCGAGTAGGCGCTGCGTATACGGGTCCCGCGGCGAACGCCACACCTGTTCCACAGGTCCGTGCTCGACAATCTCGCCCTTGTTCATGACCGCAACTTCATCTGCGATTGTGCGCACAACAGCGAGGTCGTGGCTGATGAACAGCATCGACGCTCCCGACTCGAGAGCGAGTCGCCGCATGAGGCTCGCAACCTTCGCCTGGAGGCTCGCGTCAAGCGATGCGATGGGCTCGTCGCCGATGAGCAGCTGCGGCCCCGACGCGATTGCGCGAGCGATAGCGATGCGCTGCCGCTGCCCGCCAGAGAACTGGTGCGGGAACCGACTCTGCACATCGCTCGGCAGCTCAACCTCTTCGAGGAGACCAGCGACAGACCAGGAGTCCTTCTGCGGGTTGATACGCAGCCCATCGGCGATCTGCGCGCCAACCGTGCGCCGCGGATTCAGCGAAGCGTACGGGTTCTGGAACACCATCTGAATGCGCAGCAGATCCTTCGGGCGCGTGCGCATCCCGAGCGTGCGAATGGGCTCACCGTTGAAGCGAATGCTGCCCGAGTGAATCGGCTCGAGGCCGCACACCGCGCGGGCAAGCGTCGACTTGCCGCAGCCAGATTCCCCGACGAGGCCAAGCACGCGCTTGGAGGGCAGCTCGAAGCTCACGTCGTTCACCGCGGTCAGTACGCCCCTGCCGGGGAGCTTGTACTGCACCGAAAGCGAGTCGATCCTGAGCAGGGCCGGGTTCGTTGACTGTGAGTTCTGCTCAGGCATGATCCGCCTCCTGTTCGTTGCCCGCCGCATCGACAGCGGCGACGGGGCCGGCTCCCGCTCCCTCGTGGCTTGGGAGCGCCTCGATGAGCGCACGGGTGTACTCGTGCTGCGGGTTTCGCAGCACGTCGTACCGCGTCCCCTCCTCCACAATCTCCCCCTGCCGCAGCACCGAGATGCGGTCGGCGAGGCTCGACATGACGCCGAGATCGTGTGTGATGAGCATCACAGCGAGTCCCATCTCGTCGCAGAGCTGGCGAAGCAGTCGCAAGACGCCCGCCTGCACGGTGACGTCAAGCGCCGTCGTCGGTTCGTCTGCAATGAGGATGCTCGGCTCGCAAATAATCGCGACAGCGATCGCAATGCGCTGCAACTGCCCGCCAGAGAACTGGTGCGGGTACTTTTTCAGCGCCGTCTCGGGCATCGGCACCTTCACCTTGCCGAGCGCCTCGAGCGCACGCTCGCGAGCTTCGGCCTTCGACACCCCGGTGTGGGCCCGGAGGTGATCGGTCAACTGCCGCTCAATGGTGAGCATCGGGTGCAGACTCGCTGTCGGATCCTGGAACACCATTCCGATACCCTGGCCGCGGATCTTGCCGAGTTCGCGCTCGGGAAGGGTGAGCACGTTGCGCCCACCGAACCGGATCTCGCCGCCCGTTCGCGCATTCGCGGGAAGCAGGCCGAGCATTGCAAGCCCGGTGAGAGACTTGCCCGATCCTGATTCGCCGGCGAGGCCGGTGATCTGGCCCGGGATGAGGTCGATGCTGATGCCGTGCAGGATCTCGCGTTCGCCAATCGCGACGGTGAGATCCCGGATCGCGAGCCCCTCGTCGACCGACACCTCGCGTGCGCCGTCGTGTGTAACTGTTGAGTGGCTCACATTGCCCTCCCCTGCACCGCGTCCTGTGCACGCGGATCGAGGGAGTCGCGCAGCGAATCCCCAATGAAGTTAAACGCCATGACGACCGTGAAGATTGCGAGGCCGGGGAAGGCTGCGATCCACCACGACGAGAACTGCTGCACACCGTCAGAGACCATCGCGCCCCAGTCGGGCGTCGGCGGGGTCGCGCCCAGCCCGAGGAAGCTCAGGCCAGCAAGCAGCAGGATCGCGGTTCCCACGTCGAGCATCGCGAGCACGAACACGGGCGAGAGCACGTTCGGGAGGATGTCGCGCCGAAGCGACGTGAACGGGCCGTTGCCAAGCAGGCGCCCGGCAATGACGTACTCCTGAGTGCGCGCGGAGAGCACGAGCGACCTTGTCACACGAGCGTAGGCGGGCCACGAGACGATGAGCATCGCGATGACAGCGTTCGTGAGGCTCGGGCCAAGCGCCGCGGTGATGACCATCGCGAGGATGATCGTCGGAAACGCGAACACGAGGTCAGCGATACGCATAATCACTTCGTCGACGGCTTTGCCGAAGTACCCGGCGATGGCGCCGAGCGTGCCACCAACGATCATTGATGCGACGACGAGCGAAAGCGCGAGCGGCATCGAGATGCGCGCGCCGCTAATCACTCGGCTGAGCACGTCGCGGCCGACAGCGTCGGTACCGAACAGGTGCGCAGCGCTCGGCGGCTGCAGGCGTTCGAACGCCTGCGCGAGCGGATCGTAGGGAGCAATCGCCGGAGCGAAGATCGCGATGACAAGCCAGATCAGCGCAATCGAGACGCCAGTGAGCGCGAGCGGTGTGCGAAACGCCGGGGAAATCTTCAGCCAGCGGCGCTTTTTCGCGCGCTCGGTCAAGATGTCGGAGCTCATGAGACCCTCACTCTCGGGTCGATGACCCCGTACAGCACATCGACGAGGAAGTTCAGTCCGATGTAGACGATGCCGACGACGAGGCCAACACCCATGATTGCTGGCAGGTCAAGTTTTGTAGCTGCAGAGAACGAGTACTCGCCAAGTCCGTGCCAGGAGTACACCTTCTCAACGAGCACTGTGCCCGACAGGAGAGATCCGAACGCGAGGCCGAGCACGGTGATGATTGGCACCATCGCGCCGCGCAGGACGTAGCCGAACACAACTGTGCGCCGCGGCAGCCCCTTCGCGGTTGCGGCTTTCACGTAGTCCATGTCGAGGACCTCGAGCACCGCCGAACGAGCGAATCGTGTCAGCAGGCCGATCGTGTAGAGGGCAAGCACGGAAGCCGGAAGCACGAGGTGGTAAAGCGCGTCCCAGAACGTACCCCACTGGCCCGCAACGATTGAGTCAATCGTGTAGAGCCCCGTCACGTGAGGCGGGGCGATCGCCGTCGGATCGAGCCTGCCTGAGCCGGGGAAGATTCCGAGCACGAAGAAGAATACGTAGTACACAACGAGCGCGAGCCAGAAGGTCGGCCAGCTGAGCCCGATGAGGCTCACGACGCGAATGATCTGGTCGACGAACGTGCGGCGCTTGAGCGCTGCCCACAGCCCGAGGCCGATGCCGATGATTGCTGAGAACACAATCGCAGACAGCGCGAGCTCAATGGTGGCAGGGAAAGCTGCCGCGAGCTCGTCAGCGACGGGCATACGCGTCTGCGTTGAGACGCCGAGGTTTCCCTGAAGCACGTTGCCGAGGTACGTGAAGTACTGCACGACGAGTGGCTGGTCGAGCCCGTTCTCGGCGCGGAACTTCGCGACGATCTCAGGGTTCGCGGCGGCTTGCTCGCCCAGCGCTGCCTGCACGGGGTCGGCAGGCACAAGGTTGGTGAGCACGAAGGTGACGATAGTCACCCCGAACATGAGGAGGACCGTCAGGCCGAGCCGGACGGCCACGTACCGCACGAACGGGGGAATCCCCCGCCGTGTGGCACGTTCGGCCGTCCGGATCGCGACGGTGCTGTTGTTACTTGATGAGGGCAAGATCCACTGTCCACACGGGGTTCGTCGTGATCGACTCGATCGACGGCGACGTGACCACGTTCTGCGCGGGCTGCAGCAGCGGCACGAAGGGGCCGCTCGCGTTCAGCTCGTCCTGCCATGCCTCGTAGGCGGGTGCGCGATCTTCACCGGTCGCAGCCTTTGCCGCGTTCGAGAGCTCGGTGACCTTCGGGTTTGCGTCAGCAGCCCAGCCTGAGCGGAGCCCAACGAGCTCACCCGGCGAGAACACCGTGTAGTTCGAAGCGTCCGGGAAGTCGGGGCCCCAGTACCACAGACCAATCGTCTCGGTGCCGTTGCGGTACGCGTCAAGCTCGGTCGCGACAGGAGCGGGAGCGAGAGCGACCTCGATGCCGACCTCGCTGAGCTGTGCCTGTACGGCCTCGGCGACGTTCTGCAGTGACAGGCCCTGGACGGTGATGTCGTTCGGGAAGTTCAGGGTGACCTTCTCACCGGCGTAGCCCGACTTCTTCAGCGCAGCCTTCGCAGCATCGACGTCGCGCTGGTTGCCCTGCTTCGCGTCAATCGCACCGACAAAGAGCGACGGGATCGGTCCGCCCGGTCGCACCGAGCCCTCGCCCGCGAGGCTGACGATCTTGTCGTAGTCGAGCCCGAGCTTGACTGCCTGCAGGAAGTCGGGGTTGCTTGTGATCTCGCTGATCTCAGGGTTCTGGTTGAGCAGCAGGAAGATCATGTAGCGCGACGGGTTCGAGACAACCTTCACGTCGGCGCTTGCGAGCTCAGCGACCTGGTCGGGGTTCAGATCGAGCGCAACCTGCGACTCGCCCTTCTCGACGTTGAGCTTCTGCGTGGGGCCCTCGACGTTGCGGAGCACGACACGGTCGTACGCAGGCTTGTCGCCCGTGTACTCGGGGTTCGCCTTGAAGACGACCTGCGCCGCAGCGTCGAATGACTCGAGCGTGTAGGGGCCCGAGCCTGCCGACTGGCCATTGAGGAACGCCTCAGCGTCGTCAGACTCGTCTGCCGAGCCACCGTTCGCCTCGACGACCTCCTGGTTGACGACCGAAAGCGCCGGGTTCGGCAGAATGAACGGAAGCGCGGGGTTCGGAGTCTCCGAGGTCAGTGTCAGTGTGTCGTCGCCAGTCTTTTCAACCTTGACGCCCTCGAGCAGGAACGACGGGTTTCCGAGGATTCCCTGCACACGGGTCAGCGAGAACACGGCGTCGTCGACAGTCACTTCAGACCCGTCAGAGAACTTCGCGCCGGGCTTCATCGTGAGCGTCAGGACTGTGTTGTCCTCGTTCATCTCGTAGCTTGCGAGGCCGTCGACTGGCTTGGTGACGTCTTCACCGTTGAACGTGAGGAGTGTCTCGTAGAGCGCCTTCGCGACGATCGAGCCCGTCGTCTCGTACTGGCGACCCGGGTCTGCGGTCTTCAGGTCAAAGGAAGCATCGACGACGATTGACTTGCCGCCTCCTGCTGCTTCACCGGTGTCGGGTTTTGCGCCCCCGGCACAGCCGGAGAGGACAAGCGCAGCTGCGGCGACCAGGCCGGTCGCGGCGAAAACGCGCTTCATCGAGTGCTTCATTTGTGGCCTTCCATCGTGCTATCCCTCTTTGGATAACTCTGTACAGAAATTACGCGATACGGGATTATTGTGTCAACTTGGAAACCAGACAACGAAATATGTCCGCACTATACGTGTATATTTTGCAGAAGGTCCACCTAGCAACGGCGCAGAACGACACTGAAAGTACAGAATGCAACTCGATGACATCCACATTCAAATGGTCGATCTGCTGCGGCGCGACGGACGACTGTCAATTGCCGCGATGGCAGAGCAACTCGGGGTCTCCCGGTCGAATGCGTACCAGCGCTACGACGCGCTCGTCGAGGCCGGCGTCATTACCGGCTTCACAGCAACGCTCGACTTCCGCGCAGCCGGCTTCGGTGTTGCGGCGCTCGTGTTCGTATCGCTCGAACAGCAGCGGTGGCAAGAGTTTCGCGAACGCCTCCCGACTGTCCAAGAACTCGAGTACTTCGCAGTGACGGCTGGAAGCCACGACGGCATGCTGCTCGTTCGCGCCGCTGACGTCGCTGCAATCCACGAGCTCGTCGCGACAAACCTCGCGAAGTGGGACTGCATCAAGTCAACTGAGACTGTCTTCATCATGGACGAGCAGTGGGACCGCGTGAATCTTCGCGCAGGCTTCGCGGGGCGCGCGCTCCGCTCGAAACTCGAGCTGCAAGATGACACCGTCATTGGCGTTTCGCGCATCGCGAGCTACGTCGAACCGGGCGAGGAAAACGAGATCGCCCCGTAGGTCAGCCCGGCGCCGCCACACGCAATCGGCCCCCTGGAAATTCATCCAGGGGGCCGAACGAGCTGTGGAGCGTTAGTCGCGTTCCTCGTCGTCTTCGAGCTCTTCTTCGTCGAGGCCGTCCTCGTCCTCCTCGTCGAAGTCATCATCGATTTCGCTGTCGTCGTCATCGTCGAAATCGTCGGCTTCCACGGCGTCTTCGAGAGTGCGCGGCTTCTCATACGGGTCTGCTTCGCCAGCGTAAGTAGCGCCAACGGCGAGCTCGCGAGCCGCGTCGTCGCGCCGCTTCGCTTCCGCGAGCAGCTCGTTCAGGTGCTCAGCGGAAGACGGCAGCTCGTCGTGGATGAACTCGAGCGTTGGCGTGAGCCTGGTGCCAAGCTGCTTGCCAACCTCGCTGCGGAGCATGCCTGTCGCTGCCTTCAGCGCGGCCGCGGTGTCGGTCTGCGTTGCCTCGTCACCGTAGACCGTGTAGAACACGCTCGCGCTCTGCAGGTCGCCTGTCACCCGCACGTCGGTGATCGTGACGAACCCGAGCCGCGGGTCCCGGAGCCCTTTGTCGAGTCGGCGAGCGATGATCTGGTGGATCCGCTCGGCAACCTTCCCTGCACGTGGATTACTCATGTTCTAAGCCTACCCGCGCCGGGGGCGTTGCGGCTGCACTCATTCACCGGTTACACGTTCGGCAGGCCGGCGATCTCGGGCCCGCCGAAGTGCTGCACGACTCCCTCGTGCAGCTGCACGATGCGGAGCGGTCCGGCAGTATCGACAAGCACAGCCGAGTTTCGAACGACCTCGGGAATCACCGGCTTGCCATTCGCGTCGACAGCGTCGATGCGAAGCCACCAGGTCGCCGAGATCACGTCGCCGATGCGCCGTGCGGTGAAGCGCCCTGCTGTCAGCGCGGTCTCAGTGCGCGCCTCCTGGGAGTCGTCACTGTCGGTCCCACGGGCCGCCCTCACGGCGTTCAGCTCGTCCATACCACTGATGAGCGCAGGGCTCGCCGAGTCAAACATTGTGAGATCAGGATCGAGGAGCGCGTCGATCGCACCGCGGTCACCGCCAATGTAGCCGCCATACATCGTCTCGACGAGGGTACGGACACGGGTGACAAGTTCAGAATCGTTCATGCTTCGAGCATACGGCGCGAAACGCCACCGAAAAGACGCGAGGGGCCGAGGAAGCTATCGCTTCCTCGGCCCCTCGTTCAGCTCGACGTGTTAGCCGCGCGGTTTCTCGACCATCTCAGTGGTCTCAATCTCGTCGCCGACCTGAATGTCGTTGAACTTGCCAAGACCGATACCGGCCTCGAAGTCAGTCTTGACCTCCGTGACGTCGTCCTTGAAGCGACGCAGCGACTCGATGGCGAGGCCATCGGCGATAACGACACCCTCGCGGATGACGCGGGCCTTCGCGTTTCGGGTAATGGTGCCCGAGCGCACGATGACACCGGCGATGTTGCCGAACTTCGAGGAGCGGAAGACCTCGCGAATCTCGGCAACGCCCGACTGGACCTCTTCGTATTCCGGCTTGAGCATGCCCGTGAGCGATGCCTCAATGTCATCAAGGGCGTTGTAGATAACGTTGTAGAACCGGATATCGATGCCCTCGCGCGCAGCACGCTCGCGAGCCTTGACGTCGGGGCGCACGTTGAAGCCAATGACGATCGCGTTGTCGATCGTTGCAAGATCCACGTCCGACTCGGTAATCGCGCCGACGCCGCGGTGCAGGATGCGGAGCTGGACCGAATCGTCCACCTCGATCTTCATGAGCGATTCTTCGAGCGCCTCAACGGCACCCGACACGTCGCCCTTGATGATGAGGTTGAGCGACTCAACCTTGCCGTCCTCAAGCGCCTTCGTGAACTCTTCAAGGCTGATGCGCTTGCGAGCCTTCGCGAGCATCGCGTTGCGCTCCGCTGCTTCACGCTTCTCAGCGATCTGGCGGGCCGTACGGTCTTCAGATGTGACGATGAAATTGTCACCTGCGCGGGGCACTGACGAGAGACCCTGCACCGACACCGGGCGCGACGGGAGCGCCTCGAGCACGGGATCCCCGTTCTCGTCGTGCATCGCACGGACACGGCCGTAGGCAGTGCCTGCAACGATCGCATCGCCGACCCGAAGCGTACCCGACTGGATGAGCACTGTCGCGACGGAACCGCGGCCCTTGTCGAGCTTCGCCTCGATCGCTACGCCACGAGCTTCCTTGTCTGGGTTTGCGCGCAGGTCGAGACCGGCGTCAGCGGTGAGCAGAACTGCCTCGAGTAGCTCAGTGATACCGACGTTGTTCTTCGCCGAGACGTTGACGAACATCACGTCGCCGCCCCACTCCTCCGACACGAGGCCAAACTCGGTGAGCTGCTGACGCACCCGGTCTGGGTTCGCCTCTTCCTTATCGATCTTGTTGACCGCAACCACGATCGGCACGTTCGCCGACTGCGCGTGGTTCAGCGCCTCAATCGTCTGGGGCATGATGCCGTCGTCAGCCGCAACCACGAGGATTGCGATATCGGTGACCTGGGCGCCACGTGCACGCATGGCGGTGAACGCCTCGTGACCCGGTGTATCGATGAACGTCAGCGCGCGCTCAACACCTTCGTGCTCGGTGTGCACCTGGTAGGCGCCGATGTGCTGCGTAATGCCGCCGGCCTCGCCACCGCCGACGTTCTCCTTGCGGATCGCGTCAAGCAGGCGGGTCTTACCGTGGTCGACGTGACCCATAACGGTGACGACAGGCGGACGCGGCTTGAGCACGTCGTCGCCCTCTTCTTCAAGCTCAGCCTCGATGTCGATGTCGAAGGCTTCAAGGAGCTCGCGATCCTCGTCCTCGGGCGAGACGATCTGAATCTTGTAGCCCAGCTCCTCGCCAAGAATCTCGAAGGTCGCCTGGTCGAGCGACTCGGTCGCAGTTGCCATCTCTCCGAGGTGGAACAACACTGTCACGAGGTTCGATGCACTCGTATCAATCTTGTCTGCGAAGTCTGAGAGCGATGCGCCGCGGCGCAGACGGATCGGAGTCGAGCCATTGCCGCGGGGTACGCTGACACCGCCAAGCGACGGCGCCTCACGCATCTCGAATTCTGCCCGCTTCGCCCGCTTCGACTTGCGAGCCTTGCTCTTGGAGCCGCCACGGCCGAATGCACCAGCGGTGCCAGCGCCACGACCGCCACGGCCACGGCCTGCGAACCCGCCTGCTGGGCGCGGAGCGCCGAACCCGCCACCGGGGCCACCTGCGCCGCCACCTGGACGGTTGAAGCCGCCACCGCCACCGGGGCGCGGAGCCCCACCGGGACGCGGAGCCCCACCGGGACGCGGGCCGCCTGGACGACCGCCGGGACCACCTTGCCCGCCTGGACGCGGAGCGGCAGGACGGGGGATATTGCCTGGGTTGGGGCGATTGCCGCCCATGCCCTGGCTCGACGCAAACGGATTGTTACCTGGACGCGGCGGGCGGGGGATACCCATGCCCTGGCTTGACGCGAACGGGTTGTTGCCTGGGCGCGGGCCACCTGGCTTCGCAGCGCCTGGCTTCGCAGCGCCTGGCTTCGCGGCGCCGCCGGGCTTGGGAGCACCTGGCTTCGCGCTAGCTTCTCCCTTCGGGGCCTCAGCGGGCGCTGCCGGGGCTGCCGGAGCGGGGGTCGCCTTGGGAGCAGCGGGTGCTGCAGGAGCCGCGGGGGTCTCAGCAACCGGAGCTGCCGGGGCAGGTGCGCCGGGCTTCGGGCCGGGACGGCCGGGCTTCGGCGCCGCACCTGGCTTCTTCGGGGCTGCGGCCTTTGCAGGGGCAGCCTCGGATACACCCTCGTCGCTCTTTACGAGTTCGGGGTGATCCTTGACGAACGCCTCGAGCTTGCGCACTGTAGGCGGCATGATCGTCGAGGACGGGGTCTTGACGAACTCGTTGAGTTCATCGTTCAGAATTTCGACTGCCTTCTTGCTCTCGATACCGAGCTTCTTGGCAATCTCGCTTACGCGTGGGTTAGCCACTTTTCTCCTGTCTGGGTTCACGCCAGACAGGCGAGAACCAAAATTAACGGACGGGTCTCATCGTGAGCCGCTCATTACTTGTCCATCAGCGTTTTCAGCCTGTTCTCTAGTGATTGACCATCGAGTTTCCCCGACGCTCTAAGTGCACGCGTGAAGGTCCCACGCTGCACTGCAAGATTCATACATTCTGCGGTCTCGTGCACCCAGGCACCTCGCCCTGGCAGCACCGCACGTTCATCAATAATCAGATGACCGTCACGCACCACCACTCGAAGGAGTTCCGCGCGCGCCGCCCGTGTTCTACAGGCAACGCAAGTCCGAATCGGATCCATCTTACCAGCTTCCCGCTGCGCGCATCCCCAGGCAGGCGGCTTTTCAGCCGCGCTGCCCGGGACACGCGAGGTTTTCGTGGCGCGGGGCCTAGTCGTTCATGATCGAGTCGGGCTGAATATCAATCTTGGCGCCCGTCAGCTTCGCGGCGAGGCGGGCGTTTTGCCCTTCCTTGCCGATCGCCAGCGACAGCTGGAAGTCGGGCACGAGCGCGCGAACCTGCTTCAGCGATTCGTTGATCATGAACACGTCAGTCACCTTTGCCGGAGAGAGGGCGTTTGCGACAAACTTCGGCAGCTCGGGCGAGTAGTCGACAATGTCGATCTTCTCTTCGCCGAGTTCGTTCATTACCGCGCGGACGCGGCTACCCATCTCGCCAATGCAGGTGCCCTTCGCGTTGATGCCGGCCTGCTTTGCGCGGACAGCGACCTTACTGCGGTGGCCAGCCTCACGAGCGAGCGACACGATCTCCACGAGGCCTTCACCGAGCTCCGGCACCTCCCGCTCAAACAGCCTGCGCACGAGGCCCGGGTGGGTGCGCGAGAGAACAACCTGCGGCCCCTTGAGCCCCTTCGACACGCTCGTCACGTACACGCGAATCCGAGCCCCGTGCGTGTACTCCTCCCCCGGGATCTGCTCCTCGGGTGGAATGATTCCCTCGACCTCGCCGAGGTCGACGTGCACCATACGCGGGTTCGGGCCCTGCTGAATGACGCCAGAGACGACCTGGCCTTCCTTGTCCTTGAACTGGCCAAGGACAGCGTCGTCAGAGATATCGCGAAGGCGCTGGTTGATGACCTGCTTCGCCGCGCTCGACGCGACCCGGCCAAACTCGTCGGTTGTCACGTAGGCTTCGCCGATGACATTGCCGTCGTCGTCGTGCTCGGGCACGAGCACAGAAATCTCACCGTTCTTGCGGTCCAGCGAGACGCGCACGTCTTCAGTCGCGGGTACCGGGAGCGCCTGGTTCTCTGCGTGACGCACGTATGCAGTCTGAATCGCCTGCTCAATAATCTCAGCGAGCTCCTCGAAAGGAATCTCCCTCTCGCGTTCGAGCCCTCGCAGCATTGCAAGATCGATCTTCACGGTGTCCTCCTGGATATTGAAATGTCTATTCAGATGTTCCGGCGGTTTCCCGCTCGGGTAGTCAATAAGGATAGCTCACGAGGCGCGGGAACACCTCCCGGTACGCTTGTAGCATGACAGGTGCCCGAGACAATCAACCGAATTCGCGCGATCCGCACGAGGTGTCCCGGATCGGCGTCGTGCTCGTCGCGGCCGGGCGCGGCGAGCGCCTCGGCGCCGGAAAGCCGAAGGCATTCGTCGAGCTCGGGGGTCGCACCCTCGTCGAGCACTGCATCAGCACGGTGACCTCGCTCCCCGCGGGCGGCCACCTGGTGATCGTTGTCCCCGAGCAGCTCGCTGACGAGACACTCAGGGAGGTCGCTGGGGCAACCGCGCCTGGCGGAAACTGGGAAATCTCGGTCACCCCCGGTGGGCGCGAGCGACACGAGTCAGTGAAGTTCGGCGTCGACGCGCTCCCCGAGTACGTCGATGTTGCGCTCGTGCATGATGCAGCCCGGCCGCTCACCCCTGCCGCGCTCTTCGAGCGAGTGGCTGCGGAGGTCAGGCGGACCGGTAACGCCGTGATTCCGGCGCTACCCGTCGTCGACACCCTGAAACGCGTTGGGGACGATTCGATCGTCCATGAAACAGTTGACAGGGCGCCGCTCGTGGCGGTGCAAACGCCGCAGGGTTTCCCGCGGGAGCTTCTCGCCGCCGCACACGACAGGCTCGGCACCGGTTCCCTGGGAGGCGGAGCCAGCCGGCCGACAGACGACGCCGAGGTCGTGCAGCGCGCAGGCGGAACTGTCCGCACGGTGCCTGGCGAACCCCTCGCACACAAACTCACTTCACCTGGCGACCTCACCCTGCTTGAGGCGCTGCTCGCTGCCACGAACAGGGACGCACGATGACGGCACTTCCAGACATTCGCGTGGGATCGGGCTTCGACGTCCACGCCTACGACGAGTCGGCCCCACTTCACCTCGCCGGCCTCCTGTGGCCCGGCGAGCCCGGCCTCTCGGGTCACAGCGATGGCGACGCAGTCTGCCACGCGATAGTGGACGCACTGCTCAGCGCGGCTGGGCTCGGAGACATCGGCGGCCTCGTCGGAGTTGACGAGCCCGCGACCGAGGGAGCTGCGAGCACCGGGTTTGTGAGGCTCGCGCTGGCGAAGCTCGCGGCCGACGGCTTTCGGCCGGTGAACGTCACGGTGCAGGTGGTTGGCAACCGGCCAAAGTTCTCGCCTCGCAGGGACGAGGCCCAGCGCGTCATGTCAGAGCTTGTTGGCGCTCCGGTATCGCTCAGCGCCACGACTACTGACAAGCTCGGCTTCACTGGCCGTGGCGAGGGCCTCGCCGCGATCGCCACCGCGCTCATCGCGCGGGCGGTCTGACGAGCGTCTCACCCGCTCGGCGGCGGAGCGTCGAACCTTCGCGTGAATACGCGACGGTTCCACGCCCCCTGATTCGCCTACGCAGCCCTGTATGAGCCGACGAGACGAACGGCGCCACCGTCAACGCCCTTCGCGCCCTGCTCAAAACCAGTGAAATCGCGAGCAGCAGTCGAGACCGTGCCAACAATCCAGGGATCGAGCCCCTCAGCGGTGAGGGCTGTTGCGACGTGCGGCGCCTTGTCCGCGGCGACGACTGCGAACATGCCAACGCCGAGGTTCCATGCCCCCTCAAGCGATTCGAGCGTGTGACCGCCGAGGTCAGCGAGGTGCCTAAAGACGGGCAGGGGCGACCAGCTCGAGCGGTCGACCTCAACCCACGAACCAACAGGCAACACGCGTGCGAGGTTTGCAGCGATACCGCCGCCTGTCACGTGGCTGAGCGAGTGAATCGCGCCCTGCGTCGACGGATCCTCGAGTACGCGAAGCAGCGGCGCGGTGTAGAGCGCCGTCGGAGTCAGAAGCGCCTCGCCGTAGCTCGCGCCTAGCTCGGCCGAGTGCTGCTCGTACCCGATCCCTTTGTCAGTAAGAATGTGGCGCACGAGCGAGAAGCCGTTCGAGTGCAGCCCCGACGCGGCCATCGCAATGACGACGTCACCGTCCTGCACGAGACCGGGGTGCAGCATGCGGTCAGCCTCGACAACGCCCGTCGCGGCGCCCGCAACGTCATAGTCGTCGGGGCCAAGCAGGCCCGGGTGCTCAGCAGTTTCGCCGCCGACAAGGGCGGTGCCAGTCGCCTCGCACGCCTCGGCGATGCCGCGAACGATGTCGGCAATCCGCTCGGGGACGACCTTGCCGCAGGCGATGTAGTCGGTCATGAAGAGCGGCTTCGCGCCGACAACGACGATGTCGTCGACGACCATCGCGACAAGATCCTGACCGATGGTGTCGTGCTTGTCGATCGCCTGAGCGATCGCGACCTTCGTTCCAACGCCGTCCGTCGACGACGCAAGCAGCGGGCGCTTGTAGCCTGTCAGCGCCGAGGCGTCGAACATGCCGGCGAAGCCGCCAACCCCTCCAAGCACCTCCGGACCGTGGGTGCGCTGAACCGCCGACTTCATGAGTTCGACAGCGAGGTCTCCGGCGGCAGTGTCAACACCGGACTGGGCATAGATCGACGAGTTTTCGCTCACGGTAATAAGGGTACCCTGCCGTGGGCATGAGAATCGGCACGCCTTTCGCGCAGACTGCGTTCACCCATCATTTACATGGCGGAAGTTGTGGGAAACTATTAGCTGCGTCGTCTGGCGCCAACATCTACCCAAGTGGAGCGAACTCGCAACATGTGCGGCATCGTCGGTATCGTCTCGTCCGAACCCGTCAACCAGCAAATCTATGACAGCCTGTTGCTTCTGCAGCACCGCGGCCAAGACTCGACAGGCATCGCCACCCTCGAGGGTGACTTCTTCCACATGTCGAAGATGAAGGGCCAGGTTCGCGAGGCGTACCGCACCCGCGACATGCGCCAGCTCATGGGCAATGTGGGCCTCGGGCACGTGCGCTACGCAACGAAGGGCGACGCCGCCCGCGAAGAAGAAGCGCAGCCGTTCTACGTCGGGGCGCCCTACGGCATCATCCTCGTCCACAACGGCAACCTCACGAACACCCGCGAGCTCACCGCTGAGCTCTACAACGTGGATCGTCGCCATCTGAACACCCACTCTGATACCGAACTCCTGCTCAACGTGCTCGCGAACGAGCTCCAGTCGAGCATCAAGGGGCTCTCGCTCGACGCCGAACAGGTCTTCCAGGCCGTGACGCGGCTCCACGAACGCGTCGAGGGCTCCTACGCAGCGATCGCGCTCGTCGCGGGCTACGGCCTCGTCGCCTTCCGCGACCCGAAGGGGATCCGTCCCCTCGTGCTCGGGCACCGCACTTCTGAAAGCGGCACCGACGAGTGGGTCGTCGCGTCAGAGTCGCTCGTGCTTGAGTCCGGCGGCTACGAGATCGTACGAGACGTCGAGCCTGGCGAAGCGATCCTGATCCGCGGCGACGGCACCATGGTGTCGCAGCAGTGTGCCCCAAACACAAGCCTCGTGCCGTGCGCGTTCGAGTACATCTACCTCGCGCGCCCCGACTCGGTGCTCAGCGGCATCTCGGTGTACGACGCGCGACTGCGCATGGGCGACGTGCTCGCCGAGCGGATCCGCGAGGAGCTGCCTGGCGTCAACATCGACGTCGTCATGCCGATCCCTGATTCAGGCCGCCCTGCTGCGATGCAGCTCGCCCGCAACCTCGGAATCGAATACCGCGAGGGGTTCTTCAAGAACCGCTACGTTGGCCGCACCTTCATCATGCCCGGCCAGGCGGTGCGCAAGCGCAGCGTGCGCCAGAAGCTGAACGCGATGCACATCGAGTTCAAGGGTAAAGACGTGCTGCTCGTTGACGACTCGATCGTACGCGGCACGACGTCGCGCGAGATCGTCGAGATGGCTCGCGCAGCCGGTGCTCGCTCCGTGATCTTCGCGTCGGCAGCGCCCCCTGTGCTCTTCCCGCACGTGTACGGCATCAACATGCCATCGCGCGATGAGCTCATCGCGCACGGCCGGACGCCAGCCGAGATCGCAGCCGAGCTCGGTGCCGATCACCTCATCTACCAGACTGTCGAGGGCATGAACCGCGCGATTCTCGCGGGCCAGGACACTGTCACCAAGCTCGAGGAGAGCTGCTTCACCGGCGAATACATCGCGGGAAACATCGACGAGGAATACCTCGCCTGGGTTGAGGCGACGCAGACGAGCTAGCCGGGGTGCTGACATAGCGCGAGCGGGGTGTCCTGGCGTATGCCCGACACCCCGCTCCCGTTCAGGGGACTAGGCCGCGCGCACTGTCATTCCGCCATCGACAACCAGGTCGGCCCCGGTAATGAACTTCGCTCGCGGACTCGCGAGGAAGAGCGCAGCCTCCGCGACGTCCCACGGATCTCCCATGTGGCCGAGGGGAACCTGTTTGTCGCGCTCGGCCCACATCTTCTCGACGCTCTCGGCGCCGTAGGCGCTCGCGAGGCCAGCAGTGTTCGCGACCATCGGCGTCTTGATGAGCCCCGGAGAGACAGTGTTCACGCGAACGCCCGCTGCGGCGAACTCAAGGGCCGTCGTCCGACTCAAATGGGTGAGCGCGGCCTTCGACGTGTAGTAGGTCGCGTACGCGGTCCCGCCCCACCGAAGCGCGGCGATCGAGGAAATATTCACGACAGCCCCCGACCCCTGGCCAACCATGTGCGGGATGACGTACTTCATCGCGTTCACTGCGGTCTTGAGGTTCACGGCAAGCACGCGATCCCAGTCGTCAGCTGACGCCTCGGTGACCCCGCCGAGGAGACTGATACCAACGTTGTTATCGAGCACATCGATTCGCCCGTGGGCGCGAATCACCGAACCGACGAGGCCCGCGACAGCAGCCTCGTCGGTCGCGTCGACTCCGAAGCTCTCCGCGGCACCGCCCGCGTCGACGATCATCTCGGCGGTGCGACGCGCTAGGCTTTCGTCGCGGTCGACACACACAACATGCGCGCCATGACTCGCCATCAGGAGCGCGGTCGCGCGGCCGTTGCCGATCTCGTCGCCGACCGTTCCGGCGCCGATGATGAGCGCGATCTTTCCGTCAAGGTCTCGCATGTGCGTCTCCGTTCTGCCGCGTGCTGCGGCTCTCGGCGTTCGAGGACCCCAGCAGGGCATCCGCGATCCATTCGCCCCCGCCGCGTAGTTCCTTCTTCAGCACTTTGCCATTCGCGCTCCGCGGCAGCTCAGTGAAGTACACCCGCTTCGGAGTGCGCACCCCGCCGAGCAGCTCTCGGCAGTGGGCGCGAAGCTCGGCCTCAGACGCGCCCCCTCCCGGCTGCAGCTCGACGACGGCAGTGACCTGTTCGCCCCAGTCGGGGTGCGGCACCCCGATCACTGCGCAATCGAGCACAGCCGGGTGGCCCCACAGCACCTGTTCGACCTCGCTCGGGTACACATTGAAGCCGCCAGAGATAATGAGGTCTTTCGACCTGTCGGTGATGAACAGGTACCCCTCGGCGTCGAGATGTCCCAGGTCGCCAGTGCGAAGCCAACCGTCGACGATCGTCTCGGCGGTTTTCTCCGGGTCCTCGTAGTAGCCCTTCATGACGAGATCGCCGCGCACGCAAATCTCGCCCGTCGCTCCCGCGGGCAGTTCCACGAACGTGAGCGGGTCTCGGACGGTGACCTCGATCAGCGGGCCGGGGCGGCCGCACGACGCGAGGCGCTCGGCGTTTGCGATCTCCCCTGTCTCCGTGAGGTGATCCTGCGGGAGCTTGAAGCTGATCGCGGCGACTGCCTCCATCTGCCCGTAGACCTCGAGGAACACGGGTCCAAGCAGTTCGAGTCCACGCCGCAGTTTCTCCGTCGACATCGGAGCAGCGCCGTAGAGCAGGTAGCGGAGGGATGAGAGGTCTCGTTGCTCGTCTTCGAGGCGGTCGAGCAGCCGGTAGATGACCGTCGGCGGCAGGAAGAGCTCGGTGACGCCGTACGTCTCGATCGCGTCGAGCACGGCATCGGTCGACGCTCGCGGGATAATGACGGTCGTCCCGCCGCGCGCTGATGCCTGCAGCGATGAGAAGCCTGCGGAGTGCGTCATCGGCGCCGCGGCGAGGTTCACCTGGGCGTCGTGCTGCCCGTACCGCATCGCGAGCATCTGGTGTGCGACCATCACGGACACGTTGCGGTGTGTATTCATGACGCCCTTCGGCAGGCCCGTCGTGCCGCCAGTCGGTGCGATGACCGCGACGTCGTCGGCGCTGACGTCGAAGGCGGGCGCGGTGTCCGGGAAACTCCTCGCCCAGGCAGTGAGATCGACGTCGCCGGGGTCGCCGCCGGCTGGCCCGAGCGACACCAGATGCTTGACGCCAGGCGCCTCCCCGCGAATCTGCGCCACGTGCTCGTCGAGCTCTGGGTGGTAGACGAGCACGTCGACCCCGAAACGCGTCAGCAGCTGCGCGGTCTCGTCAGTTGGGTGATCGGGGTTCAGCGGTACCCACACGGCGCCGATGCGCCAAGCGGCGAGCACGCAGAGCCAGGCTAGGGGCGCGTTCGGGGAAAGCACCCCGACCTTGCCGCCCTGCGCAATGCCGAGCTCGGCGAGACTGCGGGCCATCTGATTCGACATGCGCCGCGCCTCGTCAAACGTCCACGACTCATCTGCGGAGACGTAGGCAGGCTTGTCTGGGTTGATCCGCCAGCCGCGGTCAAAGAACGAAACTGCGGTGACCATCGTTACTGTGCTCCCAACATGATGACAGAGGCCACTGCTTCTTCGCCGCGGTGGAACCCGCCGCCGTTCTCGGCGAGCGCGATGCGTGCGCCCGACACCTGACGCGATCCCGCGCGACCCCTGAGCTGCTCCGCGAGTTCGAAGATTTGCCCGAGACCGGTCGCGGCGAGCGGATGGCCCTTCGAGACGAGACCGCCCGAAGGGTTCACGGGAAGCACGCCGCCGATACTCGTCGCGCCGCGCTCACCGGCAGCAGCCGCCTCCCCCGGCGGGAAGAATCCAAGTACTTCGAGCTGCAGGAGCTCCCCAAACGCCGTCGCGTCGTGCACCTCTGCGACGTCAACATCGTCGGGGCCGAGCCCGGCTTGCTCGTATGCGCGGCGGGCTGCCGCTCCGCTCACGTGACCCTCGAACGTCGTGAAGTCGCGGTCGATGCCGGTCGCGAGCGCCGATGCAAGCACGCGCACCCCGGCGGTGCTCCGGAGGCGAGCCATGCCGCGCTCCGAGCAGACGAGCACGGCGGCGGCGCCGTCGGTAATGGGTGCGCACATCGGCACCGTCAGCGGGAATGCGAGTGCCCGTGCCGCTAGTACCTCGTCGGCGTTCATAGGCTTGCGGTAGTGCGCCCGGTGGTTCTCTACCGAGTGGCGGTGGTTCTTTTCAGCAATCACCGCGAGCTGCCGCTGCGTGGTGCCGAACGTGTCCATGTGGTTTCGCGCCATCGCCGCGTAGATGTCCATGAAGCTCGAGCTCGGGCCGGATGCCGGGTCCGCCACTCCGCCAAGCTTTTGGAGCACGCGCGCGAGCTCATCCGGTGCGCTCACATCGTATGCACCGTCGAACACCGACATCGCGAGCGCCCGATCCTCGACATTCATCTTTTCAGCTCCGACAGCGAGGGCGATGTCGGCGGCCCCCGAGCGCACATACGCCACCGCAAGATGGAATGCCGAGGCTCCGCTTGCGCACGCGTTCTCGACGTTCACGACGGGCACACCCTGAATTCCAAGCTCTCGCAAGGCGATCTGCCCCGGCACCATGTGCTGCCCCTCCAGCGGCGACTGCGTCGTGTTCGCGAAGAACACAGCCTCGACGTCCGCCGTCGTCGCCGATGCATCGGCGAGCGCCTCGCGCACCGCCATCGCCGTGAGGTTCTTGACTGTCAGATCGCGGTGGATTCCGAACGGGGTCATCCCTACTCCCGCGATCCACACCGGGGCAAGCTTCATTAGTTGAGCTCCTTCTTGTAGGTTTCGGGGACGAAGCACATGATGATGAGCGAGACCAGACTGATGCCGGAGATGTACCAGGCGAAGCCGCTGATGTTCCCCTGCGATGCCATCCATGTCGCCACGTACGGCGCGGTGCCTCCGAAGAGCGCGACTGAGACCGCGTATGGGAATCCGATTCCGGCAGAGCGCAGTTTGCGCGGGAAGAGCTCGCTGAAGACCGCTTGAACGATCGAGGTTGCGGCGGCGATGAATGTCACGCCAAGAAGCTGCACAGCCAGGAAGCTTGCGAAGGAATCGTCAAGTGCGCCGAGCAACGGCACCGTAGCAACGGTGAAGAACACACCAAACGCGATAAGGAGAGGTTTACGACCAAAGCGGTCAGACAGTGCGCCCATGACAGGCTGCAACAGCAGGAACCAGGTGAGCGAGATGAGGCTCGCGGTCAGGCCCTGCTTCACGTCGAAGCCAACCGCGATATTCGCGTAGGTCGGGAGAAAGCCCGTCCAAATGTAGAAGACGATCGCCGACGATGCCGTCATTCCGAACACAAAGAACACGCTCTTTGGGTGGTGCTTCAAGAACGAGAACACCCTCACCCGCCCAGTATTGCCACGCGTGCGAGCCGACGCGGCGACCTGATCCTCGCGGAGCGTCTCTTCCGCATGCGACCTCACCCACAGTGCGATCAATGCCGCGACTGCGCCGATGATAAATGGCACGCGCCAGCCCCAGGACACCATGTCTTCAGCGGTCAGCAGATTGGTGAGGAGCGCGGCGATACCGATCGCGAGCAGGTTCGCAGCCGTCGCACTGATGTAGAAGAAGCTCGAGTAGAACCCGCGCCTCCCTGCCGGCGCGGATTCGACAAGGAACGCCGAGCTTGCGGCGTACTCGCCGCCTGCTGAGAGCCCTTGCACAAGGCGAGCCACCACAAGAATGATGGGCGCAAACACGCCGATTTGGGCGTAGGTCGGGGCGAACGCGATCATGAGCGAGCCGATACCCATGCCGAGCACAGTGAGCACAAGAATCCGTTTGCGTCCGAACCTGTCAGCGAGGTAGCCAATGAGCAACCCGCCAAGTGGCCTGGCGAAGAAGCCGACTGCGAAAACTGCCATCGTTCCGAGGAGCGGCACCAAACTGCTCTCGGCTTCGGCAGGGAAGAACTGTGTCGAGAAGTAGATCGCCAGAATCGAGTAGATGTACCAGTCAAACCACTCTACGGCGTTCCCAACAGACGCAGCGAGGAGTTGTTTCGGGCCGTTGAGCGGCCTGGGCTGCGGAAGCGGATCGGTGTATTTGCCCTCGCTAGGCACCAATGAGTCTGTGTGTGCGGCCAACGCCAACCTCCTTGTTGAATTCCAAGAGCGGCTGCCTGTTCGGGGCTCTCCTGGCTATGCGTTTCACTCAGGAATGAGTCTGGCGTTGTCGAAACATCCAAGCAATAGCTAGAATTCCAAGAGTTTTGCAGCACAGCCATGCTTTTTTCCAACGACGATCGGGGTGCCGATGCCAAGGCCAGACCGCCGCGAGCCCACAGCGGCCACCGCCGCTGAGCGACTCGACGAGATCCTCGAGGAGCTCTCACGAGACGACTCAATCGCGGAGACAGTGATCCAACGAGGCAGGTCTCAGTTTCCCGCGTATGCCAGCGTGCCAATAGCAGACCTCATCGAGGCCGTTCACCGAAACCGGGCGCTCGCAATCCAGACGCTCCGATCAGGCGTCAGCCCGCCGCCCGAGCAAATCTGGGAAGCTGCACTCTCAACAAGCGAACGGCTGGCCCAGGGGCTGTCGATCACCGACATCATGGGCGGGTTCCGCGAGTCGCTGCGGGTGATCCAGAACCGCGTCATTGAGCTGACCGGGGAGCGAGGGCTCGACCCCCGGGTCGCGCTGCGCGCGTCGACACTCCTGTGGGATCTTGGCGACACCTTCTCGGCGCGAATCTCGCTCGCGTACCGAGAAATCCAGATCGCCGACGAAGTCGCGCGAAAGCAGGAGCTCGAGCAGTTCGTTCGGCGTCTGCTCACTGGAGACCTCACCGAAGCCGAGCACCGGGCCGCGGGCTCCCGTTTCGCGGGGTCCGGACCCGTACGCGCGATCGTGACGGCACCGCTCCCCGTGCCGCTGCCAGCACCGTTGCCTGACACACTCCTCATGGACCAGGGCCGAGCCATCGGCTACGTCGCGGTCGGGGAGACTCTTCCCGCAACAATCAGCTACTCCGAAGGCTCACCTGGCGAATGGCAGATGCTTCCCGAGTCGTACAGGCTCGCCCAGCAACTGCAAGCAACGGCCGAGCTCTTGGGCCGGTCGGGGCGGAGCACTCTCGCCGACTTGAGTTGGCGTATTGGCGTGCCAGCGTCGCCCGCCCTCAACGAGTTCTTGCGGCGCAGCTACATCGATCCTGTGCTTGCAGAAGGTGAGTTCGGGGCACTGATCCTCGATTCAATTGGCGCTTTCATCGAGCACGGCTTGCGCGTCGATGCAGCCGCGAAGAGCCTGCCTGTACACCCCAACACGCTGCGCTATCGGATGCAAAAGTTCGAGGAGCTGACGGAGTCCTCACTCGGAGACTTCGACACTCTCGTCGAGGTCGCATGGGCCTTGGCTGTCGCTGGCGGATCGAAGGGTCAGCACGCGGACTGAGGCGAAACAGCGAAGCCGCCGCGTTTGCAACAAACACGGCGGCTTCAAAACTTTGGGTTGTGCGCTACTCGCTCTTCTTCGGGGCGTCGCTGTCATCGCCCTTGGGGGCGTCGTCAGTCTTCGTCGTCGATTCGTCGTCCGAGCGAACTTCCTTCTTCAGGATCTTCATTGACTGGCCGAGGCTCTTCGCGAGCGCCGGCAGTTTCGGCGCACCGAACAACAGCAGCACAATGAAAACAATGACGATGAGGGTGGGACCACCCATGTTGCCGATCATGATTAACGCACTCCTCGCTGTTCAACGCTTCCGACAAAACTACCGCAGATCGGAGTTTGGCGCGCGGACAACCCTGAGAGAACGTACCGGTCCGGGATTGAGCTTGGCCGAGGCGCACCCGGCTCCAGCGCTAGTTTGCTCCGGTGGTACCGCTCGGCTTCGTGGGCTCGGAGGCCTGACCCTCACCGTCAACAGGGTCGTCACTCGAGACCTCGCGCTTCAGGATCCTCGCCGACTGACCGAGGCTCTTTGCGAGCGCAGGCAGCTTCGGTGCGCCGAACAGCAGCACGATGATGAAGACGATAACAATGAGGTGCGGTCCGCTCAGTCCCTGAATCATGACGAGCCCCTTTCAATACGAACTGGCTGATTATTGCACAGAGTGCTGCGCGTCAGCCGCGTTCTTCCTCAGTTTTTTCAGCGGTCCCGGAATCGCCCGGCTGCTCGGCGGGGACATCGGTAACGGTACCGGCGGCCGCTTCGTCAGTCGATGCTGCCTCGTCGGCCGCGGGCTCGAGCCCCTCGTCAACAACAACAGTGTGTTCGAGAACTGCAGTTCCACGCTTTCGCTTCGCGGCGGCGGTCAGGATCAGGGCGAGCAGTCCACCAAGCGTGAGCCCAACAGCGCCGCCAATGATGAGCATGAACCCGGCGATCTGACCGATCGAGTACAGGGCGCCCTCTGGCACCTTGTAGAGCGTCGTGACGAGCGCGCCCACGACCGCACCAGCGATTGCACCGACGATCAACAGCCGGCCAATGCGCACCGATCGCTGGAGTTCGACAGACTGCTGAGTTTCGCTTGACATGGGGCTATTCTCTCAGGTTTCACGTGTGGGTTTCATCGAAGCGACGGTCGGCGCCGCCTCGGGCCCCGAGCGCGATACTCAGCTGCGGCGGCGGATGACTGGGATAAGCCCCTCGAGGTTCGCTCGCGAACCCGACGCGAGCACGCGCGCAGAGGCGATCGCCTCGTCCCAGTCGAGCGTGCCAGTCGCGATCCCGATCCAGGTCTCTGCGTCAGTCTCGATGACGTTCGGCGGCGTGCCACGCGTGTGCGTGAGCCCGCCCACGCACTGCACCGCGCCATACGGCGGCACACGCACCTCGACAGACTTCCCCGGTGCGAGTTCAGCGAGCTCTTCAAGGAGGAATCGCACCGACGTCGCGACGTCAGTGCGGTCGGTGCTTCCCGTTTCAACTGCGGCGAGCGCGGCGAGCCCGTCTGCCGCTTGAATCCTACGTCTGGCCATCTGCTCAGACTATCCTTGAAGGGTGAAGATTCTCGTCCTGGGGCCGGGTGCCCGCGAACACGCCATCGTCCTGTCCCTGCTCTCAGAAGACGCTGAGCACAGCATCGTCTGCGCCCCAGGCAACGCCGGCATCGCCGCGAGCGGCGTCGAGACCGTCGACCTCGCTTTCACCGATCCCGACGCCGTCACAAAGTTTGTCTCGGATCGCGGCTTCGACCTCGTCATCGTCGGCCCCGAAGCACCACTCGTCGCAGGCGTGGCTGACCCGCTGCGCGCAGGCGGAGTTCCAGTATTCGGGCCGAACGCCGACGCAGCCCAGCTCGAAGGGTCCAAGGCGTTCGCGAAGCGCATCATGGACGAGGCAGGCGTGCCTACCGGTCGCGCGGCGAAGGTCGCGAGCGCTGCCGAAGCCGGCTCGGTGCTCGACGAGTTCGGTGCTCCGTACGTCGTGAAGGCCGACGGGCTCGCCGCCGGCAAGGGCGTGCTTGTGACTGAAGATCGCGACGCAGCGATCGACCACATCGCTACCTGGGCGCCGCACGGCGAGGTACTCGTCGAGGAATTCCTCGACGGCCAGGAGGTCTCGCTGTTCTTCTTCGCAGACGGTCACGACGTTGTCGCACTCACCCCCGCGCAGGACTACAAGCGCATCTTCGACGGCGACCAGGGCCCCAACACCGGCGGTATGGGCGCGTACTCGCCGCTGCCATGGTTGCCTGGTGGCACCGAGGCGTTCGTTGAGGAGATCAAGCGAGACGTTGCTATCCCAACCGTGCGGCAGCTCGAGTCTGAGGGCACCCCGTTCATTGGGCTCCTGTACTGCGGCCTCATCGTCACCCCAAAGGGCGTGAAGGTCATCGAGTTCAACGCTCGCTTCGGCGACCCCGAGACGCAGGTCGTACTCGCCCGCCTAGAGTCGCCGCTGAGTGCGTACCTGCTCGCTGCAGCACAGGGCGACCTTGCGTCGCTTCCCGCCCCCGAGTTCTCGGAGGAGCCCGCGATGATCGTCGTGCTCGCGAGCGAAGGCTACCCGGGTGACGTCGCGACAGGGCGGGAGATCACCGGGCTTGAGGCAGCCGAGGCAGTCACCGGCGTGCACCTCGTACATGCCGCCACCGCGCGGACCCCTGCCGGTGGTTGGACCGCAACCGGCGGGCGCGTGCTCGGCGTCGTCTCACGCGGCCAGAACTTCGCGGAGGCTCGGGCGCGGGCCTACTCCGCCATGAACGAAATCGATCTTGAGGGTGGCCAGTTCCGCACCGACATCGCGGAGCGCGTGGCGTAGCTTCCCTGGCTCCGATGCCTTGCCGGCGGCAGGCACGCGCAGTACACAGCGGCCGGCGCTCGCCGGCGCTGTACACATTGGCCGGCACTCGCAGTGCACAGCGGCCGGCGGTCGCTGTACACATTGGCCGGCACTCGCAGTACGCATGCGAAAGGCCGTTCGTATGCCCGAATCACTCGATCTGGGCATACGAACGGCCTTTTGCATACGGTGGGGTTGGCTCGGTCAGGTTGGCTCGGTCAGGTCGTCGCGGTCAGGTCGTCGCGGTCAGGTTGGCGCCGTCAGATTTGCGCGGGACCCGGATAGGCCTGCCTCAAGCCCCGTCAGCAGGGGCGCCTAGGAAGTAGCTACGCCTTGTCCCCGAGGTCTCCGCGGATGAGGCTGTCAAAATCGAGGGCTTTGTCTTCCTCGTCGCCTTCGTCTTCTTCTTCACCGCCGACTTCGGCGCCCTCGGACTCGTCAATCTCAGACTCGGCGCCCTGGTCTTCGTCGGCGTCGAACAGCGATTCGATCTCAGGCAGAGCGTCGGTGTCGTCGGCTTCGTCGGTGTCGCCGATGTCGCCAGCGTCCTCAGCGTCGTCAGTGCCGTCCGTTTCATCAGCACCGTCTCCGCCCTCTCCGGAGGGTCCAACCGCGTCAGCAACCTGAGCCTCCGCATCCTCCTCACCGAGTTCGGCAGTCTCCGTAGCTTCAGCGACCTCGGCCTCCGCGCCCTCGCCACTGAGTTCGACCTCGTCACCGAGTTCCGCACCGTCACCGAGTTCAGCCAAGCCGAGCACATCATCCGCGTCAGCCGTCTCAGCCGAATCAACCACCTCCGCCTCAGCGGCTTCGCCGCCCTCAGCTACGCCCGCAGGAGCTGCGGGTTCGTTGCGCTCCGCGAGCTGATCCTGATCGATGTCGGCACCGTCAGCCGCATCGACCGTACCTGCCGCAACCTCGTCCCCCGCACCTACGGCTTCGGTTGAGGCCTCACGGGCAACCGCGACATAGTCGGTGAGCAGATCGATCCAGCTCTGCTGAGCGTCGGCGGTGCGCTCGAACGCATCGGGGAAGACGCCGAAGCCTGTCTCAGTCACCATGATGTCCGTCTCGTCGCCCTGCGAGCGGAACGTAATGAGCACAGCAGTCTCGTGCGGGTCATCGCCGTCGCGCCACCGGAAGCCGAGCGCGTGGCCCTCGATAAGCACGTCCACGGTGCCGACAGCGTTGCGGCTCGCGGCTTCCGCAGTTTCAGCGGTCCAACGCTCGGCGACAGCGCCGCCAAAGACAACGTCGAGCTCGACGTCCGGCCACCACTCAGCGCGGAGCTCGGGGTCAGCGATGTACTGCCACGCGGTCTCCCGCGACGCCTTTGCCCGCATCCGCGCAATCACCGGTCCGACAACCGCCATGGCACTCACCCTCCAGATCTGTTGCACTCATCTTATTCGCGCTCGCCACGGCGCACCTCGAAGGAAGCAACACTGTGACGCGGTGAGGCGAGATGAGGTGGGAGAATGGGGGCGTGAACGCACTTCCCACTCCCCTTGCGCTGCCCGGCTGGTCACACACCTACTCTGGGAAGGTGCGCGACCTGTACGTACCGGAGGGTACCGACGCTGCGACCTCCCCCTACCTGCTCGTCGTCGCGAGCAATCGGGTGAGCGCGTTCGACTTCGTACTCGAACCGCCAATCCCTGGGAAGGGGGCGCTCCTCACTGCGCTGTCGAACTGGTGGTTCTCACGCATCCCCCTCGCGAACCACCTCGCGATCGAGGGTGACGCGCCCGCCGTTCCGGACACTGTCGCCGACAGGGCGGTCGTGTCGCGCCGTCTCGAGATGTACCCAGTTGAGTGCGTC
Source organism: Leucobacter sp. NPDC015123 (assembly GCF_043080205.1). Taxonomy (NCBI): domain Bacteria; kingdom Bacillati; phylum Actinomycetota; class Actinomycetes; order Micrococcales; family Microbacteriaceae; genus Leucobacter; species Leucobacter sp. NPDC015123. The sequence continues at coordinate 132,882 of NZ_JBIBVH010000007.1, read as the reverse complement.
GTACGCGGCGCCCTCACCGGGTCGGGCTTCGCCGAATACAAGCAGACCGGTGCAGTATGCGGGATCGAGCTGCCCGCGGGAATCTCAGACGGCGATCAGCTCGACGAGCCCATCTACACTCCCGCATACAAGGCACCGTTTGGCGAGCACGACGAGAACATCACGTTCGAACGGTCGGTTGAGCTCGTTGGCAAGGAGGTCGCGGAGGCGCTCCGTGACGCCTCGCTCAAGATTTTCACCGAGGCTCGCGAGCTCGCCGCCGAGCGCGGCGTGGTGCTCGCTGACACGAAGTTCGAGTTCGGCAAGGATCCCGTGACAGGCGAGCTCGTACTCGCCGACGAGGTGCTCACGAGCGACTCCTCCCGCTACTGGGATGCGTCAACCTACTTCGATGAAAACCTCTCGGGCGCTGAGCGACTCGCGTCGTTCGACAAGCAGATCGTGCGCAACTGGCTGGCCGCGAACTGGGACAAGCAAGGCGTGCCGCCCGTTCTGCCCGCCGAGATCGTTGAGCAGACGTACGCCCGCTACCGGGAGCTCTACGTGCGGCTGACGGGCGAAGAGCCAGCGTTCAACCCGAGCGCGGCTTAGCGGCAGTGCAGCGGCGGCGCAGGTGCACAGTGGCGGCGGCCTAGCGGCGGCTCGGCGACACAGCGGCGGCGCGGCCGGGCGGGTGACCGAGCTGGTTGCGCGGCCCACTCTTCGCGATCGGCGACTCAGCCGCGCTGCGAGGTGAGGCCGCGTTTCACCCGGCTAGAGCCCCTCAGCAAGGCGCGCAATGGCTTGGGCGACGGGCTCGGTCCTTGCCTTTCGGTAGCCAGTTCCAGCCCACAAGTGCAGCCTGTCCTGGTCGCCAGCGGCGCCCGCCCGCTTGCGGAGTTCCCGAGTCAGGTGGTGCACCGCCGGGTACGCGGTGATCTCCTCGTGCGCATGCCGCTCGACAAACCCGTTGCGGAGCGCGCGCGCAGGGCGCCCAGTAAAGACGCGCGTGACGACGGTTTCATCGAACTCGCCTGAAGCGAGCGCCCTCCTGTGCGTCTCCGATGTGCCGGCTTCGTCGGTGAGGAGCAGCAGGGTGCCGACCGCAACAGCTTCGGCTCCGTTCGCGAGGAGATCCTGAACGTCTGCGGCGGCTTCGACACCACCAGCAGCCACGAGCGGCAAGCGCGACGCCGCCGCGGCAGCGCCAAGCGAGTCAGCGGTTGACCCGTCAGCGATCCTGCGATCGGGATCCCACGTCGCCGAGTGCCCTCCCGCACCGGGGCCCTGCACGACGAGCGCGTCAACGCCCGCCGCCTCGGCCTCCCGGGCCTCAGCGGGCGAAGTGACTGTCGCCATGACGATCGAGCCCGCGCGCTTGAGCAGCGCGATCTCGCTCGCGGGCGGCAGCCCAAAGGTGAGCGAGACGACGGCAACTGGGTCTTCTCGGAGCAACGCAAGCTTCTCGCCCCAGGCGTCATCGTCATCAACAGGGTCGGGATTCGGGTTCAGCCCATAAGCCCGAAACTCGTCGGTGATTGCACGCGCGTAGCCAGCGAAACTCTCACGGTTCACCCTGGGCCTGCCCGGCACAAACAGGTTCACGCCGAAGTCGCTCGTGCCCGTGCGCAGTGCGAAGATTTCGTCGTGCAGCGCATCCGGCGTCTTGTAGCCAGCGGCGAGGAACGGGAATGCGCCGGCGGCGCCCGCAGCAGCCGCGAGCTCGACAGTGGTCGCACCGCCGGCCATCGGCGCGGCGACAATCGGGTATTCGCTGGGCAAGAAAGTGTTGCTCACGTAACTCCTCCAAACGGTTGGCGGGAGACGGCAGCGCCGGGCGAACGCGCCGTGTACTGCCAGGGTAGACTTATCCGGTACGCATCCCGTTTATTTCGCGAACCTGGAGGCACTCCTTGCCCACGATTGTTGTTGATGTCATGCCCAAGGCCGAACTCCTCGACCCCCAGGGTAAGGCGACGACGGGAGCGCTTGAGCGCCTCGGTCACGGCAAGTTTGAGAACGTGCGCATCGGTAAGCGCTTCGAGCTCACCGTGCAGGGCGAGGTTACCGAAGCGGTGCTCGCAGAGGTTCGCCAGATGGCAGACGAGATCCTCTCGAACTCGGTCATCGAGGACGTCGTAGCGATCTCGGTCGACGGCGTCGCTGTCGAGGCACGCTAATGGCGACGCGCATTGGTGTAGTCACCTTCCCCGGCTCGCTCGACGACCGCGACGCGCAGCGCGCTGTTCGCCTCGTCGGCGCCGAGCCCGTCGCGCTCTGGCACGCTGACCACGACCTGCAGGATGTTGACGCGATTATTCTCCCCGGCGGCTTCAGCTACGGCGACTACCTGCGCCCGGGCGCGATCGCTGCCCTCGCCCCGATCATGACCGAGGTTATCGACGCGGCAGGCAAGGGCATGCCGGTGCTCGGCATCTGCAACGGCTTCCAGATGCTCGTCGAGGCGCACCTGCTTCCCGGCGGCCTGATCCGGAACGCGCACCAGCAGTTCATCCGCCGCGATCAGCGCCTCGTCGTCGAGAACGCGTCGACCGCTTGGACGAGCTCGTTCACGCAGGGCCAGGAGATCGTCATCCCGTTGAAGAACGGTGACGGCGGCTACATCGCGAGCGACGAGACACTGAAGCAGCTTGAGGGCGACGGCCTCGTCGCGTTCCGCTATGCAGGCGTCAACCCGAACGGTTCACTCAACGACATCGCCGGGCTCACGAACGAGCGCGGCAACGTTGTCGGCCTCATGCCCCACCCCGAGCACGCAATCGAGGAGGGCTTCGGGCCCGACACCTCGGCAGCGATGCGCTCGGGCGTTGACGGCCTCGCATTCTTTGAGAGCGCGCTGAACGCGATCGCGGCGCGCGTCTAGCGTTGCCGATAGGTGAGGCGCCGACGCGGCGCCCACCGATTCGAAAGGCCGGGCGGAGCACCACGCTCCCCCGGCCTTTCGCGCACTCCAGCGCCGTTACGACCGGCGAGTCCGCCACAGAGGTCGTTCGTCGCAGGATCACCCCTTCCCTACCGTCGGAAACAGGTGGTCTTGCAGAAATGGGCCTGTTTTGCGGGCTGGGCCAGGCACGGGCCAGGCCAGGCACGGGCCAGGCCAGGCGCGGGCCAGGCGCCTCGCCCGCGCCGCGCGGGCTACTCCACCCTGTAGTAGATCGCGACCTTGTTCCCCGCGTGCTCGATGACCTCGACCTCGGTGCCGAAGACGCGCTCGAGCACCTCGGGCGTCATGATCTCGTCGGGAGTACCCGACGCCACGAGCTCACCGTCGGCGAGCGCGATGATCCTGTCGGCGTACGCGGACGCGAAGTTCACGTCGTGCACGACGAGCACAACCGTCTTGCCGAGCGCATCTGCGGCAGCACGCAACTGCCGCATCATGCCGGCGGCGTGCCGCATGTCGAGACCGGTGAGCGGCTCGTCGAGCAGCACGTAGTCGGTGTCTTGCGCGAGCACCATCGCGACGAACGCGCGCTGGCGTTGACCGCCCGAGAGCTCGTCGATGAACCGGTCCTCCATGCCCGCGAGGTCGAGGAACGCGATCGCGGCGTGAATCGCACGCCTGTCAGCCTCGGTTGTGCGCCCGGCTGAGTGCGGGAACCTGCCGAACGTCACGAGCTGGCGCACGGTCAGACGCGCCATGAAGTGATTCTCTTGGCGCAGGATTGACACGACCTTCGCGAGCTCTTTCGGCTTTGCCTTCGTCACGTCGAGCCCGCCGACGGTCACGGTGCCGGCGTCGGCTCCGAGCAGCCTGCCGATGATTGTGAGCATCGTCGACTTGCCTGCGCCGTTTGGGCCGATGAGCGCGGTGATGCCGCCGGGCTCGATGGTGAGGTCGATCGGGCCGAGCACGCGCTTGCCGGCGTAGTCTTTGCCGACGGAGGTGAGCTGGATCAACGCAGCCCCTTTCTGAGCAGGACGATGAGGAAGAGCAGGCCGCCAGCGAACTCGATGATCACGGTGACGAGGCCGCCGGCCGAGAAGATGTGCTTCAGCACGAAGGTCGCCCCCAGGAGGGTGACGAGGCCGATGCCGATCGCGAGCGGGATAATCTCAGCGTGCGAGTCATTGCGGGCGAACTGGTAGGCGAGCGTCGCGACGAGGAAGCCGTAGAACGTCATCGGCCCCACCATCGTCACCGACACTGAGATGAGCACGGCGACGAGCACAAGAATCGTGACGACTTCTCGCCTGTAGTTCACGCCGAGGCTGACCGCGGCGTCGCGCCCGAGCGCGACGACGTCGTAGACCTTGCGGCGGCGCCACACGAACACGAGGATCCCGAGCGCAATCGTCGCCGCGAACGGCAGGTATTCGATGTTGCCGTTGCCTATGCTGCCGAAGAGTCGCGCGCTGAGCACGTCGAACTCGCTCGGCGTGAGCATTCGCTGCATAAACGTCGAGATTGACCCGAACCCGATGCCGAGCACAACACCAACGAGCAGCAGCAGGTGCAGGTTCGCGCGCTTGCCCGAGAACAGCCACCCGTAGAGGGCGGTCGCGAAGATCACCATGAGCCCGCTCTGCGCGAGGATCTTCGGGATTCCCTCGAGGCCAGACGCTGCGGTACCGAAGACATACACGAGCGCGGTCTGGGTGAGCACGTAGAGGGCGTCGAAGCCGAGGATCGACGGGGTCAGGATCCTGTTCGACGTCGCCGTGTGAAAGAGCACTGTCGCGACTGCCTGACAGACCGCGACAAGCGCGATCGTGCCGAGCGAGGCTGCGCGGGAGCGGACGATCACCCAGAATCCGGAACTGCCAGGCTGCGCCGGGTTCGCGTACGTGAGAATGGCCACCGCGAGGAGGATCGCGACCACGAAGACGATCGCGATCGGGAGGAGCTGACGCCAGCGCGGTAGCGCCGGCTCGGGCGGGATCGGAAGCTCGCCAGCTGGGCTGAGCTGGATGGGTTCACGCACGCGACCGCCCCCGCATCAGGATCGTGATGAAGACTCCAGCGCCGACCATTCCGAGCACCATTGACACGGGTACCTCAAACGGCATTCGGACGACGCGCCCGAGGATGTCGCACACCGTGACGAGGGCGATACCGCCCAGGCACACCCACGGGAGGTTGCTGCGGACGTTGTCGCCGCGCAGCGTCGCGACGACGTTCGGTACAACGAGGCCGAGGAACGGCAGAAAGCCGACGACCACGGTTGTCACTCCGGCGGCAACCGCGACGAGGGCGGTTCCCGCGATGAGGATCGTCTCGTAGCGCATGCCGACGCTCGTCGCTACCTCGCGGCCGAGGCCAGCAACGGTGATGCGGTCGGCGAGCAGGAAGACGAGCAGCGTGACGATCGCGACGATCCAGAGCACCTCGTAGCGTCCGCGGACGACGCTCGTGAAACTCCCCATGAACCAGGTGCCAACCATCTGCAGCAGGTTGAACTGCACCGCCAGGAACGTTGTGAGTGCGCTGATCACAGCACCGAGCATGATCCCGATGAGCGGAACGACGAGTGTCGACCGGATCACGATCCGGCGCAGGATCAGCATGAAGGCCATCGCCCCGATGAAGGCAAACAGGCTCGAAACGACCATGCGTCCGACGAGGCCGACGCTCGGCGCGACGATCGCGGTGAGGAGGAGCCCGAGTGACGCCCACTCGGTCGTGCCGGAAGTCGTCGCATCAACGAAACGGTTCTGCGTGAGCATCTGCATGACGAGCCCGCTCGCGGCCATGGCGGCACCCGCCAGCATGAGCGCAACTGTCCGCGGGACTCGCGTGATCCACATCATTTCGGCTCCGAGCTCGCCGTCTGTGATGTCGTAGACGCCGACGAACAGCGAAAGTGCGAGGAGAGCTGCGACGACGAGGGTGGCTACCGCGAGCGGCCACACTCGCGCCCGCTTTTCGGGGGCGATCTCGTCGGCGGCGTCAGGAAGCGCAGTCGCGATGCTTGATCGCGGCGCCACCTGACGAACGCGGGAACGCCCGCTCTCTCGAGCGGGCGTTCCTCCATCGCCGTTGCCGGCAGACGTGCGGTTCACGTTCATGCTGCTGCGAATGCCGCCTGGATCTGCTCAAACAGCTCGGTGTACGCGTGGATGTCCTCAGTGAGGTAGAAGTTCGCGTCAAGGTAGATGATGTTGCCCTTGGTGACGGCGGGCACGTTCTTCAGCGCCTCTGAGCCGGCGATGAGCTCGGCTGCCGGGGCCGAGCCTTCCTCGCGCTCCTCGGGAGCGAACGATGCGTCACGGTCGAGCGCGATGATCCACTCTGGGTTCGAGGCGGCAATCGCCTCGACCGAGATGTCGTCGCCCTGGTGGTCGCTTGACGCGCCCTCAACCTCGAGCGCGGGAACCAGGCCGAGGGCACCGAACACGGGGCCGACCGACCGGCCGACGCCGGGAGCGAGGTAGCCGATCTTGCCGCCTGAGGTGTTCACTGCCATGACGGTGTCGCTGCCGTTGTAGGCCTCCTTGGCGCCGGCGATTGCTTCGTCGAGCCCAGCGTTTGTCGCCTCGGCTTCTTCCTCGTGGTCGAAGATCTGGCCGAGGATCGTGTTGCCACGCTTCAGCTCGCTCATGAGATCCTCACCCTCGCGGGGAGCGATGTCGATGACCACGGCGTCGGGGTTCTGCTTCTTGATGTCGTCGTACGAGTCACCGAAACGGTAACCGGCGATGATGAGGTCGGGCTGGGCCGCGACGATCGCCTCGAGGTTCGGCTCGCGGTGCGACCCGATGTCTACGACATCGTCGTTGTCGGTGTAGCCAGGCCAGACAGACCCCATGATGCCCTTCGGCGCTGCCGCGAGGTCGATGTCCCACTCGGTGAGCGTCTCAAAAACGTGGTTGTCGAGCGCGACAACGGTCTCAGGGTTCACGGGTACGTCGACGGTGCCGAAGTTGTCGGTAATCGAAACAGTTGCGCCGGCTTCGGGCTTCGCATCGGTCTCTTCAGACGGCGAGGAGCTGCAGGCCGACAGCACGAGGGCGGCACTTGCGGCAATTGCCGCGAGGCCGAGCAGGCGCGGCTTACGAGAGGTACGGAGAGTCACGGTAATGAATTCCTTTGGACGGGGGTTCGGGTTCTGGCGCGCCGGCTTCCGGGTGGAAGCGAAAAAGGGTTCCGTGCTGGATCCCGTGGCCCGGGATGCGCCCAACGCTGGAACCCACTTAGGTAACCCTAACCTCCAATTCATCTGATGTTCAAGTGATTGCTGAAATTGTCACGTTGATCTGGGCATTTCCCCTACCACCCCGGGCGCCGACGCGCCTCGAACTAGGCCATGAGCTCGAATCCGTAGGTCAACAGCCGCAACTCATCGCCGCTGGCGAGGGTGATTGAGCGATCTCGGTCACTGAGCCTTGAAAACTCCAGGCGCTCGTACAGTCGCCACGCCGACTCCATCATCGGGCTCGTCTCGAGCACGAGACGACTCGCACCCCGGATCTTTGCGAGGCGCACACTACTCCGCATGAGGAGGGCGCCGATCCCTCGCCCACGGGCGGCCTGCGAGACCCCGAGCAACCGAATATCCATCTCCCCTGGCTCGGAGGCGGAGGTGAGCTGCTCGCGATGCCTCGGGCTGGTGACCGTCCCCAGCAGATCGCCAGTGGCAACGTCCTCCGCGACCCACACGAAGTGCGTTGCGGCGCGCGCCGCGACGTCGGCGATATCTGCAAGGTAGTCGGCGGCTAGGTGGGGGTAGTCGTCGCGGTATGCAGCGAGTACAAGCTCGCTCACCTCCGAGATCTCCTCGTCGCGAATCAGCCGCACCCGCACGTCTTCCCTGTCTTGCAGCGCGTAGCGGTACGTCAACGACTCGCCGTAGCCCGAGCTCGTGCGCTCCGCATCGAGTTCAACCGTGTGCTCAAACCCCAGGCGGGCATAGAGCCGCTGAGCGGGGTTGCGCACACCCGTGTCCAGACGTAGGGTCGACCGCCCCCAGCCGAGCGCAACCTCAAGGCCAGCGCGCACGAGCGCCTCCCCGATGCCGCGCCCCTGCGCGTTCGGATCTACTGCGACGAGGCGAAGCTCGGCTTCCCCTGTACTCGCGAGTTTCGCGTGCGAGCTTTCTGGCCGAAGCACGGAGGCCGCGCCGAGCAGCCTGCCAGCTTCTTCGACAACGATGACCTGGCCGTCGGCATCGCGCCCTGCGACGTCGCTCACCGAGCGCTCCCATTCAGGGTCGCCGGCAAGCTCCGCCGCGTAGGGGCCTGCCCCATATGCGGCGTCGAGGAGTGCCACTTCGGCGGGGTATTCAGCTACCCGAATAGGGCGTACAAGTGGGGTTACTGCAGCATTCACCCAGTTAGTCTAGGGCCGCTCGCACTCCCGGTCCGCCATGCGCCAGGCTCGGCTGCCTGCCGCCCGCGCCACAGCGCGAGCCGCGCACCTTCTCAGCTAGAACGTGGGCGGAAGCGGCGCCCCGGGCACCGAGAAGTCAGGCTGGCCATCGGGCCGCGCAGGGATCGGCCTGCCGTCTGCAAACGTCGGCCACGGGAGCAGCACCTCGGTCGGCGCCTGCCCGGAGTGCGGCGCAGGAGGCGACTGAGGTGCGACTGCCTGCGGCTCGTTTGCGGCCTGCGGAAGAGGCGGTGCAACCTGCGAGGACTCTGCTGCCGGAGCAGTCTGCGCTGCGCTCGTTGCTTCGGCGCCGCCCGAGACGCTCGCCGGCGCTGCAATTGCCGCAGCTCGCTGCGCGGCCTTGTCTGCCTCGCGCCTCGCGGAGCGCTCCTCCGAGTTGTTCGCCCACCGCAACAGCAGCGTAACGGAGAGTCCGAGCGCTGTGAGGATCAGCACCGCAGTCGCGATCTTCCAGTACATGTCGGGGACGTGGAGGCTGAAGGCCTCAATTCCGACGGGGGCTGTGAACAAGATGCCCGAGAGAACTGCAAGCACGCTCGTGATGAACGCAAACCGGTTGCCAGCCTCGTCGTCGTCTTTGCCGCTGCGAAGGAGCAGCTCGCAGCAGAGAATGACGAGACGGGTGACGAGGATTACCAGGAATGACTTCCAGAAGATCTGGAACATGAGCGATAACGAATCGTACGGCGTCATCCAAATCACGACGAGCAACAGCCCGAGGATGTACGTGTTCGCAATCAGGGCGACGGGGGCATACCACTCGTTCGCTCGATCACGACTCGTGTCAATCGCGGTCAGCACGACAAAGACCGCGAAAAGCGCGAACGTCGAGAAGATGCGTTCAAAGCGCCCCTCAAAGTCGCCAATAAACAGCAGCGAAATCGAGGCAAGAGTGAGGCCGATCAGCAGGATGATGCTGACCCGCAGAAACATCGAAAGCTTCTTCTTACCGGGCTCGGCACCCGCCAACGCCTGGGCGGCGTTGAGGTCTACACCCTGTGGGGCCGGCTGTGGCGCATGCTGTTCGCTCATACCCCTAGTGTGACACCTGTCACCCGGGAAGGGCCAGAAAAGCCTCATTCTGCCGCCATTTCACTGTTTTATGCGGGGGCCAAAGCGCTGGGGACGACGGCGGAATTCCTGGGCCCGAAAGCCGCGTAGACTGAGGGGGTGACTGACTTCGCTGCCTCTCCCATTCGCCCCGATACGGTCGCCGATGCGGCTGCCACCCCCGAGAAAGAACAGCCGTACGCGGCCCTCGGGCTTAAGCCAGACGAGTACGACAAGATCCGCGAGATCCTCGGCCGCCGCCCAACCTCGGGCGAGCTCGCGATGTACTCGGTGATGTGGTCCGAGCACTGCTCGTACAAGTCATCGAAGATCTACCTGCGCCAGTTCGGCAAGAAGGTCAATGACAAGATGCGCGAGCGCCTGCTCGTCGGCATGGGCGAGAACGCGGGCGTCATCGACGTCGGCGAGGGACTCGCAGTCACGTTCAAGGTGGAGAGCCACAACCACCCCTCATACATTGAGCCGTTCCAGGGCGCCGCGACCGGCGTCGGCGGCATCATCCGCGACATCATCTCGATGGGCGCACGCCCCGTGGCGGTCATGGACCAGCTGCGGTTTGGCGCAATCGACGATCCCGACACCGCCCGCGTTGTCCACGGCGTCGTTTCCGGCATTTCGTCGTACGCGAACTGCCTCGGCCTCCCGAACCTCGGCGGCGAGACAGTGTTCGACGGCGTCTACCAGCAGAACCCGCTCGTGAACGCGCTCGGCGTCGGCGTCCTCCGCCACGAAGATCTGCACACCGCGAACGCCTCCGGCCTCGGCAACAAGGTCGTGCTCTTCGGCGCCCGCACCGGTGGCGACGGTATCGGCGGTGCGTCGATCCTCGCCTCCGACTCGTTCGATGAGGGCGGCCCCACGAAGCGCCCCGCGGTGCAGGTCGGCGACCCCTTCGCAGAGAAGGTGCTCATCGAGTGCTGCCTCGAGCTGTTCCAGGGCGAGCTCGTCGAGGGCATCCAGGATCTCGGTGCTGCAGGCATCTCGTGCGCGACAAGCGAGCTCGCTGCGAACGGCGACGGCGGCATGTTCATCGAGCTCGACAGCGTGCTCCTGCGCGATCCGTCGCTCACCGCTGAGGAGATCCTCATGTCGGAGAGCCAGGAGCGCATGATGGCGATCGTCGCCCCCGAGAAGCTCGACGAGTTCCTCGCGGTGACCGCGAAGTGGGACGTCGAGACGAGCGTGCTTGGTGAGGTCACCGACACGAACCGCCTCGTCATCAACTGGCGCGGCGAGGAGATCGTGAACGTTGACCCCTCGACTGTCGCGGTCGACGGCCCCGTCTACGAGCGCCCCGTCGCATACCCATCATGGATCGACGCACTCCAGGCCGACTCGGTCAACGCCGCTGGCCTCGCACGCGACGAGGACGGCGAGGCACTCCGCGCGCAGCTACTCGCGGTCTCGTCGTCGCCGAACCAGGCTGACGTGTCGTGGGTGACGAACCAGTACGACTACTACGTTGGTGGCAACACCGCCCTGTCGTTCCCCGACGGAGCTGGCATGATCCGCGTGAACGAGGAGACGGGCCTTGGTGTCGCAATCTCGACAGACGCGAACGGCCGCTACTGCCAGCTCGACCCGTACGCTGGCGCGCAGCTCGCACTCGGCGAGGCGTACCGCAACGTCGCCACCTCGGGCGCCGTGCCGACGGCCGTCACCGACTGCCTGAACTTCGGCAGCCCCGAGAACCCCGAGGTCATGTGGCAGTTCTCGCAGGCTGTCGAGGGCCTGTCAGACGCCTGCCTCGCGCTTGAGGTTCCCGTCACCGGCGGCAACGTGTCGTTCTACAACCAGACCGGCGATACTCCGATCCACCCGACCCCTGTCGTTGGCGTGCTCGGCATCATCGACGACGTCGCGCGGCGCATCCCCTCGGGCTGGCAGGATCAGGGCGAGAACCTCTACCTGCTCGGCGTGACCCGCGACGAGCTCGACGGTTCGGCGTGGGCAGAAGCAGTGCACTCACACCTCGGCGGGCTCCCCCCGAAGGCGGATCTCGATGCTGAGCGCACCCTCGCCGAGCTGCTCCACGCTGCAAGCCAGGGCGGCCTGCTCTCGGCGGCAATCGACCTGTCTGAGGGTGGCTTCGCGCAGGCAGTCGTCGACGGTGCGCTCCGCTTCGGTATCGGCGCTCGCGTGTGGATCTCCGAGATCATGGAGCGCGACGGCGTCGACGCTGTTGCCGCACTCTTCTCGGAGACTCAGGGCCGCGTGCTCGTCGCTGTTCCTCACGAGGAGGACGTGAAGTTCCGCGGCCTCTGCGAAGGTCGCAACTATCCGGTGCTCAAGATCGGCGTCACCGATCTTGCGGGCGCTGACGCGGCCATCGAGGTTCAGGATCGCTTCACGCTCCCCCTCGCCGAGCTTCGCGCATCGGTCGAGGCTACGCTGCCCGCGGCCTTCGGCCCGGTCATCTCGGAGTAAGGCTCAGCACCAGGTTCGAGCCCTCAGGGCTCACACACGGGGAGGGCGTCACCATGCGGTGGCGCCCTCCCCGTGTGTTCACCGCTTCGCTATCGGGGCTATGCCGTCCTCGCCCGGAGTTGGGCTGGGCTGGGGACTGCGTCGGTCAGGGCTGGCTTGCGTTGCGCATGCTTTCTGCGCTCTCAATGCCCAACACTGCAATTCCTGACAGTTCTATTGCCGATCACATGGCTACGGGTCGGGCTGGGTCAGCTTGGGGGCGCCTAGGACTGGGCTTGGCTTGGCTTGGCCTGGCTTGGCCTGCGTTGCGAATGCTTTCTGCACTCTCAATGCCCAACACTGCAATTCCTGACAGTTCTAACGCCGATCACATACCTTCGGGGCGACCCAACTACAGTGCCGGGTCAGCCCACCGCCGGCGTGTAGGCCAACCCCAGCCCGCCCCAGCCCCTAGGCCGCAGCCGCGGCGCGTGCTGCAGCCGGCAGCGCCTCGGCGATCCTGCCGATCACCCTGTCGTCGTGAGCTGCACTCACAAACCAAGCCTCGAAGGCGCTCGGCGGCAGGTTCACACCAGAGTCAAGCATCGAGTGGAAGAACGCCCGGTGCTTACTCGTGTCTTGCCCGAGGACGTCGTCGTAGGTTGCTGGGGCCACAGGGTAGTCCCCAAAGAGCACGCTGAGTAGGGTCCCAGCTCGCTGTACTCTGTGGGCGACCCCGGCGGCGGTCAGCGCGTCGTCGAGCTCAACCGCGAGCGCGTCAGCCGCGGCTGCGAGTCGCTCGTACACCGAGCCGTCTGCGTGGCGTAGTGTCGCGAGCCCCGCCGCAACTGCGAGCGGGTTCCCCGAGAGGGTTCCTCCCTGATACACCGGCCCGAGTGGCGCGAGCTGCTCCATGAGGTCCCGCCGCCCACCGAGCGCCGCAAGCGGCAGGCCCCCGCCAACGACCTTGCCAAACGTGAACAGGTCGGGCCGCAGGCCGTCGGGCATGGTCTCACGCTCGATGCCCCAGTACCCCGACGAACTCGCCCTGAATCCAGTGAGCACTTCGTCGGTGATCACGAGCGCGCCATTCGCGCGGGCGAGGCGAATGAGCCCCTCCGTAAAGCCCGGGTCGGGCGGCAGGATCCCCATGTTTGCAGCCGCAGACTCGGTGATCACGGCGGCGATCTCCCCGGGGTGCGCGGCGAAGGCATGTTCGAGCGCGGCGAGGTTGTTGTAGGGAAGCACGAGAGTCTGCGCAGCGGTTTCGGCTGTGACACCCGCCGAGCCCGGAAGCCCGAATGTCGCGAGCCCGGAGCCCGCGGCCGCGAGCAGCCCGTCGGAGTGGCCGTGGTAGTGTCCTGCAAACTTGATGATGAGCGGCCGCCCTGTCGCGCCACGGGCGACACGAATCGCTGTCATCGTCGCCTCCGTGCCCGTCGATACGAGGCGCACGAGTTCGACCTCGGGCATGCGTTCGATGATTTCCTGCGCGAGCTCGTACTCGCCGGGAACTGACGCGCCAAACCCGAGGCCTCGCGCGGCCGCCTGCTGCACGGCATCGACCACGGCAGGGTGGGCGTGGCCGAGCAGAGCGGGGCCCCATGCTCCGACGAGGTCGACGTATTCGACATCGTCAGCGTCGGTGACCGTCGCGCCGTTTCCGCTGACAAAGAATCGGGGCGTGCCGCCTACCGAGCCGAACGCGCGCACGGGCGAGTTCACTCCGCCAGGGATCACGCGTGCCGCACGCTCAGCGAGCCGGGCATTGGTACCTGCCATGGCGTTCATCGCAGCCACCCCGCGAGCTCGGTCGCGAAGTAGCTGAGGATCGCGTCGGCCCCAGCCCGCTTGATCCCGAGCACGGACTCCTCGATGGCGCGCCGCCTGTCGATCCAGCCGTTCTGGGCCGCCGCCTCGATCATGGCCGCCTCGCCTGACACCTGGTACGCCCACACGGGAACCGGGCTCACTGCTGCGACGTCGGCGAGCACATCGAGATAGCTCATCGCCGGCTTCACCATGACAACGTCTGCACCTTCGAGCACGTCGAGCTCGGCCTCGCGCAGCCCCTCACGGCGGTTCGCTGGGTCCATCTGGTAGCCCTTGCGGTCGCCGGTGAGCTGCGAGTCCACTGCTTCCCTGAACGGCCCGTAGAACGCCGACGCGTACTTTGCCGAGTATGCGAGCAGCGCGGTGTCGGGGTGGCCTGCCTCGTCGAGCGCCTCGCGCACCGCCGCGACTTGGCCGTCCATCATTCCCGAGAGTCCCAGAAGGGCTGACCCTGCCTCGGCCTGCGCGACTGCCATCGCGCGGTAGCGGTCGAGGGTCGCGTCGTTATCGACTGCGGCGCCGTCTGCCGTGAGCACGCCGCAGTGCCCGTGGTTGGTGAACTCGTCGAGGCACAGGTCGGTCTGCACGACGAGCGCGTCGCCTGCCTCGGCGCGCACGGCCGCGGTCGCAACGTTGAGGATGCCTGCGGGGTCGTCCGCCGCGCTGCCCTGCGCATCACGCACTGCAGGGATCCCGAACAGCATCACGCCGCCGATACCTGCAGCGGCGGCCTCCGCGACCGCGCTGCGAAGCGAATCGAGGGTGTGTTGCTTGACGCCTGGCATCGATCCGATCGGTTGCGGCGCATCGAGCCCCTCGCGCACGAACATCGGGAGGATGAGGTCGCGCGGGTGCACGCGAGTCTCGGTGGTGAGGCCGCGCATCGCTGGCGTCGCGCGGAGCCGCCTGGGGCGAACGGTGGGGGTCATGCTTCGGTTCCTTCTCGGTTGAGGGTTTCGGTGAAAGTTTGGGGCCCGCCTGCGAGTCGCGCGCAGTGCGCCGCGAGCGCGTGCACTGTGCCCGCTGCGGTGTGTTCGGCAGCGATCACAGCCGCCGGAATTCCGAGCCTGGCGAGTTCGCGGGCTGTCGGTTCGCCGATCGCGGCGACGAGCGCTCCGGGCGGCAGCGGGGCGAAGCGGTCTGCGAGCGCCCGCGCCCCGGACGAGCTGAAGACGAGCACGGCACCAAGTCGTGCCCTCAGCTCGGCGTCGGCGCGTCCCGCCGCCACTTGAACCGTGCGGTAGGCGGTCACACGTTCGGGCTCGAAGCCGGCCTCGCGCAGCCCGCTCTCGACTGTCTCGTCGGCGAGGTCGGAAAGCGGCAGGAGCACGCGCGCGACAGAGTCTGGATCGCCAGCAGCGCGACCACTCTGCCACTCGTGCGTGGAGCCAAGCCGCTCCGCGAGCCGCTCGCCCGTGTACTCGGCAGGGATGAGGTCGACGGCAAACCCTGCGGCCTCGAGCCGCGCCGCCGTCGCCGGGCCGACCGCTGCGACACGCGCCTTCCCGGGGTCGGCCCCGCCAGCTACCAGCGCGGCTGCGCCGTGCACACTGGTGACGGCGACCCAGCCGAACCACCCGGCGTTCAGTCGCGCGATCGCCGCTCTCAGTGGTGCGCGGTCAAGCGGCGGCAGCTGTTCGATGAGCGGGACAAGAGCTGCCTCGCCGCCGAGGGCGCGCACAACCGTTGCGATCTGTTCGCCCCGTTCGCCGCCGCGCGGAACGAGCACAATCCGCCCGCCGAGCGAGGGCAGCGCCGCATCCTCCTGGTGTTCGACTGTCATCTTGTGCCGCCCAGCGGCGCAAGCCGCTCGGCCCCTCGGTCGAGGAGCTCCCTTGCCACACGTCGACCGACTTCGGTTGGGGCTTCGTCATCCCGCATTCCCGGCTCCCACGGGGCACTTGCGGTCGCGGTGAGCTGCTCGCTGCCGTCGAGCTTGTAGACAGTTGCCGAGAGCGTCAGCGTGTCGTCGGTGATCGCCGCAGTCGCCCCGATCGGGGCGGCGCAGCCCGCCTCGAGGGTGCAGAGCAGCGCACGCTCCGCAATCGCTTCTGCGCGTGCGCGCGGGTCGTTCAACGCGGCGAGCGCCCGGCGCATCACTGGAAGATCGGTGTCGCCGTCGCGCACTTCTATCGCGAGAGCGCCCTGGCCCGGTGCTGGCGGCGCTGTTTCAAGTGAGAACCGCTCAGAGATGGCGTCGCTTCGGCCGATCCTGTCGAGTCCCGCCGCGGCGAGCACGACTGCATCGAGGTCATCTGAGATCCTGGCGAGCCGGGTGTCGACATTGCCGCGGATGTCCGAGACCTGAAGGTCTGGCCGTCGTGCGAGGAGCTGCGCGGCGCGCCTCGGGGATCCTGTGCCGACCCTCGCTCCGACAGGCAGCGTCTCGAGCGTCATGCCAGCGCGCGCGCAGAGCGCGTCCCTGGGATCTGCGCGAGCCGGGACCGCCCCGAGCGCGATCCCGTCGCACGGGCCGGTGGGCAGATCCTTCAATGAGTGCACCGCGAGGTCGCACTCACCGGCGACGAGCGCCTCGCGCAGCGCGCTCACGAAGACGCCGGTGCCACCGAGCTGAGCGAGCGGGGCCCGCGACACGTCGCCGTGGGTCGTGATGATGACGAGCACCACATCGACCCCAGTCGCCCGCGCGATCGCCTCGGCAACGGTCGTTGTCTGCGAGACTGCGAGCGCACTGCCTCGGGTGCCGATGCGCAGGAGCCCAGACGACGCTGCGACTGCGCCGTCGGCGCGGCTGACGGCTCCAGGCTCCACGACGCTGGGGGCCTCGCCGCCCGCTGCCGTTGGCGTTGTGGTGAGAGAAGTGACGGTCATGCTGACGATACCGAGCTTTCGTTCATGGGTGAGAGGTGTGTGAGGAGTCGGGCGGCGGCTGCGCGGGCGCCGGGAACGACGGAGGCGAGCCCCGTACCGCTGACCCAATCGCCGGCAACGTCGACACCAGGGGGCGGGAGGAGCCGCGGGGTCGGCCCGGGCGGTGCGCCGACGATCCACGGCTGGCGCACCCAGTCGCGCACAGCGGCGCTGTCAATCGGCACGCCGAGGATCAGCGAGGCGTCGCGGCACGCGAGTCCAAGCGTCTCTGTATCGGAGAGACCAGCCGTCTCTGGGGCCACGCCAGCGCGACCGTAGGAGAGCCTGAGCACGTGGGTTCCAGCCGGTACTGTCGCAGCCCGATCCGGCCACTTCGCGGTCACGTGAGTGAGCGCTTTCGCCGCGATGCCGGCGCCGTCGGCGACGAGCGCGCCGGGACCTCGCGGGGCGGCATCAAGTCGTGTGTCTGCGACCGCGAGCGCGACGACCTCGATATCGTGCTCGCGTGGGGGCGGCGTGCGCTCGGCGAGCAGTGTCGCGGCGACAGACTCGGGGACCGCGAGGAGCACAGCGTCGCAGCGGAGGATCGTTTTGCCTACACTGTCGCGCAGCATCCACTGCGGCTCCGAGCGCCGACCCGGTGCAGCGGGATGCTCCGAGACACCGCGCGTGAGCTCGACAACTCGAGTGCCCGTGCGGATCTCGACACCGCGGTCTCTAACGTCTGCAACGAGCGCGCCAGTGAGCGCCGTCATCCCACCGGCGAGCGCGGCAACCGCTCCCCCCGCGTGAGCGCTTGCGTCGCGCAGCTGGCGGGCCGCGCGCACGAGCGAGCCCGTGCGGGCGTAGGCGGCGGCGAGCCCTGGCACTGCCGACAGTTCGAGCCGATCTGGATCCGTCGAATAGACGCCGAGGGCGATTGGGCGGACGAGCCTGTCGAGCACGCGTTCCCCAAGGCGGCGCCTGACGAGCGCGCCGAGCGTCCCGGGCACGTCAGACGCCGCGGAACCCGCGCGGTCACGGCGCAACAGCGGCTCCACCGCGGCGCGAACGGCCCCGCGAAGCCCGAGGTGGGCGCGGGCCTCCGCGGCGAGGGGCCGCACGGGGATCCCGACTGCGCCGCCCGGAGGAAGCGGTCGAGCACCCTCGGCGGTCACCACCCACGAGCCGAGCCGTGCCGGATGCACGATGTGCGTGGTGAGCCCGAGGTCGGAGACGAGCGCCTCGACGGCTCCCCCACGGGTTGCGAATGCCTCAGCGCCGACGTCGAACGGCGCGCCGCAGAGCGCCGCTCCGCGCACCCTCCCCCCGAGGTGCTCGTCGCGCTCGATGACCGTGACGGCCGCTCCCGCGCGCGCGAGCTCGCGTGCGGCGACGAGCCCCGAGACCCCTCCGCCGACGACGGCAACCCGCGGCTCGCGAAGGGTGCTACCGTGCATGCGCGAGCTGCACGATGCGGGTGAGCACATCGGGGTCGGTCTCGGGCGGCACCCCGTGGCCGAGATTCAGGATGTGGGCTGGGGCGTGCTCCCCGCGCTCCAAGACGTCTGCCACATGGGCCTCGAGCGCGGCAGCGGGAGCTCCGAGGAAAGCCGGATCGATGTTGCCCTGCAGCGGCATCCTGCCGCCGAGGCGCGCGCTCGCCTCGTCCAGCGGCGTGCGCCAGTCGACGCCGACGGCATCTGGATCCAGCGCCGTGAGTTCCTCGAGCAGGTGCCCGGAGCCGACAGCGAAGTGGATGACAGGGACACGCGCCTGCGCCCCGGCTTCCCACGGATGCGGGTATGCGAGCTCTCGCGCGAGCCGAAGCGCCTGCCTCGACGCGGGTGCAACGTGATCCCTGTACGCGGCGGCGCTCAGGGAACCGGCCCACGAGTCGAAGAGCTGCACGGCGCTTGCCCCGGCCTCGATCTGCGCTTCGAGAAACACGGCGCTGAGCTCAGCAGTCCACGCGAGCAGCTCCCGCCAGGTCTCCGGATCGGACTGCATGAGCGTTCGCGCACGGAGGTGTTCGCGCGACGGCCGCCCCTCGACGAGGTACGCGGCGAGCGTGAAGGGGGCGCCCGCGAAACCGATGAGCGGGGTCTCACCGAGCTCTGCGACCGTCAGACCGACGGCCTCGCGGATCGGCTCGAGTGCCTCTCGGAGCCGCTCGGGAGTGTACTCGGCACGGCACCGCGCCACATCCTCGGCGGTATGCACGGGTTCCGCAAAGACGGGCCCGACGCCGGCGACAAGGTCAACGTCGACGCCAGCGAGCAGCAGCGGAACCACAATGTCACTGAAGAACACCGCGGCATCGACGCCGTGCCGGCGCACAGGCTGCAGCGTGATCTCGCTCGCAAGTTCGGGGTTCAAACAGGCGTCGAGCATACGATGCTCGGAGCGGAGCGCGCGGTATTCGGGCAGCGAGCGCCCTGCCTGACGCATGAACCAGACTGGCACGCGTTCGGGCCGCTCGGCGCGGAGGGCCCGAACAAGTGAGGAGTTGCTTGTACGCCCGGCGACGAGCGGGTGGGTTTCACTGAGAAGTTTCATCGCCGAGATAGTAACCCATAGATCTGATGTGATAAATCTGATGTGCTCAGGTTCGCGTGATTTGCTTGCTTTTCGTCAGCCAGATCACCCACACGATCACAGAAACGCGCATGCTTCTTTCCCTTTCTTTCAGCCTCGAACGCGCGCCGTTCGAGCTCCTTGAGGCCCTCTCCAAGCGCTCCGAGGACATCGCGGCGGGGCTCGACGACCCCACGCTCACCGTTGGATCTGTCGTGCTCGCGACGTGCAACCGCTTCGAGGTGTACGCCGAGACGGGCCAAGGCAGGCCAGAGCCTGTGCTCGCGCGCATCGCTGCGGCCTCGGGGATCGAAGTTGCAGAACTTGCGGCCGCCGCAAGCAGCACCACCGATCACGACACCGCAGCGCACCTCTTCGCCGTCGCCGCCGGCCTGCAGTCAGCCGTGGTCGGCGAAAGCGAGATCGCGGGTCAGGTGAGGCGGGCCCACGATGACGCACGGGCACGCGGCACGCTCACCCACGACCTTGAGCACCTCTTCAGAACCGCAACACGTACCTCACGTGAGGTGGGGCACCGCACCGACATCCGCTCGGCTGGCAGGTCGCTCGTACGCCTCGCGCTGCGGATGGCGGAGGCCCGCGTGGCCGACTGGGGCTCCGCACGCGTGCTGCTCATCGGCACGGGCGCCTACGCTGGCGCGACGGTGGCCGCGCTGCGGGCGCGCGGGGCAGGCACGATTCGGGTGTACTCCCCCTCGGGCAGGGCCGAAACCTACGCCGCAGAGCACGACCTCGTCGTCGTACCCCAGGGCGGACTCGCGGAGGCGCTCAACGCCGCCGACGTCGTCATCGCTTGCACCCGCGCGGAGGAGCCCGTGCTCACGGCCGAGCTGCTGCGACAAGAAGCGGCCGCATCGAACGAGCGACTGCTCATCGACCTCGGGATGCCCCGGAACATCGAGCACGCAGTCGCCGAGCTCCCTGGGATCGAACTGCTCGACCTCGAGACGGTCTCAAAGCATGCCCCCGTCGAAGAGCTCAGCACCGCCGCCGAGGCCCACGAGATCGTGCGGCAGGCCGCCGACGAGTTCTCCGCTTCCCGGGCTGAACGGGACGCGCTGCCCGCGCTGCTTGCCCTCCGCAAGCACGTCATGGGCATCCTTGAAGACGAGCTCTGCCGGGCCCGGACCGCCTCGCAGGCGACTGCCGCTGCGGGGTCGAGCGTTGGCCCAGGATTGCCCGCGAGCACGGCCTCCGCCACTGTCGCCGGTTCAGTCGCTGGTGCGCGTGCGGATACTGGCGTGGACTCCGGCACTGCCGGCTCCGATGCTTCCTTCGTCACGGCCGACTACGAGGCCGCGCTGCGAAGGTTCACCGGCAAGCTGCTGCACACGCCAATGACGCGGATCCGCACACTCGGGCGTGAGGGCCGAGTGCCTGCCGCTGCCGAGGCACTCGAGACGCTCTTCGGCATCGAAACTGAGGCCGGCGGCCACACTCACGCGGAATGAGCACGGCACAGCCTCACGCCCCTCGCCCAACAGGGAGCTCCCCACCAAACAGGTAGTTCCCCACCAAACAGTCCCTTCCCACCAAAGAGTCCTTTTCCCGCCAAACAGGTAGTTCCCCACTGCGAGAAAAGTGCTGTCTTGCAGAGAAGTGCCTCGCTCGCGGTATCAACCGGCATCAACCGGCATCGACCCGTATCGACCGGCATCAACCCGTATCACCCTGCATCGACCCGTATCGACCGGCAGATAACGGAAGTCAGGCGGCGGCGAGGCGCTGCGCGACCCGGGCGCGAACGACGGCGTGGATCTCGTCTGGGGTTCCCGAGGCGTCGACCACAAGGAAACGCTCCGGCGATGCCGCAGCCAGCTGGTGATACGCCGCACGGACCGCGACATGGAACTCCTGCCGCTCCGACTCCAGCCTGTCGTCCTCGCGCGACGAGCGTCTGGCAGCCGCGATCTCTGGCGCGAGATCGAACAGCACCGTGACGTCTGGCCACAGCCCCCCGACCGCCCACTCGCTGATGCGGCGAACCTCATCAACATCGAGCACACGGCCGGCGCCCTGGTATGCGAGGGAGGAGTCGATGTACCGATCCTGCACGACGACCGCACCCCGCTCGATCGCGGGCAGAACGACCTTCGCGACGTGCTGTGCGCGGTCCGCCGCGTAGAGCAGCGCCTCGGCGCGCGGATCGACCGCGCCGATCTCGTCGCCGCCGTGCAGCAGCAGCCGGCGCACTTCGACTCCGAGCGGCGTGCCGCCGGGTTCCCGGGTGCGCACGACCTCACGGCCCTCGCCTGTCAGCCACGCGTCGAGCAGCGCCGCCTGCGTCGTCTTGCCGACGCTATCCCCGCCTTCGAGGGTAATGAACACGCCGGGCCTACTCTGCGGTCTCGGCCGCAGCGGCAGCCTCCGCTGCCTTCTTCGCGGCGTTGGCCTTGCGGGTCTCGGCTGCCTTCTTCGCCGCGGCGGAGCGGGCCGGATCCACGTCCTTCTTCGCTGCCGTGGACTTCTTCGCGGCTGGCTTCTTCGCGGCTGGCTTCTTCGCTGCAGGCTTCTTCGCTGGCGCCTTCTTCTTGGCCGGCGCTTTCTTCTTCGCCGGGCCCTTCGCGCGCTTGATCGCGAGCAGGTCGATCGCGCGCTCGAACGTGATCTCATCGACGGAGTCGCCGCGCGGGATCGTCGCGTTCGTCTCGCCGTCAGTGACGTACGGGCCGAACCTGCCGTCCTTCACCTTCACGGGCTTGCCGCTCACGGGGTCGGCGTCGAATTCCTTCAGCGCCGAGCTCGCCTTGCGTGCGCCGTACTTCGGCTGAGCAAGCACCTCGAGGGCGCCGGGGAGGTCGATCGAGAAGATCGAATCTTCGCTCGGCAGCGTGCGGGTCTCCGTGCCCTTCTTGAGGTAGGGGCCGTAGCGACCGTTCTGCGCGGTGATCGGGTCGCCAGACTCCGGGTCGTTGCCGACAATGCGGGGCAGGTCGAGAAGCGCCACGGCGGTATCGAGGTCGACAGTCGCAGGATCCATCGATTTGAAGAGCGACGCGGTACGAGGCTTCTCGCCCTTCGGTAGCTCCTCGTCGTCGTTCGGCAGCTCCTGCACGTACGGCCCGAAGCGGCCATTCTTCGCGATGACGCGCTTGCCAGTGACAGGGTGCAGGCCGACAACGCGATCCTCAGCGGGCTCGGCGTCAGCGAGCTCGTGGGCGCGTTCGGGGGTGAGCTCGTCGGGGGCCATCCCGTCGGGGATGTTCACGCTGCGGGGCTTCAGCTCACCGTTCTCGTCAACCTCGCTCTTCTCGTCGAAGACCTCGAGATACGGGCCGTACTTGCCATTGCGAAGCGAAATCTGGTCGTCGATTCGGATCGTGTTGATCGCGCGCGCATCGATCTCACCGAGATTGTCAACGACGCCGCGAAGACCCGGATGATTGTCGGTGCCGAAGTAGAACTCCTTCAGCCACTCCGAACGGTCAGTCTGGCCGGCGGCGATCTCGTCGAGGTCGCTCTCCATCTCGGCGGTGAAGTCGTAGTCGACGAGCGCCGCGAAGTGTTCTTCGAGCAGGCGCACCACTGAGAACGCGATCCAGCTCGGCACGAGCGCTTGGCCCTGCTTCGAGACGTAGCCGCGATCCATAATCGTTGAGATCGTCGACGAGTAGGTCGACGGTCGCCC
Source organism: Leucobacter sp. NPDC015123 (assembly GCF_043080205.1). NCBI lineage: Bacteria > Bacillati > Actinomycetota > Actinomycetes > Micrococcales > Microbacteriaceae > Leucobacter > Leucobacter sp. NPDC015123. Next base: position 110,206 of record NZ_JBIBVH010000007.1, on the reverse strand, counting down.
GATCCCGAGCTCCTCGAAGCGCTTCGTGAGGCTCGCCTCGGTGTAGCGCGGCGGCGGGCTCGTCTCGTGCTGCTTAGCGAGCGGCTCGCTGATCCCGAGTGCCTGCCCCTCGGTGAGCTGCGGGAGCGACACGTTCGACTTCTCCGCGTCGCCGCGCTTCTCGTCCTTGCCCTCTTCGTATGCGAGGAGGAACCCTGGGAACGTAATCACAGTGCCGCTGGCGGTGAACTCGGCATCTGTCGCCGCAGACCCCTCGGCGACCGCGACGCCGAGGGTGACCGTGGCTGTCGAGCCCTTCGCGTCTGCCATCTGGCTCGCGACAGTGCGCTTCCAGATGAGGTCGTAGAGCGAGAACTCGCCCTGAGTGAGTTTGCCCTTGAGCTCGCTCGGCCGCACAAACGTGTCGCCAGCTGGACGGATCGCCTCGTGCGCCTCCTGCGCGCCCTTCGCCTTACCCGTGTAGACACGCGGCTTGTCGGGAACTGTCTCGGCGCCGTACAACGAGGCTGCCTGGCTGCGGGCCGCCTCAAGCGCCTGCTGCGAGAGCGTCGGCGAGTCGGTACGCATATACGTGATGTAGCCGTTCTCGTAGAGCGACTGCGCAAACGACATCGTCTGGCGCGAACTGAAGCGGAGCTTACGTGACGCCTCCTGCTGCAGCGTCGACGTCGTGAACGGCGCCGCAGGGCGGCGCGTGTGCGGCTTCGTTTCGAGCGCGCGCACGAGTGCAGCCGGCCCATCGCCGAGCGCTGCGGCGAGCGCATCTGCACGGGTACCGTCAAGCGCGATGACTCCCGCATCTGTCGCCTTCGCGGTCAGCTTGCCGGCGTCGTCAAAATCGCCGCCCGACGCGACACGGTTGCCATCGAGCCTCACAAGCTTTGCCTCGAACGGCACGCGATCAGGCGCATCTTCAGCCGGGCTGAAGCGTGCGGCGATGCTCCAATATTCTGCGGTCTTGAAGGCGAGACGCTCGCGCTCGCGATCAACGACGAGACGCGTCGCAGCCGACTGCACACGGCCTGCCGAGAGCTTCGGCGCGACCTTGCGCCAGAGCACCGGGGAAATGTCGTAGCCGTAGAGACGGTCGAGGATACGGCGGGTCTCCTGCGCGTCGACGAGAGCGGTGTCGAGCTCGCGGGTGTTCCGCTGCGCCTCTGCGATTGCGTCCTTGGTGATCTCGTGGAACACCATCCGGTGCACAGGAACTTTCGGCTTCAGCACCTCAAGCAGGTGCCACGCGATTGCCTCACCCTCGCGGTCCTCATCAGTTGCGAGGAAGAGCTCGTCGGCGCCCTTCAACGCCCGCTTGAGCTCAGCGACTGTCTTCTTCTTATTGTCGTTAACGACGTAGTAGGGGGCGAAACCGTTATCGACGTCGACACCGAACTTGCCGAATGGCCCCTTCTTGAGCTCGGCGGGGAGCTCGGACGGTTCGGCGAGATCGCGAACGTGTCCGACCGATGACAGCACCTCGTAATCATCACCGAGGTAACCACCAATCGTGCGCGCCTTTGTCGGCGACTCCACGATGACTAGCTTTTTCCCCACGGCACTCCAATTCTCGCCTTTGTATCCCGTACACGCGATTCGTCGCGCAGGGCTCCCTGCACCGCAACGATACACACAGTCACGTGAGAATCCGTCATTCCTAGCGACTTCCGTCTTCCCTTCGGGTTTCGTTCCCCGCACGGGTTATCCTGATTCTCAATTCGTTCCCCTTACATAGAGGCACCACACGTGAGCGCTAGTTTCTTCGCACTGCTTGACGATATTGCCGTGCTCGCCCGAGCTGCAGCGGCATCGATCGACGACGTCGTCGCCGGGGCCGCGAAGGCCTCCGCAAAGGCCGCGGGCGTCGTCATCGACGACGCGGCAGTATCGCCCCAGTACGTGCAGGGGCTTACCCCCAAGCGGGAACTCCCGGTCGTCTGGAAGATTACGCGCGGCTCATTACTCAACAAAGCAATCATCATCGTAGGGATCATGGTGCTGAGCGCGTGGGCTCCGTGGATCTTCCCGTGGCTTCTCATTCTCGGTGGAACGTACCTCGCATACGAGGGCACCGAAAAGGTGTGGCACTGGATTCGCCTGAGCCACGGCGACGCTGGGGGCGTCGAACAGGTCGTCGAACGCACGCAGACCGACGAAAAGCAGATGGTGTCAAGCGCGGTACGCACCGACCTCGTGCTCAGCATTGAGATCATGCTCATCTCCCTCGCAAACATCGAAGCCACCTCGTGGGGTCTTCGACTTGCGACGCTCATCGTCGTTGGTCTCCTCATGACAGTCGCCGTTTACGGGACCGTAGCGCTCCTCATCAGGATGGACGATGTCGGGTTCTGGCTCATCAAGCGTCCAGCGCGCTGGCTGCAGGCAACGGGCCGCGGCCTCGTGCGGGCAATGCCGTGGGTGTTTCGGGCACTCACAGTCGTCGGGGCGCTTGCCATGCTCTGGGTGGGCGGTCATATCCTCCTCGTCAATCTCGCAGAAGTGGGATTTAGCGCTCCCTACGACCTCGTGAGCTCGATCGTTCACGCCGCAACGCTTCCCGGCCTTGTCACCTGGTTCATCGACTCTGGCCTGTCAGCGGTGTTCGGCCTCGCCTGGGGCGCTGTCGTGATGCTCGGCCTCGGGCTGTTTGCGCGACTCAGGTTTCAAAAACCTGTCACGCACTAGGCTTTTGGCATGTCCAAGCACGATAGTGCCACCACGCCTCGGGTGCGCCCGCGTGACCGCAAGCAACGTATTGAGCACGCTGCCGCGACCGCGTTCTCGCGTCGCGGCTACCATGCAGTCAGCATGCAAGATATTGCTGACTCGGTCGGCATCTCGGCTCCCGCGCTGTATCGGCATTTCCCGAGCAAGTACGCGCTCTTCGTCAGCGCTGCCATGCTCCTCGTTGACCAACTCGCTGTGGTCACCGCAGATGCGGCGGAGCTTCCGTTGTCAACCGAAGACGAGGGCCGCGTCGCTCTCGGCGAACTCATCAGGGTCGTTACCGACCTTACGATCGAACTGCGCGCGACGAGCGGGATCTACAAGTGGGAAGGCCGCTACCTCGAGCAAGCTGACCGGGAGCGGTTGAACGCTGGGTTCGAGCTGAACGGCGACCGTTTCATCGCCGCGCACCGAAGCTACAGGCCCGATGTCGACGAGCTCGAACGGGCCTACATGGCGCTCGGCACGTTTGCGGTGTTCGGGAGCATCTCCGCACACGACACCATTCTCGCTCGGCCCCGACTGCGAGCACTTCTCACGGCTGCGGCGTGGGCTGTGCTGAACGTCGATGTCTCGACGTACTTGTCGCACATCTCGCCATCTGCTGACTCGGCAGGCGAAGGCGGTCCAGCGGGTGACGGCCCAGCGGTTCAGAGCTCCTCAGTTGAGGGCTCAACACCTGCGGGCTCTAAAGCTGCGGCCTCTACGGCTGCGGGCTCAACGCCGCCGTTCTCTCGGCGAGAGCAGCTCCTCGAGGCAAGCGTGCGACTCTTCGGGGAGCGCGGATACAACGAGACAACGATCGAGGAGATCGCAACCGAGGTCGACCTCACACCGTCAGGCGTGTACAGGCACTTTGACGGCAAACACGCACTGCTGCTCGCAGTGTACGAGCGTGCGACGCAATGGCTCTACCCACATCAGACCGAGGTCGAAGGGTCACCGCTCTCATCAGTTGATCTGCTGCGCTCGCTCATCCACACCTACATCGAGCACTCCTTTCGAAGCCCGGAACTCATGCGGGTGTTTTTTGCCGAGAAGGGCAATCTCACCCCGCAGGAATTGCGCGGAGTCCAGGCGTCACAGGCAGCCTCCCTCCAGGCCTGGGTCGATTGCCTGCTTGACCTCCGCCCGGAGCTGAACGCCCGCGAGGCGACAGTGTTGGTGCACGCTGCGCTGGGGCTCATCACAGACCAGCTTGCGATCCTGCCGCGGTTTGACGATGAAGCGATGGCTCGGCTCATCGCGTTTACCGACGCGCTGCTCGGGATCGGGCCGGCGGACGAGAGCCCCGACGCGCAGTGACGGCGGAGGCGCTCGGCCACTAGCCGCACTACCAGGTAAGCGATCCGTTAGCGACGTTCGTTCACTCCGGCGGGCCAGCCCTGGCATGCCGTTCGACCGCGAATAGCCCGACCCGTGACCTCACTGTCACCCGCACCTCGGCAACACCCGGCCCAACCGCACACTCGCCGAGCTCCGCACGGTTCTCCGCGGCGATTCGGTGTGCGAGTTCGCACGGCTCCTCACTCGTTCCGCCGTACACGAGTCCCACGACCGCATCAGCGGCGGCAAGGGCTGCCGCGTCAGCGGCGTTGGACGCCTGCACCCCAGCGACAAGCAACTGCGAGGCCGCGAGTATCGGGAGTGCGAGCACGACCGAGCCTGCGGCAATTGCGGCAGCAACCGGCACGCTCATGTCGACCCCGCACTCGCCGCCCTGTCTGAGAGCGCAGCGCATCCTCTCCCGCTCACCGAGAGTGGCGACAGCAGCCCCGTCCGTTGCCGAGACGTCACCACAATGCACAGCACCCCGCTTTCCACAGTCCTGTTGACGCTCGGGGAACCTCCGTGCTCGTCGAGACGCGCCTGCGCCACACCCATGTCTCCGCGCGCCTGCAGTCGGGCAAGGTCGCCCGCGAGCGCTGTCAGTGCAACACGTTCAGCCGACAGTTGGACAGTGCCGATCACGAGACCAAGCACGAGCAGAACTGCTGGCAGACCAACCGCGAACTCAGCGGTCACAGAGCCACGACGGTCTGCAATAAACGTGTGCACCATCAGCGTCTCACCCAGCTAGCCTGCGCTGCCGAGCGCGTTCTGCACGAGCCCAAGCAGCGCGCCACGGATCTCCTCTGAGCGCATAATGACAATCAGCAATCCCGCGAACGCGACCGCCGCCATGATGACAAGCGCATATTCGGCAGTGACCGCACCACGCTCGTCAGCGCGAAACCTGACGCGAAGTGAAGCACCACGGCGAGTCCAGCCGATACGGCGCCCACGGTTATTGCTTGTCCGTGAAGCTCCCTCTTCCGATCCGTTGAGTGGGGCGGGCTCCGAGCCCTCGAGTCTGGTCCGCTGATCGCGATCCGCCTCGCTCGCCGTATGCACGGCCTGGACCGGAAACCCCAAATCGTGGAGCACCTCGCGTTCGGTTCGCGCGTCATTCGCGCGCGCTTCTGCCCGCACAACTCCTTCTCTTGCTGTCGTAGTCATCCTTGCCTCCTTCTCAGTTGCGGGGCCGTGCGACGAATTGCCGCCTGCGACTTCCGCGGTGGTAGTTCCATGGTGAGCGTGGGGGCATCGTTGCGGCGGGCGCAGGGCAATCATGTGTAGAGATTGCCGCCTCGGACGCCTGCAAGGCGGGGTGTGGACGACGACGGAGCCTTGCTGAGAACGCGCGGCCCCTCACACAACGCAACGCGCCGCTCAGCGCCGCAGTCTGAGATGACTGAGCGGGTGTCTCGCCTGCGCGGGGTCACGACGGAAACAGGTCACCAACGAGCGCAACAACAATTGGCACGACTCCTACCGCGATGAATGCGGGCAACACACACGCGGCGAGGGGCAACAGAATGCGAACCCCGAGCTTTTCGGCCTCGCGTTCCAATGCGGCCTGCGTCTTCGCACGCTCGTCGCTCGCGACTTCAAGCAAGAGTCCGGAGGCTGGCACACCGGCGGCGGTCGCAACAGCCAGGGCGTGAGCGAGCGGCTCGCCCGCCCGAAGGCTGTCCAACTGCACCCATTCGGCGCGCGCTTCTGACACCGCATCGGCCACCCGCCTGAGCGCGAGCCTCGGCGGGGCCCCGCCTGCAAGGGCGACCCAAGCGAGCTCGCATTCAAGCCCAGCGACTCGGTCTTGCCGTTCTACCTGTGCGGTCAGCCTTGCCGTCCATTTCGCGCCGACGACCTGGAGGAGCACCCCGATACTGAGCAGTAGCGCTCCCACCGGGGAGAAGAACACCGGAACTGGGTTGAACCCGAGTATGAAGCTCACAGCCACGGAGGCAAGTGGGAGCCACATGACGAGCGTGGCAGTCATCTTCGGTCCTGCAAGCAGCACCGAACGTTTTCGAGCCCCGTCTGAGATGCTCTGCAACGCAGCAGCGATCCGCTCGAGCGCGGGCGCAAACGGGGCGCCGCTCGTCTCTGCGAGCTGCCAGGCAGCTCCAAGCACCCGCCAGTCAGGCCCATCAACCCCGGCAAATGCCGAACCGATGCTGGCGCCACCACGCACCGATTCCGCAATCTCCTGGATCGGTTCGCTGGAGAACTCATCGGCGATTGACCGCACGACTTGCGAAGGCGACATCCCTCCCCGGAGCAGCGCAGCACAGCGGCCTGCGACAACGGCCGAGCCAGCACCCTCGGCGGCGACAACATCTGTGCTCGCGCGGGACAGCACGCGATTCACACGGCCTCGGATCCGGCTCGCGAGGCGACTGTCCCCGCCCTGCGCGCCGAGCCTAGTACGCCTCGGCCGCACGGGTTGCCACCTCCAACGTGCCCCTACTTCCAACCCGCAACCTGCCGAGCTGGGAGACACGATGCACACCGCCCTCGCGGCTCACGTGCACGATGAGATCAAGCACAGTCGCTTGGCGGGCGAGCATCTCGGGGCTCAGCCCGGCAAGCGTTCCAAGCGCTTCAAGCCTCGCCGGCACATCCTCGATTCCATTCGCGTGAAGCGTCCCTGCGCCACCCTCATGCCCGGTATTGAGTGCCGCGAGCAATGTCGCAATCTCAGCGCCCCGACACTCTCCGAGCACGATCCGGTCGGGGCGCATCCTGAGCGCCTCCCGCAGTAGTCGGTCAAGGCTCACCTCGCCGGCGCCCTCAATGTTCGGCTGGCGCGACTCCAATGCAATGTGGTGCCGGTGGTCCGGGCGAAGCTCCGCCACATCTTCAATCGTCAGGAGCCTCTGATGCCCTGGGACAAGCGAAAGCAAAGCTGACAACAAGGTCGTCTTTCCGCTCCCTGCCCCGCCAGTGACAAGGAGGTTTCGTCGGCCGACAACGCTTTCAGTCAGCAGCCGCGCGACCCTGTGTGAACAGCTCCCTGACCTGACAAGGTCATCGAGGCTTTGCGCACGTTGCGCGGGCAATCGAATCGAGATTGCTGTGCCCGCCACCGCCACGGGAGCAAGCACCGCGTGCACACGTATCGCGTCCCCAAGGCGCACATCCGCGATGGGGTTGAGCTCGTCAAGGTGCCTACCGCCAGCGGCGATGAGCGCCACCGCGAGCTTTCGGAGCTCGGCAGCTGGGGATTCCCAGCCTTCCACAATCTCCGCACCCCGTCCCCTGTCCACCCATAACTCACCCTTTCCCGCGACCGCGTGCAACATAATGTCGCGCACGTCAGGATCGTCGATGAGCGGGATCAAGCCCCCAAACGATCGCCGGGCGTCAATTCCGAGCGCGGCCGACCTGGGTGAGTCACTGCGAGACGCTCCCGGGTTCATGCGTCACAGCGAACCCGCTGGAATCTCGTCACGCAAGACGCCGAGCCGAACTGTGGAGAGCCGATGCCGCTCCCCTCTTTCGGGGGGCCTGGGGACGAAGCCGCCGGGTCTACCATTGAGCGAGACAATGATGTTTCCTGATTGAAAGGGTAGCCATGAGCGACGATCACGGCACTATTGAAAGTCTTTCTGCCCTCGCCCACGACGCCGGTGAGAGCTACCCGCCTTCGCCGGAATTCCGCGAGCAAGCAAACCAGAACTCTTCAGAGATCTACCTTCGCGCCGCAGCCGATCCAGAAGCATACTGGGCTGAGCAGGCGCAGAATCGACTCGCCTGGAAGAAGCCGTTCACCGAGGTTCTCGACTGGACAAACCCACCGTTCGCCCGGTGGTTCGCAGACGGCGAGCTCAACGTTGCAGAGAACTGCCTCGACAGGCATGTAGCAAACGGCCTCGGTGACCGCGTCGCGATCCACTTTGAGGGCGAACCAGGCGACACCCGCACGCTCACCTACGCCGAGCTCACCCACGAGGTCAAGCGCGCAGCCAATATGCTCGCGAGCCTCGGGGTCACCGCAGGCGACCGCGTCGCGATCTACATGCCGATGATTCCAGAGACAGTCATCGCAATGCTGGCAGTGGTTCGACTCGGTGCGGCTCACTCGGTCGTCTTCGGCGGGTTCAGCGCCGAGAGCCTCCGGGCGCGCATTGATGACGTTGAGGCAGAGGTAGTTATTACCGCTGACGGTGGGTACCGGAAGGGACGAGTGTCACCGCTCAAGCCCGTCGTTGATCAGGCCCTCGAGCTCGACGACGCAGACGGCAAGCCGACCACCGTGAAGCACGTGCTCGTAGTCAACCGGGGTGGCAACGAGGTCAACATGGTCGACGGCCGAGACCTCTGGTGGCACGAAGAGATTACCGCGTACGACGGCGACCACACGGCGCAGGGTTTCCCCGCAGAGAACCCGCTCTTCATCCTCTACACCTCAGGCACGACAGGCAAGCCGAAGGGCATCCTGCACACCACGGGCGGCTACCTCACTCAGGCGACCACGACTTTCAGCGACGTCTTCGATATCAAGCCAGAGAGCGACGTCTTCTGGTGCACTGCAGACGTTGGCTGGGTGACAGGCCACTCCTACATCGTGTACGGCCCGCTCTCCAATGGCGCAACGCAGGTGATGTACGAAGGCACGCCCGACACCCCAGACTGGGGCCGCTGGTGGCGGATCATCGAGAAGTACAAGGTGTCAATCTTCTACACCGCGCCCACCGCAATTCGCTCGTGCATGAAGGTCGGACGCCAAGTACCCGAGCAGTATGACCTTTCAAGCCTCCGGCTGCTTGGCAGCGTCGGCGAGCCGATCAACCCCGAGGCGTGGCGCTGGTACCGCGACGTGATCGGCGCCGGCAAGACGCCAATCGTCGACACGTGGTGGCAGACAGAGACCGGCGCCATGATGGTCGCGCCGCTTCCCGGACTCACCTCGCTCAAGCCCGGCAGCTCGCAGATCGCTCAGCCAGGCATCTCGATCGCCGTCGTCGACGACGAGGGCAACCCCGTGGAGAATGGCCAGGGCGGCCTGCTCGTCGTCGAACGGCCATGGCCGTCGATGGTGCGAAACGTCTGGGGCGATCCGCAGCGATTCATCGACACCTACTGGGACAAGTTCGGCGACAAGTACTTCGCTGGCGACGGCGCACGCCTAGATGAGGATGGGGACATCTGGTTCCTCGGACGCGTCGACGACGTCATGAACGTCTCTGGCCACCGACTGTCCACGACAGAAATCGAGTCGGCACTCGTTGGCCATCACGCGGTCGCCGAGGCGGCAGTCGTCGGTGCCGATGACGAGACGACTGGCCAGGCGGTTGTCGCATTCGTGATCTTGAAGTCGCAGCAGCATCTCATCACCGAGGCAGAAGCTGAGCAAGAGCTCCGCTCGCATGTCGCGTCGCACATCGGCGCGATCGCTCGCCCGCGGAACGTCTATGTCGTGAACGAGCTGCCGAAGACTCGCTCGGGCAAGATCATGCGCCGGCTACTCAAAGACGCGGCCGAGGGACGGAAGATCGGCGACACCACCACCCTTGCAGACACGATGGTGATGCAGCTCATCTCTGACCGCGTGGTTGCAGAGCGCGGCGCGAAGTAACGCGCCACGACGAAACGGGGGCGGCGGATCCAAATCGGATCCGCCGCCCCCATCGCGTATCGCGAGACGCCGCGAAGGCGCTTAGTCGCGAACGCGGAAGATGAACTCCACCTCGACGGGTGCATCAAGCGGCAGTACTGCGACGCCAACCGCCGAGCGTGCGTGGATTCCCTGGTCAGCAAAGACCTTGCCGAGGAACACCGATGCGCCGTTTGCGACGATCGGCTGGCCGGTGAAGTTCGGCTCTGACGCGACGAACGCCGTTACCTTCACGACCTGCTCGACCTTGTCCAGCGAGCCGAGCACACCGCGGACCGCAGCGAGAGCGTTCAGCGCGCACAGCTGCGCGAGCTCCTGAGCCTGCTCAGGGCTCACGAGCCCCTCCCCTTCGCCGACCTTGCCTGTCGCGACGAGCGAGCCGTTCGCAATGGGAAGCTGGCCCGACGTGTACACGTAGTCGCCGTCGCGGACGGCGGGGACGTACGCCGCGACCGCCGGGACGATTTCAGGAATTTCAAATCCGAGCTCGTTGATGCGCTCTTCGATAACTGATGACATATCAGGCCTTCCTCTTGAGATATGCGACGTTCCCACCTGCAGGGCCCTCGATGATCTGCACGAGTTCCCAGCCCTGTGCTCCCCAGTTATTGAGGATCTGGGCTTCGTTGTGCAGCAACAGCGGAGTCACGAAGTACTCCCATTTCGGTGCTTCTGGGGCATCACTCACGTGAAACTCCTCCTTGGAATTAGCGGGTGAAAACGCCTGGATTGGGCGCGAGCGGCGCTGATTACCAGCTTTTTCGCCTACCCTTGAGTCTATGACCCCAAAGGCCCCAAAGTCTTCGCGCGTGCCCACAGCCAAACCTCGTTCGGTTGGTGGCGTCGTCGGCGGAATCCTCGGCGCAGTAGCAATGAGCGCTATTGCAGGCATTCTTGTCACCGCTGCAGTCACCCCGGTAGTCGCCCTCTCGGGTGCTGCCGCGACGTCCGCAGTGAGCATTTTCGAGAACCTTCCCAGCAACCTCAAGCCAGGACAGCTCGCCGAGCCGAGCACCCTGTATGCGAAGCAGGGCGACAAGAACGTCAAGATCGCCGAGTTCTACGAGCAGGATCGCATCCCGGTCGGCTGGGACGATATTTCCCCATACGCCAAGGACGCCCTCGTCGCCATTGAGGATCCGCGCTTCTACACCCACGGCGGAGTCGACGCGCTTGCAGCGTCGCGTGCCGTGCTGCAGAACGCCGCTGGCGGCAACATGTCCGGTGCCTCGACGATCACCATGCAGTACGTGCGCAACGTGCTCGTGCAGGAGTCGACGGCGGTGCCTGACCCCGAGGAGCAGAAGAAGGCGTACGAAGACGCCATGCAGCAGACCATGGATCGCAAGCTCAAGGAGATGAAGCTCGCGATCGGCGTCGAGAAGAAGTTCACGAAGGACGAGATCCTTACCGGCTACATGAACATCGCACTGTTCGGTCGCCAGGTGTACGGCATCGAGTCTGCCGCGCACTACTTCTACAACACCACGGCAAAAGACCTCACGCTCCCGCAGGCCGCGAGCCTCATCGCGATTGTGAACCAGCCGACCGCGTACCAGCTCGATATCGAGGAGAACATCGAGGCGAACAAGACCCGCCGCGACCTGATCCTGAATCAGATGTACAAGCACGGCAAGATCACCGAGGCGCAGCGTGACGAGGCGATCGCTACTCCCGTCGAGCCGAAGATCACCCCGCGCGTGCAGGGTTGCGCCGCTGCCGAGTCGACGTACGGCCTCGGCCACTTCTGCGACTTCGTGCAGAACCAGATGAAGAAGGACGAAAGCTTCGGCCCCGATGCCGAGACGCGCGACTTCAACATGCGCCGCGGTGGCTACGACATCTACACGACGATCGATCTCGACCTGCAGAAGGCAGCGACCGACGCGGTTCGCGCCGAGGTGCCGAAGACGATGGAGGGCATCGACGTCGGTGGTGCAACGGTCAGCACCGAGGTCGGCACCGGCCGCGTGCTCGCGATGGCGCAAAACCGGCCCTACAGCAACGATGAAGCGCTGATGAGCCAGGGCTACACGGCCATCAACTACAGCACGGACCAGAGCGACGGTGGCTCCTCGGGCTTCCAGGTCGGATCGACGTTCAAAGCGATCACGCTCGCAGAGTGGATTCGCTCGGGCCATTCGGTGCGCGACGTGGTGAACGTGAACGGCCGTACCGTGCAGCTGCAGAGCTTCGGTGCGAGCTGCATGGACGGTGGCGTTTATGACTACGGCTCGTGGGAGTTCAAGAACGACAACCTCGGAGTGCGCGGCAACCAGTCGGTACTGACCGCGGTCGCCCAGTCACTTAACGGTGGCTTCGTCTCGATGCAGCAGCAGATGGACCTCTGCGACACGTTCGCGCTCGCGAAGAAGCTCGGCCTCCACCGCGCGTCTCCCGCGACGCACCCCGATTTCCCGAACAATGGCACTCTCGAGCTCACGATGAACCCGTCGAACACGTTCGGCGGCACCGACGAGATGTCGCCGCTCACCATGTCGACCGCCTTCGGGGCCTTCGCAGGCAAGGGCAAGGTGTGCACCCCGGTCGCCATCGACTCGATCACGGGGCCAACCGGCGAGGCAGTGCCGTTCAAGAAGAGCGAGTGCTCTGAGGCGCTCTCCCCCGAGGTCGCAGCCGGCGTCGCGTACGCCCTCGAGTACACGATCAACAACGGCATCGCTGGCCACGCGCGCTCGCAGTTCGGCATCCCGCACCTCGCGAAGACGGGCACCACAGATGAGTACATCGACAACTGGACCGTCGGCGCCTCAAGCAAGGTTTCGACTGCCACCTGGGTCGGCAACGTCGGCCCGAACCCGCAGTGCCTCGGGCAGCCCGACTGCTCGCGCGTCGATACCCGCAACTTCGGCGGATACCAGGGTCTCACCGCGGCTGACAGCCGCATCTGGCCTGCAGTAATGTACGTCGCTGACGAGAAGTTCGGCGGCGAAGGCTTCGGCGACCCGGCAGCGACGGCACTGCGCCAGACCATGGTCAACGTACCCGACGTGACAGGCAAGTCGTTCGACGAGGCCGCAGGCATTCTTGAGAACGCCCGCTTCTCGTACCGCGATGGCGGCGAGGTCGACTCGTCAGTTCCGAAGGGCATGATCGCCCGGACCGATCCCGGCGCAGGCGCAGCAACTGGCCTCGGTACCGAGATCACCCTCTACCGTTCGCGCGGCAACGCCGCGAAGGTTCCGGGTGGCCTCGGCGGCATGACAGCGAAGGAAGCTGAGAGCGCGCTCAAGTCTGCGGGCTTCACCTCGGTGACCACGAGCTGCACGGGTGGCGGCAAGGTCGATGGGGGCAAGGACAAGGTTGAGTCGGTCTCCCCTGCAGCTGGCGAGGAAGTCGCACTGAACTCCCGCGTGACGCTCAGCGTGAAGTGCTCGTAACCTCATATGGCACGTAGCTCACGCTGTTGCTCTCCCGCTGCGGTCCTTGGATGGACCGCAGCGGGAGTGCTGCTCTGGTCAACCGTTGTCGAGCGCCGGCTCTTCACGATCCGCAGGCACGACATTCCGATCTTGCCCGAGGGCGCGGCACCGATTCGAGTGCTGCAGCTGTCAGACCTCCACCTCGCGCCCTGGCAGACGAACAAGATGAACTGGGTGCGCTCCCTCACCGAGCTGAAGCCCGACCTCGTCGTGCTCACTGGCGACCTCATGGGGCACGTCGGCGCGCGGCCGTCACTGCTGCATACGCTCAAAGCGTTCTCCGGAATTTCGACAGTGTTTGTGCACGGTTCGAACGACTACTACGGGCCGAGGCTCAAAAATCCACTGAAGTATCTTCGCGAACCGAGCAGGCTTGCTACACGCGAGCAGGACATTGACAACGCTCAGCTCACCGCGGGGATGACTGCCCTCGGGTTCACCGACCTGAACAACTCGGCGACCTCGCTCGAAGTGCGTGGCACGAAACTTCACTTCTTCGGCCTCAACGATCCACACATCAAACTCGACGACGGCGACGCGATGCGCGCGGCGATCGCATCAGCAGAGATCACCGATCCCGACCCCTCAGCCCCACGGATCGGCGTCGTTCACGCCCCCTACCAATCGGCGCTCGGCGAGCTGCTCGACGAGGGAGCCGACCTGATACTCGCGGGTCACACGCACGGCGGACAGGTTCGCGTGCCTGGCGTGGGCGCGCTCACCTCGAACAGCGACCTCCCGACGAACCAGGCTCGCGGTTTGAGCGTCTGGTACGACGCGCACCGCGCCGCATACCTCAACGTGAGTGCGGGCCTCGGGAACTCGATCTATGCGCCAGTCCGATTCGCCTGCCGGCCCGAGGCAAGTCTCATCACGCTAACGTCGCCCACGGCCTGATCTCCGTGCCGAGGGCTGCAGGTGCTGGCTGCCGCCCGGCCGAGAGCGCTGCCCTCAGACACACGAACTGTGATCTGCAGAAGATATGCCTGCTCCGCGAGGCGGAGGACATTCGAACTGCAGATCACAGTTCTAGCGTGTTGGACCTGGCGTAGGAGGTCCTAGGCACCCCCAAAGGATCCCCACGGGAAGCCCCAGGGGATCCTCAGAAAGCCCCAAGCAAGCCCCAGAGCCCCCAAAGGAGAGCCCAGCGGGGCCCGCCCCTATACGAGCGTCGGAAGCAGCTTTGAGAGCCGCTCAGCGGCCTCCCGGGTGGCCTCTGCCGTGTTGAATGCGCTCAGCCTGAAGTGGCCCGCACCCGTCGGGCCGAATCCGACCCCCGGAGTACCCACGATCTGCGCCCGCTCGAGCAGTGCATCGAAGAACGCCCACGAGTCCATTCCCCCAGGGCACCTGAACCAGACGTAGGGCGAGTGCTCGCCACCGACCGCGCTCACGCCGGCGTTCTCGAGTGTCGCGCGGATGAGGCGCGCGTTCTGCAGGTAGTAGTCGACGTCTGCCTGAACCTGTTCACGCCCGTCTGCGCTGTAGACGGCCTCGGCGGCCCGCTGCACGATGTACGGGGTGCCGTTGAACTTCGTCGACTGCCTGCGCAGCCACATCGCGTTCAGTGAGGCGCCGTCTCGCATGAGCTTCTTCGGCACCACTGTCCACGAGCACCTCAGGCCTGTGAAGCCAGCGGTCTTTGAGAACGAGCCCAGCTCGATTGCGACCTCGTCTGCGCCCTCGATCTCGTAGATCGACCGTGGGACGTCGTCGCCAGTGATGAACGCGCGATAGGCCACGTCAAAAAGAATCACCGCGCCAGTTCGCCGCGCGTACTGCACCCACTCCTCGAGCTCACCTCGGCTCATCGTCGTGCCTGTCGGGTTTCCGGGCGAGCACAGGTAGATGAGTTCAACTGGTTCGGACGGGAGCGGCGGCCGGTACTCGTTCGTGTCGTCACACGGCAGGTAGGTGAGACCCGTCCAGCGTTCGCCGTTGAACGAGCCAAGCCTGCCCGCCATCGCGTTCGAATCGACGTACACCGGGTACACGGGGTCGGTCACTGCGACGCGTGCGGCCTCAGAGAAGAGTTCTTGGATGTTCGCGGAGTCAGACTTCGAGCCGTCTCCAATGAAGATCTCGTCGGCAGCGACGCCTACACCGATTGCCGCGTACTCCCCCTCCGCGATCGCTTCCCGGAGAAACTCGTAGCCTGCCTCTGGGCCATATCCTTGGAACCCTTCGGCGGTTGCCTGCTCATCGACGGCCGCGTGCAGCGCCGCGATGACCGCGGGCGCGAGCGGCCTGGTCACGTCGCCGATACCGAGCCGCAAGACCCGCGCGTCAGGGTGCTGCTGTTCGAAGCGCCGCACGCGCTCGGCGACCTCGCTGAAAAGGTACGACTGGGGAATCTCCCCGAAGTGTGTGTTGATGATCATCGGGGAGATCCTGTCCGTTCCGTGTGTTAGTCGGTGAGCTTGGCTGCGACGACCTCGGCGAGCTGCACAGTGTTGAGTGCAGCGCCCTTGCGCAGGTTGTCGTTGGAGACGAAGAAAACGAGCCCGCGGCCCTCGGGGGCGGACTGGTCGGCGCGGATTCGACCAACGTAGCTGGGGTCGTTTCCTGCCGCTTCGAGCGGTGTGGGGACGTCGCTGAGCGCGACGCCGGGGGCTGAGCTGAGAACTTCGCGGGCCCGCTCAGGGGTGATGGGGTTCGCGAACTCTGCGTGGATCGCCAGTGAGTGTCCGGTGAACACGGGAACACGCACGCAGGTCCCCGCGACGAGCAGATCTGGCAGACCGAGAATCTTCCGGCTCTCGTTGCGCAGCTTCTTCTCTTCGTCGGTCTCGCCCTCGCCGTCTTCAACGATCGAGCCAGCGAGCGGGATCACATCGAACGCAATCGTCTTCGTGTAGACGGCCGGTTCGACAAAGTCGACAGCCTTGCCGTCGTGCACGAGTCCTTCGATGTTGCCGGTCTCCACCGCGGCCGTGACCTGACCCGCGAGTTCTGCAACACCGGCGAGGCCCGAGCCCGACACTGCCTGGAACGTCGTCACCTTCATCCGCTCGAGGCCTGCCTCGGCGTCGAGCACCTTCATCACAGGCATCGCGGCCATCGTGGTGCAGTTCGGGTTCGCAACGATTCCCTTGCGAGCCGCGACTGTCGCGTCAAGGTCGGCTGGGTTGACCTCACTCACGACGAGCGGGATCGCAGGATCCATGCGCCAGGCACTCGAGTTGTCGATGACGATCGCGCCGGCCTCGGCGAACTGCGGTGCGTATTCCTTGGAAGCGGCGCCGCCTGCCGAGAAGAGCACGATGTCGAGCCCGGCCTTGTCGGCTGTCGCTACATCTTCAACAGTGATGTCGGCGCCCCGGAAGCTTAACGTGCTCCCAGCTGATCGCGCGCTCGAGAAGAGGCGCAGTGAGGCGACGGGGAAGTCACGCTCCTGAAGGAGCGTACGAATCACAGCGCCGACCTGCCCCGTGGCGCCAACGATGGCGACGGCAAAACCCTGCTGTTCAGTCATGTGAATGGATCCTGTCTGAGTGCTTCAAGTATGTGTGTTTGCTAGCCGCGGCAGCGCTACCGGCCAGTGCCTGCGTAGACCGTTGCTGTCTCTTCAGCGTCGAGGCCGAACGCAGTGTGGAGCACGCGCACAGCCTTTTCCATGAGGTCGGCGCGGGTCACGACCGAGATTCGGATCTCAGATGTCGAGATCATCTCGATGTTGATGCCTGCCTCATACAGAGCTCGGAAGAGCTGCGCTGAGACTCCCGAGCTCGTGCGCATTCCCGCACCGACGACTGCGATCTTCGCGATCTGGTCGTCATACAGCAGGGTCTCGAATCCGAGATCGTCGCGCGCAGCCTCGAGCGCCTCAGTCACCTTGCGGCCCTCGCCCATCGGAACCGTGAACGAGATGTCGGTGCGGTTCGTGTCTACGGCGGAGATATTCTGCACGATGATGTCGATGTTGGCGTCGGTCTTCGCGACGACCTCGAAGATCTGCGCGGCCTTCCCTGGAATGTCTGGTACTCCGCCGACAGTAATCTTCGCTTCGCTTGCCTCGGCTGCGACGCCAGTGATGACCGAGTCTTCCACAAGATCTCCCTTCGGGTGCCCAGTTTTGGGCGTGTACACAACAGTTCCTGGTTCGCCGGAGAACGATGAGCGCACATGCAGCTCGACTCCGTGGCGGCGCGCGTATTCGACGGCGCGAAGGTGCAGCACCTTCGCGCCCGACGCGGCAAGCTCAAGCATTTCTTCGGACGAGATCGCGTCGATCTTCCGAGCGAGCGGGGCGACGCGAGGGTCGGTCGTGAAGACGCCGTCGACGTCAGTGTAGATCTCACACCGATCTGCGTTGAGTGCGGCCGCGAGCGCGACAGCGGTCGTGTCTGAGCCGCCGCGTCCGAGCGTCGTGATGTCTCGCGAGTCACGGCTGAAGCCCTGGAAGCCTGCAACAATTGCGACGGCGCCCTCGTCAAGCGCCTCGCGCACGCGGCCCGGGGTGACGTCGACGATCTTCGCCGAACCGTGGTCGGGCGTCGTGATCATGCCGGCCTGGCTGCCGGTGAACGACAGGGCTTCAACACCCATTCCCTTGATCGTCATCGCCAGCAACGCCATTGAGATGCGCTCACCCGAGGTGAGCAACATGTCAAGCTCGCGGGGTGCAGGGATCGGCGTGCAGTCAGCGGCAAGATCGAGAAGCTCGTCGGTGGTGTCACCCATCGCGCTCACGACGACAACGACCTCGTTGCCCGTGCGACGAGTCTCGACGATGCGCTTCGCGACGCGCTTAATGCTCTCTGCGTCCGCGACAGACGACCCCCCGAATTTCTGCACGATCAATGCCACGAGGGTCCTCCTTGGTTCTGGGCCAGCTTCTAGTCTAGCGCGAGGCGTATTCCCCGGCTTCGCGTGGCGCTGGCGTTACGTCGCGTTACTCGACGACGCGACGGCCCTCAAAGGCTCGGCCGAGCGTCACCTCGTCAGCGAATTCGAGATCTCCGCCGACGGGGAGCCCCGATGCGAGGCGCGAGACAGGCACGTCGATACTTGTGAGCAGGCGGGAGAGGTAGGCCGCCGTTGCCTCACCCTCGAGGTTCGGGTCGGTCGCGATGATCACCTCGCGGATCCTGTCCTCTCCCGTCGCTTCCCCGAGTCTGCGCATAAGCGCTGGGATGCTGAGATCGTCAGGGCCGATGCCGTCGATCGGGCTGATGGCCCCTCCAAGTACGTGGTAGAGGCCGCGGAACTGACGGGTGCGCTCGATGGCGACGACGTCTTTGGGCTCCTCGACAACGCAGATGAGGGTGTGGTCGCGCCTCGCATCAGAGCAGATGCTGCAGCGAGTCTGCTCAGTAATGTTGCCGCAGACCTCGCAGAAGCGGACGCGCTCGCGCACCTCAGTCAACAGCTCGGCGAGCTTGGACACGTCGAAGCTTTGCGTCTGCAGGATGTGAAATGCAATGCGCTGGGCCGACTTCGGCCCGATGCCAGGGAGCCTGCCAAACTCGTCGATCAGGTCTTGCACGATTCCGTCGTACATCGACTACCTCCTGGGCTCTGGGAGCGGTCGCTCCTCAACGAACACGGCGCCAAGCACCTCACGCACGACTGCTTCGCCGTAGCGGGTGAACTTCGGCGCTACCTTTGCTCCTCCTGCCGCGGACCCGCCGGCGTCAGCCGATGACTCTGCCGGCTGCGGTGCAGCTATCGGGGTGGGGCTCATCGGAGCCGCAGCGCTCGCCTGCGTCGCAGGGACCGCCGCGCTAGCGGACTCGGCCGGCCGGGTTGCCGCGGCCTGCTGTGCTGCCGGGTACTCCGGAGCGGGTGCCACCTTCTGCACTGCCGACCGGGCCTGCGGGACCGGTGCAGCGGCCTGGGCCTGTGGCGCGGGCGCGGGCCGTGATGCTGATGCTGCACTCGCGTATGGGTCGCCCTCTGGGTAGCCGTACTCGTCGTCGCTGTAGCTCGGTCCATCGCCGTACGGGGAGTTGTCGTCGTACCCGTCGTCGTCGCGCGTTCCGGCCCCGGAGCTGCTTGTTGCGGCAGGAGGATGTTCAGCCTGCATTGCCGCCTGAGGCGCAGGCTGCTGAGGCGCGGACTGCTGAGGCGCGGGCTGCTGGGGTGCAGGCTGCTGGGGTGCAGACGACTGGGACGCCGGCGGCTCCCCCACTGCATCCGGGCTCGGCTGTTGCGGCGTTTCGTGTGCGGCAGGCTGCCCGACAGGTGCGGGGTCGCTGGGTGTGACGGGCTCGGGAATGGGGTCTGCCCATGCTGGCGCCGCGAGCTTCGGGCCGAGTGAACTGAGTCGCGCTGCAGCCCGTTCCGCCAGGTCGTCGACCGGTGGTGTGGAGGCTTTGGGAGACCCTCGATGAGGCTCCTCTGAGTCGGCGGTGCCGACCGACGGCTGTGACTGCTCCTGCGACTCACGGGCGGCGGTCACCTGACGGGGGGCGTAGCGAACGCGAATGCCTGTCGCTTCGAGGATCGTCTCGCGGAGCGGCCCTGCACCCGTTGTCTTGAACGCGTCGAGGTCAGAACGGCTCGCCACCCCAACGATCAGTAGGTCGTCTTCGAGGCCGAGCGGCTCAATCGCGCGAACCGCGTTCCAGGCCTCCCGGTTTGATTCGAGTAGCTCCTCGAGCAGGTCGGGCCACATCTCGCGGAGGTCTTCAAACCCGGCGAGCTCCTCGCTCTGTTCTGCGGCGGTGCCCTCTGGCCCTGCGGCGGCTGCGGGTGAGGGAGTTGCTCCAGGGGCGGGCGTCTCTGACGGCTGCGGCCCGCCGGGCACAGACTGTTTCGCGGGGTGCTGCGCACCAGCGGGCTGCCCTGCAGGGGCGGCCTGGGCCTGAGCAGCCGGAGCGGGAGCAGCCGGAGCGGGAGTCGTCGGCTCTGTACCGATCGACGCAATCTGCGCTGCGCTCAACACGTCTGAAATTGGGCGGCCAAACCCGGCCGCGCCCTCGTTCGGGTGCGTGTCACGCTCGCCATCCGTGCGCTGGCTCTGCACCGGGGGTGTGGCCGGCCCCGCGTCCTCATTGCGGAGGAACTCGCGAATCGACGCGGCAGTCTCCGCCGCGTTTGCCACGCGTTCGGGCTTCGGCGCTGCGGGCGCCGGGGCTCCTGGGTTGTGGTCTGGGGCGGGCGGCATCTGCTTCGGGGCGCCCTGCCCGGCTGGAGCCTGCGACACCGGGTGCGGCGCAGCGGCCTGAACAGGCATCGGGCCGCCTGCACGGGGAGGCTGGGCACCGGGAACAGCGCTCTGGTACGGAACCCCACCGGGGGCCTCAGCCGCCGTCGCCCCCTGAGGCGACTGCAGCATGCCGAGCCCAGGCACGAGGGCCTGCATGTCGTGCGCTGCACTCCCAGACAGCTCAACGAGCGCGCGCGCGATCATGAGTTCGAGGTGCAGCCTCGGCGGCGTCGCACCTGTCATTTGATCGAGCGCCTCGCTCACGGTGTCGGCCGTGCGGGAGAGCTCGCGGGCCCCAAACGCACGTGCCTGCTCGAACATGCGGTCGAGCTGGTCTTGCGGGACCCCTCGGAGTACTGCGGCAGCGCCGTCGATTGACGTCGCGTTGACGATGATGAGGTCGCGGAGCCGTTCGAGCAGGTCCTCAACGAACCTCCGAGGATCTTGCCCCGTCTGGATCACCCGATCAGTCGCGGTGAATGCGGCTGCAGGATCGCCAGACCCAAGCGCCACGACAACGTCGTCGAGCAGTTCCGTGTGGGTAAAGCCAAGCAGCCCGGCAGCACGTTCGGCTGAGACACTGTTGCCCTCTGAACCGGCAATGAGCTGGTCGAGGATTGAGAGCGTGTCACGCGCCGACCCACCACCCGAGCGCACGACGAGCGGAAGCACGCCTGGTTCGACTACGACGCCCTCGCTGTCGCACAGCTGCTGCACATAATCGATCAGAGCGGCAGGCGGGATCAGGCGGAACGGGTAGTGGTGGGTGCGGGAGCGGATGGTGCCGATGACCTTCTCTGGCTCGGTCGTCGCGAAGATGAACTTCACGTGAGGCGGCGGTTCTTCCACGATCTTCAGCAGGGCGTTGAAGCCGCCAGCTGTGACCATGTGCGCCTCATCAATAATGAAGATCTTGAAACGGTCGCGAGCGGGGGCGAACACTGCCCGCTCACGCAGGTCGCGGGCGTCATCGACACCACCGTGGCTCGCAGCGTCAATCTCGACAACGTCAAGCGAGCCGCCACCGGCGCGGCTCAGCTCGACGCAGCTCGGGCAGGTGCCGCACGGAGTGTCGGTTGGCCCCTCAACACAGTTGAGGCACCGTGCAAGGATTCGGGCGCTTGTGGTCTTGCCGCAGCCGCGTGGGCCGCTGAACAGGTACGCGTGCCCGGCCCTGCCTGTGCGCAACGCAGTCATGAGCGGATCGGTCACTTGAGACTGCCCAATCATTTCCGAGAATGACTCTGGCCGATACCGCCGATACAGTGCTGCTACCACGACACCAATGCTACCGCCGGGCACCGACATTTGCGTGGGCGTTACCCAGGCTGGGGATAACTCACCCGAGTTCGTAGGTGAGCCCGATGCGTCGGTTCTCGAGAGCTGGGAGCACGCCGCGCGCCCGAGCGACCGCTGCCGGGTCGACGTCGGCGATCGCGATCCCCTCGCCGCGCGGGCCGAGGCCGGCGACGACGGCACCGAGCGGGTCAACGATCCTGCTGAGACCCGTCGTCGCCGCGTCGCGCGGCCCCCCGCCGACGGCCGCGCTCGCGACGAGCCAGCTCACACTTTCAAGCGCGCGTGCGCGAGTCAGGATCGACCAGTGGTCTTCCTTCCCAGGCCCCGATGCCCACGCCGCGACGACAACGAGCGTGTCCGCTCCCCGATCCACGAGCGAGCGGAAGAGCTCGGGGAAACGGAGGTCGTAGCAGTTCGCGAGGCCGAGGTTCAGGCTCTCACCGTCCGCCTCCACGTTGAATACTGGCGGGAGCTCATCGCCAGGTTGGGTGTGCGCGAACTCGCTCTGCGCAAACGCCTCGTAGAGGTGGAGCTTACGGTAGCGGGCGAGCTCTGATCCATCAGGCCCGACGGCGAGCACAGTGTTGAACGGGAGACCGTCGGGCGAGGGTTCAAACCCCGCCGAGATCACGACGACACGGTGCTCGACGGCAAGCTCTGCAGTCAGTGCCGCAAACGCATCCCACCACTTCGCAGCAATACCTGTCAGCCCGTCGACTGTCACCGACTGCAAAAGCACCATCGCCTGCTCTGGGAACACGATCACTCTGGCCCCATCGGCGGCCGCCTCAGCCGCGCGCGCTCGCATCGCCTGAAAGTTCTCGCTCGGCTCGACCGACGGGGTGAACTGGATGGCTGCGATTTTCACGGTGAGTCTCCTGTCGTCTCTAGCTGGACGCTATCAGGGCAATCGACTGCTGCGCGATCTCGGCTTCCTCGTCAGTCGGGACAACGAGCACAGTAATCGCCGAGTCGTCGGCGCTAATAACCCTGGCGCCCGAGCCTGTAGCCGCGTTGCGCGACGGGTCGAGTTTCAGACCGCACCATTCAAAGCCAGCGCAGATGAGCTCGCGCAAATCGGGCCCGTTTTCTCCGAGGCCTGCCGTGAACACGACTGTGTCCGTGCCGCCAAGTACCGCGAGATAGGCGCCAAGGTAGTGCCTGGCGCGATGCACGTACACCTCGATCGCGAGGTTCGCCGCCTCGTCACCGCTCGCCGCCGCAGCGCGGACGTCGCGGAAGTCGTTCGACCCGGTCATGCCGAGAAAACCCGCGCGCTTGTTGAGTTGCTCGTCGACCTCGTCGACGCTCACGCCACGGCGCAGCAGGTGAAAGATTGCCCCGGCGTCAATGTTTCCGGATCGGGTTCCCATCACGAGCCCCTCAAGCGGCGTCAGCCCCATCGAGGTGTCCACGGATCTGCCACCATCGATGGCACAGATTGAGGCCCCATTTCCAAGGTGCAGCACGATCTGCTTGAGCGATTCGAGTGGCATGCCGAGGTGGCTGGCGGCGCGCCGCGAGACGACCTGATGTGAGATCCCGTGGAACCCGTACCGCCGAATGCCATGGTCGGCCGCGAGGTCTCGGTCGAGCGCATACGTGTATGCGCGTTCGGGCATGCTCTGGTGAAACGCGGTGTCGAAGACGGCGATGTGTGGAAGCTCGGGGAACACTGCGCGTGCCGCGACGATGGCAGCGTAGTGCCCTGGGTTGTGCAGCGGCGCGAGCTCCGCGAGCTCAAGAATCCGCTCGGCGACGGCATCATCGATGAGTGTCGGCGCAATGAAGTCTCTGCCTCCGTGCACGACACGGTGACCGACAGCCACGATGCCAAGCTCATCAATCGGCGTGCCGGCGGCCCTGAACTCCTCGACGATCGCCGCGAATGCCGCAGAGTGGTCGGGAATGTCTTGCTCAGTCGCCGAGTCACCGGCAGTACCCTTGTAGACCACCCGGCCGCGACCGCTCTCGCCGATACGCTCGACGAGCCCCTGAGCGAGCCTGGCTCCGCTCCGCTCGTCGATCACCTGGTATTTGATTGACGATGAACCAGAGTTCACCACGAGTACGGCGTTCATCGTTCTCCCGCCTGCACTGCCGTGATGGCAACCGTGTTCAAGATGTCTTGAACTGTCGCCCCACGGGAGAGGTCGTTGACTGGCTTGTTTAGGCCCTGAAGCACGGGCCCGACGGCGACCGCCCCGGCTGAGCGCTGCACGGCCTTATACGTGTTGTTTCCCGTATTCAGGTCTGGGAATATGAATACGGTTGCGTGCCCAGCAACCTGCGAACCAGGGAGCTTGGAGGCGCCAGTCTCGGGGTCAATTGCAGCGTCGTACTGCAGCGGCCCCTCAACGAGCAGCTCGGGATGGGCATCCCGCACGAGCGCGGTTGCCTCACGTACCTTGTCGACCTCAGCGCCAGATCCTGATTCGCCAGTCGAATACGAGAGCATCGCGATTCGCGGGTCGACACCGAACTGCGCTGCCGTCTCAGCTGACGAGGCGGCGATGTCGGCGAGCTGCGCGGCGTTCGGATCCGGGTTCACTGCACAGTCGCCGTAGACGAGTACCCTGTCTGCAAGCGCCATGAAGAACACGCTCGACACAACTGAGACACCCGGCTTCGTCTTGATGAACTCGAGGCTCGGTCGGATCGTGTGCGCAGTCGTGTTGGCGGCGCCCGAGACCATTCCGTCGGCGAGGCCGAGGTGCACGAGCATCGTGCCGAAGTAGCTCACGTCGACCATGCGATCCCGCGCATCCTCGAGCGTGACTCCCTTGTGGGCGCGGAGCTTCGCATACTCCGCAGCGAACTCCTCGAGCAGCGGCGATGTCGCCGGATCGATGACTGTCGCGCCGTCGATGGCCAGGCCAAGCTCTGCTCCGCGCTTGCGGATCGCGCTCTCCTCACCAAGCAGGGTGAGCCTTGCGATCCCGCGGGCGAGCAGGGTGCTCGTCGCACGGAGAATTCGATCGTCGTGTCCTTCGGGAAGCACGATGTGTGCGTTCGCCTGCGCCGCCCGTGCGAACAGATCGTAGGCAAACATCGCCGGCGTCCGCACACTCCCACGATGCAGCCGCAGCCGCTCACGCAGGTCGGCGGTGTCGACGTGGGCGTGAAAAAGCGCGAGAGCAGTATCGAACTTGACTGGCGACTCCTCAGTGAGCAGCCCACGCGCGTGCACCACCCGCTGGGCGGTCTCAAATGTGCCGTGCGGGGTGCGGATCACGGGAAGTACCGCACCCACACCGTCAAGCAGTCGCTCAACGTCTGCTGACATCTCGAAGTCGCCGTTCAGCACCACGGCGCCAAGCGTCGGGAACCCCTCAGCCTCGTGTGCGATTGAAACAGCGAGCAGCGTCTCTGCGCGGTCCGCGGCGATGATCACGACCGCGCCCTCCAACAGCCGCGGCAGCACGTTTGTCATAGACATGCCTGCCACCACGATCTGGCTCACCTCGCGGCTCAGCAGCTCTTCGCTCCCTCGAACCAGCTGGCCGTCAACGGCGCGCATCACCTCGGCGACAGGCGGGGCGACGAGCATCGGCTCCTCAGGGATTGCCCACACCGCGCTGCCGTCAGGTACCACCGCCGAGACCGCACCAACAATCGCCTCAAGCTCGTCGCTGTCTGCGCGGTTGATGAGGGTCGCGAGCACGCTTGCATGTTCTTCGTGCAGTTCAGCGACGCTCAACTCGACGACCTTCGCAAGCTCAATTGCCGACCGGGCACTCGATTGCCCGAGCACCTCCTGCTCAGCCATGTCTCGACCGCCGACCACAAGAAGCACCGGAGAATCTAGGTTCGCGGCGATCCGCGCATTCGTGGCGAGCTCGGTCGGAGCGGCAACATCGGTGTAGTCGGACCCCACGACGACAATGGCGTCGCACTCCTCACGAAGCGCACGGTAGGCGCTGACGATACTCGCCATTGCCTCTTCTGAATTTCGCGACAGCTCTTCGTATGTGGCGCCGATGCAGGCGTCGTACGACGCGTGAGCTGTCGCCCTGCCTCGCAGCATCTCAAGCACGCGGTCACGCTCGTCGCGAGACCTGATCACAGGGCGGAATACACCCACACGCGGGACGTCGGCCTTCAACGCATCTAGCACGCCGAGCGCCACAGCGCTCTTGCCCGTGCGACCTTCGGGGGACGTGAGATAGATACTTACTGCCACACCCTCAGTGTATTCCTCGGCCCCTCCCGACGGGCCTCGGATGTACAAGCTGCAGCATTCTCCTGGAAATACCGAAGGGCCGGCCTCCCCGCTCGGGGAAACCGGCCCGGTTGCGGGTGGTTGTGCGCCACAATGCGCACGCACAACCACCCGCGGATCACGCTAGTCGCGCGAACGCGCAGCCATCACGCCCGCAGTGAAGCCGCGTTCAAACCCGCTAACTCGTCCATGCCCGTGTGCATGCCCGCGGCCGTATCCGCGGCCGTCATGCCGGTCGCGGCCGCGACCGGAGTCCGCACCAGCGCCTGGGCCGAAGCCGCGTTCCATATGGAAGCTGCGTTCGCCACCCTTGCCGCGCCCGTGGTCGCGACAGTGATCCTGGTCGTGTCCATATCCGCGCCCGTGGCCGTGGCCGTGTCCATACCCATGCCCATGCCCATGCCCATGCCCATGTCCATGTCCATGTCCACGGCCACGCCGCGGGTCCCACGCCCTTCGGCCTCCCCGTCGGCGAGCGCGCAACTCCTCGGTCCAGCCGAGTTCGTTGGCAATTGCCTCAAGAGAGTCGGTCGTTATCGAGAGGTCTTCGTCGGAGACTGAGCTCTCGATCCGATCCTGAACGTCCTTGGCGATCTGCTGCAGGCGCTCTCGCGCCGCCTCGCCGGCTCCGGTGAGAATCCAGCCTGTGGGCGACACAGCGCCCTCGGCTCGCCTGTCTCTCGTGATCCACCCGCGGTCAGCGAGGGCCCAGAGGCGCGGGCTGCGGCGGTCGAGACGGGCGCGCTGCTTGTCAGACAGTTTGCTGCCAGACGAGATCAGGCTCAGCATTCGAAGATCACGCCGGGAGGCGCCAGCCTCTGCGAACCGGGCATCGACCTCTCGAGTGACGAGCGTGTCGACGGCGCGCAGCCAGTATCGAATCGAGCGAACCTGGCCTACCTCCTGGTTGGGAGCCGACTCTGCCGAAGCCTTCGCGTCGGCGTTCTGTGCGTCTGATGGGTTGAAGTCTTGAGTGTTACTCATGGTGAAGTCCTTTCGTGCGGGATCAGACCCGCTCAGCATGCCTCGTTCGTGAGCCGTAACTTTCCATGTCACCTTGCATGCATATGTATAGTGACATGCATTTCATTCCATGTCAAGAGACATGTAAACTTTTCTCATGACTTCCCCGCCCGGCTCACAGCCGAACCAACCGAACCAGCCCGGGCTCCCAACCACGGCAGACGCGGATGCACTCATCGATGCCCTCGCACGCATGCGTGGACGGCGAGGGAGGCGAGGGGGCCACCGACCCGGCGGACCCGGCGGACCCGGGGATAGGCACGGCGACTTCGCAGACTGGGGCGGCCACGAGGCCCGCGGTGTCAACGAGCACGCCCCACCTGGCGACGCGGAACGCACCGGGCTCCACCCTGGCGGCGCCGCACATCGGGAGCACTGGGGTGGCCACGGCGGCCCACCCAGCGAGGGTCGGCGCGGCCGCGGTGGGCCGGGTGGGCGCGCAGGCGGCGCAGCGCTCATGCGAATGCTCGGCGTGCTTGCGCATTCCCCCGAACCGCTGTCAATCAGCGAACTCGCTGAGCACATTGGCGTCGACCAGCCCCGCGCCTCCCGCCTCGTTCAACAGGCAGTGGCGCTCGGGCATGCTGAACGCGAAGCCGATCCGGCGGACGCCAGGCGCACGAGGGTGCGGCTGACTGGCGCTGGGGAACAGCTCGTACATGGCATACGGAACCGACAGCGCGACGAGGCGACCACAGCGCTCGCCGCACTTGACGACGCCGAACGGGTAGAGCTCCTCAGGTTGGTCCAGAAACTCGCTGACGCCTGGCCCACGCCCTAGCGACCCGCCGCCAGAAACGAAAGCGCCCCCCACGCACCCGATAGAGCTCCGCTACCCTTGCTCCGTTTCCGGCCTGGGGGAGTTCACAAAGATATCGCCACGTGAGGGGCACCAACTAGTCTAGCGGATTACGAAGCACCCTTCGAGCCATCCTCGGCGACCGCATCGGCAGCGGCCGACGAGTCCCCAGCACCAGCACCGGGCACTGGGATCGCGCCTGTCGCAGCGACAGGCTCACCCGTCAACAGCTCTTCGGCGTGTTCCTCGTCGACCTCGCCCGCGAACTGCGACTGGTAGAGGTCGTAGTACGCTCCGCGCTGCTCGAGGAGTTCAACGTGCAACCCCTGCTCGACGATGCGGCCTGCCTCCATCATGAGGATGGTGTCTGCGTCGCGAATCGTCGAGAGCCGGTGCGCGATGACGAACGACGTGCGGTCGCTACGGAGCGCCCGCATTGCCTGCTGCACGAGCACCTCGGTACGCGTATCGACAGACGAGGTTGCCTCGTCGAGGATGAGCAGCGAGGGGTTCGCAATGAAGGCGCGTGCAATGGTGAGCAGCTGACGCTCGCCCGCCGAAAGCGACGACGCGTTCTCTGAGATTACGGTGTCGTAGCCCTCAGGAAGCTGGCGCACGAAGCGATCCACCATCGTCGCCTTGGCCGCCTCGACGACCTCCTCATCGGTTGCGTCGAGTCTGCCGTAGCGGATGTTCTCACGGATGGTGCCGTCGAACAGCCACGCATCCTGGAGCACCATACCGACGTGGGAGCGGAGCTCCTCACGCGACAGCCGAGTGATGTCGGCGTCGTCAAGCAGAATCCGGCCGCCGTCGATCTCGTAGAACCGCATGATGAGGTTCACGAGGGTCGTCTTGCCAGCGCCCGTCGGGCCGACGATCGCGATCGTGTGGCCGGGGCGAGCCTCGAGCGACAGGTTCTCGATGAGCGGCTTCTCGGGGTCGTAGCTGAACGAGACCCCTTCGAAACGGACGTGACCATCGGTTCGGTCAGGCAGGTCGAGTTCGGCGTTCTCGGGCTCCTGCTCGTCGGCATCGAGAAGCTCAAACGTGCGTTCGGCCGAGGCGACACCAGACTGCAGCATGTTCGCCATGCTGGCGATTTCGCCGACAGGCTGCGCGAACTCTCGCGAGTACTGGATGAAGGCGGTCACGTCGCCGAGCGTCATCGTGCCGCTCGTCACCCGGAGCGCACCGACGACAGCGATGAGCACGTAGATGAGCGACTGCACGAAGTTCATCGACGGCATGATCGCACCCGAGAGCGCCTGCGCCTTGAACGATGCGGTAAACAGGCCGTCGTTGCGGCGGTCGAACTCCTGAGCCATCTCCGCGTCACGGTTGAAGATACGAACGAGCTCGTGGCCGGTGAACGACTCCTCAATGTGCCCATTGAGTTCACCCGTGTGCTTCCATTGGGCCGCGAACAGCTTCTGCGCGCGCACGCCAACGATACCGACGATCACGCCGGACAGGGGCAGGGCGATGAGCGCGATCAGTGCGAGCTGCCACGACACAACGAACATCATGGCCATAATGCCGACGATCATGAGGAACGACTGCACGAGCTGCGAGAACGCCTGCTGGAGTGCCTGCTGGATGTTGTCGACGTCGTTCGTGACGCGCGAGAGCACGTCACCACGCTGGCGACCGTCGAAGTACGACAGCGGGAGACGGTTGATCTTCGCTTCGATGTCGGCACGGAGCTTGTAGACGACGCGCATCACAAGCTTGTTGAGGATGAACCCTTGCAACCACATAAGGAGCGACGACACGAGGTACAGCCCGAGGACGACGAGGATCAGCATGCCGAGGAGGCCGAAGTCGATTCCCTGCCCGGGTACGACGTCCGCGCCCTGCAGCATGTCTGCGAACTGGGTGTTGCCCTCGGCTCGAAGCTGAGCAATGATCTGGTCGAGCGGCACGCCAGCGGGGAGCTGCTTGCCGAGGATGCCGTTGAAGATAACGTCAGTCGCGCGACCCAGCACCTTTGGCGCAATGACGGACAGGATGACCGAGCCGACCACGAGCACGACAACGAAGGCGAACTTGCCTTTCTCAGGCGCAAGCAGCCCGACGAGTCGCTTCGCAGACGGCCAGAATGCCTTCGCCTTGCGCGGCGGGGCGCCCTCGCCGAACATGTCGCCCCCGTTTCCGGGCTCGAAGTTCTCCCAGTCCTCTTCTACTTCTTCGACCGGGGTGTTCTTGGCCTTCACGGCCTTCTCTCGTTTTGCCATTACGCGGCCTCCGCTTCCTCAAGCTGCGAGCGGACGATTTCTTGGTAGACCTCGTTATCGGCGAGCAGTTCGTCGTGCGTCCCGCGGCCGACGATTTCACCGCCTTCCATGACGAGGATCTGGTCTGCTTCGGTGATTGTCGATACGCGCTGGGCGACGATGATCGTAGTCGCTCCCTCAGTCGCATCGGGCAGCGCGGCCCGCAGCCGCGCATCGGTTGCAACGTCGAGCGCCGAAAACGAGTCGTCGAAGAGGTAGACGAGCGGCTTGGCAACGAGCGCACGCGCGATCGAGAGCCGCTGACGCTGACCGCCCGAAACGTTGGTGCCACCCTGCGACACCGGTTCTTCAAGCCCGAGCTCCTTGTCGCGCACAAAGTCTTCACCCTGTGCGATACGCAGCGCCTCCCAGAGTTCCTCATCAGTCGCCTCGGTGCGACCAAAACGCAGGTTCGAGGCGATCGTTCCCCCGAACAGGTACGGGCGCTGCGGCACGAGGCTGATCGAATCTGCGAGCTGCGCCCGGGTGAGCTTGTCAACCGGGGCGCCGTCAATCGTCACCGAGCCCTGCTGCGGGTCGTAGAGACGGAGCATAAGGTTCAAAAGCACGGTCTTGCCTGCCCCGGTCGACCCGATGATCGCAGTCGTCTTACCGGGCTCGGCAACGAAGCTCGCGTTGTTGATTACGGGAGCTTCGGCACCAGGGAAGCCGAATGTGACGTTCGCGAATTCGATCCTGCCAGCTGCCGGCGTCTGAACTGTCTCGCGGTCGGGGAAGGCCTGCGATGACTTCGTGTCAAGGAGCTCCTTGATGCGCTCCGCACACACGACGGCGCGCGGAATCATCATTGTCATGAAGACGCCCATCATCACTGCCATGAGGATCTGCATGAGGTACTGGAGGAACGCGGTGAGCGAGCCGACCTGGATGTCGCCGGCTTCAACGCGGTACCCGCCGAACCACAGCACGGCGGCGGTTGCGAGGTGCAGCACCATCATGATGATTGGGAACATGAGCACAAAGATGTTGCCGACCTTCACCGAGACGTCGGTGATATCGCGGTTCGCGACGTCGTAGCGCTTCGCTTCGAACGGTTCGCGCACGAACGCGCGCACGACGCGGATGCCCATGATCTGCTCGCGCAGTACGCCGTTGATATTGTCGACCTTCTCCTGCATCACGCGGAAGAGGGGCAACAGGCGCCACACGAGCAGGCTCACGATGACCGCGAGCACAGCGACGGACACCCACACGAGCCAGGCGAGGCCTGCGTCCTCGCGGAGCGCCATGACGATGCCGCCGATCATCATGATGGGTGCAGAGACCATGAAGTTCAGCGTCATGAGGACGAGCATCTGGATCTGCTGCACGTCATTCGTGCCGCGGGTGATGAGCGTTCCCGCGCCGAACTTCGTGGCTTCGAGGGTCGAGAGCGAATCAACCTTGCGGTAGACCTCGCGGCGAAGGTCGCGACCAACGCCCATCGCGGTGCGCGCGCCGAAGTAGACGGCAGCCACTGCGACGAGCACCTGGCCGAAGGCGGCGAGCAGCATGATGCCACCCGTTCGCCAGATGAAGTCGGTGTCGCCGACGGCGATGCCTTGGTCGATGATTTGCGCGTTCAGGCTTGGCAGCCAGAGTGTCGCGATTGTCGAGAGTGTCTGCAGCACGAGTACTGCAACGATGAACACCCAGTACTTTTTGGCATGTCTGAGTGCGAGAGAAATGAGGGCCACGGGATTCCTTCCGTCGCTAAAACTGCAGAAAGCCAGGGGATGGATTTCCCACAGCAGATGGCAGAATCAGCCGGACAAACGTAGCAGGAACCGCGCGCAAATGCCAGAGCCCCTGGTACCGTTCCTCGTGAATCAGTAGCCCAGGCCAAGATTTCGGTGCTGACTTGGAATTTCTGAGGGCTAGAAGTTCTCCGTCAACTCATGTACTACTTGATAGGTCAGGGTGTTCGCATGCGCCGGTCTGAACGAACAGATCAGTGTGCTGCGCCGCCAGGCATTCGTCGCACACCGTTACGGGACCCGTTTCGGTGCACCCCCTCCGCAGCGCGCTACCCAAGTTTGGTGGCACCTGGCGCGCGGGACCAGTTCGAAAGGAAATAGCCCTATCTCCGTCTTGCAACGCTTTGGCGCAGCATCGACTCCCTCGCGCACACCGTCCAGTTCCCCGTTCTACATATTCCGCTTCCCCACCTAGCTGCTTTCTTCCGCATTCGGTCTCCCGGCCTCGGCCGATCCGCAATCTGAAAGGAAGCACAATTGCAAGAACAGCTCCAGCAACTCTCGGGCCCCATCGTTGTCGCCCTCTTTCTCGCATTCTTTGGAGCGAGTCTCATCATTTCCCTCCGCATCAGCAAGAAGCGTGAGAACGCCGACGGCTACATGACGGGTGGCGGCCGAATCGGTTTCGGCATTTCCGCAGCGTCAATGACTGCGACATGGATTTGGGCAGCGTCAATGTATGCCTCTGCCACCTCGGGCTACACCTACGGCTTATCTGGCCCCATCCATTACGGACTCTGGGGCGCCCTCATGATCCTGCTCATCTATCCGTTCGGGCGCAGGATCAGGCAGGTGGCACCCCGGGCTCACACGATCGCAGAGGTAATGTTCGCCCGCCACGGCCGCTCGAGCCAGCTCATGCTCGCTGGCTCCAACGTGCTCGGCTCAATCATCAGCCTGACCTCGAACCTCATCGCGGGTGGAGCGCTCATCTCGATGCTCTCTCCGTTCACTTTCGGTCAGGGCGTCCTTGCGATCGGCGCAGGTGTGCTGCTCTACACGCTCTGGTCAGGGTTCAGAGCGTCAGTACTCACCGACTTCATGCAGGTCCTCTTCATGCTCGGCGCGGTGATCATCATCATCCCCGTCGTGTTTTTCGCGGCCGGCGGGCCTGACCTCTTTGTGTCGGGCGCAGACAATCTCACTGCCCAGCAGTCGAACTTCTTCTCATCCGACGCGTTCTTCAATCAGGGAGCGCCATACATTGCTGCCGTGCTCGCCTACGCGATCGGAAATCAGACGATCGCGCAGCGGCTCTTCGCGGTGCGAGAGGATCTCATCAAGAAGACCTTTGTCACTGCAACCTTCGGGTACGGCGCGACGATCATCGGTGTCGGCATGCTCGGAGTCATCGCGTTGTATGCCGGGATCGACCCGATCGGCGGCGACGTGAACAATCTCATCCCGCAGATGGCAGCAACCTATCTGCCGCCCGCCCTCCTCGCCCTGTTCTTCATCATGATCATCGGCTCACTGTCGTCGACGGCAGACGCCGACCTCACTGCGCTCTCGTCGATCGTGATGGCCGACATTTACGGCCAGAACATTGCGAAGGGCAAGCCCAACCCGCGCACGATGGTGCTTGTTGGGCGCATCACGATGGTTGTCGCCATGACCGCGGGGATGTACTTCGCGGGCTCGCAGCTCAACATCCTCGACCTGCTCGTTTTTGTCGGCGCGCTCTGGGGCGCACTCGTGTTCCCCGTGATCGCGAGCTTCTATTGGAACCGGGTGACGAACCTCGCTTTCAGTGTGTCCGTCGTTGTCGCGCTCGCAGCGTTCCTGCCCGTGCGGTTTGAGTGGCTCCCGATGACGGGCTGGGTAGCGATTGCGTTCGACGTGCTCGCGACGATCGGGATCGGCGTGGTGCTCGGGCTCATGGCGTTCGGGTTCTTCGGCAAGCGCGTCGCCTACTGGGTTGGTGGGATCGCGATAGTCGCGGCAGCCCCGTTCGCGATCGGCTTCCTGCACACCTACCCGGTGCTGTCGGGCTCCCTCGTTGCCTACTCGGTGTCGACGATCCTGTGCACGCTCATCACGCTCGGCTCAAACAAGCGCTTCGACTTCGACCTCATCAAACTGCGCACTGGCGATTTTGATCCTGTCGAGGAGATCGCGGCGAGGGCCACCGTGTCGTCAGATTCGGCAGACTCGGCAGAGACTGCGTCGTCAGCCACGCGACCGAGCACCAAATAGCAGGTCAAGGTAGGAAAGGAATACCAATGAACCTCGGAGTTGTTCTCTTAACCGCGTACGTACTCGTGTGGCCGGTCATCGTCACCGGCACGCTGTTCGTCATCGTGCGGGCCTTCATCAGGGACTCGCGTGAGGCCAAGCGCGAAGGGCGCCAGATCATCTAGGGCGCGGGGTGGGCGGTGCTGCAGCTACAGCAGGTCGAGCTGCTGCACCGTCTCCTCGATCCGCGCCATCCGCTCGCGGGCTGGGCTGCCGATCTTCGCAACGAGCCCTTCGAATAGCGCCTCGATGAGCGCCATCACAGGCACGACCGAATCGAATGGGCCGCGCTCGGCCGCGACGCTCGTGAGCACCGTGTCAGCATCCGATGCGCACGGCGACACCCATTTGTCGGTGATGAGTACGACGAAGGCCTTGCGCGACTTCGCGAATCGAACGAGGTCGCGCGTCGCGTCCTCGTATCGCCTGAAGTCGAACGCGATGAGCACGTCTTTCGGGCCGAAGTCTGCCATCGCGGCACCGCGCACACTCGCCATGTTCGGCACCATCTGCACTGCCGGCCTGAGCTGCTGCAGACTTGCCCCGAGGTATTCAGCGAGGAAGTGGCTGTAGCGCCCCCCGGTGATCCACACCCGCCGCTTGTCTTGCGCGAGCGTCGCTATTGTGGTCTCGAAGTCGTGAGCCGGAACACCGGCGAAGGTCGCACGCACGTCTTCAGCGGGGGCCTCACCGAGTGCCGCGAGGTCGTCGGGGGACGCGGCCCTGCGGCTCCTACTCGTCCGCTCGTAGAGCGACATCGGGGAGGCGCTGCGATGCTCGAACTCGTCGCGAAGGGCACGTTGAAAGTCGGGGAAGCCGAGGTAACCGAGCTTCGTCGCGAACCTCACGACTGTCGCCCCGCTCACACCGGCGATGTCTGCGAGTCCAGCGACGGTCTCGAACCCCGCGACGGGGTAGGCGGCAAGGAGCGCTCGGGCGACCTTGCGCTCCCCGGGAGTGCACTCTCCCATTCGCTCGCGGATTCGAGTCGCGGGCGAGTCCTCAGTGCGCCGTTCGTGCTGGGCATCGCCTGACCGCGGCGAGTCGGGCTCGGCACCGTCGCGTTGCACGTGGTGTTCAGTCGGCACTCGGCCCACCTCCCGTCGGCGTTGATGACTGTCTACGAACACTATCGACAGGGCCCCGATCAGACAACGCTGCTAGTCCGATCCACCGATGTCGTCGATGAGCGCGGCCAGGAGGCTCACCCTGTCAGGCACTGAGGCGAGGTCGAGCCACTCGTTTTCTGAATGGTCGCCGCCGCCAACTGGCCCGAGCCCGTCGAGTGTGACGATACCGCGCGCCGCGATCCTGTTCGAGTCCGACACCCCGCCCGTGCGGGCGAGACCCGGCGTAAACCCGAGCTCTCGCGCGATGGCGAGCGCGCGCTGTGCGAGTGCCGAACCGGCGGCTGTCTCTTCCATGGGCGGGCAGTGGTCGATTGCGGCGAGCGTGAGCTCTGTGCCGCCGGTCACCGGCGCCTCGAGCCGCTCGCGAATCTTGTCGAGCGTTGAATCGAGCGCAACCGCCGTGATTGCGCGTACCTCGACGTGCAGCACTGCGCGGTCGGGCACGATGTTCAGCCGTTCCCCTGCACGCAGCATTCCGACGTTCACGGTGACGCCTGTCACTGGGTCGGCGAGCCCCTGGAGAAACAGGGTGAGGTGCGCTGCCTCAAGGCCCGCGTGAGCTCCCCGCTCGGGCTCGATGCCCGAGTGTGCCGCTTTGCCCTTCACCGCAATCTCTAGGTCTGCGACGCCCTTGCGCGAGGTGACGAGGTCGCCGTTCTCTCGAGCGCACTCCATGCAGAGGGCGACGTCGATCCCTGCGGTCGCGTCGCGAAGCACCGACGCGCCAAACGGCGAGCCGATTTCTTCGTCGGGCGTGAAGATGAGGATGAGCTCGCCGAAGCGTTCGGCACCAGCTGCGCGGAGATGTGCGGCCGCGTGCAGGCTCGCGATGACTCCGGCCTTGTCGTCAGTGACGCCGGGGCCGCGGCCATACCCACGCTCGTCAACGCGAAATGGGCGGCGGGTCGCGTCGCCGGCTTCGAAGACAGTGTCCATGTGGGCGAATAGGGCGATTCGTTTGGTGCCGGTTCCGCGTCGACGGCCGATGACGGCGTCGCCTGTCTGCCCGTCTGGCGATGCGACGCGCTCGACGGCGAATCCGTCGCTCGCGAGTCGGGCGCTCACCCAGTCGGCGACCCTGTTCACTCCGGCAGGATCGTATGAGCCTGAGTCGAGTGCGACAACCTCAGACAGGTCGCGCTCGTACGCGGGCCCTGCCTCGAGTGCCAGCGCGTGCAGCTGCGTGATGAGCGCCGCCGAAACGTCGCGTACAGAGGTGTTCATTTCAGTTCCTGTTCCAGATGCACAGTTGTGAACTCAAGGTTTCAGCCTGATGGCCCGTAACGCGGGAGTTGTTGCCGTGTGGGACCCTGCGTGAAGCCTGTCGTCTCAACGATGAGATGCGACCTGGCGTCAGCCGGGAGCCGGTACCGAAACCCTACCCACATTTCGAGAGATTGTGAAATATTCATTTCAGACTTGCACCAGGATTTGATCCATGAAATGATTTCGACACTTCATTGACGAGGCCTCGGGAGGGGAACGTGAACGCACACTCACCAGCTATGCCACGCCCCGCAGCGCCCAGCGCGACGCACTCCGCAGACGCAACCGGGGCACGCGCGGGAACGCTCGTGCTCATCGGCGGCGCACTCGACGAACACCCTGAGATCATTCGCAAGATCGTCGCGCTCGCGGGCGAGCGCCGAAGGACTGGGGCGCCCCGCATCGCGATCCTCACGACGGCCTCGGAGCCCGCAGGGTCGCAGACACTTGCCCAGGACCCGACAGCCGAGAACGACGAGGCAGACGGCCGCTACTACGCCGAGCTCTTCGCTCGCCACGGCGCCGTGGGCGTCCCCATCCCGATTGGGGTCAGCGAGGCCCCGGCCTACCCTGGCTCCAGCTACTCCAGGGCGCAGGCCGACGCCGCCGACACCGCCGAACTCATTCGGAGCACCGATGGCGTCTTTCTCGGCGGCGGGGACCAGACCCACTACGTGTTGGCGCTGTTTCGCGCGACGACGCCGGGAGCACAGCCCTTCACCTCGCGCACAGCAACACCCGCGCTCACGGCGATCCTCGACGTACTCGGGCGCGGTGGCGTCGTCGCTGGAACAAGTGCCGGCCTAGCGATCCAGCAAGCCGAAGACATGGTGAGCGGCGGGGCAGACATTCACAACGCGTGGAAGTTTGGCGCCTTCGCGGGCTACGATCTCGCGCGCGACGGCCGTGACGCGCTCACGCACATCCCCGCCGGCGGGCTTGGGATCTTCCCAGAGGCGCTCCTCGACTCGCACTTCTCCGAGTGGGGCAGGCACGCACGTGCGATCCGGCTCGCCCATTCCCTCGGCCGCAGCCTCGCCGTCGGTGTCGACGAGCACACCGCGCTCGTTTACGACCGCGATACTCGGGTGGCGGAGGTAATTGGCGACCGCGGAGTCTCCATCCTCAACCTCGATGGCTGCGAGGTCCCCGACGCAGACGAGTCGGCCGCAGGCTCCCAGGCCGCAATCCTCGGCACGCGGTGGAGCTACCTCGTTCCTGGCGACACGCACGACTTCGCATCTGCCGCCACCACCCGGGGCACCAGAGTCGCAGACCTCGCGTTCGGCTCCGACGTCGAGGATTCACGCGCCCGCGACATCTGGTCAGACGACGGCTCTCGCCCGCTCCTCGCGCTCGCCGAGCGCCTGCTCGACTCAGACTCCCTCAGCGCGAGCGGGGAGAGCTCGGCAGACAGGCAGCCCCGCTACCGCACGAGCCTGCACCGCGACGAGCGCACACACGCGCTCGCCACTGGCGGGTTCTCAGACCTCATCATCTCGATCACTCCAACCCCAACCAACCACTGAGGAGCCATTCAATGACCACTCAAGCACCAAGATCGTGGCGCGCCGGCGCGCTTCGACGCGTTGGCAGCGCGACCGCCGCGATCGCCATTGGCGCACTTGTCCTCTCGGGTTGCTCGCCGTCGAGCAGCTCCGAGGGCGGCAGCGACGCGGCGAAGGACACGGTGAACCTCGTGACTCCGGCGCAGCCCGAGAGCCTCGACCCGCAGATCTCGACTGACTCGATCATGGGCGAGATCACCGGCCCCGTCTTCGAGACCCTCGTCACTGCAGACGCCGATCTCAAGGTGCAGCCGATGCTCGCCGAGTCGTTCGAGCAGAGCGCAGACGCGCTCGAGTACACGTTCACCCTCCGCGAGGGCGTGAAGTTCCAAGACGGCAGCGACCTCGACGCAGACGACGTCGTCGACTCGATGAACCGCTGGACGCGTGTGTCTGTTGCAGCGCAGGAGGCATTTGCCGGCTCGGAGTGGACGAAGGTCGACGACCGCACAGTCAAGCTCAACGTCACGAACCCGAGCTTCCTGCACCTGCTCTACCTCTCGCAGGTGTCGACAGCGTACCCGGCGATCCTGCCGAGCGAGGTCATCGCGAAGGTCGGCGACCAGCCGATCGAGGCGCTTGAGGATCTCGTGGGCACCGGCCCGTTCAAGCTCGCCGAGTGGGACGCTGACCAGAAGATCGTGATCGAGAAGTGGGACGACTACGTGCCTGTCGACGCGCCGTCGAGCGGCCGCGCGGGCGCGAAGGACGCGACCCTCAGCGAGGTCGTGTTCAACTTCGTGCCCGACGCTTCAACCCGCACACTCGGCCTGCAGTCGGGCCAGTACGACGCAACGACCGAGCTGCCGTTTGACAGCCTCGACCAGTTCAAGGACGACGAGAACCTGCAGCTCGACACCTACATGGTTGGCCCGATCAACCTCGTCTACTCAGACGCAGAGACGAGCCCGTTCTCGAAGGTCGAGAACCGCCAGGCGATCAACACCGGCCTCGACCGCGACCCGATCATGCTCGCGGCTGTCGGTTCGAAGGATCTCTACGACCTCGTGCACCACAACATGACGCTCGGCCAGAAGTCGATCTGGGACACCGAGGTTGGCAAGGCCGACTTCAACCAGGCTGACCCTGCCAAGGCGAAGGAAATGCTGGCTGCCGGCGGCTACACCGGCCAGCCCGTCATCGTGCTCGCAAACAAGGACTACTCCGAGGCATACAACTCGGCCGTCGTCGTCGTCGAGCAGCTCAAGGGCATGGGCGTTGACGCCACCCTCGACGCGTACGAGTGGGGCGCGTTCAGCGAAAAGTACCGCGAGCGCCGCGACGAGTGGGATCTTGTAGTGTTCCCGTTCGGCACCGAGCTCGACCCGACGCAAACAATCGGCTTCCTGCCGACCCGCGCCGGCTACTTCGACGGCCCAGAACTGCAAAAGCTGCTCGCAGACTTCCGCAGCGCACCCACCCAGGCAGACGCAAGCGCACTGTTCAGCGACATGCAGCAGTGGATCGAAGATACCCGCCCGATGAGCCGCATCGGCGACGCGCACAACGTCTACGCTGCGAACAAGGATCTCGATCTCGCTTGGTTCGACGGCCACTTTGTGTGGTGGAACGCCAAGTGGAAGAACTAACCGGGGCAGCGTAGCGCAATCACGCCCCACCGGATTGGGCCGGTCGCCTCGCGCGGCCGGCCCTGATCCACCCCGCTTCACCGCTTTTCTCACCCCGCTCACCCCGACCCCGGAACGCAGATGCTTAGATTTATCTTTCGCAGGCTCCTGAGCCTCATCCCAGTGTTGTTCGTGGTGTCGGTGGTGATCTTCTCGCTCATTCACCTCACTCCTGGCGACCCAGCCCGCCGCATCCTCGGCGAGAAGGCCGCAGACGACCAGGTCGCTGCGCTCCGCGAGAGCATGGGCCTGAACGAGCCGATCGTCATGCAGTACCTCAATTGGGTCGGCGGTATCTTCCGCGGCGACCTCGGCGACTCCTACTTCCTGCGCAAGAGCGTTGTAGAGGCGATCGGTGACAACGCAGTGCCAACGATCCAGCTCGCCGTTATCGCGATCATCGTCGCGGTCGTGCTCTCGGTACCGTTTGGCACCATCGCCGCCCGGTTCCGCGGACGAGCCTTCGACAAGATGGTCACCGGCTTCACACTTCTCGGTATGACTGTGCCAAGCTTCGTGCTTGCGATCGGCATGATGCTGCTCTTCGGCCTCACGCTGCGCTGGCTGCCAATCTCGGGCTACGTGAACCCGTTCGAAAGCTTCGGCGACGGCATCAAGACGCTGCTCATGCCTGGCATCGCGCTCGGTGCGATCACCGCGGCGCTCATCACCCGCACGACCCGCGCCGCCGTGCTTGATGTGCTCTCAGCCGACTACATCGACGCGGCCCGCTCGCGCGGCGTCGCCGAGCGCAGGCTGCTCTTCAGCCACACCCTGAAGAACGCGAGCCTCCCGATCCTCACGATCGTCGGCCTCTCGCTCGGCGGCCTCGTCACCGGCGCAGCCGTCACCGAGACGATCTTCAACATCCCGGGTCTCGGTCAACTGCTCGTCACCTCAATCTCGCGCCGCGACTACCCGGTGATCCAGGGCGTCATCCTGTTTGTCACCCTCATCTACCTCCTCACCAACCTGCTCATCGACCTGCTCTACGGCATCGTCGACCCGCGGGTTCGCGTCGGAAAGGCCTGAGCGTCATGACCGCACCCAACACGCACAACCTGCCAGTCCCGAACACGACCGTGCTCTCAATGCGCCCAGAGGCACCGAAGAACACGCTGTGGCGCCGGGCGCTCTCGAACACCGGGTTCATGGCAGGCATCATCATCATCCTCGCGATCTTCGTGATCTCGTACGTGCTGCCGCCTGTGCTCGGACTCGACCCCTACGCGGTCGACCCGGTGAACCGCCTCGCAGAGCCGTCTGCAGAGCACATCTTCGGCACCGACAACTTCGGCCGTGACCTCTTCACGCGCATCATCTCCGGCGCTTCGACGTCGCTGCTCGTCGGCTTCGTTGTTGCCCTCGTGAGTGGCGTGATCGGCGCGCTCATCGGCATCCTCGCGGTGTTCAACCCGGTGCTCGACGCGATCCTCATGCGCATCTGCGACGGCCTCATGGCGATCCCCGCCATCCTGCTCGCTGTCGCCCTCGCTGCGGCGCTCGGCCCGAGCGTCACGAACCTCATCATCGCCCTCGCGATCGTCTACACGCCGGGCATTGCACGCCTCGTGCGCGCACGAGCGCTCGCTGTCACCTCCGAGACCTTTGTGACCGCCGCGACGATGCAGGGCGCGGGCATGTTCCACATCATGATCCGCCACATTCTTCCCAACGTGCTCTCGGTGCTCGTGGTGCAGGCGACATTCACTTTCGCGGAGTCGGTCATCACCGAGGCCGCGATGAGCTTCCTCGGTGCTGGCGTGCCTGCACCCCACGCGAGCTGGGGCAACATCCTCTACGACGGCAAGGCAGTCATCATGCAGGCACCGCAGATGATCATCATCACGAGCGCGTTCCTCATCATCACGGTGCTCGCCCTCAACCTCGTGGGCGACGGCCTGCGCGACCTCGTCGACCAGCGCTCACGCGAGTTCACCGGCCGCCCGGGCATCTTCGCCCGCGCCGTCGCAGTGTTCGCGCCGGGCCGCATGAAGAAGGAGTTCAACGGATGAGCACCGCGACAACCGCACCCCAGGCGCACACCGCAGCGCCGCTCGCGATCGAGCAGCTCACGCTGAACATCGACACCGCCCACGGCACCGTGCACGCGGTGAACAACGTGTCGCTCGAACTTACGCAGGGCGAGATCCTTGCAATCGTCGGCGAATCGGGCTCGGGCAAGACCCTCACCGCGCGCGCCGCCCTCGGGCTGTTCCCGCCGCGCACCAGGCGCTCAGGCGTTGTGCTGCTCTCGGGCACCGATGTGCTCAGCGCGTCTGACGCTGAGCTGCGCGAGATCCGCGGCGGCAAGGCCGCGATGATCTTCCAGGAGCCGTCAACTGCACTCAACCCTGTCTTCACTATCGGCTGGCAGATCGAGGAGGGCCTGCGGGCCCACGGCATGAGCGACGGCCGCGAGCGCAAGGAGCGCGCGCTCGCGATGCTCCGCGCGGTCGGCATTCCCGACCCCGAGCGCCGCTACAGCGACTACCCGCACCAGTTCTCCGGCGGACAGAAGCAGCGAATCATCATCGCGATGGCGCTCGCGCTACGCCCGTCGGTGATCATCGCCGACGAGCCCACAACCGCGCTCGACGTCACCGTGCAGGCCGAGATTCTCGACCTGCTGCGCGAGTGCCGCGACGAGTTTGGTGCGTCGATCGTGCTCATCACGCACAACATGGGCGTCGTCGCTGACCTCGCAGACCGTGTCGCCGTGATGTACCGCGGTGACCTCGTCGAGGAGGCGCCGGTCGAGGAGCTCTTCGCAAACCCGAAGCAGGAGTACACGCGCCAGCTACTCGCCGCGGTGCCGAGGCTCGGCAGCGGATCCCGCGTCAGCTCGGCGACGATTGCCGATGCGGCCGTCGCGACACACTCAGCGGAACAGTTCGACACCGCGGATTCGGCGACTGCTGCGGCAGACGCCGTTTCAGCAAGCGCAGTTTCAGCAAGCGCCGTCGAGCTCCGCGGCGTCGATATCGTCTACAAGAGCGGCTTTGGCACGAACCCGGTGAAGGCTGTGCACGCGGTCGACCTCACGATCGCGCGCGGCGAGGTCGTTGGCCTCGTTGGTGAGTCGGGATCGGGCAAGTCGACGATCGGGCGCGCGATTGGCGGCCTCGAGCAGATCGCCGCAGGGTCGCTGACTGTGTTTGGCAGCGAACTCAAGCGCCTGAAGCGCCGCGAGCTGCGCGAACTGCGCCGCCGCGTCGGCTTCGTGTTCCAAGACCCTGCAGCCTCGTTCAACTCGTTCATGACTGTTGAGCAGTGCATCACCGAGCCGATGCGGATCCACCGCGCGCCCGGCGGCGCACGCGCGCATCGAGCCCGC
The DNA here is from genome assembly GCF_043080205.1 of Leucobacter sp. NPDC015123. Classification (NCBI taxonomy): domain Bacteria; kingdom Bacillati; phylum Actinomycetota; class Actinomycetes; order Micrococcales; family Microbacteriaceae; genus Leucobacter; species Leucobacter sp. NPDC015123. Next base: position 67,403 of record NZ_JBIBVH010000007.1, on the reverse strand, counting down.
GCGCTCGAGCTGCTTGACGCAGTCGAACTGCCTGCCACGTTTGCAGAGCGGCAGCCGTTCGAGCTCTCGGGCGGCCAGCGCCAGCGCATCGGTCTCGCCCGCGCGCTCGCGCTGCAGCCCGAGCTCGTGATCGCAGACGAGCCGACGAGCGCCCTCGATGTGTCTGTGCAGGCGAAGGTGCTCGACATTTTCACGGGCCTGCAGCGCGAGCTCGGCTTTGCGTCGCTGTTCATCAGCCACGACCTCGCGATCGTCGAGCTGCTCGCCCACCGCGTTGGCGTACTGCAGCGGGGCAGGCTCGTCGAGATCGGCGAGACCGAGCAGGTGCTGCACCACCCGCAGCACGAGTACACGCAGCGGCTCATTGCCGCGGTTCCCGTGCCCGACCCCGCGGTGCAGCGGCTGCGCCGAGCGCAAACTACAGACTTGGCTCAACCGATCCTCTCGGTCGAGCAGGAAGGACCCGCGACATGATGTCTGAGCCGCAGATCTCATCAGGCGCGATTGCCGCTTCCGTCACTGGATCAGGATCCGGGTCGACGACCCAGCTTCGTGCCGACCTCGTCGTGCTCGGCGGGCGCGTGCACACGGGAGCGCCTGCAGAGCCGCTGTCGTCGGTGAACGGGCCGCGTGCAGACGCCGTCGCGATCACCGATGGGGTCATCGTTGCGGTCGGGTCGCGGGCAGACGCCACCGCCTGGGATGTGGCTGCCGGGGAGACGATCGACCTCGGCGACGCGACAATCACCGCTGGCTTCGTCGACGCTCACGTGCACCCGCTCTCGGGTGCCGAGTCGCGACACGAGGCGCTCATGCTTCACGGCTGCACCTCAATCGCGGAGGTCGCCGACCGCATCGCCGAGTTCGCCGCGTCCCGCGGGGAAGACGAGTGGATTCGCGGGTTCGGTCTCTCATTCGACATGTTTGTCGGGGGCGAACTCACGAACGCGCCGTTCGCCGAGGCGTTCGGTGGCCGCCCGGGGTACCTGCTGCTGTTCGACGGCCACTCAGTGATCGCCAGCCCGCGCGCCCTTGAGCTCGCCGGCATCGACGGCCCCCGAGACTTTGGCAACAACGCTTCCATAGAGGTGTACGAGGACGGCACCCCGACCGGCTACCTCATCGAGTCAGACGCCGAGCTCCTCGTCACCGACCTCTACCCGCGAATGCCGTTCGCAGAACGCGTCGCCGCGGTCAGAGCGAAGCTCGCCGACTTCGCGGCCACCGGATACACGTCGCTTCACCAGATGAACATGGAAGAGGGCGACATCGAGGTGCTGCGGGCGATTGAGGAGACCGGGGAGCTCGCAACCCGCGTGCGCGTCTCACCGCTCTGGCGGGCGAGCGACCCGTGGGATGAGACGCTTGAGCGCATCGTCGCACTGCAGGGCACGGGCGGCCGCCGCTGGCACGTCGAAGGCGTGAAGTTCATGCTCGACGGCAGCATCGACAACGGCTCAGCCTGGCTGTTCGAGGCAGATACCAGAGGCGGCGGGCTCGAACCGTACTGGTCGCCGACCGAGCTGTTCACCCGCACGATACACACGCTGTCTGCGCGCGGAATCCAGACCGCAACGCACGCGATCGGCGACCGCGCCGTCGAGTTCGTGCTCGACGCCGTCGCCTCACTGCCAGCAGACGCCCGCGGTGTAACGCATCGTATCGAACACGTTGAGACGATCCCCGATCACCTCGTGCCACGGTTCGCTGAGCTCGGTGTGCCCGCGAGCATGCAGCCGATTCACGCGTTCTGCAAGCGCCCCGACGGGCTCGACATGTGGACGACCCTGCTGGGCGCTGGATCTGAGCGCGCACACAACGCCTGGCGCGTTGCCGACCTCGACAACGCCGGGGCAATCGTCGCCCTCGGCTCGGATTGGCCCGTCGAGGAGTTCGACGCGCGCCGCGTCTTCGCGGCAGCGGTGAATCGGAAGCGGCACGGGGCCGGTACCCCAGCCGTCGACGAGCACCAGGCGCTCACGCCGGAGCGCGCGCTCGCCGCCATCACCCACAACTGCTGGGCAGCGATCGATAGGCCAGCCGATGGCTTCGTGCGGGTCGGCGCTGTCGCGGATCTCGCTGCGTTCGGGCTTGACCCGCTCACCGCAGACGCCGCTGAGTTCGCCGAAGCCCCCGTCCTGCTCACCGTGCTCGGCGGCGCAGTCGCGCACCGCGCGACGACGTAGGCTTACCTGATGCATGACGCCGCAATCCAGCTCATCCAAGGGGCTCGCTTCCCTGGGTCGAGCACGGTCACTGACGTCTGGATCGGAGGCGATGGCGTCATCTCGGCCGTCACCCCAGCCGGGGCCCTCACCGAGCTCGACGGAGTGAGCGCTGCGTCGGCGCGGACGCTCCGCGCCGACGGCCGGGTGCTGACGTCGGGGCTGTGGGACGAGCACGTGCACCTCGGGCAGTGGGCCCAGCAGTCGAGCCGCCCAGACTTTGTCACTGCGGACTCGCCGGCGGCCGCACTCGAGCTCGCGGCGGGCTACCTTGCTCCTGACCTGTCGGGAAGCGCGCCGACCGAGCTCATCGGCATGCGCGTGCGAGGCGGCGACTGGGGCGGGCTCTCCCGCGAGCAGCTCGACTCCGTGAGCAGCCGTGTGCCCATCGTGCTCGTCGGGCTCGATCTCCACGGTGCCTGGCTCAACAGCGCGGCGCTTGCCAAGTACGGCTTTTCTCCCGACCACTCTGCGCACGTCGTTGAAGACGAGTGCTTTGGGCTTGTCGCCGAGCTCGACCGCACCACCGATGAGGCGCTCGACGCAGCGGTGGATCTCGCGGCACGACGTGCAGCGGCGCTCGGCGTCGTCGGGGTTGTCGACTTTGAGATCAGGTGGAGCTTCGACGACTGGACGCGGCGAGAGCTCGGCGGCTTTCGCGCGCTGCGCGTCGAGAGCGCAATCTACCCAGAGCACCTTGATCGCGCCATCGACTGCGGTCTGGGCTCGGGCTCGCCGATTGGAACAAACGGGCTCGTCTCCGTCGGGCCACTCAAAGTGATCACCGATGGGTCCCTCGGAACTCGCACTGCGCTCTGCTGCGAGCCCTACGACGGCGGCGGGCACGGTCGCGAGCTTGTTGCGCCAGCGGAGCTCTCCTCGCTCCTCGCGCGGGCGAAACGGGCAGGGTATTGGGCCGCGGTACACGCGATCGGTGACCGCGCGAACGCGCAGGCGCTCGACTCCTTCGGGGCAACCGGGGCGGCTGGCAGGATCGAGCACGCCCAGCTGCTTCGCAGCTCGGACATTGCTCGCTTCGCCGCGCTTGGCGTGGGCGCGAGCGTTCAGCCAGCGCACCTCATCGACGACGTCCCAAGCATGCGTGCCGAGTGGGCTGACCGGGCGGATCGCGCGTTCCCGCTCGCGTCCCTCCTCGCAAGTGGGGCGAACGTCGTGCTGGGGTCTGACGCCCCTGTCGCGCCGCTTGACCCATGGCACGCGATCGCCGCCGCCGTCACGCGCGCCAGCGCAGGAAGCCCGGCCTGGGTTCCCGAGGAGCGCATCTCGGTAGCTGCAGCTCTCACGTGTTCGATGCGCGGTCCGCTCGCTCCGGGCGTGGGCGATCACGCCGATCTCGTGCTGCTCGACTCAGATCCACTCACCGCTGCACTCCCAATAGGCCCGGCCGGGTTCCGGCCGCCGGGCGTCGCTGCGACACTGCTCGGCGGCGTTCCAACGCATCTCACCGCCGACCTCGCGCACACGGCGACGGGAGAGCTCGCATAGGGATCTCGCGCGGTTTCCCTCGCGCGTGCACGCGCGTTGCACAACTGCATCATTCCTTTTTTACGCTTCATCGGGCAAGGTAGGGGCTAAGGATCCCACGGGAGTTTCCCACAGGGATTCTCTCACGTGGGGCGCGAACCCGCTGTCCCGCGACGACGTTGAAGGGGGATCGCCCATGCACACCGATATTCCGCTCCGTTCAGAGATCGAGCAGCTCGCTGCGGTTGAGCGCCCGAACCTCATCACCATCGTGCTACGAACGTCACCGGTGACGACAGATGCCGAGGCGAACCGAATAAGCTTCGGAAACCTCGTGAGCGAAGCCGTCGCAGAACACACCGCGCACGGTGGAGACGCTGCGGAAATCGCTGCAACCGAGGCCGGGCTACGCGCCCTGCTTGAAGACACCCAGCTCTGGCGATACCTATCGCACAGCCTCGTCGTCTTCGCGAGCCCCGAGCGCACCGTCGCCTACAGGCTCCCCAACGAGCTCGAGTCTGAGTGGTTTTCCGGTAACCACTTCAGGGTCGTGCCGCTTCTTCGCACGATCACGTTCGCCCACGACGCGACAGTGCTCGCGCTCAGCCAAAAAGACGTGAGGCTCATCGTCATCGGGCCAGACCATCGCGGCTCCGAGCTGCCAGTCCCCGAGCTGCCAAGCGACCTCCTCGACACGTTCAACGTCGAAGACCCTGGAGTGGACTCTCACCGCCGCCGGCTGCACGGGCCAGAGGGCCACGACGCACGTCTCCTCGGCTACGCACGGGCAGTCGACCGCGCGATCGCGCCCGTGCTTCGAAGCACGCGCGGCCCACTGATCCTGGCGGCGGCGCAACCCCTCGACAGCGTCTTCAGGTCAGTGACCCGCAACGCGAAACTGCTTGACGCTGGCATCTCGGGAAACCCCGACAACCTGAGCTCCACGGAGATCGACACTGCCGCGCGTGAGATCCTCGACGCCTACTACGCCGACGAGCTTGCTGAGCGCCAGGAAAAGTTCGGAAACCTCCAGTCTGCCGGCCGCGCGGTGATCGACCTGACCGACATCTCCCGCGCAGCCGTGGCGGGCGCCATCTCAACGCTCTACGTCGACATGGATGCCCACCCCGAAGGCACACTCGACGACCAGGTTGGCGGACTCGTGGCCGACAGCACCCCGGGGTACAGCCTCGTCGACCAGCTCGCCTCGAAGGTGCTCGCGAGCGGCGGGCGCGTCCTCGCGCTGCGCGGCAGCGAGGTGCCTGGCGGAGCACAGCTCGCGGCCGAGGTACGGTTCAGCGTCTAACGAACCCCGCTCCACAAACACAGGTGGGCCGCCCCAATCGGGACGGCCCACCTTCAGTTCGCTAGAGCGAAAACTTACGCAAGCTTTACGCCAGCGCCAGCTTCCTCGAGCTTAGCCTTTGCCTCTTCAGCTGCGTCCTTCTTTGCAGCCTCGAGAACGGTCTTCGGTGCCTCTTCGACGAGAGCCTTAGCCTCGCCGAGGCCCAGGCCGGTGAGCTCGCGCACAACCTTGATGACCTGGATCTTCTTGTCGCCAGCCGACTCGAGGACGACGTCGAACTCGTCCTTCTCCTCGACAGCCTCAGCTGCGCCAGCAGCCGGAGCAGCAGCAACTGCAACCGGAGCAGCAGCCGAAACGTCGAACTCTTCCTCGAACGCCTTGACGAACTCCGAGAGCTCGATGAGGGTCAGGCCCTTGAACTGCTCAAGCAGCTCTTCAGTCGAAAGCTTAGCCATGATGATTCTCCTTGATGTTTGCCCTGCACATCGCGCAGGAACAGATTGTTTGCGGTCGGCGAATGCCGATCCTTAAGCGTTCTGCTTCTCCTGCAGCGCACCGAAGCCGCGAGCGGCCTTGGCGGGCAGAGCGTTGAACAGCTGTGCAGCACCGATCAGCGAAGCCTTCATGGCGCCGGCAGCCTTGGCCAGCAGCACCTCGCGGCTCTCGAGATCGGCAAGCTTGCCTACCTCAGCGGCGGTCAGAGGCTTGCCATCGAAGTAGCCAGCCTTGATCACCAAAAGAGGGTTTGCCTTGGCGAAGTCACGCAGCGCCTTCGCGACGGCGACAGTGTCACCGTGCACGAATGCGAGTGCCGACGGGCCAGCAAGCTCGTCGTCAAACGCAGTGATTCCGGCCTTGTTGGCCGCAATCTTGGTCAGCGTGTTCTTCGCCACAGCGTACGTCGCGTGCTCGCGGATGCTGTTGCGGAGTTCCTGCAACTGAGCAACCGTGAGACCGCGGTACTCAGTCAGCAGAACGGCGCCCGACTCTTCAAACTGCTTCTGAAGATCGGCGACCGTAGCGTCCTTCGTAGCCATGGCGCTCCCTTGATTGTCGTAGCCGTGAAGCGAGTGCCTCACGGGTGGCCGTGCCGCACGAAGCGATTCCCAGAAACTGAAAAAGCTCCGGCGCGCACGCACGGAGCTTCAAATCCATGGAACAAGTTCGCATGTCAAGGAGTTCTGTACCTGCGCTGGTCCTCGCACTTTCCATTACTGGAGGCTGCGAGCGTTCCGGAGTTCTTGCGAACTCTACCGGCGGTCTTGGGCCAGCTAGAAGAATAGCACACCCTTACGGGTAGCAAAAATCAGCGCAACAGTGGGCCGTTCTCCCAGGAAGCCAGGCGAGGGTGGAGATGGCGCGAACTCCCCGCCACACTCCCGGAGCAAAGGAGCTTCCCATGCACGCACCAACGAGCAGTGCCGCAACAATCGAGATCAACGGCGCAGTCGCCACGCTCACACTCAACCGCCCAAACAAGCGAAACTCGTTCAGCGACGACCTCGTGAGCGATGTGCGCTCTGCGCTCGAGCACCTCACCGATTCAACAGAAGTTCGCGTGCTCGTGCTTACCGGCGCTGGCGCCCACTTCAGCGTCGGGGGCGATCTCGACAAGTTCTCGGCAGGAGGATTCACGAAGGGCGGCGCCGCGCGCGAGACGAGCGTTCGCGAACTGCTCGGCGCGACGCAGATCTCAGTGCTCCTGCGCGAGAGCCCACTCATCACCATCGCCGCCATCCGCGGCGCCTGCGCAGGCGCTGGTCTCTCGATCGCCGCGGCCTGCGATCTGCGACTCGCGTCAGACACAGCAGTGTTCCGCACCGCGTTCCTTGACGCTGGCCTCTCGGGCGACTTCGGAGGCACTTGGCTCCTGACCCGCCTGCTCGGTGAGGCGAAAGCGAAGGAGCTGTTCTTCCTCAACGAGAAAGTGGGTGCGCGCGAAGCGCTCCGGATCGGCCTCGTTACCCGCGTCGTTGCCGACGATGAACTTCACACTGAGGCACACGTTATGGCCGAGGGGCTCGCAGCGAAGCCCCCGATTGCCCTGCGGAACGTGAAGGCAAACCTCACCGAGACCACCCCTGAGTTCCAGCTCGCGATCGCGCGCGAGGCTCGGAGAAACATCGCGAGTGGGCGCACGAGCGACGCCATCGAAGCAGCGTCAGCCTTCCTCGAGAAGCGGCGCCCGGTTTTTATCGGACACTAACGCCCTAATCGGCAGGCTTCAGGCCCTAGTCGGCAGGCTTCAGCATGTATCCGGCACCGCGCACGGTGTGGATCATGGCCGGACGCCCGGCGTCGATCTTTCGCCTGAGGTACGAGATGTACAACTCGACGACAGTCGGCTTCCCGTCGAAGTCGTAGCTCCACACACGGTCAAGGATCTGCGCCTTCGACAGCACACGCCCAGAGTTGCGCATGAGGTAGCGCAGCAGCTCGAACTCGGTATTCGTCAGCTGCATCAGCTCGCCGCCACGCGACACCTCATAGCTATCTTCGTTGAGCTCGAGGTCGCCGACCCGGAGAATTGGGTTGGGTTGCGACGCGAGACGTAGTTGCGAGCGGCGCACAAGGCCGCGAAGCCTGGCGAGGAGCTCTTCGAGGCTGAACGGCTTGACGACGTAGTCGTCGCCGCCAGCGGTGAGGCCGGCGACCCGCTCTTCGACAGAGTCGAGGGCAGTCAAGAAGAGGACCGGGAAGATCTCACCTTTCGCGCGCACCTGAGAGAGGAGCCGCATTCCATCGAAATCGGGGAGCATGATGTCAAAGACAGCAACATCTGGCTGAAACTCTGCGACTGCCTGAAGCGCTTCTTCTCCGGATGCGGCAGAGCGCACCTCCCACCCCTCGTAGCGAAGTGCCATCGCAATGAGTTGGGTTATCGACTCCTCATCGTCCACGACGAGGGCGCGCACCATTGTTCCATCTTGTCTCGTGAGCGTCTCGGCAGTCATACATATATAGTGCCTGGCGCGTCTGGGGGCACGCTGGGGGCGAACTTTTGCAAACACATGTATACTCTTGAGCCGACATAAGCTTAAGCTTTGGCACACGCGCGCCATTTGGTCGACTACGCGGCTCGCCTCCACAGAAGCTTCGGGGGTCGTGCGACAATGATTCGGTGCTTATCTCCGAGTCAGAACGCCCCACGGCCCGCTCTGGAGCACACCTCTCGCGCATCGTCACCGACGGCTCCGATCGGGCCGCGTGGATGCGCGCGCGGGCCCGCGGCATTACCGCGACCGACGTCGCAAAGCTTTCGACTCCTCGCTCAATCGAAACTGCGGCGCGCGAAAAGATGTACGGCAGCAGCTTCATCGGCAACGCCTACACGGAGCACGGCAAGGCGCGCGAGCCCGAGATCGCTGCGTGGGTCGAGCGTGAGCACGGGATCCGCCCAAGCTCGGCGCTCTTCCACGCGGCGACAGATCTCCGCCATCTTGCGACGCCTGATGGCCTAGTCGAGCGCGCGACTGGCGCCCTTGAACTTGCCGAGATCAAGACGACGAACAAGGAATGGCGAGTCATTCCTCGAAACTACCTACGGCAGATCTGGTGGCAGCAGTACGTGCTTGGGGCTGAACGAACGCTCATGGTCTGGGAGCGCCACGAGAACTTTGTTCCCGTTGGCGACCCGGAGTTCAGGTGGATCGACCGCGACGAATCAGAGATCGAACGCCTCGTGAAGCTCGCGAGTGAGCTCATAGACGTACTCATCGCGCGCACAACCTAGGTGTTGCGGCTGCGGCTACATTCCGAAGGCTGTCGCCCGCACCTGCTCGTCGTAGCTTCGCTCGGAGAGTTCCTGGAGCGCAACGTGCAGCAGTTTCACACCAGGAGCGTCAGGGATCCGGGTGGCCTCGGCCCCGACGAGCAGATCGATGTCGCCAGACCCCCAGATGCGCTGGACTGGGTTCTGCTTTGACCGAACCTCACGCACGCGAGCGAGCGAAATCTCGCTGCGATGCCTGACGAAGAAGCCGTGATGCAAGATCACGCGCCTCGTCGTCACGACCGCACGCCGCGCGAGCCAGCCGAGAAGCGGACCAATCACGCCGAACGCGATGAGCACGGCTGCCCCGCCCGCGGCGGCGAGATTCATCCACGCTTCAGGAAGCGTGCCGATAAAAAACCCACCGAACCCGGCCACCACGAACAACAGCAGCACGGGAATGGTGAGATGCCTGCCATGCCGCCGCACGCGCACGACAATCTCCTCAGGTTGCTGCGGCGCCGCTCCTGCCTGGTGGCTGGCTCCCGCAGGGTGGCCCGGGAGTGTCCCGGGATCACCCGCGCCCCTGAGCACCTGCTCGGCCCCCTGCGAGGGGAGCACCGTGGTCTCCTGAGTATTTCGGGTACGCCGCATACCCCTATTCTGCCCTGTCAGCCTGCGCCTCGTCGGTGCAGCTTTAGCGAGTCGGCTCCTCGTCGGCGTTGGCGACGCCAGTCGCCCCATCGCTCGCGGGTCGCTCGTCAACCGCAGCTGTCAGGTCGGCACCCGAGGTCTCCTCCTCGGCGCCGCGCTCAGCGACGGCGAAGGCGGGCTCGTCAGAGCTCGAGGACGACGCAGCGCGCCCGGCTGCGGCTCCTGCCGCGCTACCCGTGACGACGCCGTTGAGCATGCCGACGAGGTCGACCCCAACCGTTTCTCGCGCCATCTCCAGGAGGCCCTTCAGGTTGCCCATAGCGTCGCCCGCGACCCGCGAAGTGCCGTCGGCTGAAACGACAGTCATGCTGTCGATGCCGGCGATAGCCTGCGCGTACTCGCCCGCGATCTCCGGGAGCCTGTGGATGAGCTCCTGGGCAAGCACAGCCTGCGACTGGGTCTCGAGGGCGCGTGCGCGGGCCTCGACCGCGATCGCCTCTGCCGTTCCCTTCGCCTGGATGGCCTCGGCCTCTGCCCGGCCCTCGGCCGCGACAGCCTCAGACGCGGCGATACGCGCCGCACGAGCTGCAAGACCCTCGCGCTCAACAGCCTGCGCACGACCGTCCGCCGCCGACACCGCGGCAGCGGCTTCGGCCTTCGCGAGCGCCTCGACCTTGTACGCCTCGGCCTCGGCGACCGCGCGAACGTCTGCGTTCAGCTTCTCGGTGCGCAGCGCGACCTCGCGCTGAGCCGTGATCTGCTGCTGTTCAACAATTGCTTGCTGCTGGATTGCCTGCTCGAGCGGATCCGCCGCCTGCGCCTGCGCGTTCGCCTTGTCAGTCTCGGCCTGAATCTCAGCCTGGCGGAGCTTCAGCTCTCGGTTGCGGTCAAGCAGGACCTTCTCTGCAGCAATCTTTGCTTCTTCAGAAGCCTGGTAGGCATTGGTCTCGGCGATGTCTGCCGCCTGGCGAACCTTCGCTGCCTCCGGGCGGCCAATATTTGCGATGTAGTCGGCGCCGTCGCGGATCTCTTGGATCTGCAACGTGTCGACAACGAGGCCCTGCTTCGTCAGTGCCTCCTCTGCAGCCTCGAGCACGCTCTGCGCAACAACGGCGCGGTCGCGAATGATCTGCAGGACTGTCAGCCCACCGATAATCGAGCGAAGCGAGCCCGAGAGTACTTCCTGGGTCGACTCGTCAATTTCGTCAGAGTTTGACAGGAATCGCTGCGCTGCGGCGCGGATCATCTCCTGCGTCCCGCCGACTTTCACAACCGCCACTGCCTGCGCCTGCATCGTGATGCCGTCGGTCGTCTGCGCCTCGGTGGTGATTGAGAGGCGGCGCGAGCGCAGCGAGATTGTGAACGACTTCTGCACGAACGGCAGCACAAAGACACCGCCGCCCGTCACAACCTTCTGGCCAGACATGTCGCGAACTGTCGCGCCGTCAGCCGACTTGATCTCTTTCCCCTTGCCTCCGGTGACGATGATCGCCTCGTCAGGCTTCGCAATGCGGTAGCGCTTGATAATGACAAGCGCGATAAGCACGAGCGCAACCACCGCGCCGAACACGCCGACGATTGCTGGGGTAATGAAGAACATTTTCCCTCCCGGGGAAGTTCAGTTGTGAATGAAGCCGACACCAATGCCGGCACGGACGAGTTAGGTGGGCTGTGCGCTCGGGTCAGCCGTCGCGGCGACGGGTTCAACCCGCACCGATGTCGCGGTGATTGTCTGGGCGATGCGCACCTGCGTGCCCCGCGCGATGGCGGTGTCTGCGGTCGCCGAGAGCGAGACGCGCTCACCGTGCCGCACGAGCGCGACCTCGCCGAGACCACCGGCAGGGATCGCAAGCACCACGCCTGCGACTGAGCCGACAAGCTCATCGCCACTCACCGCCGTTGACGATTCAGCGCTTCTGATGACCTTGCTCAACCACCACGCAGCTGCGCCGCCGAGCACGCCCGCGAGCGCACCGAGGAGCCCCGCGAGCGGGGTGGGGAGGCCCGCGCCAACAAGCGCAAAAGCCGTAAAGCCGAAGATCGCGGTAAACGCTGCGATTGTCGTGAGGCTCAGCGGGCCATCGCCGAAATCGAATGCATCGAAGATTCCGTCGAGCACGAGCGAAAGCAGCAGGAGGATGCCGCCGACGACGCCAATGATGAGAAAGATGCCGCCCGCGATGAGCGACCCGTCGAGCAGGCCATTCAGCCAGTCCATGATCGCTCCCATAGCGCACCTCGTTCAACAGTTGTCGGGATCCCCTCCAGCGTAGCAAGGCCACGCACGCCCCGAAAGGACGCCGTTGCGAGCTCGAGGTGGCGGAGGGCGACTACGAGATGAGTCGCGAGCGGATGAGGAACCGCTTGCCTTCCGGGGCCTCGAGCGAGAATCCCGACCCTCGCCCTGGCACTGCATCGATCGTCAGATGCGTGTGCGCCCACACTGCGAACTGCTCACGAGACATCCAGAACCCGATCTCGCGCGGCGCGTTCTCACCGGCGCTTGGCGGCAGCTCGAGCGTGCCGAGTTTCAGATCCTGCCCGCCCGTCTTGAACTCGCCTTCCTGGTAACACATGGGGGCACTGCCATCACAGCACCCGCCGGACTGGTGGAACATGAGGGGGCCGTGCATCGCCCAGAGCCGCTCGATGAGCTCGATCGCGGCTGGTGTGAAAGCGAGCCTGCTCGCATGCTCACCCGCGATCTCCGGGCGCGCATCGACGACGCCGAGAATCGAAGCTGTGTCTTCTGGCCCAGGCGCGACAGCGCCGCCCACCTCACACGCGTCGACGGCCCCACGGGTTTCGTCCCCAAGCACTTCGGCCGGATCGGGCGTTGACTCCGGTGTCATCATCGTCTCCATCCTGAAAACTGAGTTGGCCTCGGGAGGCGGTGAGCCGCCTCCCGAGGCCTATGAGTTAGGCGCTCGCGAGCCTGAGAACGACGCGGCCGTCAATCTTGCCTGCACGCATCTCGTCGAGCACATCGTTGACGTCGTCGAGCGGGCGCTCGGAGACTGTCGGGTGGATAAGGCCCCTCGCGTAGAAGTCAAGTGCCTCGATCATGTCTTGCCTGGTGCCGACGATTGACCCCCTGATCGTCAGGCCCTTGAGCACGATGTCAAAGATCGGCGCGGGGAAGTCCCCGGGAGGTAGGCCGTTGAAGACGATCGTGCCGCCGCGCCTCGTCATACCGATCGCCTGCCCGAACGCCGACGGGTGCACGGCTGTCACGAGCACACCGTGCGCTCCACCTGTCTCGCGCTGGATGGCTTCGACCGGATCCTCACTCAACGCGTTCACAGTCACCTCAGCGCCGTGCTTCTTCGCAAGCGCAAGCTTGTCGTCGGCAATATCGACGGCGGCGACGCGCATCCCCATCGCAACCGCGTACTGCACTGCGATGTGGCCGAGGCCACCGATTCCCGAGATCACTACCCACTGCCCGGGAAGCACGCCAGTCACCTTCAGGCCCTTGTACACAGTGACCCCTGCGCAGAGCACGGGCGCAACCTCGACAGGGTCTGACCCCGCGGGCACAACGGCGGCGTAGGTCGCGTCGACGAGCATGTACTCAGCGAAAGAGCCGTCGACCGAGTAGCCACCGTTCTGCTGCTGCTCGCAGAGCGTCTCCCAGCCTGTGCGGCAGAACTCGCAGTGCCCGCATGCGGACCACAGCCACGCATTACCGACGAGATCTCCGACTGCGACGTTTGTGACGCCCTCGCCGACGGCCTCGACAAGTCCGACGCCCTCGTGGCCCGGAATGAACGGTGGGCTCGGCTTCACAGGCCAGTCGCCCTCGACGGCGTGCAGATCTGTGTGGCAGACGCCAGTAGTGAGCACCCGAACGAGCGCCTGCCCGGGACCGGGCGTCGGGACGCTCTGGTCGCCGACGTCGAGCGGCTTGCCGAATGCCGGCACGGAGGCGGCACGCATAGTGGTTGTTGTCATTGTCGTATTCCTTTCGTGGGCTGCCACGCTGCAACCCGTTGTGAATCTGGGGTGTGTGTTCGGGAGGTCGAACGAGCTGACCTAGGGAGGGCCTAGAAGAAGCCCTGCGCGTTCTGGCTGTAGCTCACGAGCAGGTTCTTGGTCTGCTGGTAGTGGTCGAGCATCATGAGGTGGTTCTCGCGCCCGATGCCGCTCGACTTGTAGCCACCGAACGCCGCATGCGCCGGGTACGCGTGATAGTTATTCACCCAGACACGACCCGCCTCAATCGCCCGGCCCGCACGGTACGCGGTGTTACCATCGCGGCTCCAGACACCGGCCCCCAGGCCGTACAGTGTGTCGTTCGCGATGCGAATCGCGTCGTCGAAGTCGGTGAATGTTGTCGCCGAGACCACAGGGCCGAAGATCTCTTCCTGGAAGATGCGCATCGAGTTGTCGCCGCGGAAGATTGTCGGCTGAATGTAGAAGCCGCCGGAGAGATCCCCGCCGAGGTCGTCGACTCCCCCACCCGTCAGCACCTTCGCACCCTCTTGGCGGCCGATGTCGAGGTACGACTTAATCTTCTCGAACTGGTCGTTCGATGCCTGCGCACCCATCATCGTGTCGGTGTCGAGCGGGTTGCCGCGCTTGATGAGCTCGGTACGCGCGACAACTGCGTCGAGGAAGTCGTCGGCGAACGATTCCTGAATGAGGGCGCGTGACGGGCACGTGCACACCTCGCCCTGGTTGAGGGCGAACATCGTGAACCCCTCTTTTGCCTTGTCGAAGTACGCGTCGTCTTTCGCCGCAACGTCATCGAAGAAGATGTTGGGGCTCTTACCGCCGAGCTCGAGCGTCACCGGGATGATGTTCTCTGAGGCGTACTGCATGATGAGCCGACCAGTGGTCGTCTCGCCTGTAAACGCGATCTTGCGGATACGTTTGTTCGACGCGAGGGGCTTCCCTGCCTCCGCGCCGAAGCCGTTAACGATGTTCACCACGCCGGCCGGCAGCAGGTCACCGATGAGTTCAAACAGCACGAGAATCGACGCCGGGGTCTGCTCGGCAGGCTTCAAGACGACCACGTTGCCTGCGGCGAGCGCAGGGGCAAGTTTCCACACCGCCATGAGGATGGGGAAGTTCCACGGGATGATCTGGCCGACAACCCCGAGTGGCTCGTGGAAATGGTAGGCGACAGTGTCGTCGTCGATCTGGGAGAGGCCGCCCTCTTGCGCGCGGATCGCGCCGGCGAAGTAGCGGAAGTGGTCGATCGCGAGTGGGATGTCGGCGTTCAGCGTCTCGCGCACAGCCTTTCCGTTGTCCCACGTCTCGGCGACGGCGATCATCTCGAGGTTCGCCTCCATACGGTCGGCGATCTTGTTCAAGATCACGGCACGCTCGGCCGGGCTCGTCTTTCCCCACGCGGGAGCTGCCGCGTGTGCCGCGTCGAGGGCCACCTCAATGTCTTCAGCGGTGCCACGGGCGACCTCGCAGAACGCCTGCCCGGTCACCGGGGTGATGTTCTCGAAGTATTGGCCTTTCACAGGCGGGACCCACTCGCCCCCGATGTAGTGCTCGTAGCGGCCTTTGAAGGTCACGAGCGAATCGGGCTGTCCTGGGAATGCGTAGACAGTCATGGTGCTACCTCTCTCTGACGTCGTTGTCGAAGTGCCGAAGCCGGGAGTACCCGCGCTTCGTGGTGTCAGAGTAGGTCTGCGAAGGTTGCATTTAGGTTGCGCCGGGTCCGCAGCACCGCCGTCATCGCCCGGCTTCGATGGTCTCGAGCCTCGCAACTACGCGCGTGCGTTTCGGCGAGAGCGGGGGGAGCGCGTGCAGCAGCGCCTCCCACACCTGCGCGTCATCGACCGCCCAGTTCTGGGCGTACTCGAAGAGCAGCGGAGCGGCCGCTGTTTGCAGCATTGACTCGCGCAGCGTCGAGTCCACCTCGTGTCGCAGCCGCTCGATGACGGGCGCATCTGAGGATGGCAACACGGGCCCCTCGTACGCTGCGAGTGCGAGCCTGTGCGCGCCCCGCTCGAGCGCTTCAAGTGTTTCAAGCGCGTCGAGCCTGAGCGGGCCGCTCAGCCGGTATGGGCGAGACAGCAGTTCGAAACCGACTCTGTGTTGAATCAACCATTTGCGAAGACGAACGACCTCGGGTCTGAGGCTGTGCTCCGCACCAGGCTCGCCGTAGACCTGATCCGCGAGCGCCGCGGCAGACAGCCCGTTCGGCGCCTCAGCAAGTGCCGCGAGGATCTCGGCATGGCGTCTACTGACGCTCACGAACCCGCCGCTGTGTTCAAACAGCGCAGGGTCGCGCCCGAGGAGCATGAGCCGCGGCGTTGCCTGCTTCGGCTCGCGTTTGGGCGGTGGATGAGCAGTCGACGTGACGCGTCGCTCGCTCGAACGTTCGTGACTGCGCTCAAGTGCCGCGCGCATGGCGACAAGTTTGAGCTCGGCCTCGACCGCAGCCCGCGTGGCTTCCACGAGCGGCAGGATGTGCGGCGAGGCTGCAGCGTCATTGCCTGTCACGTCAATGACACCGATGATCGCGCCGCTCTCGGGCTCGTGTACCGGGACCGCGGTGCAGCTCCACTGGTGCACGGCGCGGTTGTAGTGCTCAGCGCCGAGCACCTGGATCGAGTCGCCGAGCAGCAGCGCCGAGCCCGGCGCCGACGTGCCGACAGCATTCTCAGACCAGTCGGCGCCAGCGGCGAACCCCATCTCCTCGGCTTCCGACCGCAGCCGCCTGTCGCCATCGACCCACAGCAGCCTGCCCGCGGCGTCGCCGATGGCAACGACGAATCCAGCCTGAGTCGCCTCGTCGAGCAGGAGCCTGTTCACGACTGGAAGTACTCGTGCGATCGGATGGAGGCGCTGCAGCTCCTCGAGCTCGTCAGGCGACAGTGGCCTCGCGCCCGGGGTCACGTTCGGGTCGATCGAGTGCCGCTTCGAGCGCACCCACGATTCGAGCACGACCGGGCGAAGATCGCTCTGAGCAGCGAAGGTGCGCCGGGAGTCCGGGTCCTCGGCGAGCGAATGGTCGGCAACGAAGCGCTCGTGCGCACGCTCGAGCAGCAGGCGGCGCTGCCTCACTGATTCGCCGCGCTGGAGTGCGTGTCGACTGTTGCGCACCTGGGACCTCCCTTGGCTCAGGTGATCCGAGAGTACAGGATCTGGCTAGGAGGAGCCATCGAACGATCCGGCAGGCAGCTGCACGACCGCGTCGAGCAGTTCTCGCGTGTAGGCCTGCTGCGGGTCAAGGAGGGCCCGCGGCCCCTGCTCGACAATGGCGCCGGCGCGCAGCACGACGACATCGTCGCACAGCGCGTGGACAACGGCGAGGTCGTGGGAGATCACGATGAGGGCGAGGCCGCGCTCCCTGCGAAGCCGCGCGAGCAGGTCGAGAATTGCGGCCTGCACTGACACATCGAGCGCGCTTGTCGCCTCGTCAGCGACGAGCACTTTCGGCTCGGCGGCAAGCGCCCTCGCGATCGCGACACGTTGCCGTTGCCCGCCCGAGAGCTCGTGCGGGTAGCGCCTCGCGTGTTCAGGGGCGAGGCCGACTTCCGAGAGGAGCGCCGCGACGCGTCCCTCGGTCGAGCCGCGCGGGGAGCGCGCGAGATCGCCTCCTCTGGCTCGAGCGCGGCGATCGTGTGCGCGCACAACCTCGCCGAGCGTCGCACCGACTGTGCGGCGCGGGTTGAGTGACGACGAGGGATCCTGTGGGATGAGCTGGATCTCCTCCCGCTCGCCCGCGAAGCTGAATGCTCCGTGCGCGCGCGGTAGCTCCCCGACGATCGCACGCGCGATCGTCGTCTTTCCCGAACCCGACTCGCCGATGATGCCCAGCGCGCCGCGTACGTCGAAGGAGACGCCACCAACCGCCTCGCGGCCGCCATACCTCACGCGCAGGTCCTTGACGGCGAGCACGGGCGCGCCGTCAGACGTCGCTGCCGCTGGCGCGGCGGCCGTCTCGATGCTGGGCGGGGCGGTCTTCTCGACGCCGGGCGCACCCGTCGTGTGTATGCTGATCGCGCCTGCGCTTGGCGCGAGGGCAACGCGATCGTTGATCCTTTC
Source organism: Leucobacter sp. NPDC015123 (assembly GCF_043080205.1). Taxonomy (NCBI): domain Bacteria; kingdom Bacillati; phylum Actinomycetota; class Actinomycetes; order Micrococcales; family Microbacteriaceae; genus Leucobacter; species Leucobacter sp. NPDC015123. The sequence continues at coordinate 50,008 of NZ_JBIBVH010000007.1, read as the reverse complement.
CGCGGGGCGGGGGGCACGAGGGATCGCGCTGAGCAGCTCCCGAGTGTACGGGTGTTCTGGTCGGGCGAGGACCGCGGCCGTTGCCCCTTCCTCGACGACGCACCCTCCGCGCATGACCGCGATCCGCTCGCACATTGCGGCGACAACAGCGACGTCATGGCTCACGAACACGAGAGTCAGGCCGCGTTCCCGCCGGAGGGCTTTCAGCAGCTCGAGTACCTCACGCTGCACTGTCGCATCCAGCGCCGTCGTCGGCTCGTCAGCGAGCAGAATCGCCGGCCTCCCAGCGAGCGCCATCGCGATCACGATGCGCTGGCGCTGTCCACCCGAGAGTTCATGCGGGTACGCGCGGGCGATGCGTTCTGGGTCACCGAGCCGGACAGCACCGAGTAGCTCGCGCACCCGTGCCACCGGGTCTGGCTCCCCCGCCGCGACGCACGCTTCGCGCAGCTGGGTGCCAACTCGCGTCAGCGGATCGAGTGCGCTCAGTGGATCCTGGAACACCATGCCAACGGCGCCCCCGATGGCGACTTCGCCGTGAGTGTGCACCACACCGTTCGGGAGCAGGCCGGCGATGGCGCGGAGGGTGAGGCTCTTGCCCGATCCTGATTCGCCGACAATGCCGAGTGCCTCGCCTGGGGTGAGATCGAAACTCACGCCCTGGGCGCTGTGCCCCTCGCTGCCACCCGGCGCCCTGCCCTCTGCCCTGCCCGGCGCCCTGCCCGGCGCCCCGCCGACAAGCGCGGGAGCTGGCAGTTGTTGTCGCTTGGGCGCACGCGAAGCGACAACAGCTGCCAACTCGAGGGTGAGCCCGCGGACGTGGAGCGACCCGAGAGGCACCCCCGCAGTCGCCGGGCGTGGGCCCCGACGCCCGCCGCGGGCCCTGCCGGTTTTGCGCGGCTCACCCGTCACTCGCAGCGTGTCACCGATGCCGTCGCCAAGCAGCGAGAGTGCGACGCCAGTCACCACGACGGCAAGTCCCGGCAACGCCGAGAGCCACCAGTGACTCGTCACGAACGCCTGTCCATCGGCGATCATCGTGCCCCAGTCTGGCGTTGGCGGCTGGATGCCGAGCCCGAGAAACCCGAGAGTGACGATCGCAACCATGATGAGCACAATCTCAGTCGCGAGCAGCACGACAGCCTGCGGCAGCACGTTGGGCAGGAGGTGCCTGACAAGGATCTGCCCGTGCGACAGGCCCGCCCCTCGCGCCGCGCGCACCCAGCCATGATCGCGCATCGACGCGGTAAGAGCGCGGATCACCCGGGCATACCCGACCCACCCGACGAGCGCGAACGCGGCGATGATGCCCGGTCCCCCCGCCCCGACCGCGAACACGATTGCGATGACGAGCACATAAAACGGGAACGCGATGACAGTGTCGGTGACACGCGAGATCGCCCAGTCGGTGCCGCGTCCGAAGTAGCCAGCGACGAGGCCAAGCGTCACGCCAACGACGAACGGGGTGATCGCCGCGATGGCAGCGATCCCGAGATCAGTGCGCGCTGCAAAGAGCACCCGTGAGAACACGTCACGACCGAGCTGGTCCGTACCAAACGGGTGCGCGAACGAGGGAGGGAGCAGGCCGGCCGACAAATCCTGCGCGGTCGGCGAGTACGGCGCGAGCGCGGGGGCGAGCACCGCGACAAACACGATCACCGAGAGAAGCAGCGCGCCTGCGACAAAGCTCCGCGACCCGAGCGCGCGCCGCGCACCACTCATCGCGCACCCCGCAACCTCGGGTCGATGAGCGCCGACAGCAGCTGGGCCACGAGCGTCACGAGTACGACAAGGATCGCGCAGTACAACGCGATCGTCTGCACCACAGGAAAGTCTCGGGTCGAGATCGACTGGAACAGGAGCGTGCCAAGGCCGTTGATGCCAAACACCTTCTCGACAACCAGCGTCCCGCCGATGAGGTATGCAAGGTTCACGCTCAGAAGATTCAGCGTCGGCAACGCCGCGCCGCGCAGCACGTGGCGCCAACGAATCTGCCGCTCCGGGATGCGCGCAGCCCGCAACGTCGTCACGAACTCGGCCTCCGTCACCTCGAGCAGTTGAGCCCGAAGCGAGCGGATAAGCGGCGGCGCCATACCCAGGGCGACCGCAAGCGCAGGCAACACCAGCGAACGCACCGGCTCGAACGGGGCCGACCCCGCCGCGCCGACACCCCCGACCGGAAACCACCCAAGGTTCACGGCGAACACGATGATGAGCAGGAGTCCGATCCAGAACAGCGGCATTCCGAGCGTGATCGTCGGCACGATGCGCACAAGCTGATCCACGAAGCCATCGGGTCGATTCGCCGCCGCGAGCGCAAGCGGCACGGCAATCGCAAGCACAAGCATGAGCGCGAGCGCGACGATGCCGAGGCTCACAGGCGCGCGAGACAGTACAAGCTCTGCGGTTGGCACGCCAGTCACGAGCGAGTCGCCAGTATCACCGCGCGTGAGCACCCCTGAGACAAAGTCGGTGTACTGCTGCCAGAGCGGGGCGTCGAGCCCAAGCTTGGCGCGGAGCTCGGCGAGCGCCTGCGGCGTCGCGCGATCCCCGAGGATCATCACGGCAGGATCGCCGGGCACCAGGCGCAGCAGAAAGAACACAGCTGTGACGACGCCGAGCATGACCGGCAGCACCGTTCCCGCGACGCGCAGGGCCTGGCGCAGCACCTGGCGCGGGAGGGATCGCAGAGCCGCTGACACTCGCCTACTCTATCCGCTGCGCAGGCGCGCCCCGCCAGACCCTGTTGGGCCCCGCAGGGCGTGCCCGCGGACGCGCGGTTCTTCCGCCGGCTACTTTGCTTCGACCCACGCGTCCTGGAACCTGACGCTCCCGTTCGGCAGCGATTCGAGGCCGTGCACCTTCGCCGTCGTGCCGTGCAGGTTCGGCGAGTAGTAGACGGGAATGTAGGGCACGTCGCCAGCAAGGATCCGCTGGATGTCTGTGTAGATCTGCTCCCGCTCGGGCCCGTCTGCGGTCGTGCGGCCCTCGTGCATGAGCTTCGTGACCTCGGGGTTCGTGTAGTGGGTCCAGAACGAGTTGCTGAAGCCCTCGGGATCGGCCTGGAACGTCACGAGCCCGTTGGGGTCGGGGGCGTCGGACTGCCCCGAGTTGATCATGAAGTCGTAGTCGAACGCCTTGAAGCGCTCGCGGAATGAGGCGAGGTCGATGGACTCGATCTGCACGTCGATGCCGAGGGGCGCGAGCGATTCCTGCACAACCTGGGCGATCTGGGCGCGAGCTGAGTTCCCGCTCGGGATGAGCATCGTCGCCTCGAAGCCGTCCGCGAAGTCCGACTTCGCGAGCTCCTGCTTCGCCGCGTCGACGTCGTGTGTGAGCACCGGCTTCGCGTCGAACGCGTCGGCCGCGCTGTACTCGATCGCCGGCGGAATGAGCGAGGACGCCGCACGGGCGGTGCCAAACGTGGTCGCCTGCGTGATGCCGGGCAGGTCGAGCGCCTGCGCGACCGCGCGGCGGACGTGCACGTCTGCGAACTCGGGCTTCTGCGTGTTGAAGAAGACCTGCTCGATCGCCCACGAATCGCTCTTCAAAAGCTTCGTTGCTTCCCCGTTCTCGACCGCGTCTGCGTTCGCCGCAGGCACCTGCTCGACAGCGTCGATCTGGCCAGCGTTCAGCCGCTGGAGCAGCTGGTTGTCGTCGGCAACGAAGACGTAGTCGAGGCCGTCAAGGAGCGGCTTCCCGTCCTGCCAGTAGTGCTCGTTCTTCACGAAATTCAGGTCACCCGCAGGGTCCCACTCGCTGACCGCGAACGGCCCGGTACCAACCGGGGCCTTGAAGAAGTCCTCCTCGTTCTTGCCGCCGAAGTCCGTGGGCAGAACGCCCGCGGAGAAGCTCGTGAGCTCCGACAGGAACGGCGTGTACGCCTCACCGAGCGTGATGACGACGGTACCGGCAGCGTCATCGGTCACGATTTCCGAGATCGGGGCGGTGAGAGTGAGGGGCCCCTGCTTCGCGAGGTTGCGTTCGAGCGAAAATTTCACGTCAGAGGCCTGCACGTCAGACCCATCGGAGTACTTGAGCCCCTCGCGCAGCGTAAATGTATAGGTCAGTCCGTCTGCCGAGATCTCGTGGCTCTTCGCCAACCAGTCGATGATCTTGCCGTGCTCATCGAACGAGACGAGCGACTCGAAGATCTTGTCAATCGCGAATGCGTTGTTCGCGGTGATCTGCGTGTGCAGGTCGAGATCGTTCGCGCTCGCGAGCCTGCCATAGGTGAGCGTGCCGCCGGCGGTCGGCGCTGGCTCGGAGCCCCCGCCCTGTGCAGCGGGGGCGCAGCCCGCAAGTCCGAGCGTTGCGGCGAGCGCGAGTGCGACAAGTGCTCGCTGTGAGTTCGGGGTCATTGGTTCCTCTCGGCAGCGGGGTGGCAGCGGCGGCAGGTGCCGCGCGCTCCGGCTGGTCTATGTAGTTAGGCTACGATCTGGCCGCGTAGTGGACCACATTGTCGACGCTGGGGTGAACCACAGGCTGGGGTGGGGCTGGCTGCGAGCTTCAGGACTGCGGGATCCGGGCATCGCTCCTCGGGACTCCGGGGTGGGCCGCCACACCGACGCACCTCGCACCCACGAGACCGGGAATCGGCCGCCCGGGGAGGGCCGGGTAGACTTGACCGAGTGACTAGCCCTACTCCATCAGACTCGCAGGCCCGCTCTCAGACGATCCAGCAGGCGGTGCGCGGACTCTTCCATCTCATCGCAATCATCGCGATCACTGTGTGGGGCTTCATGAGCTGGGAAATGCCATTTCCTGGCATCTTCGCGGGCCTCGGTTTGCTCGCGCTGAGCTTGCTGCTCTGGGCACTCTTCCTGTCACCCAAGCCCGTGCTCGCGACCGACCGCTTCGGGCGCGCGCTGATCGAGCTTCTGCTACTCGCCGCCGGTGTCGGAGCCATGCTCGGACTCGGCATCAACTGGATCGTCGCTGTCGTCTTCGGACTCGCTGGCGCGACGCTCGGCTTCGTCACCTCGCTTCGCAGCAAGTAGTCGGTGGCGCGGCGTCTGTGAATCGCTGAGCTGCCAAATCTGCGGCTGCGGTCCAGTAGTACGCGCCTCTCAGCACACCCCCGCTCCGCTGCACGCAGTAGGCCCGGGATCAACAGAACCAATGCCACCAACCTAAGGATCCGGGCATATCTTCTGCCGATCACATTGGAAGCGCCGGCAGCGCGGCTCGTCGCCGGCAGCGAGGGTCACCGGCAGCGAGGCACGTCACCGGCGGCCAGGCTCCTCACCGGCAGCCAGGCTCGGCATCGGCGCAGAGCCAACCCCAGGAATAGCCACCCTAGGGCCGCTGTTGCATAGAGCATGACCACATCACAGCACAGCGGCGGCACAGCCGGCAGCAATGTAGCCCTGGGGCTCGACACGTTTGGCGACATCTCCCAGCAGCCCGATGGCAGCCGCACTCACCCCGCACAGGTGCTGCGTGACGTCGTCGAGCAGGCGAGGCTCGCTGACTCCCTCGGCGTAGACGCGATCACTCTCGGCGAGCATCACCGAGACGACTTCGCGATCTCGTCACCTGAGATCGTGCTCGGCGCAATCGCCGGCGCAACCGAGCAGATCCTGCTCGGCACTGGCGTGACAGTGCTCTCAAGCGATGACCCAGTCAGGGTGTACGAGCGCTTCGCGACACTCGACGGCGTGAGCAGCGGCCGCGCCGAGGTGATTCTGGGTCGAGGGTCCTTCACCGAGTCCTTTCCACTTTTCGGATACGACCTGAACGACTACGACGCTCTCTTCAGCGAGAAGCTCGACCTGTTTGCAAAGCTTCGCAGCGAGGGCCCAGTCACCTGGGCGGGCAAACACCGCACGCCGCTCGTCAACCAAGAGGTGCACCCCAAGACCGAGCACCCGGGCGGCGTCCCCGCCTGGATCGGTGTCGGCGGCAGCCCCCAGTCAGTCGTGCGGTCAGTTCAGGTCGGCATCCCCATGATGCTCGCAATCATCGGCGGCGACCCGGCGAGATTTCTCCCATTCGCTGACCTATACCGCAGCGCCCAGCAGGAACTCGAGCGTGACCCGATGCCGCTCGGCGTCCACTCGCCCGGGCACGTGGCGGCGACCGACGAGCTCGCCCGCGAAGAACTCTGGGAGCACTTCGCGGCGAACCGCAACCGCATCGGGCGTGAGCGCGGCTGGCCCGAGGCGTCACGCGCCGAGTTTGACGCCGAGGTCGAGTCAGGATCCCTCTACGTCGGATCTCCCGAGACCGTCGCACGGAAGATCGCGAACACCGTGCGCACACTCAGCGCTGACCGATTCGATCTCAAGTATGCGAACGGCACGATGCCACACGACATGCTCATGACGAGCATTGAACTCTACGGCCGCGACGTGATCCCACGGGTCCGCGAACTACTCAGCGAGTAGGCCAGGCGCGGGCCCGAGCACTGGGCCCGCGAGAGGCGGAAGCGTCGCCTCTGAACCACGTCCCAGGGGCGGCAGCGCCCGCGGGACGTGGTTCTCTGCTGGGCTCACCGCTTGTTCTTGAAGAACCTATCGACGAGTTCGAGCGTTGTGCCGTCAGAAAGGGCGCCCTCGCTCAGCTCGGGCTCGCCGACGAGAATGTCACCAACGTTCACCGCAGCGGCAGCCTGCGCGATCCGCTTCGTAATTCGCAGCGATCTAAAGTCTTTTCCGCGTAGTTCGTTCACCTGCGCGAGCGCGGCCTCCATGAGTTCGCCCCGCGGGGAGACAGCGTTCACGAGCCCGTGTCGCAGCGCGTCGGCCGCGGGCATGTCACGCGCAAACATCACGAACTCTTTCGCAGCGCTCGCCCCCATGACCGACACGAGTCGCGGTGTCGCGCCGTAGGTGAGAAACATTCCGAGGTTCGTCTCTGGCAGATTCAGCACCGCATCTGCCTCCATAAGCCGAAAGTCGGCGGTCATTGCGATCGCGACACCGGCCCCGTAGGCAGATCCTTGAATCACCGCGAACGCAATCTGCTCGAGACCCTCGAGCTTGTGCATCACCTCCTGCGCGAGCCGCTGCAGTGCGCGCATTGCCGCGCGTGTCTGAGACTCGTCCGAGAGCGGTTCGCGCATCTCTTGCAGGTCTTGTCCGGCGGCGAAGATCGGACCGTCACCGGTGAGGATCAGGAATCGCACCGCCTCATTGCCGTCGAGCCAGTCGGCAAGCTCGATGAGCTCACGAAGCATCTGCCGGCTCACCGCGTTGGCTCGGCTCGGTCGCGAGAGCGTCGCGATGAGCAGGTCACCGTCAAGCTCGAAGCGTATCGTGTCGAGTGCTGGCACGTCTGTCATGAAGCGGCTCTCCCTTCACGGGCGGCGGCTCCGCCGCGCGCGTATCCTGGCCAGGCTACGCACATGTGCGACATTCGTCAACCAATACGCCACGAACGATGCGCAAATCCTTGCGTTGCAGATCAGCGGCGCGGCAGCCATATGCCCCTCCGCGCTCAGGCGTCGCGTGTCCGCCAGAGCAACCACACGAAGTACGGGGCGCCGAGCAGCGCGACCATGAGGCCGGCGGGGAGCTGCGCGGGCGCGATGACCGTGCGCCCGACGGCATCGGCCACCCCGACAAGGACCGCACCGAGCACGGCGGCTGTTGGCAGGAACCGAGCTGTCCGAGCGCCCACCAGCGCTCGGGCTGCGTGCGGGGCGAGGAGACCAACGAACCCGACGACGCCGACCGCTGTGACGCTCGCAGCGGCGAGTACTGCGGCGAGCGCGAGCAGGCCAAGCCGCGTGCGCTCGAGGCGCACCCCGAGCGCACGCGGGGTGTCTTCGTCAAGCGCAATGAGGTCGACCTCGCGGCGAGCGGCGAGCACGAGCGGTAGCCCAATCGCGAGCACAATGAGCACTGGAAGCACCTGTGCGAAGCTGCGCCCGTAGGTCGTGCCTGAAAGCCAGGTATAGATCGCCGGCGTATTCCACGGGTCGGCGCGCAGCAGGAAGAATGTCGTGAGCGCTGTTGCACCGGCCGAGACACCGATGCCGATGAGCACGAGCCTGTCTGCGCTCAGGCCGCCGCGCCAGCTCAGGCCGTAAACGAGGGCGAACGCGAGCAGGGATCCGACGGTCGCGGCCACCGTGATCCCGACAGTGTTTGCAAGCCCGCCAGTGACGACGAGCACCGCGCCGAGGCCGGCACCGCCTGTGATGCCCAGTAGGCCCGGATCGGCGAGGGGGTTTCGGCTGATCGACTGTGTGATGCCACCGGCAACCGCGAGCGCCGCGCCCGCGAGGATGGCCGCGATCACGCGAGGCGCGCGCTCGTCGAGGGCGAGCGCGATTGGGGGCGGCGCGGCCCCCTGAAGCCACAGCGCGAGGTCGCCTGTGCGCAACAGTGTGTTGCCGGAGAGCGCGCCAAGCACAACGACCGCGACGAGCGCAGCGGCGAGGATGACGATCGTAATCCAGAACCTGCGCGCGCTCCTCGCCGCCGCACGCACCCGTGCGGCCTGTGTGGAGCCACCGCGCAGTCCCCGCGCGAGAATCACGAGCACGATTGCGCCGGCGAGCGTCGTCGCGACGCCAGTTGGTACCGACACTGCCGCCGCCGCGCCGAGCACTGCCCTGAGCACGGCGTCTGCACCGAGCACGAGCACGGCGCCAATGAGCCCGGCGGCTGGCAGCCTGAACGCGTGCCGTTCGAGCGCGGGAACCCAGCGAGCGAGCAGTCGCGCGAGCACCGGGGCGCAGAGGCCGACAAAGCCGATGGGCCCGGCAAGCGTGACGGCGGTCGCGGAGAGCGTGACGGCGATCAGGATCCCGGATACCCGAGTCGCGCGAAGCGGAACGCCGAGGCTTTTCGCGAGATCGTCGCCAAGACTGAACACGTCAAGGCGGTGCGACAGCAGGAGGCCGGCCACAACCGCGACCGCAATGAGCGGCAGCGCGCGCAGCGCAGCATCGAGGTTGAGCTGGGCGAGGCTCCCACTCCCCCACGCAAGGAGACCCTTCGTCTCCTCTTGGAAGAGGATCAGGAGCGCAGACGTGAGCGCCTGAAAGGCGAGCGCAAGTGCGGAGCCAGCGAGCACGAGCCTGGTACTTGAGGTGCCGGCGCCGCCTGCGAGGCCGAGCACGAGGACCGCGGCGGCGAGCCCGCCGGCGAAGGCGAGCAGTCCCGAAGCCCACAGGGGCACGGCGATCCCGAACGCTGCGACAGCAGTCACCGCGAGATACGACCCCGCCGTGACGCCGAGGGTGTCGGGCGAGGCGAGTGGGTTCCGGGCAAGCGTCTGCATGAGCACGCCCGCGACGCCGAGAGCAACACCGACGGCGACGCCGGCCGCGAGGCGCGGGAGCCGGGAACCCCACAGCACGTTGCTGGCGTCGTCAGTACCGCCGCCGGTAAGCACCTGGAGCAGTTCACCCGCACCGACGCCAGACGTTCCCTGCGAGAGATGCCAAGCCGCAACGACGGCGAGCGAGGCGGCGATGACCGCGATCGCGGCCCCGCCCCCGAACGCGCGGGCGCGGGGGCGCGCCTCGGCGCCCGCGACGGCGAGCTCGGAGGCGGTGCGGGTCACTCGCCCGCGCCGGGTTCAGCCAGCACCGACACGTAGGCGTCGATGATCTGCTGCGCCGACCGGGGGCCACCAAACGTCCAGATGCCAGTCGGGAACGCGTACAGGCGACCGTCGGCGACGGCAGGCAGCGCCGCCCATACCGGGTTCGTCTCGAGCGCAGTCGCGAACTCGTCTTCCGACTTCTCTTCTGTCGCGGTGTGCAGCAGCGTCGCGTCACCGACGGCCTTCATTCCCTCGATGTCGGTCTGGCCGAGGCCATAAGCGGGGTCGACCTCGCCCGTCCAGGCGTTCGTGAGGCCCAGCTCTTCGCCGATCTCACCGACGAGCGATCCTTGCCCGAAGGGACGCAGCGCGACGTTGCCGCCGTCGATCCAGCCGTCGAAGTAGACGAAATCGGTCGTCTTCAGGCCAGCATCGGCGAGGCTGCCCTTCGCCTCAGCGAGGTGCGCGTCGAACTCGTCGAGCACCACGGCGGCGCGCTCCTCGCGGCCTGTCGCGTCGGCGATGAGCGAGAATGTGTTCTTCATGTTCGCGATCGGATCTGCGGCGTCTGCGCCCTTCGTCGCGAGCACAGGGACGCCGTACTTCTCGAGCTTGCCGATGATCTCATCGTCCGCTGTGTATGCCTCCACAATCACGAGGTCGGGGTTCGTTCCGAAGAGGGCGTCGAGGTTCGGCTCCTGCCTGGATCCGACGTCGGTCGCGCCCTCGGGAAGCTCAACCGCGGTGTCCCAGGTGGTGAATCCGTCGGCGTCAGCAACGGCGACCGGGGCGACGCACAGGGTGATCACGTCTTCAATCTGCTGCCATTCGAGCACGGCGACTCGCTTCGCTGGCGCGTCAAGGCTGACGGTGCGCCCAAACGAGTCGGTGAGTTCGACTGCGCCAGTGCTCGTCGTTGTCGAGTCGTTCTCACAGCCAGCGATCGACGAGGCCGGGGCGGTCTCGGTCTCACCTGTAGGCGCTGCGGTCGTGCCGCACCCCGAGAGCGCGAGCGCGAGAGCGGCGGCTGGGGCGGCGATCGCCGCGAGGCGGGACGTACGACGACGAGTGGTCGAGGGGCTGATACTCATGCGGTGCAGACTTCCGGTTCAAGGCGGCGCTGGCGCTGCCGGTGGCGTGCGCGCGGGAACACCCGAACGCGTTTCGTTTCCTCGTCGACGGTCGTGTCGATGGGAAGTCCGTAGACAGCCGAGAGATGCTCGCCAGTGAGCACCTCTTCGGGGGCACCGCAGGCGAGCACGCTCCCGCCCGCGAGCAGCACAACCTCGTCAGCGACGCCCGCGGCCTGGTCGAGGTCGTGCAGCACGACGCCGACAGCTGTGCCTCGGGCGGCGAGGTCGCAGATCAGGTCGAGCGTATCCATCTGGTGCTTGAGATCAAGGTGGTTCGTTGGCTCGTCGAGCAGCAGCACACCGGTGTCCTGCGCGAGCGCCGTGCCCAGCCAGACTCGCTGGAGTTCGCCGCCCGAGAGCTGGTCTGCTGAACGGTCGGCCATCTGCGTGAGACCGGTGAGCTCGAGGGCTGTGTCGACGGCCGCGCGATCCTGATCTTGCAGGCCCGAAAACCGTCCGCGATGCGGGTGACGACCGTAGGTGACGATGTCGCGCACCGAGAGGCCCGACGGGTGCGGCCGCGACTGCGACAGCATCGCGACTTCGCGGGCAAACTCTTTGGCGCTCAGCGCGCTCGCTCTCCTCGGCTCAGCGTTCGCCGAGGAGAGCGTCACATCGCCGGAGTTTGTGTCGTGGAGACGGGCGATCGCCCTCAGCAGCGTCGACTTGCCGCTGCCGTTCGGGCCAACGAGCGCGGTCACCCTGCCGGGCCGCAGCGTGAGGCTCGCGCAGTGCACGACCTCGGTGCCCCGATAGCCCAGGCACAGTTCTGTTCCGCAAAGAGTCGATGCTTTCACAGTTAAGTAAGCCTAGCCTAACATTGATCTGATGAATAGAGTGGGTGTGGATTCGCGCCGTTCTCCCAGCTCGCGCAAGCCGCGCAACACCGATCACCTAGCGCATCGTGCGCGCCAGACCGGCACGAACGCCCACCCGCCACCTACCGCCCCAAAGGAGCCCTTCCGAATGACCTCCCGCCAGCCGTACGACGCCTTCCTCACCCGGGTACTGCGCATCACGCAGCTCTCACCCCACTTCACGCGGATCACGTTCGGCGGCGACGACCTTCAGCACTTTGGCATCGACGGCCTCGATCAGCGCATCAAGCTGCTCCTGCCCCTCCCTGACGGCACGTTCCCCGAGCTCGGGCTCTTCAGCGATGAGAGCCCCGCGATGCTCGATTGGTACCGCAAGTGGCGGGAGCTACCCGACGACGAGCGCAACCCGATCCGCACCTATACGATCCGCGCTGTACGCCCAGAGCTCGCGGAGATCGACGTCGACTTCGTGCTGCATGGCACCGAAGGACCCGCTTCCGCCTGGGCACAGGCAGCCACGCCCGGAGACGAGCTCATCATCGTCGGCCCGGACTCGCGTGCCCAGGAACCAGCGGGCGGCATCGAGTGGAACCCGGGCCCCGCCCGACGCGTCCTCCTCGCAGGCGACGAGACCGCGGCGCCGGCGATCTGCGCCATCCTCGAGTCTCTCCCCAGCGACTTCACCGGGGAAGCGTTCATCGAGGTGCCCGAGGCCGGCGACGCACTCGAACTCTCGCACCCGAGCGGCGTCACCGTGACCTGGCTCGGACGCGACGGCGCCCCGCACGGCACGTTCCTTGAGCCCGCCATCGCGGAGTGGGGCGCGCGGCGACTTCCGGGGGCGGGCGCGCGGGCGGGCGATCCAGAGCAGGGGGTCGTCGCTGGCGCCAGAACCGACTCTGGCGCCAATGCCGACGCCGATGCCAGTACCGACGCCGAGGCGGTCGATTCAGACGAGGTCCTGTGGGACGTTCCTGAGCACGTCGTCGGCGAAGACTACGCCTGGCTCGCCGGCGAAGCGGGCGTCGTTACGCGCATGCGCCGCCACCTAGTGCGCGACCTCGGGATCGACCGCAAGGCCGTCGCGTTCATGGGTTACTGGCGAATCGGGCGCGCAGAGGGCTAGGCGCCCGCGACGCCACCCTTCCGGTTGCGGTTTGTGCACTCTTCGGCCGGCGAGGGCACCCCTCCAGGCTCGAGACCGCCTACGACCGCCGAGACCGCACGCCCTGTCACAACAGGGGATGCGGTCTCGGCGGAAAGGTGCGGTCTCGGCCGGCGCCGGCGACGGATCGGGTGCGCAGAGGGCTAGGCGCCTGCGACGCCGCCCTCGTACGCCGCGATAACGAGCTGCGCACGATCACGGGCATGCAGTTTCGACAACAGACTGCCAATGTGGGTTTTCACTGTCTTCACCGAGATCGTGAACTCCGAAGCAATTTCATCGTTGGACAGGCCCCGCGCCACGAGCGCGAGCACTTCCCGCTCCCGCGAAGTGAGGCGGTCAAGTGCGCCCGTAGCCACCGTATTGGTTCTCCCACCGGCGGCCCCAAGGTAGTATGCGACGAGGCCCGCAAGGATGCTTGGGGCGAAGAGCGACTCACCATGATGTGTGCGTCGGATCGCCTCGCGGAGTTCGTCGGGGTGCGCGTCTTTCAGGAGGAAGCCACTTGCGCCTGCGCGGAGCGCCCCGTAGACGTACTCGTCGAGTTCAAACATCGAGAGCACGAGAACCCTGGTGGCGGCGAGAGCCGGGTCTGCGGTGATCGCCGCCGTCGCCTCGATACCATCGCCGCCAGGCATGCGGATGTCCATAAGTACGACGTCGGGGGCGAGCTCACGGGAGCGTGCGATGACTTCAGCCCCTGTTGCAGCCAAGCCGACGACATCGATGTCTGCCGCGCCGCCGAGGATCAACTCGAGGCTGCTACGCAGCAGCGCCTGGTCGTCGGCGATGAGCACTCGTATCGCACTGGCACCGGCGTGCGGTTCGACAGTCATGACACCTCCTGGTCTGGGATGCGAGCGACGACCTGAAACCCCGTGCCGATCGGCCCGGCATCAAGTTGCCCGCCGAGCGCGGCTACCCGTTCACGTAGCCCGCTGAGCCCATGCCCGGCGCCCGGCGCGGCCCGCCATTGCACTCGCGGCCCCTCGTCTTGCACACTGATGTTGAGAGCATCGCGGTCGCGGCGAACACTGACAGTCACGGGGCAGGGACCCGCATGGCGCAGCGTGTTTGCAAGCGCCTCACGCACGACAGCGCAGACAGTCAGCTGGGCACCCTGCGATGCCAGCGCCAGCGCCTCCGCCTCGTAGCGCTCGATGCCGTCGGACGCGAAGTCGACGCTCAATCCTGCCGCCCGCGCCTCGGCAATAATCTCGGGGAGATCAGCGAGTGTCTCAGCGGGGCGGAGTGGGGCGGTGCCAGGCTCACGCAGCACCGTGAGCATCCGACGGAGCTCGGTCGTGGTCTCACGGCTCACCTTCTCGATGTCAACAAGCGCCCGCTCGCGTTCGGCGAGCGCCATCTGTTCGGCGACGTCGACGCTTTGGGCCGCGGCCGCGCGAACGGTGATCGCGCCGAGGCCGTGCGAGACCAGGTCGTGCAGGTCTGCCGCGATCCTGAGCCGCTCGGCCTGCGCGGCTCGCTCGGTTGCCCAGTCCGCGAGCTCCTGCTCGTAGACGCGGCGCTGCATCCGTACGCGAGCGATCGTCACTCCGAGGCCGCCCACTATCACTGCGAGAGTCGCATATCCGATGCCAGTTTTCACGGCTTCGTCCTCAGAAGACAACGTCGCAAGCAAGATCGCCACGAGAAGAAACACGACCCCCGCGTCGAGCCACGCGCGCGTTCGCCACTTCGGCCGAGCTGTCTCCATGAGCCAAGTCTAGGTTCCAGCTGTGCGCCCCGCATCGGACCGAGGTCGGAGGGCCAGGGGCTGACACCCGTGCGATAGTTCCGCCCCCAAGCCGAGGCCTCATGTCTGCCGAACCTGTGTGCTTGAAACATGCTGACATTTGACTCGATCACCAAGAGCCGGGGAAACCGGTCGATTCTTACAAACGTCTCGTTCGAGGCTCGGCCTGGCCGCGTCACTGGGTTTCTCGGGCCGAACGGCGCAGGGAAGTCATCGACGCTCAGGATTCTCCTCGGCCTCGACCGTCCAACCTCAGGGACAGCACTCATCGATGGGCTGCCGTACAGCAAGATCCCTCGCCCGCTACTCACTGTCGGGTCGATGCTCGACGGCTCGGGCGCACACCGCAGCCGCAGCGCTCGAAGCCATCTCGCCTGGGTCGCCACGAGCAACGGCATCCCACGCAGGCGGGTCTCCGAGGCACTCGACGTCGTTGGGCTTGCGTGGGCGGGCCGCACCCGAGTCGGCCGATTCTCCCTCGGCATGGGCCAGCGACTCGGTATCGCGACGGCGCTCCTCGGCAGCCCGCCAGTGCTCGTGCTCGACGAGCCTGTGAACGGCCTCGATCCAGAGGGAATTCGTTGGATCCGCGGGCTCCTCCGCGACCACGCTGACCGCGGCGGCACCGTGCTGCTCTCGAGCCATCTAATGAGCGAGGTCGCCGAGATCGCCGACGATCTCGTCGTCATCGCTGCAGGCCGAATTGTTCGGACTGGCACCGTGGCGAGCGTCACCGCAGGATACGACTCCCTCGAGGACGCATTCTTCGGTCTCACCGGCGGGGAGCCTCGCGACGGAGGGGCTGAGCAATGAGGGCCTTCGCAGGCGCGCTCGCTTCGGAAGCGCGCAAGCTCCTCGCGCTGCCTGGGATCTGGATCGCGATTGCCATCGCGACAATTGGCTCAGCGTGTATCACCGCATTCAACGCGATGACTGTCAGAAGCGCTGTGGAAGCTGGAGACACGTCCAGCCTCGCAGACACGTCGGCGTTCGAGGCCGGGTTTGCTGCCGTTCCCATCATCGGCGTCGTCGGCGCGATCGTCATTGGTTCCCTTGCGATTGGTAGCGAGTACACAACCGACCGCGCGGAGGCAGGGGGCGGGCGCCAGATCGCGACGACACTCGCCGCAACACCGCGCCGGGTGGGGCTGTACATCGCGAAAGCCCTCAACGTCTGTGCGCTCACCGCAGCGCTCGCAGTTGTCTCGATCCCTGGGAACTATGCGCTCGCCCGCGAGCTTGTCGGCGACGCGGGTGTAGAGACAGTGACCCTCGAATCTGGGATCTCGCGGGCGGGCGGCGCCGCACTCTACTGGGCACTCATGGCGCTCATCGCCTTCGCGATCACAGGGCTCGCACGGAGCGTGATGGTGCCGCTCACCGTGCTCATCGCGAACGGATCGCTCGTTTCCTTCTCGCTGCTCATGCGGGGCGTCACCCCACTCGCCGACTACTTGCCTGACATGGCCGGCAGAAACCTTTTCGGGTTTCCGCCCGAGTTCACCGTGGAAGGAGGGCTCGCACCCATCCCCGGCGCGATCGTGATGGCCTGCTGGGCGCTCGGGTTGCTCCTCATTGGCGGTATCGCGTTCCAACGGAGAGACGCGTGAGTCGCGTGTCTTGGGCTGGGCCGCTTCGAGCTGCTGTCGCAGCGGAGGTCGCGAAATTGTGCTCCCTGCCAGCGGCGATCGTGTGCGCCGCCGCGTCGCTGCTCGTGGGCACCGCCATCGCAGGGGCGCTCGCGTGGGGCGGATCAGGTCAGTCAGTTACACCCATCGGAGCCGTAACCGCAGCGGTCCCGCTTGCGCAGGTATGTGTCATCGCGCTCGGTGTGCTGCCGATGGCGCACGAGAGCGACGGCTCCCAGCTCCGCACATCACTCACCGCCGTGCCTGGCAGGGCGCGCTTCGTGGCGGCGAAGAGCGTCGCCGCGCTGCTTGCCACGTCAGTGGTCGGCGTGCTGACGGTTGCCGCGAGCTTCGCGGCGAGCCTCGCGGGGTGGGCATTCGGCGGGCACGTCGGGGCACCTCCACATCAGGATCCTGACCCCGTGGTCATGCCGCTCGCAGGCGCAGCTATCTATCTCGCTCTCATTGGGCTGTTCGCGCATACGATCTCGCTGCTCTGGGCACGGCTCGCTCCCGCGCTCGGCGTGAGCCTCGGACTCGTGCTGCTCGCACCGCCGCTCCTCGGGGCGAGCGAACACGCACGCTGGCTACCAAGCCGCGCCGGTGAACTGCTGTACACAGGCGCGACCGACCACGTACTCACCGCCGGGACAGGCGCTGCCGTGCTCGCGGCCTGGGCCGTTGCGGTCGCCGCCACGGGGCTGTGCGTGCTGCGGCGACGAGACATTTGAGCCGGGTTCGGCGAGGGCACCCCACCAGGCTCGAGACCGCCTACGACCGCCGAGACCGCACGCCCTGTCACAACAGGGGATGCGGTCTCGGATGAGAGATGCGGTCTCGGCCGGGCGCGGCGCCAACTCACTGGCCAGAGCCGGCGCACAGGCTAGCCGCGGGGCTGCAGGATCGACTTCGGCACGTGGTGGGTCGTGATCGACCCTGCCGCGAGCGGCGATCCCGCGGGGACCTCGGCCGAGCCGGCTGGCCCACCAAGCGCCGAGTTCACCATCGCACTCATGACAGTGAACGCGTCACCGCGGCTGAAGCCGTGCTGCGTCGTCAGGAAGCGGAAGGCGCGCTGGTAGCCGTTCGCGAGCGACTCCTGGATCGTGTCCCCGAGCCCCACAAAGATCACCTCGGTTGCGGTCTCGATCGCTGGCCCCGAGACAGAGAACTCCTTTGTCAGCGACACGGTCGCGGTGATCGTGCCGGCAGCTTCGATAGCGACGTCAGAGGCTTCGCCCTCCGCCATAACAGCGTGGATGTCGCCCAGGCCGAGGAATGCGCCAGCGACACGCACGGGCAGGTACAGTCGGCTACCGATGCCAGCGTAGGTGAGGTCAAGGTTGCCGCCCTCGGAGTAGACGGGCGCCATCGACGAGTTGCGGCCAGACGCTGGTGCCGTGCCGAAACACCCAACCATCGGACGGGCCGGCACCGAGATGGTGTCGGTGAGGTGCACCATGCCATCAGAAATCGGCACCGTGCGCATGTACGGCTCGTCGCCCATGACGCCGGCGAGGGCACCAGCGCCGTGGAAGTAGCCCGACCAGCCGTGGTCTCCGAGCGTGATGTCGACAATGTCAACGATGAGCGTGTCGCCCGGCTCGGCGCCGTTCACGTAGACGGGCCCGGTGATCGGGTTCAAGAGCGACTCGAGGTCGTCGCTGCTTCCCTTCGCGGCACTCTCCGCATACGAGTAGTCAGACGTCTCAAACTGGATGTGCTCACCGGTGCCCGGATCGATCCTCAGCGCCGGCTCGTCCGCTGCCGAGAAACCTGAGTGCGCCTGATCCTTACCGATGAAATAGCTCACCAGAAACTCCTAACTATGCGTTCTGACCGCGGGCAGCGTCACGCCGCCGTGGGGCGGGTGCCCCGCGCGGGCTGCTCTGCCGCGTGCGCCAGGACGGCCCGTTACGGTCAGGCGTTTCGCCACCCGTGACCAGCCTGGTCGCGTTGCTCACTCAACTATAGTGACCGGGCACCCGCCCGATTGAGCACCGTGGCAAGACGCCATCCGCGCCCCAGCTATCGCCCGCGCTCGCCGATGCGCGCCGCAAGCGCTGGCGGGGCGATGCGCGCGGCCGCGGTCAACAGTTTGTACTTCACGGACGGGATCGAGACTGCCTTCCCCCGTTCGAGGTCCCTCAGCGAATCGGCGACAACTCGCGGCGCACTCAGCCACATCCAGCGCGGGATCCCTTCCTCGCCCGGAGGGAGCCCGAGCCGCTCGTGGAAGTTCGTGTGCGTATAGCCGGGGCAGACCGCGGAGACAGTCACGCCGCGCGAACGGTACCGCCCATTCGCCCAGCGCGAGAACGTCACAAGCCACTGCTTGACCGCCGAATAGGTACTGCGCGGAATGAACGCCGCGACCGAGGCGACGTTCACGATGCGGCCGCTCCCCCGCTCAAGCATTCCAGGCAGCGCCGCATGCATGAGCCGCATCGGCACCTCATTGTGGATGCGCAAGTGGCGCGCCTCCGCTTCAATATCGTTCAGCTCAAACGCGAGCGGCAGACCAAAACCCGCGTTATTGACCAGGGTGCTGACGGGGTTTGTGCGAGATTCAAGACGCGCGACAACCCTGCGCACACCCTCCGGGTCGAGGAGGTCGACAGCGAGCACCTCGACGTCGACTCCGCACTTCGCGCGCAGCGTCGCGGCGAGCGCCTCAAGCGCCTCTCCGTCACGAGCGACGACCACGAGGTGCTCACCGCGCTCAGCAAGCTGAGTCGCATATTCGGCCCCGAGCCCTGAGCTCGCACCAGTGATGAGAGCGGTGCGCGGGCCATCTTTCTGTATGCGGGCCGCCGCCTGTAAGGCCAGCTCGGCCCGCTGGTCTCGGTTCAGAGGATCGTCTTGCTGGTGCGTCGTCGCTGACATGCCTTGATGGTAGCCCGGAGGCCCGGGCGTTTGGGGTGGGTCGTCATCCGCCAGAGCCGGAGGGGTGCGGATCCAGCGGCATCTTGCCGTCGGTCCCGCTGCTTTGAAAATCCGAAGTAATCACCCTACCTAGCCCTTGTTTCCTAAGTTTTCCTGCTGTGAGCGGGCAATTTCACGTGCGGTCAGAACGAACTGCGGTTCCCTGGACAAGCACGATATCCCGCTGAAAGACTGACCACGCACCCCGGAACAACCGGGGCAGTGTTTCGCCGCAGATCAGTGTCGAGCGTGGCGAAACGCTCGGCTACGACGCAAAGAGGCGGTGCACATGTTCAATCTTCCAACCTTTACGTTGGTCTCGATCGCGAGCGTGACAGGCTTTTGGGTGCTGTACACGGTCGTGTTCCTGTGGGTCTCCAGATCCTGGTCGCGCGACGACAGTGAGGTGACCCATGAAGATTGAGCTCTGGTTCCTCATCATCTACTTCGTCGCTATGGCCGGGATCGGCGTCTGGGCCATGCGCCGCAGCTCGAAGAACGCAGAGGGGTTCCTGCTCGCGGGGCGAAGCCTCGGGCCCGGGGTGACGGCACTGAGACTGCAGAGCTCGTCTATGTCGGGCTACATGTTCCTCGGCGCGGGCTCGCTCGGGTACACGCAGGGCTACTTCGGCATGTGGTACGCGCTCGGCGACATCGGCGGTGGCGTACTCAACCTGTCAGTGCTCGGCAGGCGGATGCGAAAACTCTCGCAGATCCTCGGTTCGATCACCTCTATTGAATACCTCGAACACCGGTACCCCTCGAAGTGGGTGCGGATGATCGCGGCTCCAGTCGCCCTGTTCTGCATGTTCTTTTACGTGATGGCCCAGTTCATCGCGGGTGGGCGCGGCCTCGAGATGGTCTCGGGAATCAGCTACCCGATCGCGCTCGCGGTGGCGATCGGGGTCATCGTGCTGTACACATTCCTCGGCGGGTACCTCGCGGTCGCGTACACGGACTTCGTACAGGCAATCATCATGCTCGTTGGAATGGTGTGGATCCTCATCGGCACCCTCACCGCCATCGGCGGCTTTTCTGCCGGCAACGCGAAGGTCGGAGCGATCGACGAGACCCTGCTTGGCATGTTCGGCAGTGGTGGTGTCTACGACGGCCAGTGGGGCATCATCTTGGGCGCGCTGCTCATCTTCTCGATCGGGTACATGGGGTGGCCGCACGTCGTCGTCAGCCACATGGCGATGAAACGGCCGAGCGTCGCGCGCCGAGCGGGTCTCTACTCGACACTATTCAATCTCGTCTTCATTCCCGCGCCCTACATCGTCGGCATCTTTGCGATCGTACTGCTCCCAAACCTCGTGAACCCCGAGCTCGCAATCTTCGAAATGGCGTCAAATGTGCTGCCCTCTTTCGCCGTCGGGATAGTGATGGCGGCAATCATGGCGGCAATCATGTCGACAGCCGACGCGCTGCTGCTGCAGTCGGGAACCGTCGCGAGCCAGGACATTTACGCGCGGTTCTTCAACAAGAACATGAGCGACAAGCAGATGGTGCTCGTCTCCCGCGTCATCGTGCTCACGCTCGCCATCGTCGGCTATCTCATTGCCGTCGTCGAGCCGCCCGCAGTTGCGGCTATCGTTATTTTCTCGACGACCGTGCTCGGCAGCGCTTTCGTGCCCTCCTACGTCTGCGCGGTGTGGTGGAAGAAGGCAAACACCGTCGGAGCGATCTCCTCGATGATCACGGGGACCGTACTCGCCGTCGGGTGGGAGCTCGCTGGCTTCGCCGGATTCACCGGGCTCGACCCGATGGTCGTTGGCATCCTAGGCTCCACTGTCGCAATGATCGTCGGTAGCCTCGCCACGCAGCGCAGCCACCCTGTGCCCGAGCACATCGCTCGCGCACTCGACGAGACCAAGAAGGTTGGCCCGATCCCAGCAAAGCTATTGCTCGGGCAAGATAGCAAGCTGTCGGCCCAGGCCGAGATCGCGAGTCAGTGACATGCCTGCGGACACGAAGAGCTTTCAGGCGCTTCCGGCGCAACTCACCTCCGCACACGCGTGGTCAGTTGTACTGGACCGCGCACCTGGAATCGCCATGGTGAGCGAGCGGCTCCGCTGGCACCCATTCTCAGGGTTCGAGTACAAGATCACGCACCCACTGAACATGGGCGGCTCACCGCAGCGTGCCTTCGCAATCGTGGATCGGCTCACGGGTCAGGCCACACTCACCGACCCGTGGCCTGACCTCGTGCAACTCGACGAGCGGCAGCGCACAAGCCTCGTCACGGATCCTGGCTGGAACACGACGAGTTTCACAGAGGCGGGAAGCCGCGCGCACCGTCTCGTAGCCACCGCGGCCATCCGAAAACACCGCCTCTCCACGCCCTCGACAGTCACCGGGGTACGGACCATCAACACACTCTGGAAGCCGAACTGGCTGCTCGAGGCGCGGCTAGCGGGCCGCAGGCTGCAGATCCTTGTCGACGCGATCACAGGCGGGTACTACGTCGTTGGGACGTAAGGTTTCCTCGGAACGGCGAAGGGCCGGTGGAGAGATACTCTCCACCGGCCCTTCAGCGTTTGGCGGCGAACCGCTGCGCATTTTGCCCATGCCAACTCGCGCAGTAGCGCGACCAGCGTTTGGCGGCGAAACGCTGCGCGTTTTGCCCATGCCAACTCGCGCAGTAGCGCGACCAGCGTTTGGCGGCGAAACGCTGCGCGTTTCGCTCTATGCCAAACGCTGCTGCAGGTTCTCGTCGATCGACGCGAGGAACTCCTCGGTCGTCTGGTAGCCCTGCTCAGGGCCAACGAGGAGCGCGAGATCCTTCGTCATCTTGCCCGACTCAACGGTCTTGATGACAACGTCCTCGA
Organism: Leucobacter sp. NPDC015123; assembly: GCF_043080205.1. NCBI lineage: Bacteria > Bacillati > Actinomycetota > Actinomycetes > Micrococcales > Microbacteriaceae > Leucobacter > Leucobacter sp. NPDC015123. Next base: position 28,254 of record NZ_JBIBVH010000007.1, on the reverse strand, counting down.
GCGTGTGCGAGAACTCGATGAGCTCCTGGTTGTTGTCGAGCTTGCCACGGTGTGCGAGACCACGGGTCCACGCGAAGATCGACGCAATCGGGTTCGTCGAGGTCGGCTTCCCCTGCTGGTGCTGACGGTAGTGACGGGTCACGGTGCCGTGAGCAGCCTCAGCCTCGACAACCTTTCCGTCCGGTGTCGCGAGCACGGAGGTCATGAGGCCGAGCGAGCCGAAGCCCTGCGCGACGGTGTCAGACTGCACGTCGCCGTCGTAGTTCTTGCATGCCCAGACGTAGCCGCCCTCCCACTTCATAGCGGAAGCGACCATGTCGTCGATGAGGCGGTGCTCGTAGGTCAGGCCCGCAGCCTCGAACTGCTCCTTGAACTCGGTGTCAAAGATCTCCTGGAAGATGTCCTTGAAGCGGCCGTCGTACGCCTTGAGGATGGTGTTCTTCGTCGAGAGGTACACCGGGTAGTTACGCGAGAGGCCGTAGTTCAGCGATGCGCGTGCGAAGTCAACGATCGACGCGTCGAGGTTGTACTGCACCTGCGCGATGCCGTCGCCCGGGGCCTGGTAGACCTCGAACTTCTGGGGCTCGCCGCCGTCCTTGGGCGCGAACTCGACGGTGAGGGTGCCCTCACCCGCGAAGCGGAAGTCGGTTGCGCGGTACTGGTCGCCGAACGCGTGGCGGCCGATGATGATCGGCTTGTTCCATCCCGGCACGAGGCGGGGGATGTTCGAGATGATGATCGGCTCGCGGAAGATCACGCCGCCAAGGATGTTGCGGATCGTGCCGTTCGGGCTCTTCCACATCTTCTTCAGGCCGAACTCTTCGACGCGCGCCTCATCAGGCGTGATTGTCGCGCACTTCACGCCGACGCCGTGCTTCTGGATCGCGTGCGCGGCGTCGATCGTGACCTGATCGTCGGTTGCGTCGCGGTGCTCCATACCGAGGTCGTAGTACTCGAGCGTGACGTCGAGGTACGGGTGGATCAGCCGATCCTTGATGAACTGCCAGATGATTCGTGTCATCTCGTCGCCGTCGAGCTCAACGACGGTGCCTTCAACCTTGATCTTCGCCAACGTAACTCCCTGTTTCAACGATCAAATTTCCGCCTTCTAGTCTAGCCGATGCGGCCTAGATTTATCTCGACGTCAAGATATCGGGGTGATCGGGTGCGAAGATCGCCGCCGGTTGGGCAGCAAGCTAGGCGTCGCCCGCTTCGCCGCCGCCGGCCCCGCCGGGATCCGCGCCGCCGGTATCACCGTCACCGGCGCCCGGAGCAGGGGGCGTCGTGACTGGCGGCGAGGTGGCTGGCGGGCTCGGCTGCCCTCCCGTGCCGGCCTGCGGCTCAGGGTTCGTCGCGCCCGGATCGGCGGGCGTCTCCGGCGCTGGTGTTTCAGCGTCTTGCTGCTGCTGGGCCTCGGCGGCAGCAGCGTTCTCGGCTGCCTCTTCCACCGCTTTGCGCTCGGCCTCGTACGAACCGATGAGCTTTTGGAACTTCGGCATGATGTAGCGCATCTGCACGACTGGCCCACCAGGGATGCGCATTGCCCCTTCGGGAGCCTCAGCCCCCTCAGGGAGGCCGCTTACCTTGCCGTCGCCGTCGACGACGAAAAAGGCGGCGTTCGCACGTGCCTGCAAGTCCGTCGCATCGGCGAGCAGCTGCTTCGTCTCTTCGAGCTTCTCGACTTCAGGATCAAGCCCGGCGGCCTCCGCCTCGGCGTCGCGCTCCGCGAGTTCATCGATGATCTGCTTCGCCACCCGCTGAGCTTCAGTCGTGGTAAGTTCCTGGACTTCAGTCAGCGCGGCCTTTAGCGCCGTGTTGTCCGCCGAAAGCCCATCTACTGTCACCGCGAAGTCTTCAGCGAGCTTCTGGTTCGTCGCATGCAGCCGCTTCGTCTGTTGCACGCGCTCGAGGGTGACTGTTCCTGTGGTATCAACGTGCTCGACACCCTCCGGCGTGATGTCTGCGTAAAAGGCGAGAAGGTCTGCGTCAACGTCGAACCAGTTCTGCGGGTCTGGCTGCTCGGCCTCACGGGCCGTCAACGCTTTCTTCGCCGCGCTCGAGTGGTTCTTCGGGACTGCGTCGACGGCGATGGCAGCTGAGAGCGCAGTCGTGGCCTCGGCGAGTGCCCGCTTGAACTCGGGGCTCAGCGGCCCGTCCGCGGGTTTTGTAAACGCAGTGAGTTTCGCGGGGAGCCCGTGTACTTCAGCAGAACGCAGCTCAAGCAACAACTGTTCAGAGCCCGCCTGCATCTCGAGTTGCGTAAGGGCTTCGGCCTGGGCGTTCACCTGTTCGGCGAGCTCGTGGAAAGTTGCAGCCTCGCGGGCGTAGAGCACCTGCGGTGCGGCAATTCCGCCAGTCGTGAGCAGCACGGCGACGACAGCAAGCGATGTCGTGAGCGCTTTCGAGGTCACCCTGCGTCGGCGCGCAACAACTCTCGGCGACTCGGCGGTTGCGCCGTCGTCGCCGTGGGCGTTGCCTCGTCGCGCCAGTTCCGTCACCTTCTTCGTTGCACTACTGCAATCCTCGACCTCGCATACGCAAAGTGTGAGCAATTTTACTATACCTGTCCAGCTGGTTAAGCTGTGGGAAACATCTAGTACCGAACGATGGCGGTTTGCAGGTATGCGGCCTTCCGCCGCTCAGCCAGAGGACGTCGTTGATTGAGTGTGACCGCGAGTACGCGTTCCGGGGCCGTCGCGCCCTCATGGGAGCTGCGGTACTCGCGAAAACTCATCTGGACTGACGCAGCAGTCGTCACCGCTGCAGTCGCTGTCGGGATCATCGCCGCGTCGTCGGTGTATCGCAGCAACCCTGTTGGCACGCCCTTCACCGAGGACACCTACGCGCTTGGTTCGTTCGCACTCGGGGTGACGTACTGGCTCGTCTGGATCCTCGCCCTCGGCGTGCATGACTCACGTCGACCGGCAGTGTTCGGCACGGGAGCCGACGAATACAACCGTGTGCTCGCTGCGAGCCTGTCGACGCTTGGGCTCCTCACGCTCCTGCTCTACCTTGTCGATCTGGCGCCGCAACGAACGTTCCTTCTTGTCGCGGGCGGAGTTGGCATCCCGCTCTTGCTGATTGGACGTTGGGCCTGGCGCAAACGGCTGCACCAGCAGCGCCGCCGCAAACGCAATTCCTACCGAACCCTACTCATCGGTGAGCGTCGCAAGTCTGCCGATGTGGCCCGGCTGCTGCGCTCGAACACGCTTGCGGGGTTCAACATTGTCGGAGTCGTCACCACTGATCCAGAAGAACCAGATCTGCTGCCTGGAGTTCCAGTGGTTGCCTCTTACGACAACCTCCTCTCAACAGTTGAGCGGTTCGAGACCGACACGCTCATCGTCACAAGCGCCGACGCGCTCACCCCGCGAAGGCTTCGCAGGCTGGGCTGGGAGCTCGAGCCGACGGGTGTGAAGCTCATCGTCGCGACGGCGCTCACCGATGTCGCTGGCCCACGGATCCACACCCGCCCGGTCGCGGGGCTCCCCCTCATCCACGTCGAGTCCCCACAGTTCCAGGGGTGGCGCTACCTCGCGAAGCGCGCGCTCGATATCTTCGGATCCATTGTCGGAATCGTCATCACGAGCCCGCTTCTGATCCTGATCCCGATCCTAATTCGCGTCGACAGCGCCGGGCCAGTCTTCTTCCCGCAGCAGCGACTCGGCCTGCGCGGCCGGGCATTCACCATGGTGAAATTCCGCTCGATGCACGTCGACGCCGAGCAGGAGCGCATCGGGCTGCTCGATCAAAGCGACGGCAACGGCGTGCTCTTCAAAATGCGCGATGATCCGCGCGTGACGAAGTTCGGCAAGTTCATTCGCCGTCACAGCCTCGACGAGCTTCCGCAGCTGTTCAACGTGCTGAAGGGCGATATGTCGCTCGTCGGGCCGCGACCGCCCCTGCCGCAGGAGGCAGAGGGGTACGAGGAGTGGATGCACAGACGCATGTTCGTTCGCCCCGGGATCAGCGGCCTGTGGCAGGTCAGTGGCCGGAGCAACCTCAGCTGGGATGAGAGCGTTCGCCTCGACCTCTACTACGTCGAGAACTGGTCAATGATGGGCGACCTGCTCATTCTGTGGCGCACGATCCGTGCCGTTGCCAAGGGCGATGGTGCGTACTGATGAGCGAGTTGCGATCTGCCCCCTTCTCAAGCTTCGGTGTCGAACGCCCTCGGCTGTTGCTCGCGGCGTCAACCGGCGGGCATCTCACCCAGCTCAGCAGGTTCGCCCGTGCGGCCGGAGTCGCCGGCGACGCGACCTGGGTGACGTTTGACTCTCCGCAGAGCCGCAGCATGCTCGCCGGCGAGCGCGTCGTGTGGGTCGACTACGTAGCGCCGCGCGACGTCCCTGGGACCCTGCGCGCTCGCCGAGCACTCGGTGAGCAGCTTGACCCGGGCGCCTTCGACGGCGTCGTCTCGACAGGCGCTGCAGTCGCGCTGTCCGCGTTCCTCTGGGGCCGAGCCAATCGTGTGCCAGGCAGGTATATCGAGAGCGTCTCGCGCACAGACGGGCCGTCGCTCACCGGTCGCCTCGTCAGGCTCATGCGGCTCGCGGACACCTACACGCAACATGGGGCGTGGGCGTCGCGCGCGTGGCCGCAGACCGCGTCGGTGATGCGCGGTTTCGCCAGGGAGCTCGACGCAGCACGGGCCGCCGATGGCGGGGCCGGGGGAACTGACAGGCCGCTGCGCGTCTTCGTCACGCTCGGCACCATCCGCCCCTACCGCTTCGACCGCCTCGTCGATCGCGTGCTCAACATCACCCGCGACGGCGACGAGATCGTCTGGCAGCTCGGCGAAACTGCCCGCGACGACCTCCCAGGGACGACGCACTCGCTCATGGACACGAGCGCGCTGCTTGCGGAGGCCCGCTCCGCCGACGTCGTCATCACGCATTCGGGTGTCGGGACGATCCTGCAAATGCTCGGCGAGGGAATCTCGCCGGTTGTCGTGCCGCGCAGGCGCCAGCACCGCGAGCACGTCGACGACCATCAGCTGCAGATCTGGCAGCTGCTCAAGGACTCGGGCGTCGCCGACCCGTATGCGGTGGAGGAGCTCACTCGCGACGGCCTGCTTGCGGCGGCCGCGCACCGCACGCGGCTTTCGGAGGGCGGACTGTGACAGGCGTCTTCATCAGCTGGACGCGGCAGAACGGTCGCACAGCTGATCTCGCACTCGCGCTTGGGCTCACGCCCGAGTACGTGTACCTTGAGTCAGCCTTGGGCCTGCCAGGCAGATACGCCAGGCAACTGCGCGCCACCCGCACACGCCTCAGGCGCACCGCGCCCGCTCGCGCGGTGCTCATGCTGCCGCCGGCCCCAGCGCTCCTCTCCTTCCTCGGATCGCGGCGGCATCGACCCGAGCGCCTCGTTTTCGATCTGCACACGGGGTTCTTCCTTGACCCCAAGTGGGCGTGGTCGGCGAGACCCGCGCTGCGGCTCATGCGGCGCCTCGGTGGCACGGCGATCGTCACCGGTGACGCACTTCGTCGCGAGTGCGAGCGTGCGGGCGTGCCAGCGGTCGTGCTCCACGACGCCATCGGCGAGGCCGAGCCTCCGCGGGAGCATTCAGGCTTCCTGCTGTGCCCGCTGAGCTACGCGAACGACGAGCCTGTCGCCGAGATCCTTGCCGCAGCCGAGCTCACCCCCGACATCGAGTGGCGCCTCACGGGCAGGGCGCCCGAGTCTGTCGTTGCAGCCGCCCCGCTAAACGTGACGTTCACCGGGTTCGTCTCCGACGTTGAGTACTCGGAGCTCGTGCGCGCGAGTCTTGCCGTCGTCGCGCTCACAACCCGCGCGCACACGATGCAGCGCGCAGGCTACGAGGCGTTCAGCGCCGGAGTCCCCCACATCACAAGCGACTTCCCGGAGCTTCGCGAGTTCTACGCGGAGAGCGGCGTGTTCACCGCACCCGCCGCTCACGCGATCGCGGCAGCTGTGCGCGATCTTGCCGAGCGTCGAGCGGCGCTTGTCACCGCGCTCGTTCGGGTCCGTGCGATCAGGATCGGGGAACAGCGGCGAGACCTCGACGCTGTGCGGGCAGCGCTCGGGCTTGAGCCCCGGTTCGAGGGCGGGAACGGGGTTGGGGACGGGCTTGACCGGCCAGCACACGACCAACCGATGAGCGGAGACGCATGACAGGCACGGCTGTACCCCTCAGAATCTCAGTCATCGGCTGCGGCTACCTCGGCACCGTGCACGCGGTGGCGATGGCGGCGCTTGGGCACGACGTTGTCGGAATCGACGTCGACGCCGACCGTATCGCCCTCCTGGCCGCAGGGCAGGCGCCGTTCTTCGAGCCCGGGCTCCCCGAGCGCCTCGAGTCGGGTCTCGCCTCGGGTCGCCTCCGGTTCTCGGCTGACATGGGTGAGGCGGCGGCAGCCGACCTGCACTTCGTCTGCGTCGGCACCCCGCAATCTGCAGACGGCGACGCGGCAGACCTCACCGCGATATTCGCGGCGACCGAGGCTCTTGCGACGCACCTGCGCCCGGGCAGCATCGTCGCAGGGAAGTCGACAGTGCCCGTCGGCACGGCCGCACGCATTGCAGACATGCTCGAGACCGCTGGGGCGGCGCTCGTCTGGAACCCCGAGTTCCTTCGTGAGGGACGCGCAATCGCCGACAGCCTTTCGCCAGATCGGATCGTGATCGGCGTTGGCCGTACGGGCGAGGAGCAGGGTCGGGGCGAGGCGCATGGTCATGGCCGTCGCCCGGGCCAGGGTGCTGACGTGATTGGCATACTCCGAACGGCATACGCGCCGATGCTCGAGCTCGGGACACCGCTCGTCGTCACCGACCTTGCAACCGCCGAGCTCGTAAAGGGCGCCGCGAACGCATACCTTGCGACAAGAATCTCGTTCATGAACGCGATGGCCGACGTCGCCGAACGCGCAGGCGCAGACATCTCAGGTCTCGCCGAGGCGCTCGGGCACGACGAACGAATCGGGCCCCACTACCTGCGCGCTGGAATCGGTTTCGGCGGCGGCTGCCTCCCCAAAGACATTCGAGCATTCGCGGCGCGCGCAACCGAGCTCGGTGCCAAGGCTCCAGCGGCGCTCCTCGCGACAGTCGACGACATCAACCTCAGTCAGCGCTCAGGGCTCGTTGTCTCGATCACGGATCACTTCGGCGGCGCGGTCGCCGGTCGAAAGATCGCAGTACTCGGCGCCGCGTTCAAGCCCGATTCAGACGACATCCGCGACTCCCCCGCGATCGACATCGCACTCGAACTGCACAGACTCGGCGCGAATGTCACAGTCACCGACCCGGCTGCCCTGGCGAACGTTGCGGGCAGGTATCCTGAATTGAGCCTCACTGGCGACCTGACCGACGCGGTGCGCGGCGCAGCGTGCCTCGTGATCGCGACAGAATGGGCCGAATACCGTGAGATTGACCCCGTGGCTGCGGCCGAGCTCGTCGCCGAGCAGACAGTATTTGATGGCCGCAACTGCCTCGACCGGGCCTCATGGGCGGCCGCCGGTTGGCACTACCGTGGAATTGGGAGACGCTGAATGACGCTTGACGACACACAGCCTGTGCGCATCGTGGGCGGAGGCGAACGTCGGCAGACTGGGCGCCGAGCCGCTCCGCGCCTCTCTCCGCTCGACGATGCGCGCTACCGCGCCCCCGGTGACAGCCGCTGGCTACTCGATACATTCCGCTACCCGCATCTGTTGAGCATGCTGCTCAAGAAGGGCACATCGACACGCTATTACGGCTCGGTGATGGGCTGGGGCTGGTCGTACGTGAAGCCCGCGATGCAGTTCTTCATGTACTTCTTCGTCATGGGAGTCGTACTCGGACTCACCCGCGGCCTAGAGCTCTTCCCGCTGTACCTGCTCTCGGGTATCGTGCTCATCAACTTCTACACCGAGGCCACCCGCGCCGCGACAAACTCGATCACAGGCAACGCCGCGCTGATCAAAAAGATCTACCTCCCCCGCGAACTCTTTCCAGTATCGGCGGTCGGCTCAGCCTTCATCCACTTCCTCCCGCAGTTGGTCGTGTTGCTCGCGGTCAGCCTGATCTACGGCAACTTCGCTTTCTCGTTCCTCGCGGTCGTCAAGGTCGTCGTGGCCCTCATCATCCTGTTGGCGTTCACGCTCGGCCTCGGCCTGCTGTTCGGTGCGCTCAACGTCGCCTACCGCGACGCAAAGAACATCATCGACGTGTTCTTGATGTTCGCGGTGTGGATGTCGCCCGTCATTTACTCGCACGAAATGCTTCGCAGCGTCGTGCCAGCATGGGTCTACCAGGTCTACATGGTGAACCCCGTGACCGTCGCGGTCGAGCTCTTCCACGAAGTGTTCTGGGCGCCAATTGTGTCCGAGCCACAGATTCCCGACTTCGCACTGACAAACACGATTGGCGGTATCGGCATCGCACTCGGGACACTGCTGATCGGTCAGGTCGTATTCCGCAAACTGGAGGGTGAATTTGCCCAGAATCTCTGACGACCAAGACCCGATGATCGTCTTCGAAGACGTCTCAAAACGCTTCAGACTGCGCCACGCACGGTCGCTCAAGCGCACTGTGATGGATGCAGTTCAACGGCGCACCATCGCGGAGGAGTTCACCGCCGTAAACGGGCTCAGCTTCGAGGTGCGCCCTGGCGAATCGGTCGCGTTGATGGGCAAGAACGGCTCTGGCAAGTCGACAACGCTCAAGCTTCTCTCTGGGGTGCTCCGTCCGAGCGACGGCTGGATTCGAGTGCGCGGCCGCATTGCCGGTCTGCTTGAGGTCGGCGCGGGTTTCCACCCCGAACTCACCGGCCGCGAAAACATCTATATGAATGCGTCGATTCTCGGCATGACGAAGAAGGAGACCGACGAACGATTCGACCAGATCGTTGAATTCTCGGAGCTCGCCGGCTTCATCGATACCGAAGTCAAGCGCTACTCGTCGGGTATGTACGCCAGACTCGGCTTCTCCGTCGCGATCCACACCGAACTCGACGTGCTGCTCGTCGATGAGGTCTTATCTGTTGGCGACGCCGAGTTCCAGGCGAAGTGCAACGCGAAACTCAAGGAGCTTCGCGAGCAGGGCAAGACCATGTTCATCGTGAGCCACAGTGCCGCGCAGCTCAAGAAGCTCTGCGACCGGGGAATTGTGCTCGAACGTGGCCGCAAGATCCATGACGGCCCACTCGAAGAGGCGCTGAAGCTCATCGCGCCGAAGAAGAAGTAGCTGGTCCGTTTTGGCCGAGTCGTTCATCGCCAGGTTGCGCCGAGGCCACCTCCTCTCTCGGGGGTGGGGCCGCGCTGTGCGCGAGCTGCGTTCGGTGATAACCACGGCGACGCTGTCGACCACCCGCCCCCATCCCAGGCACGCCACCGTCGTCACGTTGAACGCAGACGAGGAAAACGCGACAGTTCAGGCGGTCTTCCTCGGTGACTCCGGTGACTTTGACCGCATCGTGCTCGTGACTCCGTCACCTGAGGTCTCACGCATCGCTGTCGGCATGGCAGCACGCAGGCTCGAGCTCGAGGTGCCGCCTCAACTCGAGTACCGCAAGCTCAGCTACGGCGCACTCCTCGGTGAATACCGACGGAGCCGCGAGACGTACTCGACACACGTCTTGCTGCCCGGGCGTGACTTCTCAAAGCGGAGGCGCCACGTGCACCTTACGCACGGCAGCGGCCCGAAGCCTGACACAACCTTCCGCGCCCCGACCAACGTGCTCGCGTCAATCACGCCTCAGTGGGTCGAACAACAGCTGAAGGAATACAAGCTACCCCCGGACACCGAGGTCATCGAGTACATGCCGCGCCTCGAGATCATGAAACGCTCCGTGGGCGACACCTCGATCCTTGAGAAGCTCGGCTTGGACCCGACGAAGCCCCTCGTGGTGTGGGCTCCGACCTACCGGGTGACACGACGGGGGCGCGAGCTGCGGGTGAGTGGGGAGTCACCGAACGAAGCTGCGCTTGAATCGCTGGTTAAAGGACTAGCTCAGGAAAACGACGATGCCCGAACGCTCATAGTGAAAGTCCATCCCCACGATTTGGGCTTGAACAGCGAGCTAGGCGTAGGTGTATTCACAAACCTGGACTTGCGCAACTACGGCGTTACTCCATACGAGCTTTTCGGCGCTGCCGAAGTCATTGTTTCCGATTATTCAAGCATACTCTCAGAGAGAGAGGCGATGGGATTGAAACATGTTCTCTTCGCGTATGACAAAGATAAGTTCGACCAGAGTTACCGGGCACTTCGCGTGAACTAGTGTGCTTCGCTATCCGATCACCCGGGACACGGCCGTCAATGACCATACCGTCGAGCATTGTTGCAATCACAAGTCTCCAAGGCCCGCCCGTCACGGCGGCAGCAGACAACGTTTCAAATCGAAAGGCCTCGTGAACATGAGCATTTCTTCCGGGACCCACACCAGCCATGGGATTGAAGTAAAGTACATATTTCGACCGGCGCAAAAGGACTGTCGCCATCTGATTGTACTTTTCTCCGGGTTTCGTTCACTGGGGAGCGTGGACTTTGCGGGCTCCACTGTGAAGAACCTTCGCGCAAATGTCCTTTGGTTAGTCGATGAGTTCGACGGGCACAGGAGCTACTATGTGCGGGGTTACGGTGGAGACGATGTGGCAAACGCGGTGCGAGGAACCATTGAGTATTTCCGCTCTTCGCTAGGTCTCCCCAAAAGCCAGGTCTCGCTTGCCGGCTTCTCAAAGGGGGGATCGGCGGCCCTCTTTCATGCCATCACGGGTGACTACGACAGAGTCCTGGCCACAGCTCCCCAGCTTCGAATCGGAACATACGTCGCGAACCACTGGGAAGAAGACCTGGACGCCATGGGCGGCCGCAGAGCCATTGAATTCCTCGACTCTCTCCTTGAATCAGCCATACGGGCCGACGAGAACACGAGTCGCAACATCTATCTGATCACAGCGACTGCCGACGAACAGTACGCCAGTGAGGCACGACCCCTAGCTGAACTACTGGAACGGTACGAAAATCTAACTGTAATTGTTTCAGAGACCCCCTTTATCACCACCCACGTGGATGTCACTCGCTACAACGTTCCATTAGTTCTATCGCTACTGACACTATTCAGCGAGGGGTTCACACCACAACTGACACAAGCCGAGGGCACCCAAAATGCTGACGCTCGGGCGAACGTGACAGGGCAAGCTCTCACGCCAACACTTGCGCTTAGGAACGGATCGCTCGCCCACCCCCCACTTGCTAAGTATTGTGAACCAACCCACACTTTCCGGGCAGCAATCTCGATGGTGACCCTAGAGGGGGGTGTTCTCAATTTTGAGGGTTTCGCATACTTTCAGGGAGTCCCTGTAGACGCCTACGGACAAATCGCGACCTCACTCATTATCCTAGGCGCAGACAAGAGGTGGACGATAAGACTTGGCGGCACCAATGATCCAAAACTGAGCCTTCAGGAGTTCTGTCAAAGACACATTGACTATTCCCACGCCGCAATCACGACCATCTCCCACACTGGTATTCCTCTGCACGACCTACCCACGGGCCGGTACTCCTTGTCGTTGGAATCGATCCAAAACACTCTTTCGGCCACCTCCGACAATGTGAAGGTTGCCGAACATTCTACTTGGACTCTTTTCGACAAAACCATTGCCGGAACTTACCAGAATGCTGCTGGAACCTGGGAGCTACTGGTCTTACCCGCGGTTGGACGGGAAGCGGTAGATTCTTACTTCGAGGAGCGAGTTTGTGAGTTAATAGACGGAAGGCTCTTTCTCGAAGGCTATTTTGTTCCTCGCGGACTTACTCTCTCACGGTGGCAAGATATTAGGTTCTCTTTAACAATTGTGGAGCCTGGGACCGGCGATCCAAATCATCGCATCCTTTGCTCAATGCCGCTTGCGACGGGCTCGAAAGCGGATGCGAGCTCGAGGTCAGGAGAAGGCTGGCGCGACCAGAGCAAGGGCTACTACGCGACGCCTCACTACAGAGGAGTCCAGCTGGGTGATCTGCCAGGGGGAAACTATGAGCTTTTCGTTACTGCCAGGACCGGCGATAACACACAATCTGCTCGGCTTCAAAAGACCCTCAAAGTAAGCGGCCAGTGGCGAATCGGGGAGATGCCCCGATTCGGGGTCATTGGCTCCTGTGTCACCCGGGACAACTTTAGTTCAAGGATTGTACCCGGCTGGAAGAAAGACTACACGCTCCATGGCGCGAACTATCAAATGTCACTCGTGTCTCTGATGTCCGGTGCTGTTCATTTTGACGACAAGAAGTTTAGCGATCTCGATCCCCACGCCTTTGAAGCGACGAAACGCGACTTTACAAAAGAATACTTGGACGAGATCGCTGACGACAGGCCTCACTACCTATTGCTCGACACCTTCGCGGACGCACGTTTCGGGGTGGTTGCCGACGGCGACTCTTGGGTCACTGACAATGTCTGGAAACTTGGGCAATCAGCGGCATACGAGGACTTCGCTGACTCCAGAAGAGTATCGCCTGCGCTCGACCTGCCCCAGTTCTCTCAGTTATTCCGTTCAGCCTGTGCTCGGCTGCGACTATTCCTCGATGCGAATTCTCCGGAGACACAGGTCATAGTGGTTCGCTCGCGGAACGCCTCAGCATTTCGCGGGCTTTCTTCAACTGGATCCTTCTCGACGGACCCCGGTCGCCAACTCGACCTTGCGAGAGGCCACTTAGAAGACATAGCGCTGCAAGAATTGGATGCAGCCTCAATCGACCTTTCCACAGAGAGCGAATTCGCTTCGAGTGACCACCCGTGGGGACGTGGGCCAGTACACTACGAGCGAACTTACTACAAGCAGTTCCGCGAAAAGCTCCTGCGTCTAATTGGTTATGAAGCTCAGTTCTCACTCAATTGATTTGTTTCGTTGCCCGAACCTGATTCACTGTTGAGCACTCGTCCAGGTTCTAGCTTCCCATTGCCCCTCGAGTAAAGCGTTTGACAACTCATCCCGATGTAGCTTCCCAATCGCTCCATGAAGAAGCTCCGTATACGGGTAGCTGTGCCCGGTCCGGAAGCTGGTCGGGCACTGATCGTGCCCGTCCGTCCAGCATCGAGCGTACAGCCGACACGACTCGAGCGGAGTTACTGTCGTCCCGCTTATAGAAGGTCCTATCCGCACGAACAGCGAACTCTGGATCAACTTCGCAGTTGCTATCGATCATGGAAAGCACCCAGTCCGCAGCAGCTTCTGAACTGTGGTGGACTGGGCCCAATCCCATTGTGTGGTAGTTAAAGTAACCCGGCACCCAAGAGTGGCTTCCCGACCCAAGCGTTTCCTTGTCAAACTGGAAATAACTAGCCGGCTTACCCAAGTAAGCAACTTCAAATACAAGGGATGAGTAATCAGTCATAAAGAGATCACAATCTAAAAGCATTTCTTGGAAGGGTTTCTCTCCATGCTGCAAGAATCTCACGCCTTCGGGAGCATTGACTCCCGTCAATCCATCTCCAAAGTTTGGATGAAGAAGGAAATCCACGTTTAGTTTCCCCGCTTTGATCTCCTCAAGGAGTCTCGGGTCCTCGAGGAATTGCCACCAGGCAACGCCGAACTGCGAGGTCTTGAAGACTTCATTGGCTGACTCGCTGTTCGGTGCGGCGTCGATCATGGCTTTCAAGTCTCGGCGCCAAGTTGGAATCACTAGAAGCTTTGGGGTTCGAACTCCTACTATCTGCGAGCCACGCCTCGCCAACGACTTACGGAGTAAGGCGTCGTGCCGGGGGAATCCGGTCAATGCCAGCTGAGACTCTTTAAACTCATACGGGGAGTCTTTCCAGGCAAAGGCGTTGAATTCGTCAATAGTCGAGCAGATGCACAGGTCGATTTTCTTCCCACGAAGCCATGAGGAGATGTCTTTCTCGGAGATTCCATGTTGGAGAAACACGAATTTGTGCTTTGCTGGGCCAAATATCTTTCTAGGTGCAGGATACATGCACGCTTCGACAGCGTCGGATGAAAGCACCACGTCAGCGGCCAAGGCCGCAGCCGTGGACTCTGGGCTGCCGTAGTCCACCAGTTTAAACCCGTCCCGCTCGAGCCTTTCCCAGTCCGGGCTTGTCTGTTCTAGCCCGAAGACTGCATTGATCTCCGGATGGTGCTGAAGTACGTGGCGATAAAGATGCTCGGCGTTGTCATCCGCTCTGTCGGGATGATCCAGGAAATACCAGCATCCCTCATAGTTGAAGTCGGCCGAAAATCCACTTGGAATCTGGACTGCCGTCTTAAACTGGCTGAGCTTTGCGCTAGGAACGCGCTTCGACGGCTTGAGCCGTGCAAGAAGTTTCCGGGCAAGGATCTTTACAGGGTGCACCTGGAGAATCGAAGACTCAACCCGCACACGCTCAACCCTACGGTCGCCTTTGCTCCATTCAAAGGCATTTCGCCGCGCAAGCTTTGTCATCTCAGCCAACTGCTTTTTGTTTACTAGGTTTGGTTCGGTGCGGTTTGGCTTCTCGCCCTCCCCCTGCGGACATAGCATCCCATCAACGATTAACGCGGCGTCACCCTCGGGCAGCGAGAAGACGATCTCTTCTACCAGCGGTCTGCCAAAATAGGCGTGGGTCTTCTGGCCCTCAACTCGGACGGAGACCGGAGACCCATTGCTAAATAGCTGGAGATTCTCTGATCCCGTTCGATACATCGCAGTGAAGTTGAACCTCCCATCGGGCCGCCGCCCCCACCTGTAGAGCCTGCCAGGTGATTGATCTCCGCCAAAGGCGATACGCAACGTCTGCAACAAGTTCCAATTCGGCGAATTCAGCTCCAGCAAACGTAGCTGGTCTATCGAGATGAACTCGAAGATCTGATAACAGTACCCGAGGAACGCCTCTCCAGTTTCGTCGCCGACCCATCGCGTTTTAGAGTTGTATTTAGTGTATTCCTTGAAGTAATACATCAGGTCATAGCACACTGCAAGGGCGAGCCAATCTGGGGTGTGTCCAAGGTGGTGGCGCGCATACGCTAAAGCGCCAAGGTAACCCCACCGAACCTGATCGATATACTTCTCAGCGCGCCCCCATCCTCCTTGTACAGCTGAGCTTCCGCCTTCCACTTTTCGGTACATATAGTGCGCCGATGCCACGATACCTAGGACTGGTTCACTGCAGCGTGCGAGGTACTTAAGGATGAGGTTTCCATCCTCAAATGAGGGGGCGATGCGCTCATCGAACCTCAAATTGGCAGTTGTCAAGATTTGCCGCCTCAAGAAGGTGGTGGCCCCGATCGCGAACGCATTCGGTTCATCTCTAAGATCAACAAAACGATTGCCGGACTTGAATTTACGATCCAATGGGTGCTTGGAATTGAACTTTCCGTTCTCGTTCTTGGTGATTAGAACACGAGTACTGAAAAGCGCGACTCGCTGATCCTTGTCAAGCGCCATCATCTTCAAGACTTCAGAGAAGTACCGACGTTCAACAATGTCATCAGGGTCGACCGATGTCACCCATGTTCCTCGCGCCATAGAAAGCGCAACGTTGCGTGTCGAGGCGATCCCAGAGTTCGGTGTACTTACAACTACTACGTTCCGGCGTCGCTCTGCCCATCTTAAGGCGATCTCAAGTGATCTATCATCGGATCCATCGTTTACGATGAGATATTCCATCTCACCCTGTTGTAGCGTCTGCGAGTCAAATGAATCGAGAGTCGCAGAAACAGTGAGTTCCGAGTTGAACAAGGCCACAATTACCGAAAAGTGAGGCGTATGCTCCTCTGCTCGGTTATCGAGATGGACCTTCATGTCCTTATCCATGCCTATGCACCTCCAGAAACTGAGGTCAACGCCCGAAGATCCTGCTGCAGGAACTCTTCGAACGGGGATTCACCCGCAAACTGGTAAGACTCAATTGACTTCACGTATCGACAAACTCTCAGCGCCCATTTGAAGTGACCGCGCAGCATCAACGCATGCGCTTGAAAAACTCGGAGAGCATGCCCCACCGCGCGTTCAAATTTTGACCCTTCCAGTAGCGTGTCGGCGACATCACCAAGTTCAGCCAAGGCGCTGGGGCCGGTACAATTGCGGTTTGCTTCAATAGCCACAGCAGCTTCATACAAAGGGTTTGGCGTTTCCCCTGGTGACCCAAAAGAGGCCTCCAGGGCATCTAGAACAGCCATAGGCTCATTTCCATTCACCATGGCCCGTTGCAAAAGGTTGAGGAGAGCCATCGGCCCATCAGAGTGAGATACCTCTTCGAGAGTACCCAGTTCGTGCTGGTTCTCTGAACTCAATCGCAGCTGCACTCGGCAGAAATCTCCCACCTGTTTAACCGTCGACCAATCTTTGGCGTCTAGCCTTGGGTCGGCCGCGAGCCTTTCCAAGCAAACCATGCCAAGCCGCCATTCTCCTGCCGAAACCCAATCAAGCGCCTTTCGCAGCTGTACCTCCCCAAATACGGCTGAAATCCCTCCAATTACGGATGAGACTTCGGGACTGCAAACGTCCACCTGTCTGCGGCCCGCGAGGTGATCGTATCGCGAGCCCACCCTTAGTAGTTCCAGAATTCTTAACAGTTCGCCGAGCTGGATCTCGTCAAGTCCCAAGAGCTGACTTAACCCTTGTGACCTCCCTGAAGTCTGTAAATGCATAAAACTGCGCACTTCAGAGCCCACCAAGTCCGACGCGTGGGAATCGTGTAATCGCCAAATATCGCTCAGGAAGCACACGGCACTCTCATCCACCACCTGAACTAGGGTTCGTTCCGATCCGGTTTCCTGCAAGTAATCTGAAACAATCCGCTGTAGCAATTGATAGTTCAAATGCTCACATAGAAGCCACAAGCCAAGGATCAGCTGCGGGTCGCTTTTGTCGGCAGTTCCGACCAGGCGGGCGACGAGGGGGAGCCGCTGTCCGGCGGCCGCCTGGACAAGATTCTTGAGCAAGTCTCGGTCTTGCGAAGATTTCGGGAGACGTGAATCCCCAACCAAACTATGGAATTCGCCCTCATGCCGTCCGTCGGCAAGCTCGTATAGCTCCGCAAGTTCCGCGATGATAGCGGAAGGATACTGGTCTGCCCGCTTCGAGCCGAAGCTAGACACTTTCAGTTCTGCCTGAGCATTTGGGGTACGTTCCCCCGGGTCGATATTTGCAACAAACTTCATTGGATCATTTACCTCAGACACTCGTTCTTACATCCAGACCATTCGAGTTCATAGCGTTCTCGTACACGTGGAGCCAGCCCAAACTTTGGTCGAGTGCGTGCTCAACAGTCAAAGCGCGAACTCCCGAGAAAAGAACAGTCTCTTTCGACCCAGTCGGGGCACCAACGCGACGCGGCCGACAGCCCCGCCTGATGCTGCTCTGGGTAGGAGCCCGGCAAGGCGGCCCGATCTACCTGGTATTTTGAGTGCCATCATCACAGGCCTCTACCGGATCAATTCTTGGACTTGGTGCAGTTGATCAGCAAGGCTTGCCAAGTGACGGCTTTGCTCAAGCGGGATAATCTCTCCGTTATCCCATTTCAACATACGGTGAATACGCAAAGCAATATGCTCGGCATCTTCATCAGAACTAATCTCTGGCCAAGGCGCTCCGCCGAGGTAAGTTCCTCTGCTTTGATCAAACCCGTGGCGGTCATGGATTATCCGAAGAATGGGAATACCCAGAGCACTAGCGTCGAACATCATCGACGAGAAATCACTTACGACAATGCTGGCGGCTGGGAGGAGGTCTGAGATGTCGACATTGTCTACCCACAAAACGCGTGGGTGACGAACAAGACCTGTCTGGAGGAGATAAGGATGGTTCTTAGCGAGAATTACCCAAGGTTCACCTAACGCATCAGCTATCGCAGCGAGGTCCGTCTGAGAGTCCTGGGGACCATTGCGTGACCGGATCCCATACAGCTTGTCCCGCCAAGTAGGGGCATAAAGTAAGACCCGCGAATCCGAGCTCAGCCTTGTAGTTTCAAGCTCCGGCAGCGACCGGGTTCCATTCTCAAACAACTTCATTTGTGTCACACGTGGATATTCGGAGACAAGCAAGCGTTCGGGGGTCAGTAAGAAGGCCGTCGAAAACCGCTCAGCAGCAAGCTCCCCATCAACGACGAAATAGTCCCACCGCTGGATGTCCTTGTACTTGTTGACCTTATGCGCCGGTCGAGCCTTAGTGATTTCCCGTTCATGCGAGTCAAAGAGCATCCGCTTGATCGGTGTACCGTGCCACAGCTGAACCCATGTAGAGCCCGCGCTCTTTGGAACGGACGCAGGAACCCAGGTCTCGGCAATGACCAGCTCGGAGCGTTCGGCTGCACGCGTAAACGCAATCGATTCTGGTCGAATCCGGTGCCTGGATGGCACACGTGCATCCGTCGTTGCAAAACGGATGTCACGATCTCGGAAGCGTTCGTCGGCGAGCAGTTCCTCGAAAAGCGCTCGCGAGTTCCCTGTGTAACGGTAGTCGAACCCAAGGAAAAGAATCGTACCCGGAGCAACCTCAGGAGATCTGCCAGAGACGACCGTGTTGATGGTCCGCAACGGATGCCGTAGCCGCCGCTTCGTCTTTTTACCTGCGGATACAAGCTTCTTCGCGGGGGGCGTCGCGAAGTCCTTCCAAGCGATCAGGCGCTGGAGAGTCTGTGGTTTGTCATCCTCGAAGACACGAAGATTGAGGCACGCCTTCGTGAGCCAGCTGGTCTTTCTACCAAAGGTCGTGAATTGGAGGTCTTGCGCGGCGAGAATCTCGACGAACTCTCGCGCATAATCTGCTCGCAAATGCTTGGGCACCCGGCGTCCGTAGTAGGTGGAAAACTTCTCGAGGTGATATTCGGCGAGGTCACCAAGCGTTGCGGGGGTTCGTGGCGAAATTGTGGCGAAACTCTTTCGTACTGCAGAGAGGTGGTCTCTCATATGTCTGGGAGTATCAGTTCCCGATTTCGTTGATGAGTTTGGGCTTGCCTGGATTATGTATAGGGGCGAGTGAACCAGCGAGACACGCTCAACCAGAGAAAACACCCGCGCGAGGAAGGGATTGTCTTCGTAAATCTGCCCTTCCTCATAGCGCAGGTCGTGCCTTTCAAGAAACGAGCGCCGATAGAGGTTGGTGACGCTGAAGTAGCTGTGCATGCGAAACAGCTGCTCGCATTCAGCCCCCTCAAGCATCCGTTGGTGCCAGAAGGGCTCGATGTTGTAGTAGTCGTACTTGCCCAAGTGGTCGGGCTTTGGCCGGATGAACTTCCAATCAAAGTGCACGAGATCAGACTCGTCCTCGAGCGCCCGCTCCGTCGTCACCTGGAGTGTGACGCGTTCGATGAAGTCGTCAGCGTCCACGAAGAGCACGAACTCGCCGCGCGCTAGGTCGAGGGCCCGGTTGCGCGCCGCACCCTGACCCGCGTTCGCCTGTTCCAGAACGACGAGCTGTTGGTGGCGTGCCGCATAGTCAGCGAGGATACTCGCGGTGCCGTCGGTCGACCCGTCGTTGACGACGAGCACCTCGAAATCGGGCATTGTCTGCGCGAATATCGAGTCCAGACAACGCGACAAGAACTGCTCGCCGTTGAAAACAGGCACGATCACGCTCACCAGTGGGCTGGTGCGAGATTTTTCCAACATGCTCTGTTGTATGTCTCCGGGTAGAGTCGAGGCGCCTATGCCGAGCAAAAAACCCAACAGGCGTAGCCTACTCCGTTCACGGGCGGAATTGCACTCCACGTGACACGGAGCTTCTGCGCTTGGTCCTTAGCCAATCATAGCTTTACCCACAGGAACCATATGCCAGACCGTGCGGCCCGACCGAGAATAGGCGTGCAAGCCTGTGCGGTTACGCGTGCGTGCCGCTCCGCACCTACGCGTGGCACCCGCAATCACACACGGCGCAGCCTGCGTGCAGTCCGTGGCGGCAATCGAGTGTGCGGTAGGCGGGTGCATCACTGCGCAGGTCAAGCAAGCGGTGCAGCAGTTTCCTCATGACTTCATTACGTCAGAGCCAGGTTACGAGAAGCCTACGAAGCGCTGAACGACTCCTGAGCAGCGCCTGAAACGCGCCTGCCTGGCAAGATGGCAGCGATCGTGACCCCGATCCAGCCGCCTATCGTGTTCGCGATGATGTCAGATACATCTGCAAAGCGCTCGGGCAGAAACATGAGCTGCGCTAACTCGATGCCGCACGAGAGCGCAAACGGGAAGAGGATCGCCGCGACCCACCACCTGCGTCCAGCCCCGAGCAAAGCAAAGAAGAGACCGAGCGGCACGAACATGATGACGTTCGCCGTGAACTCAAGCTGCAAGTAACCAAACGACTCTGGAACACCAAACCCATGCAGCACGTTAAGGAAGGCGCGGATGTCATCGCCGCGCCCACGATCTACCGGGGTCGGGTTGAGCGTGATCGCGAGTGCAACGAGAAGAACCAACCCGAGGCCGACGATCCCAACCCGCTGACGGGCTGAGAGGCGCCTGCGCGAACCCTTAATCCCGTGCGGTGAATCGGTCACTGTGGGCCTCCCTAGTGCGTACGCGTACCGCGCAAACACGCAGTCTAGCCGTTTGGAGCCTGGCAATACTCTCGATGATTGGCGAACGCGAGACGCCTCGGTTACCCTGAAAGCTGCCGAATCTACGTTGCTCCCGCCGTTGGCCGAGCGTCGTCGCGCCACACCTACCCCGAGGGAGCACCGCATGGGTGACAACCTAACCGAGTTCGAAAAGATGCTGTCTGAAGCCTCCGAGGAGTCGAAGAATCAAGCACCAAAGAAGCGGCACGGTCTGCGCAACACCCTCATCGTTATCGGGTCGATCCTCGCCCTCATCGGCATCGGCGCGGGTGTCGCCTACGCCCTGTTGAACAACGCGTACAACGAGATCGAACGCGTCGACACAGTCGACCCGACCCTCGAACGCCCCGCGGCCGTCGAGCCTCCCGCAGGCAAGAATGCACCGATCAACGTGCTGCTACTCGGCTCCGACTCGCGCGACACCACAGACCCGAATGCGAGCGCCGAAGATCTAAAAGGTTTCCGCAGCGACGCGATCATGGTCGCGCAGATCTCACCGAACCGCGACCACGTCACGGTCATGTCGATCATGCGCGATAACTGGGTCGAGATCCAAGGCCACGGCGAGGCGAAGATCAACGCCGCTGTCGCCTTCGGCGGCATCCCGCTCGCGGTGAATACGGTTGAGAACTTCATCGACGCGCGCATCGACCATGTCGCGCTCGTCGACTTCGACTCATTCAAAGGCCTCACCGACGCCGTCGGCGGCGTAACAGTCGACAACCCGATCGCGTTCACCTCGCACCACGGCAGCTTCGACTTCGCGCAGGGCAAGATCACTCTCAGCGGCGAGGAAGCGCTCGGGTTCGTGCGCGAGCGTTACGCGTTCGACGATGGCGACTACCAGCGTGCCCGTAACCAGCAGATCTATCTGAAGGGCCTGCTCTCGCAGATGCTCAGCAAGGAGACGCTGACGAACCCGGGCAAGATCACGGCAACCTTCGATGCGCTGAAGCCGTACCTCATCGTCGATCAAGATCTCACGCTCACGAAGGCCGCAAGCCTCGGCTACGACATGCGAAACATCCGCAAGGGCGATATCTCGTTCTTCACGAGCCCGACCCTCGGCACCGGCACGTCGGGCGACGGGCAGTCAATCGTGCTGCCCGACTGGGCCGAGATTGAGTTGCTCCGCGAAGCGATGCGAGACGGCACACTCGACCACTACGCGGAGACACGCCAGCCGGGCTCGGAGCAGCCCGGCTAGGGCAGCAGGCAGCCCGGGCCGGACTCAGCCTGCCCGGAGTTGGCAGTTGTTGTCGCCAACCGACAGCCCATGCGACAACAACTGTCAACTCGAGCACGGGAGAACCGCGTCACCAGGCCCCCGGCACCCCAGTCACCCAGGCCCCAGGGGCCCAGTCACCCAGGCCCCAGGCACCCAGGGCCCCAGGCACCCAGGGCCCCAGGCACCCAGGGCCCCAGGCACCCCAGGCCCCAGGGCCCCAGGCACCCCGGCACCGCCTACACGCCCTCGCTTCGGTGCACGACGCGCCCGTCAACGACGGTGAGCAGCACTGGCAGGCCGGGCAGCGCCTCAGGCGTCGCCGTCACGGGATCGCCACCGAACAGTGTGACGTCGCCGACAGCCCCCACCGAGAGGTGCCCCCTGTCGCTGTGGCCGCGGGCAAGGGCAGGCCACAGCGTGTACGCGAGGAGGGTGTCTTCGCCGGTCAGCCGTTCGCCTGGCTCGAAGGGCGCCTGCTCGGCAGACGGGTCGTGGCGTCCGCGTGCCCATGCCATTCCGACGCGGGGGTCGTAGTCGGCGACGGGCCAATCAGATCCGAGTGTGAGCCGCGCACCGGCGTCGAGTACGCTCTGGGCCCGGTAGCCTGTGCCCCAGCGATCCTCGCCAAGGCGCTGCGACCAGTTGTCTGAGTTGTCTTCCCTGCGCCACTGCATGTGCAGGGGCTGCATGGATGCGGTGATGCCTGAGCCGCCGAGCTTCGCAACGTCTGCGTCGCTCATCACCTCGAGATGTTCGATCGAGTGCGCGGGCAGCCCGGCTGCCCGCGCCGGCAGGTCTGCGTAGGCGTCGAGCACGTCGTTCACCGCCCGGTCTCCGACAGCGTGCGTCGCGACGAGCATCCCCGCGTCGTGGTAGCGGCCGAGCACCCGCAGATATTCGGGCCATTCCGGCCACGCCGCGCGCAGACCCTCCCCCTGCGTGTCGAGCTCGTGCAGCAGCGCTGTCCCAGTGTCGATCACTCCGTCTGAGAAGAGTTTTACTGCGCCGCCCTCCCACAGGCGGCCGCGTTCGTCTTTCGCGGCGATGATCCGATCCTGATCCGCATCCGTGAAATGCACCCTGTGCCATTCGTGCACGACGATGCGCTGCGGGAGCCTGCCGCGCGATTCGAGTTCGCGAAGCATCTCGCGGGTGCGCGGGCCGCCGTCCATGATGGCGCAGCCTGTGAGTCCGGCGGCTGCGAACCGCAGCAGCACGGCTTCGAGCCTGTCGAGCTCGGCCTCGAGGTCGGCCATCGGTACGGCCTCGGTCATGAAGCTCAGCACCGACATCTCGCAGAGCTCGCCAGTGAAGCGGCCCGTCTCGTCGACGACGGTCTCGCTGCCGTCTGGGTAGCGGATCGGCTCCTCGACCCCGGCTGCGGCGAGCGCCGCCCCCGAGGCGAGACCTGTGTGCCCGTCGTAGAACCTGAGGAAGACTGGGCGGTCGCCAGTCACTTCCTCAAACGCCGAGCGGTCGATGCCGCCCACCTCGAACATCTCGTACTCGAGGTTCCACCCCTCGAGCCACTCGCCCGGGGCGAGCCTCGCGTGCTCGGCGGCAAGGCGGTCACGCAGCTCGGCGATCGTGCTCACACCGCCGAGGTCGATACCTCGGGTCGACACTGCCCCGGAGTCTGGGTGGGCGTGCGAATCCCAGAGGCCTGGCGTGAGCGTGCCGCCGCGAGCGTCGATGATCTCGATGCCGGCGGGCGCCGCCTGACGGATCTCGTCGTCGGTGCCGACAGCGGTGATGACGCCGCCCTCGATAAGGATCGCTGTCGCAGCACCTTCACCGCTTTCCGCGACGTTCCGCCGCAGGCGGGCACCCACGACGGCGAGGGAGCCTCCGGAACCGAACGCCGCAGCGCTTCCCGTTCCGGTATCGGCCGCTACTCCGGCCCCTGCGCCAGCCAGTGCGCCTTGGTCAGTCGCCTCGCTCATTCGATCTCCTCCCCGAGGGCGGGCGCGGCCGCGGTGCGTGTGCTCACCTGCGCGCCAGCGTCGCCGCGCTCGGCGCCGTCGATGTCAAGCCCGGGAGCCGGCCTGCGGAAGCCCTTCGTGAGGAACGCGAGGTAGACGACTCCTGCCGCGAGCCAGAGGCCTCCGACAGTCAGGGCGAGCGGGCCGAGGCTGAAGAGCAGGAACAGGTCGACTGCCGCGCCGAGCACGGGGATGAGGATGAACCCGAAGAAGTGGGTGCGAATCGGCATCCTGTCGCGGTTTTTGAACCAGAGCACGAAGACGCAGACGTTCGCGACGGTGAAGGCGAGGAACGCGCCAAAGTTGATGAGCGAGGTCGCGTCGCCGACGGTGAGGAACTGTCCGATGAGGCCGATCGCGGCGATGAGCAGGAGGTTGAAGACCGGTGTGCGGAACTTGTCGTGCAAGAACGCGAACGCCTTCCGCGGGAAGACGCCGTCGCGGCCCATCACGAAGAGCAGTCGGCTCCCGCTCGCTTGTACGGCGACGCAGGAGGCGATCCCGCCGATCAGGATCGTCGAGTTCACGAGCCCAGCGAACACCGGCCCGCCAATGAGGTTCAGCACTTCAAAGCCGGCGGTGTCGGTGTTTGCGAACTCGGTGCCGGGGTGGGACCACTGCATGACGAACGAGGTGAGCACGAAGATCACGCCACCTGCAAGTACCACGTAGACGATGCCGCGCGGAACGTTGCGCTTCGGGTCTTTGACTTCCTCGCTGAGCGTGCTCACCGCGTCAAACCCGAGGAAGGAGTAGGCGGCGACTGCCGCGCCCGCAGCGACCGCGGAGATCGTCGCGCCCTCGGGCCAGATCGCGACACCCACTTCGTTCGTGGTTCCCGAGGCGAACGCGATGCCGAAGCCGATGAGCGCGAGCACACCGACGAGGGTGAGCAGGAGCAGCACCCTGTTGAACCTGTCGGCGAGTTTTAGCCCGACGACGTTCACGAGGGTGCAGAACGCGATAAGGATCAGGCCCCACGCCCACGGCGGCAGGAAGGGGAACTGCGCTGAGAAGTAGAGCGCGGTGATGAGCCAGGCGACCATCGGGAGGAACATGTAGTCGAGCAGGATCACCCAGCCCGACAGAAACCCGACTTTGCCGCCGAGCGTGCGCCTCGCGTACGTGTAAATTGAGCCGGCCGCAGGGAACGCCCGCGCGAGCTTTCCGTAGCTCAGGGCCGTGAGCACCATCGCGAGGGTCGCGAAGACGTATGCGAGCGCTGAAGCGCCGTGCGACAGCGTCGCGATGACCCCGAAGGTCGCGATGACGACGGCTGGCGCCATGTATGAGAGGCCGAAGACCACCAGGCCTGTGAGCCCCAATTGGGGAATGAGTTTCTTCACCTGTTCTGACATTGCTGATCGCTCCTTTGAGATCGGGTGGCTGGGTTGGTGTTAGTGGGAAGCGGGGCGCCAGGTTGCTGGCGTGATCCGGCCCCCGTAGATGGGAAGGTCGATGGCGGCGCCGTCTTCGATGCCGTCGAACTGCTGCCAGACTCGGTTGAGCCCGGCAGTGCCCGACGTGCGGACCTCGCAGGCGGTGCCGAGCCTCAGCACGTCGGTCATGACGCAGGGCTCCGCGCCGACCGCACGGCTGCGCACTCGGCCCTCGGGGTCGACGATGAGGCTCTGGCCGACGCCCGCCGGGGTCGCAGCGTTCACGCTCGCGATGAAGACCTGGTTGACTATCGCGTTCGCGCGGGCGAGCACGAGCTCCTGCTCTCGGTCGATCGTCGGCGTGAGCACGACGTTGATGATCGCCTCGCAGCCGTCCCAGGCGAGTTGTCGGTGGATCTCGGGGAACCAGGCGTCGTAACAAATGGTGAGCCCGATCCGCCCTCTGCCCGGGATGTCGAATGAGACGATCTGGTTGCCTGGCGTGCAGGTTTCGTAGGGCCGCCACGGAAAAATCTTGCGGTAGCTTGCGACGAGTTCGCCGGCCGGCGAGTAGACGGGCATCGTGTTGAAGCGCGCGTCGCCGTCTGCCTCGACGACGCTGCCGGGAATGAGCCAGACGCCGTGCGTCCGTGCGATCTCAGCGAGTCGCGCGGATCGGGGGCCGTCGATCGGCTCGGCGTTGTCCGCGAGCGCGTCGCTACCTGTGAAGCCCTCCGAGGGGTTCGTGAGGTGCAGCTCCGGGAACACGATGAGTTCTGTCGCAGGGTAGGAGGCGAGCACCCGGGAGACCTCCGCCTCAAGCGCGTCGAGCGACGGCGACGAGCTCAGCTGCATGAGCGCGATGGGGAGCGCGCGGGAGCCGCTCCCTCCGGTCACGGCTTCCTCGCCGTTCACAGGCTCGGCCACCAGTCAGCTCCGGTCCAGAGCGAAAGCTCGGCCTCAAGCGCTGCGCCGATACTGAACACAGTCTGGTCGTCGTACGTGCGCCCGACAATCTGCACGCCGGTGGGCACCCCGTTTGAGGCGCGGCCCGACGGAACTGCGAGCACAGGCACCCTGCCGATGATGTTGAACGGCATCGTCAGCATGGTGCTGAATACCTCGTCGATGTTGTCGGCTGGGGCGTCGGCCGCGAGGTCGGTGCTCGCGACCGTCGGGCAGACAAGAGCGTCGTAGCTCTCGAGCAGCTCACCGAGCGGGCGGTAGAACCGCGTTTCCCCCTCGAGCCCCTCCGCGTAGCTCAGCGAGCTGCCGGCGCGGTCAACGAACGCGCGGGTGTACGGCATCATGAGCTCGCGGCGGCTCTCATCGCCGTGCAGCGTGTCCTCGATCGAGGTGCCCATGATCGCGCCGAAGTGGGTCCACATGAGCTCGAAGATCTCGTGCTTCGTCCATGGCACCTCGACCTCGTCGACAGTGGCTCCCGCTGCCCGCAGCGCTTCGCCGACGGTGAGGGTGTTCGCGCGGACCGCGGGGTCGAGCTCGTAGTCGCCGAGCGTGAGGCAGAGCGCGACCCGCGTTCCTGCGAGTGCGCCAGGGTGAGCGGTGAGCGTGAGCCGTTCGCGGAGCGAGGCCTGGTCCCCCGACCACGCGCCAGCCATCACGTTCTGCAACCGCGCGACGTCTGCAACCGATCGCGCCATCGGCCCGTCTGCGCAGTAGGTGTCACTGTTGAACGGGGCAAGGCCTGGGATTCGGCCGAATGGCGGCTTGAAGCCGACGACGCCGCAGAAGGAGGAGGGAATGCGGATCGATCCACCGATGTCTGAGCCCGTGGCGAGCAGAGTCGATCCTGCGGCGAGCACCGCACCAGAGCCGCCCGAGGAGCCACCGGGCGTGATGTCGGTGTTGTGCGGGTTGCGGGTCACGCCCCACAGCTTCGAGTGCGTCACCGAGGAGCAACAGAACTCGGGGTTGGTCGCGCGCGCGTGGATGACGGCGCCCGCCGCGGCGATGCGCTCGACGAGTGGGTGTGTGACGTCGGCGCGCTCCCCTTTGAGCAGCAGGGAGCCGTCCTGTGCAAGATGTCCTTTGATCGGCTGCTCGTCCTTGAGGATCAGTGGGATCCCTTCGAGCGGCCGAGCGGTGCCGTCCCTGAAACGCTGCTCGGACTCCTTCGCGGCAGCGTATGCCGACTCACGCAGGTCTTCGCTGACTGCGTTGATCGCGGGCTCCGCGTGGTCAAGCCGCGCGAGCGTCTGGGTGAGGAGCTCGACTGGCGAGAGCTCCCCCGACTCGAACAGTGCCGTCGCCTCTGTGGCTGTCAGGTGGGTGATTGACATACTTCTCCCTTAGTATCGGACGCTTCGTTGCGTCGCCGTACACTGTACGGTGCGCGATGTATGGCTAGTAAAGTGAAGAAATGTCCGAGTGTCAAGAGTTTCAGTCGAACGCCGATCAGGGAGCCGAACAGCCAGCCCCCCTGAGCCGGGCCTCAATCACCGACGCGGCAATCACCTTCATCGAGGAGAACGGGCTGACGAAGCTGTCGATGCGAACACTCGCATCGACGCTTGGCTGCGGCACGATGAGCCTGTACTCGCATGTGAAGAACCGCGACGACCTCATCGCAGCCATCGTGCAGGAGCTTCTTGAGCGCAGCAGGCTCCTGCTGGTGACCGGCACCACCTACCCCACCTGGCAAGAGCAGATCCGCGCTTCGCTCTTCGCGTACCGCGACCTCGCCGCCGCCTACCCGGCGTCGTTCGAGCTCCTCGCGCTCGCGCCCTACGGGGCCGCCGCCGTCGCCGAGCACCTCGAGGGCATCGTCGAGTCGCTGCGCCGCGCGGGCGTTCCAGCCGATCGAGCATACGAGGTGCTCGGCGCCCTCGACGCGTACGCGACCGGCTTCCTGATGGTGTGGGCCCGCACGCTACCCCTCGACGAGGCCGCTGAGCCTGCCGACGATTCGCCACTCACCGCGCTCCGCACGCTCACGGCGTTTGACCACGGCCTCGATGTGTTCATCGCCGGGTTCGAGCGCGAGTTCACGCCCTAGCGGCATCCCAGGCTCAGCCCAGCCTAGCCCGGCCATGCCTCGCCCAGTCCCGCCAAAGAGCACGTTTCTCGCCAAAACGCCCGGGCGGGTTCAGGTTGCTAGTGCAACACCCTGAACCTTGAATGGAATCAACATGGGTGTACACCATCCCTGGGAAACCCGACTCGCGGTCTACG
>NZ_JBIBVH010000006.1:170060-187703 GCF_043080205.1 Leucobacter sp. NPDC015123 | reverse complement strand
GTAGACCGCGAGTCGGGTTTCCCAGGGATGGTGTACACCCATGTTGATTCCATTCAAGGTTCAGGGTGTTGCACTAGCAACCTGAACCCGCCCGATTTGGCGGCGTCAGAATCGTGTACATCTGCAGAGAGCGTGTGCACCTGCGGACTGAACGCGGCGCCGGAACGCCACGCGACGCCGGAACGCCACGCGGCTGCGGTGGCTGCGGGCGAGTCGGGCCCAGCGCCGCAACGCCAAGGGGCCGAGCCCGCAACAGCGGACCCGGCCCCTCGCCTGCGCTTGCGCGGAGCGCTACTCGACCACGATGACGAGGTCGCCAGCCTCGACGCCGCGCGTGCCCTCGAACGCGAGGCGCTTCACAACGCCCGCGACGGGAGAGGTGATCGCTGCCTCCATCTTCATGGCCTCAATCGTGCCGATGGCCTGGCCTGCGGCAACAGACTCGCCCTCGGCGACCTTCACAGTGACGGTGCCCGAGAACGGCGCGGCGATCTGGCCGGCGACCGTGCGGTCGGCCTTCTCGGCGGTTTCGGCCGTCACCGCGATGCGCTCGTCCTTCACGAACACTGGGCGCAGCTGGCCGTTCACGCGCACCATGACAGTGCGAACGCCCTTGTCGTCGGGCGCGCCGATCGCCTCGAGCCCGACATAGAGGCGCACGCCCCGGCTCAGGTCAATCGCGTGCTCGGCGTTCGGGTCAAGGCCGTACAGGTAGTCGCCCGTGTCGACGACAGAGAGGTCGCCGTACTGTTCGCGCGCGTCCTCGAACTGCGCGGTCGGGGCAGGGAACAGGAGGCGGTTCAGCGTCGAGCGGCGCTCGACACTGGTGCCGTCGAGCTTCGCCTCATCGTCAGCCGAGACCGGGGAGACCTCGATCGAGACGTCGCGACCCGCGAGCACCTTCGAGCGGAACGGCTCGGGCCAGCCGCCGGGAATCTCGCCGAGCTCGCCCGCGAGGAAGCCGACGACGGAGTCTGGAACGTCGTAGCGCTCGGGGTTCGACTCGAAGTCAGCGGGGTCAGCGTCGACGGCCGCGAGGTGCAGCGCGAGGTCACCGACGACCTTTGACGACGGGGTCACCTTTGGAATGCGCCCGAGGATCCGGTCGGCAGCCGCGTACATGTCTTCGATCTTCTCGAAGTTCTCGGACAGGCCGAGTGCGATCGCCTGCTGGCGCAGGTTCGACAGCTGGCCGCCGGGAATCTCGTGCGTGTACACGCGCCCTGTTGGGGCTGCGAGGCCCGATTCGAACGGCTTGTAGAGGGTGCGCACTGCATCCCAGTAGGGCTCGAGCGCGTAGACGGCGTCGGGATCGATGCCGGTGTCGCGTTCGGTGTGCGCGAGCGACGCCACGAGGCCAGAAAGCGAGGGCTGGCTCGTGGTGCCAGACATCGGGGCCGAAGCGGCGTCTACAGCGTCGACGCCAGCAGCAGAGGCCGCGAGCAGCGTCGCGAGCTGGCCGCCGGGGGTGTCGTGCGTGTGCAGGTGCACTGGCAGGTCGAAGCGTTCGCGGAGCGCCGTGACGAGCTTCGCGGCGGCGGCCGGACGAAGCAGGCCAGCCATGTCCTTGATTGCGAGCACATGCGCGCCCGCTTCGACGATGCGTTCGGCGAGCGCGAGGTAGTAGTCGAGGGTGAACTTGTCCTCGTTCGGCGACAGCAGGTCTCCGGTGTAGCAGAACGCGACCTCGGCGACTGCGGTGCCTGTCTCGCGCACGGCGTCGATGGCGACCCGCATCTGGTCGACGTCGTTGAGAGCGTCGAAGATGCGGAAGATGTCGACGCCTGTCGCTGCGGCCTCCTGCACGAACGACTGTGCGACCTTCGGCGGGTAGGGCGTGTAGCCGACGGTGTTCTGGCCGCGCAGCAGCATCTGGATCGGCACGTTCGGTAGTGCCTCGCGCATTGCCGAGAGACGCTCCCACGGGTCCTCGCCGAGGAATCGGAGCGCCACATCGTATGTCGCGCCACCCCAGGCCTCAACGGAGAGGAGCTGCGGCGTCATACGAGCCACGTGCGGGGCGACCGCAACGAGGTCGCGAGTGCGCACTCGGGTGGCGAGCAGCGACTGGTGGGCGTCACGGAAGGTGGTGTCAGTCACGGCGAGGGCTGTCTGTGAGCGCAGTGCCGTCGCGAACCCCTCAGGGCCGAGCTCGAGCAGCCGCTGGCGACCGCCTGCCGGCGCGGGAGCCTCGAGGTCGATCGACGGGAGCTTCACCTGCGGCTCGATCGTCTGCGGGCGTGCGCCGTGCGGCTGGTTCACGGTGACGTTCGCGAGATGCTGCAGCAGGCGGGTTGCGCGGTCCTGCGGCTTGTTCAGCGTGAGCAGCTCGGGGCGCTCCTCAATGAACGAGGTCGACACGTCGCCTGCCTGGAAGTCAGCGTCATCGAGCACCGCCTGCAGGAACGGGATGTTCGTGGCGACGCCACGGATGCGGAACTCGGCGAGGGCGCGACGCGCGCGCACTACCGCGTCCTCGAACGTGCGGCCGCGGCAGGTGAGCTTCGCGAGCATCGAGTCGAAGTGCGGGCTGATGTATGAGCCCGGGTTGATCGTGCCGCCGTCGAGGCGCACGCCGCCGCCGCCCGGTGAGCGGTACGCGCTGATGCGGCCGAGGTCTGGGCGGAACCCGTTCGCGGGATCCTCGGTGGTGATGCGGCACTGCAGGGCGGCGCCGTGCAGCTTGATCTTGTCCTGGGTGAGGCCGAGGTCTGCGAGGGTCTCGCCCGCCGCGATCCTCATCTGGGACTGCACGAGATCGACATCGGTGACTTCCTCAGTGACTGTGTGCTCGACCTGGATGCGCGGGTTCATCTCGATGAACACGTGCTCGCCTGCCCGGTCGCCCTCGGTGTCGAGCAAGAACTCGACGGTGCCGGCGTTCGCGTATCCGATCGACTTTGCGAACGCGAGTGCGTCGCGGGTCATTGCGTCGCGCTGCTCCTGCGTGAGGTTCGGCGCTGGCGCGATCTCGACGACCTTCTGGTGGCGGCGCTGCACCGAGCAGTCGCGCTCGAACAGGTGGACTGCTTCGCCAGTGCCGTCTGCGAGCACCTGCACCTCGATGTGGCGCGGGCGGAGGACTGCCTGCTCGATGAACATCGTCGCGTCGCCGAAGGCGCTTTCGGCCTCGCGCATCGCGGCCTCAAGGGCCTCGCGGAGATCTTCGGCACGCTCGACGCGGCGCATGCCGCGCCCGCCGCCGCCCGCGACTGCCTTCGCGAACACAGGGAAGCCGATCTCCTCGGCGCCAGCGATGAGGGCGTCGACGTCTTGCGACGGGGGAGTTGAGCGCAGCACGGGCACTCCGGCCGCGATTGCATGCTCCTTGGCTGCAACCTTGTTGCCAGCCATTTCGAGGGCCTTGCGCCCGGGGCCGATGAAAGTGATCCCAACTGCCGCCGCAGCTGCAGCGAGCTCAGGGTTCTCGGACAGGAAGCCGTACCCCGGGTAGATCGCGTCTGCGCCGCACTCCTGCGCGACCCGCACGATCTCGGCAATGTCGAGGTACGCGCGGACAGGGCCGCCCTCGGTGCCAATCAGGTAGGCTTCGTCGGCCTTCAGACGGTGCAGGGAGTTGCGATCCTCGTATGGGTAGACCGCAACCGTGCGCGCCCCCAACTCATTCGCTGCGCGGAACGCGCGGATCGCGATCTCGCCACGATTTGCAACCAGAATCTTCTCGAACATCGTCTTTGAGTTCCTCCCTTGGGCGGTGGGTTGCCCGGTCAGGTGCGCGCGTTGTGGGCGCGCACCTGGTCAGTGTTGTGTATTCAGGATCCGATCACTCGCCACGCGAAATACGGGTCATCTCGTCACGCGAGACAACCTTGATACGCGTGCGCCCGGCGGCATCGCCGAGCGACAGTTCGTGTTCGTCGAGACGGTGCCAGCCATCAAGGTTTGTGAACGGCACCCCCCGTTCCGAGAGTAGCTCAGGAATGGTCTCCGCGTCGGCATCTTCTGGCTGCCACCACGAATCGGCGTCGGCCATGAGGCACTCGAGCGTTTCCATCGCGTCTGATTTCGTGTGGCCAATGAGGCCGACTGGACCGCGCTTGATCCACCCCGTCGCATAGACGCCGGGAACCCGGTTTCCTTCGAGATCGAGCACGCGACCCTGTTCGTTCGGGATCACGCCGCGAGCCTCGTCGAACGGGATTTCGTCGAGCGGCGACCCAAAGTATCCGATGGCACGGTACAGTGACTGCATCGGGATGACCTCGAACTCGCCGGTGTCAATCACACCGCCCTCGCCGTCGGGTCTCGTGCGCTCGATCTTCAGGCCCGCAACGCGGCCATCTTCGACAACGACCTCGACGGGCTTCGACCAGAAATGCATGTGCAGGCGGCGCGACGAGGGCTCAACCTCGCCAGCCTCGCGGGCGCGCTGCTCGTCGCGCCACTTGTCCATGATGCGGGTCATGACTGTGACCTGCTTGTTCTTCGCGAGTACCTCGTCGGCATACGGGTCGGCATGCTCGAAGTCACGCTCGTCGATGACCATGTCGACGTCGCGCACCTCGCCGAGCTCGCGCAGCTCGAGCGGCGTGAACTTCACATACTTCGGGCCGCGGCGACCGAAGAGGTGCAGCTCCTCGATCGGGTTCGCCTTAAGCCCCTGATAGACGTTGTCGGGGATCTCGGTCGGTAGCAGGTCGTCGGCGTGCTTGATAAGCATGCGCGAGATGTCGAGCGCGACGTTGCCGTTGCCGACGACGCCCACCGACGCAGCCTCAAGGGGCCAGGTGCGTGGCACATCGGGGTGGCCATCGAACCAGCTCACGAAGTCGGCGGCGCCATAGGATCCCTCGGCGTCAATGCCCGGGACGCCGAGCATGGCATCGCGGATCGCGCCTGTCGAGAAGATCACCGCGTTGTAGTGCTGCTTGAGGTCGTCAAGCGTCAGGTCCTGGCCGTAGCGGACATTTCCGAAGAACCGGATCTCGCCGCTGTCGAGCACGTCGCGCAGCGCGGTGATGATGCCCTTGATGCGCGGGTGGTCGGGCGAGACGCCGTAGCGCACGAGCCCGTAGGGGGCGGGGAGCTGCTCGAAGAGATCGATCTCGACCTCAAAGTCGCGTTCTGCTTTCAGCAGCAGGTCCGCAGCATAAATCCCTGCCGGTCCGGCCCCCACAATTGCCAGGCGCATCTTGCTCATACTGTCGGAACTACCCTTCCCTCGAAACAATGGACTCCGCCATGCGCTCAAGCCCGCGCTTCACCGGCGATTTCGGCAGCACGTCAAGCGCCGCGACTGCGTCGTCGGCCCAGCGCTTGGCGGTGGCCTCGGTCTCACGCGTCACTACGTGGTTGTAGAGTGCGTCAACCTCTGGATCCATGACCGACAGATCGGCGCCCTCAGCGATAGCCTTCACGCCCGCGTCGATGCGGGTGAGAAGCGCCTGCGCTTCGGCGTCGCCTGCTGCGGCGCGGTTTCGAAGGAGAAGGAGCGGAAGGGTCGCGACGCCCGCGCGCAGGTCGGTGCCCGCACGCTTTCCGGTGCGATCCTTCTTCGGGGATAGATCGATGACGTCATCGATAAGTTGGAAGGCGACGCCGATGCGCTCGCCGTACTCGGTGACTGCGTCGGCGTGCTCGGCAGAGCCGCCGCCAAACATGACACCCATGCGGGCGGCAGTCGAGATCAGGGCGCCTGTCTTGTCGGCAAGTACCTGAATGTAGTGAGCAATGTGCTCGTCCTCAGGCTGCGGGCCGACTGTCTCGTGCAGCTGGCCGAGGCACAGGCGCTCGAAGGTGCGGGCCTGGAGCAGGATCGCGTCCTCGCCCATGCCCGCAACGAGCGACGAGGCGCGCGCAAACAACAGATCGCCGGCGAGGATCGCGACAGAGTTCGACCACACAACCTGCGAGGCGGGAACCCCGCGCCGAAGCGTGGCGTCGTCCATGACATCGTCGTGGTACAGCGATGCGAGATGTGTCATCTCGACGGCAACTGCCGCCCGACGCACGAGCTCGTTCGGGCCGTCGCCGAGCTGGCTGGTGAGGACGGTGAGCATCGGACGAATTCGCTTGCCGCCGGCTTCAGCGAGGTAGCGGGCGGGGGCGTCGGCGACAGCCGAGGCGAATCCGAGGTTCTCGATGAGCGTTGCCTCGATGAGGTCAAGCTCCCGCTGCAGGTCCTTCGCCTGACGGCGATCTTCCGCGCTGCGGAACAGGCGCATCGGCAGCGCCTGGGTGGTGGTGTCAGCCGTGCTCTGGCGGATCACTCGTGGCCTCGCTTGTTCGTCTCGGACTTCGTAGTTGGCGTCGCGGTGGCCTCGGTAGCGGCATCAGCTGCGGGCTTCTTCGCCGCGGGTTTCTTCGCAGTGGGCTTCTTCGCGTCGGCGGTCTTTTTTGCGGCTGCGGGCTTCTTCGCGGCCGGTTTTTTCGCTGCTGCGGGTTTTTTCGTTGCCGCCGGCTTCTGTGCTGACGTCTTCGTCGCCGGTTTCTTCCCGGTCTCGCTTTCGGCCGCTTCTCCTGCAGCTGAACCCGGCTTGGCCGCCGACTTCTTCGGTGCGGCGGGCTTCTTGGCTGATGCAGGCTTGGTTGCGGCCGGCTTGGCTGCGGCCGGCTTGGTTGCGGCCGGCTGTGCTGCGGCCGGCGTAGCAGGGGCCGCGGGCTTTGACCGCGGCACGAAGCCGCGGTGTAGTGCGACGATCCCGAGCGTGAGGTTCCGGTATGCGACGCGCTCGAGCCCCGCCTCGCGGAGCCAGCTCGCGAGTTCCTCTTGCGCAGGCCACGCCTCGATTGACTCGTTGAGGTACTTGTAGGCTTCCGCGGCGTCGCGATTGATGATGCCAGCGACGCGGGGGAGCACGTGACGGTTGTACTTTGTGTAGGCCCAGTTCACGGCCTCAGAGCTCGGCCGCGAGAACTCGGCGATCACGACTCGGCCGCCTGGCTTTACGACACGGGCCATCTCTGCGAGCGCCTGCTTGGGCTCCGAGACGTTGCGCAGGCCGTATGAGATTGTCGCTGCGTCGAAGCTGTCGTCGTCGAACGGCAGCTGCGTCGCGTCTGCCCAGACGAACTCGATGAGGTCATTGCCGGCGTTGCGGCGGCGGCCCTCTGCGAGCATGCCCTCTGAGAAATCTGCGGCCGTGACGTGCGCGCCGTGTGCGGCGAGGGCAGCGGACGAAGTGCCAGTACCAGCTGCGAGATCGAGGATCCGCATGCCCTTGCGTGGAGCGATTGCCCGCGTAGTGGCAATTCGCCAGAGGCGAGAATTGCCGACAGAGAGCACATCGTTCAGGAGGTCATACTTGGGCGAGACCTCGTCGAACATGGCGGAAACATCCGTCGCATGCTTGGTTGTGGTGTCTGGTCGAGTCACCGTTCCATCGTAGCCGGTTGTACCTCTGTGGATGCTTGCAGATGGTGGCGAGTAGATTGGCATGGTGATGACCGAAGTGACCGTCCGCCCGACGGGGGCAGTTCCGAGGCTCTCTGCGGTGACGAGAGTGCTCCGCGAATTGCCAGATCTGCTCGCTTTTGCGAACCCGGAGTCGCCCCTGTACTGGAACCGCGGAGACCGCGGCTGTGTGGGCGTTGGCGAGGTCTTGCGGCTGAGTTTCACTGGTGCTGACCGCTTTGTGGCCGCGTCGCGTGCGTGGCGCGAGATCGCGGCTGCGGCTGTTGTTGACGATCCGGTCGGGATGCCGGGCACTGGGCTCGTGGCGTTCGGCACGTTCGCCTTTGCCGACGACAGCGCGGCTGAGAGTGTGCTCATAGTTCCTCGATTGCTGATCCATCGCCATCGGGGAACCGCCTGGGTGACTGAGGTGACGGCGGTGAGTGACCCCTCCTCAGGATCGGAGGTTGGCGCTTCAGCGCTCGCCGCAGGCCCTGAGTTCGGCCGTACCGCGCAGCTTGGCGCTGGTCGCGAGGCCGCAGAAGTGCTGCCAGCAGAGCGTGAGCTCGACGCCGCTACCTGGGCTGGCGTCGAGTTTCTGCCGGCAGATTCCAGCGGCGTGCGCGGTGCAGCCGGGGGCAGTGAGATCGAGGCGTACCTGGCGGGCGTCCGCGAGGCCACAGACAGGGTTGTTGCGGGGGAACTCGAGAAGGTCGTGCTATCGCGCCAGGTCGCAGGCGAGCTTCGCCCGGGTCAGGATCTGCGCGTCCCACTGCAGCGCTTGAGCGAACGCTACCTCGACTGTTGGACGTTCGCCGTCGACAACCTCGTCGGGGCGAGCCCTGAGACGCTCGTCCGGTCGACGAGCGGGGCGGTCTCGGCACGGGTACTTGCTGGCACCCGAGCGCGCCACCCCGAGGATGCAGTTCGAGACCGTGCGGCGCGCGACGAACTGCTTCGCTCAGCCAAGGAGCAGCACGAGCACGACTTCGCCGTGCAGAGCGTCGTCTCGGCGCTCGCCCCGCATGTGAGCGAGCTGCGCACGAGCGACGCACCGTTCGCCTTGCAGCTACCAAACGTCTGGCATCTTGCGACTGACCTGGGTGCGGCACTCGGGGCAGAGGCGACCGCTCTCGAGCTCGTCGACGCACTGCACCCGACGGCTGCAGTCGCCGGGACGCCCACGGTCGACGCTGTCGCAATGATCGCTGAGCTTGAGCCCTTTGACCGCGGGCGCTATTCGGGCGCCGTGGGATGGATTGACGCTGCGGGCGACGGGGAATGGGTCATCGCCCTCAGGTGCGCACAGCTCGACGCAGTCGGTGAACAACGGACAGCAGGCGGGGACGAGGTGCCCGCGCGCCGCATCGTCGCGACTGCAGGCGGCGGCATCGTTGAGGGGTCGGATCCGCAGCACGAGCTCGGCGAAACCGTCTCGAAGTTCCGCCCGATCACGGAGGCTTTCGGGGCGTAGCCCCGGAGCCGCCCCGCTACGGCCAGCGAAGCCCCGCTGTCTTCGCGAGACGCGCCTGCTCGGCTGTAACGTCGAAGTCGGCGTCTGGCCACTGCGGATCGATGCCCTGCAGCGCCTGGATTACCAGCCGCTGCACCGCGACGCGCGCGTACCACTTTGAGTTCGCTGGCACGACGTACCACGGAGCGTCTGGGGTGTTCGTGCGCTCAATGGCGACTTGGAACGCACGCATGTACTCAGGCCAGAGCTGCCGCTCGTCGACGTCGCCTGGGTTGTACTTCCAGTGTTTGGCGGGGTCGGCGAGCCTGTCGCTCAGGCGCTGTGCCTGTTCCTCCGGCGAGACGTGCAGCATGATCTTCACGATCCGCACGCCGTCCCCCACAAGCCCGCGCTCGAATTCGGTGATGGCGCCGTAGCGTCGCTCGATCTCATCCGCGGGCGCAAGCTCGCGTACCCGTTGGATGAGCACGTCTTCGTAGTGCGACCTGTCGAATAGCCCGATGACGCCTGGCCCGGGTACACGGGGTGCGATACGCCAGAGGAAGTCGTGGTTGCGCTCCTCGTCGGTAGGCGACTTGAACGCGGTGAGCTGCAGCCCGTGTGGCTCGAGTTGTGCAAACACGTGATTGACGATGCCGCCCTTGCCGGCAGCGTCCATCGCCTGGAGCACGACGAGTACGCGCTCGCGAGCCCCGGCCCTGCTCTGGGCGAAGAGGCGTTCCTGCAGCTCTCGGAGCTCCTGTGCTGAGGCCGCGAGCTCGGCTTGCCCGGCCTTCTTGCTTGCTGTCGTTCCTGGCGTTGATGAAGGGTCGACCGCGCTCAGGTCGAACCCTGTGCCAACTCGAAGGAGGTCTGCAACGTCGTCATCCCAGAACTCGCTCGCCATGTCGCCTCCGTTGTTGATCGCAGAGAGCAGCGGCCCAGGCAGCCGTTGCCGTAGTGCAACTGTATGGCCTGGGGCCCTGGCTCGCCAGAGCTGCTGCTGCCGTGGTCCCCTGGTCGCCTTAGGCGATCGGGGCCTCGACGAGCGTGGGCCCGGTGACCGGGGTCGTGAGCAGGCGCTCAAGGTCGCCTCTCGTCTCGACACGCGTGTACTCCCAGCCGTACGCTGTAGCGAGCGCGCGCATGTCCGCCTGCCGCGGCGTGCGCATGACGCGCTCGAAATCTGTTGCCGTCGTCGTGCCGGCGACCTCGAGGCTGTCGAAGATCGTCCCGCCACCGTCGTTGCCGACGATGAGCTGCAGCCGCGGACGCAGCTCAGGTGCATCGGGAAGGAGTAAGGAGCCGGCGTCGTGCAGCGTGGCCAGGTCGCCGATGATCACGCGGGTTGTGCCGGCAGCACGCGCTGGATCCGGATCCGTTTGGCTCGCGACGGCGATCCCGTGCGCTGTCGCGATCGTGCCGTCGATGCCCGCGAGCCCGCGGTTTGCGTGCACGACGAGCTTGCGGGCTGGTGCCAGGCCGTCGAGCACGCGCACGAGCCGCGACGCGGCGATGACGAGCCGGTCGTGAGGCCACGTTGCCCGCCACACGCTTTCCACCAGCAGCTCGCGGGTGATCGGCTCTTTCTTGACTGCGACCTCGGCGCGCGCGTACGCGCTGCGCTCTTTATAGCCTGTCTCACGTGCGGCATCGAGGTCTGGCTCGTGCACGGTGCTGCGTGCCTGCTGCAGAGCGCGGTCCGCGGTCACCCAGGCGCCGAGCCAGCGCCTGTGCGTGCGTGGGTCGTGGTCGGCGCTCACTCGAGCCGTCTGCACGACGTGGACGCCAGCGGCTGGAGCGTAGCTGTCGCCAGTGTGTGGGTCAACGACGAACACCTCAACGTCTTCGCGTTTCAGCAGCGCTGGGATTTGCCGCGTGAGGGTGGGGTGGCCGAAGACGATGGCGCGTTCGGTGAGCCCGCCGATCTCGGGGGCGTCGATGAGCGCCGCATACGCGGTGATGGCTTCGCGGCCGAAGCGGGAACCGCTCACGACCTCGGCGAGGAGAGGGAGCCCGGCGTCGCGCGCGAACTGCTCGGCAGTGTCGCCGGCACCGGCTCCGGCTATCACTACAGTGAGGGCGTCGTCGGCGTGAACGTATGTTCCCGCGATCGCCGAATCAGAACTGGCAACCGTCTCCCGGGCCCCGCCCTGCGCATCGCGCTGTGCGGGGTCGCCGGAGGCCCCTGAGAGCGCAGCCCGTGTCTCGGCGCCCTCGCTGCTAGCGGCCGAGAAGCCGGCCGCGATCATCTGCTCGAAGCCTGCCGTTCCTGACAGGGGCTCGATGAACTGCAGGTTCAGCTGGACAGGCCCCGCGGGAGCGTTGCCCTCGGCTCCGAGGGCCGCACGAAGCGCGCGGGACGCAAGACGATCAGGATCAGCATCGGGGCCGCGCCCGATATCGCCTGTCGGCCCGAATGTCGGTGGCTCGACATCGAGCGACAGCCTGGCTGCGGCGCCGAACATGTCGAGCTGTGAGGTTGTTTGGTTGCTGCGTGTGCCGCGCATGTGGGCGGGCCTGTCGGCCGTCAGTGCGATGAATGGAACACGGCCCTCGCTGGCTTCGTAGGCTGCTGGTGCGAGGTTGGCAACGGCGGTGCCGCTGGTGACGATGATCGGTGCGGGCAGACCCGTCTCGCGGGCGAGGCCGAGCGCGAAGAATGCGGCAGAACGCTCGTCAACGCGCACGTGGAGCCGGATCGCGCCAGCCGACTCGGCCGCAGCAGCCGCGAGTGCGAGCGCCTGAGAGCGCGAGCCTGGGCAGACGACGACGTCTGAGACGCCGCGGCGAATGAGCCCCGCGAGCAGCTCAACTGCAAAGATCGATGCGGGGGCCGGCCCGGTCATCACCGGGTCTTATCCTGATCCTGACCCTTGTCCTCGCCGGTCCCCTCGCCCTGACGTTCCTCTCCGGGGAACGTCTCGTTGTCGAGCTCCTTGAGCCGAGCCTCGAGGTCGCGCAGCGAGTCGCGTTCAGCATCGGAGAGCTGGCGGCCTGTGAACCGCGGGTCATCGTCGGGGGCAAGCCGTTGCTTGGACCCCGGCCCGGTCGCTGGATTTCCCTTGCCAATCATGAGCCAGAGCACCGCGCCAACGACTGGCAGCAGAACGATAATGACGATCCACACGGGCTTGCTGACTCCGCGGGCGCGGGTGTGGTCTGTCATCGCGGCGTCAACGAGTGAATACAGCGTGAACGCAACGGCGATGACGGCACCGATAATGATGAACCTGACCATGCCCTCATGTTACCCGGCGAGCCTCAGGGAGTGGAGTGAGAGTGCTCAGTCTGCGCGGGTAGACTCGGCGCTGTGAGTGAACAACGCAAAGCCTGGACCACATACATTGTGTTGCGTCTGCTGTTTTTCGCGGTGCCTTTTGCCGCGCTGTACGCACTCGGGCTCGCGCTCGGCCTCACCATGATGGTCTCGGGCATCGTCGCTGCAGTGCTTGCAGCGCTCATTGGAGTATCGCTCTCGATCCTGTTGCTCTCGAAGCCTCGCGAAGAAGCATCGGAGAGCATCTACGCATGGCGTAATCGCGACCGAACCGCTGACGATGTCGCTGAGGATGCGGCGCTCGATGGCGAGGCCGACGCCAAGTAGCCGTTAGCTCGCGTTCGTCGCGTCTGCGCTACCCGCCTGGTCGCCACCGATCCCATCGTCACTGGTTGCGTCGGCGCCGAGCTCGCGAGCCCGCTGCTCTCGGATGAAGTCGCGGGCCGTGTACAGCCTTGTCCGCTGCCCGAAGTCTTGTGACGAGAGGCCGCTGATGAGCGACCCCGCGTCGACCTCGAGGACTGTCGCGAGCCTGACGAGCGTCTCCGCCGACGGGCTCTGCGCGCCGCGCTCGATTTTGCCGACACTGGTGAGGCTGAGCTCCGCGAGGTGACTGAGGTCATCCATCGAAATTCCCAGTGCCAGCCGTGCGTCACGGATGCGCGCTCCGATGACCTGGGCGGCGGGGGAATGGAATCGGGGCACCCTACTAGGGTTGCTGGGTCGGGAGATAAGCTCCAGAAAGCAAGCGCATAGGCACAAAGATACCCGGTAGAAAAGTACGTATCAAGGCGAGATGTCTCGCGCCCCGATCCTGGCCAGGGTGGGCTTCGAGCGGCGCGGCGCAGACCGAAGCGGTGGGGTCGGCGATCCTTGAGGGTCCCACCGGGTGCGCAGAATACACTTGAGTCGTTCGCCCACCCCTATGCAGTTAAAGGACGACAACGCACCGTGACCCAGAGCTCCGACAGCACGCCGATTCGCATTCTCCTCGGCTGCGACACATTCGCGCCAGACGTGAATGGTGCCGCGCGCTTTGCCGAGCGACTCGCCGCAGGCCTCGTTCGGCGGGGGCACGATGTGCACGTCGCGGCACCCTCGAAGAAGCACAAAACCGTCGGCGCATTCCGCGAAACGATTGAGGGTGAGCAGATGACTGTGCACCGCATCGCGAGCTGGCGCTGGTATCCGCACGATTGGCTGCGGTTCGTGCTGCCCTGGCGGGCGCGGCACTACGTCAAGCAGATCCTTGACCAGGTGAAGCCCGACGTCATCCACATCCAGTCGCACATTGTGATTGGCAGGGCGCTCGCGCACGAGGGGGCAAAGCGCGGGATCCGGGTCGTCGCGACGAACCACGTCATGCCCGAGAACGTGCTCGACTTCACGCTGCTCCCCGAGCGCGCCAAGCGGCTGTTCGTGCGCTGGGGCTGGCGCGACGCCGACAGGGTACTCAGGCGAGCGAAAGCGATCACGACGCCGACCAGGCGCGCCGCTGACTTCCTGGAGCGCAACACATACCGCCGCGGTGTGCTGCCGGTGAGCTGCGGACTCCGTGCGAGCGACTACACCGCGATTGTCGGGCCGCGCGAGCAGAACAAGCTCGTCTTCGTCGGGCGAGTGACGCTCGAGAAGGAGATCGACGTCATCATCCGCGCGCTCGACAGGCTCGACGAGACACTCAAGGCGACGCTTACGATCGTCGGCGACGGCGACCAGCGCAAGAACCTCGAGAAGCTTGTCGCCGAGCTCGGGCTCACCTCGCGCGTCCACTTCACCGGGCGTGTGACAGACGAGGAGCTGCGCGGCCACCTCACCGATGCCTCGGTCTTTGTGATTGCGTCGATCGCCGAACTGCAGTCGATCGCGACGATGGAGGCAATGGCCTCCGGCCTGCCGATCGTTGCTGCCGACGCGATGGCACTGCCTCACCTCGTGCACCACGGTGAGAACGGCTACCTGTTCCAGGCCGGCAACGATCGCGAGCTCGCAGACGCGCTGACAAAGGTACTCACGGCAGACGCGGCAGAGTACGAGCGAATGCAGCAGGAGTCGCTGACCGCGGTACAGTCACACGACATCGACCGCACCCTGGATACCTTCGAGTCCCTGTACCGGGGCACTCCAGTCGCATAGCGCGCGCTATGCACGTGCTCATCGTCACCGACCAGCACCCCGACTCGCTCGGCGGTGTGCAGGTCGCGCTGCGTCTCCAGCGCAAGTTCCTTGAGCGTGCCGGCCACACAGTGAGCATTGCCGCGCCGGCGCTTCACCGACGGGGCTATGTGGTCGCGCCAGCAGACCGTGCCGCCTACCTTGACCTGCCATCGACGTCGATCACGAGAGACCGCGAGTACGGAATCACCCTGCCTGGGCGGCGCAGTGATCGCGCGCTTGACAGGGCGCTCGCAGCGCGGGCAGCTGCTGGCGCGGGTCCAGTCGACCTCGTGCATATCCAGGGTGACTTCTGGGGAGCGATGATCGGGCTACGCGCGGCGCGCCGCCACGAGCTGCCAGTGATGTTCACGATGCACAACAACGTCGACGAGGGCACGCGGGCAGTTACCCCGCTCGCTCCCATCGCGTTCGCGGGCCTGCGCGCCTGGCGGCGGTGTGCCGTTGGCAGGGTCCCACGGCAGAAGCGTGCCGAGACTCGTGCAAGCGCCCCGGGAGCCTGGCGCTACCTCGCCGAGCTCACCGCCGGGGCCGCGCTCGTCACCGCGCCATCCGGGCACTTCGCGGCGGAACTTGAAAAACACGGAGTCGCCCGCAGCGTCGAGGTCACCCAGGGCGGGGTCGACGACGAGGTCATTGGCGCAGTGCGCGCTGTCGAGCGGACTGAGCGGTCGCGCCCTCGGCTCGTGTGGCTCGGGCGAATGAGCGGCGAGAAGCGGGTGCTCGAGTTCGTCGAGGCGCTCGGGAAGTCGGGGGTCGACGCCGATGTCGCGCTCCACGGTGCCGGCCTGCTCCTTAGCAAGGTCGAGCGAAGGATCGTGGCGCTCGGTTTACAAGATCGTGTCCGCGTCGCGGGGCCCGTGCCCTACGAAGCCGCGCTCGCAGCGATGCGTGAAGCCGACGCGCTCGTGCAGACGTCGATCGGGTTCGAAACCCAGGGCCTCACCCCGTACGAGGCAGCGGCGCTCGGTACGCCGACGATCTTCTGCGACGAGAACATTTTCACAGACCTTGCCGTCTCACCCGCATGGCTCGCAGCGGACGCAAGCGTCTCGGCGCTCGCGGAGTCGTTGCGGGCAGCGGTGTCCGAGATCGCGAAGCGGCCGGCAGAGCTGCGTGTGCCGGCGGCGGCCGGAGATCGACTGCTGCAGTCCGCGAAGACCGCAGCGATGGTCAAGCTCTATGAAGGCGTCCTCGGGCGTTAGTAGATACGCTCACACACCGGATCCGTAGCCCCGGTGTGTGAACGGAATGCTCGTAGCGCTTAGAAGCGCCAGGCCACTGCCTGGAAGCCTGCCGGAGGCTTCGGTACCCACGACTCGTCGGCCTGCACGTAGCCGGAGCCCGTCGGGTTGTTGGATTCGATGATCTGGTAGGTGCCGTCGTCGTTGACGCCGGTCACGAGCACTGTGTGCACGCCTGAGACCCACGAGGTCGGGAACTGGAGGTGCTCGTACTGGATCACGTCGCCGGGCTGCGCCTCGGTCGGTGACAGTCGGAGTGCGCCAGCGTAGTTCGCGACGGGATCGCCGCCGCCGGTCCAGGCGCCGCCACCGGCGCGGATCCAGCGCTGAGCCGAAACGATGCACTCACCGGGGGCTCCCCAGCCGGTGGCGCGGCTCGTTCCAAGTTCGGCGGTTGCCGCAGCGATTGCCGCGTCAACATCGAAGCCGTGCGCTGCAGAACTGTTCGCACTTTCGGACTCCGCGAGTACCGAGCTGATCGGCGCGAGCGGCGCGGTTCCGGTGTCGGTACTCAGGGCTTGCGTCGTGAGAGAGATCGTCGGTGCAGCTGCTGCTGCGGTGAACTCTTCAGTCTCGATTGCGCCTGCGGGGGCTGCTCCCAGTGCGAAGGTCACAGCTGCAACGAGCGAGACCACAAAGGGTTTGGCGGGTGATGGCACTCAGAGACTCCAAAACGTTGATTATTGCGAGACCGGTGGGCCTGCAACCTTTCCAGTATGCGTTACGTTTCCGTTACATTCAAGCTTCGGCGGGGATTGTTGGGCGGATTCTGGTCTGCTTTGGCGCGCAATGCGTGGCGAGATGGGCGGAATTCCGCCAATTTGGGCGACTCTCCTGACAATTTACTTGGAGTCAATTGAAAGTGCCGATTGTGGCTGTGGGCGGCTGGGTCTGCCGCGGTTCTCGTGATGATGCGATGAAACGGTGCGGCCAGCGCGCACTTGCGGCTCCCTCCCAGAAGCGCGTGGCGCGAGGTGCGCCGCGAACACGCTAGACTTGTCGGCGTTGGTTCGGTTCGCCGTGCCGATAAGGAGGATTCGCCTAGCGGCCTATGGCGCACGCCTGGAACGCGTGTTGGGTTCACGCCCTCAGGGGTTCAAATCCCCTATCCTCCGCCACGAGAAACGCCCCTCACATTCGTGAGGGGCGTTTCTCATTTCGTGCCGGTATTGCCGTGTCGCCGCAGAAACACAGGTGGGTTCTGCCCTCCGAAGAGAGCGGAACCCA
Source organism: Leucobacter sp. NPDC015123 (assembly GCF_043080205.1). NCBI lineage: Bacteria > Bacillati > Actinomycetota > Actinomycetes > Micrococcales > Microbacteriaceae > Leucobacter > Leucobacter sp. NPDC015123. The sequence continues at coordinate 170,970 of NZ_JBIBVH010000006.1, read as the reverse complement.
CCTGGTGCCGTTGCGCCTCACGCGTTCGCGGCTACACCGCGGGGCCGTGTGAGCCGGCCGTGACTACGCCTTCCGGCGCGCGCCCACAACCATCAGGCCAACGAGTACGAGAAGTGCAGCGCTGCCGAGGATGACAGGTGCGCTCGCCAAGCCGGTTGCAGCGATGGGGGAGTGTGCTGCTGGGGGAGTGTGCTGTTCAGCACCCGGCTTGATCGGTGGTGGAGTGGTTGTAGGGGTCTTGGCGGTGCACTTCGGGACGTCGAGTGTGATCTCGATGGTTGCGGTGCGGCCGTCCGCGGCGAGGGTCCAGCCCCCGGCCTCGGTGAGGAACGAGCCCTCATTGGCGGTTGCCGTGACGGTGACGGTCGAGCCCGTCTTCACCTCACCGGCAACCTCGTAAGTAACACCTGCGGTTTCTGCGACCGTGACCGTCGGGGCGGTCGCTGTGCCGTCTTCGGTGCAGATCGCCTGGGTCACGGTTGGCGTCACCGGGGCGACGGGCTGGTCGCAGGAGACCGCCTCGAGGGTGAGCTTGATCGTAGCCGTGTTCTTGTCGGCAGAGACGGTCCAGCCCTCGGCAGGCGTTAGGAAGGAGCCCGTGCCGGCCGAGGCGGTGACGGTGACGACCGAGCCGGCCTTCATGTCGCCCGCGGTCGTGTAGGTAACACCTGCGGTTTCTGCGACGGTGACCGTCGGGGCGATCGCTGTGCCGTCCGGGGTGCAGATGGCCTGGGTGACGGTCGGCGCGACGGGAGCGACTGGCTGGTCGCAGGAGACCGCCTCGAGGGTGATCTCGATGGTTGCGGTGCGGCCGTCCGCGGCGAGGGTCCAGCCTTCAGCCTCGGTGAGCGTGTAGCCCTTGTCTGCTGTGGCGGTGACGGTGACGGTCGAGCCGGCCTTCATGTCGCCA
>NZ_JBIBVH010000006.1:56807-169963 GCF_043080205.1 Leucobacter sp. NPDC015123 | reverse complement strand
TGACACCTGCGGTTTCTGCGACGGTGACCGTCGGGGCGGTCGCTGTGCCGTCCTGGGTGCAGATGGCCTGGGTGACGGTCGGCGCGACGGGAGCGACCTTCTTCTCAGGTGGCTGGTTGCCGCTACCGTCGCCGCCGGCTCCATCGCGGCGAACCTCGGCTGTCACATGCTGGGGGCTATCGCTGTTGCCGGTGATCGTGGCGGAGTTCGTGAAGACTCCCTTCTCGCCGGGCAGCAGGTCGCTCGCGTAGCGGAAGTAAATGTTCTCACCGTCGTAGACAGCCTGCTCGCCGGGATAGTTGCCGACAAGAGTGATCGAGACGCCGTGCTCGCCGAGGTGCGAGACCGAGTAGCGCTCCTTCCGGAGGGGCTGATTGTCGAGGTAACCCTCAACCGAGTCGAGGTCTATGTGTGAGCCTGCGCCGGGCGTATCCGTGATGGTGATCGTCGGATCGACCGGAGTCGACGTGCCTGTATTGAGGTACACAACCCAACCGAGCTGACCCTTCGGGGTTACTGACCCCTGATCGTCACTGAGCCACCAGCCGACTTTCGAGTTGCTCTGACCAGTACCGGCGGGGCCATCTGGAAGCAGCGTGAGCGGAAGCGTCCACGAGCTTGTACCAGTGAAGTGGAGGTCGTAGTCGGCGCCGTCGATGGTGTTCACGTTGTCGCGGTTCCATGCGAGGGAGAAATAGGCACTTCCCTGAATGTTCTGCTTGCCGCGCACAAACTCGGCAAGGGTGAAGGTAGCTGTATTGCCACTCCACCTGCCTTCAGCCACAACTTCGCCCGGGCTCCGCTCAAGATCGAACTTTGCGGTGCTCGCAGGACGAACCTCGGTGGGGAGCACGATAGTAAAGGTGTCGCCTGGCTGCGCCCCATCCGGCACGGCCCAGTTGAATGACATGCGGATCTTGTCACCGCTGCCCGCCGAGCTCTTGTCGAGTTGTGCGTTGGTAATCGACACGTTGGTTGTGGCTGCGTTGGCCGCGGGCGCCGTGAAAACGGAGCCGAGGGTGAGTAGCGCGACGAGCAGCAGACCGAGGACTCCGGGAGCCCCCAACCTGTCCCTGAGCGGTACCTTTGTGATTCTCAAAATGTTTCCTTTACTACCAGTGGCAAGAGAGCCTGTGGGGGCGATTTCGGCGCGCGCGACTGAAGTCCGCAATCGGTATTGCGGGCTCAGCAAGATGCTCTCTGCCGACTGGCGAGTGCGCACTCCCCCTCAGTGCGGTCATCACTCTCGCACGCGCACCCGGGCGGCCGTGTAGCGTTCGCGAGGGTTTCACCCCTCGGATCACCCTCCACGAGTTGCGATGCCGCAATCCGCCGATCGCTGGCGTAATCCCGCCAATTCCTCACTCGTCCGCGTGTTCACCTGGAAGTTTGCGATGCGCCGGACGGAATCATCCGTGCGGGCGTCTTCACTGGGCACGAGAGAAGGCCAATAAGCAGTATGCTCACCTTCGACGCGCACAGGGGTGACGTGCCAACGGGCCAGGGCGCGGCCTGTGTCGATGAGGAGCGACGATGGGGAGTGAATGCACCTGTGGGGGCGTCTCCGCTAACGTGACGAAGATCGTGCGGAGTTTTCTCGCGGCTGCTGACGACGGAGACCACCGAACGGTGCGCACGCTCGTAGACGAGCACGGGCTCGTGTTGTGCTTCTATGTCCCCCCGGCGCGCTTGCTTCGGATTCTCAATGCGACTGTCGCCGCCGATCCGATGCTCAGCGACATTGCGCAGGTGCTGCAGCTATTCTTGTCGCCGCTGAAGACGCGGCGGTTGCGTATCGGTGCGGTGGCTGACGGCGTCGGGCACCGTGGCTCTGCCGCGCTGTCTTCCAAAGCACATCTTCTGTATATGCTCGATCTTCGGCTGAAGGGGCACCCGAAGGCGGCCGCGCGCCACAGCCAGGGGCTCCGCGAGGGAACCGCGACCATCCACCCCCTGCGCGACGCCTGTGACGGCTGGCCGCAGTTCGTCGCCGTGCAGCGAGGAATCACTGAGATGCTCGCCGGCGACTTCACCGCAGCGCTTACAAGCTTCCAGGAAGCCCAGCTGCGAGCGACGACTCCTGGCCTGGAGTTCTTGCATCGTGAGGCGCTCGCCCGGGCAGCACTGATTCATGCGACCTTTGGGGACGCTGTCGTTGCGGCTAATCTAGTGGCCCGCGCAGCCTCGACCCCTCGCACTGCGAGTTGGCTGGAAGCCTCACTTGATGTGACGGTAGCTCTCGTTGAGGTGATGGTCGAACAAGATCCTGTCGTTGGCATCCGCATCCTCTCTGAGCTTGACCAATCCCATATTGGAGAGATGTGGCCCTTCTTTATCCACGCTGAGTACCGCGTTCTTGAAGTGGCTGGTGCGTACTCTCGCGTCTCGCGAAGGCTTGAGCATTTGGCGAAGCTTCCATTCGCGCGAACGGACGGGGAGGGCTATTCGGGCAGCGTACTGGCCCTCGCCGAGGCGTCCAATCACATTGCGACCGGAGCGTTGCGCCAGGCCAAGACTCACTTGGCGCGGGCGGATCAAAGTGTTGTACTGACCCGGGTGATGAGCGCCCTGCTTGAGGCTCAAACGGGCACCTCGCAGAAGGCCATCGCCCTGGCCAGAGAAATCAGGCAGCACACGGTGCACCTGAGACGAATGGAGATCTGGCGAGTGTCGATCCTCGCTGGCGCCTACCTTGCGCAGGGGGACGGTGCCAGCGCCGTAAACGCGCTTCAGGAGGTGGGCCAGCTTGACCGGCCACTGGATGCGCATGAAGCGACGTACTTCTCGGCTGAGCTGAGAGCGCTCGGGGAGCAGCACGTCCCTAAGTGGCCAGAGCTCGCCAAGGTATCCGTGACCTATATGGATCGGCTTCCGAATCAGGGAGAACTGCTCACAGGAAGGGAACTGGAGGTGCTGCGTCTCCTGGCCCGCGGCCTCTCGCGCCAGGAGATTAGCGACACGCTCTTTGTGACTCTGAATACTCTCAAAAGTCAGCTCCGGTCGGTGTACAAGAAGCTCGGTGCGTCTTCGAAGGAAGAGGCGCTGCGGAAAGCGTCATCTCGGGGTCTTGTTTGAATCGTAGGTATTTCACAGTCCAGGCATGGCGTGTCGGCAGTTCCCCGACACAGTTCGACAACAAAACCCCATGATCCAGTCCGGGTATGGAGCCGGATAGATACTCTGGCTACATCCGAAGTGGTGTAGCTCGCTACACTCGGCTTCGAGGTTTCACTGTCTGAATACCCCACCCTCACTAAGGAGGAATCGATGAAGATTCGCTACGCACTCCCAGCCCTTGCTGCAGTGGCAGCGCTCGCGCTCACTGGCTGCGTGAATAACGCCGAGAAGGAGGGGACCAGCGGCGGCAACGAAACGGCCTCGACAATTCAGGCAGATGAAGCGGCCGTTGCGCTGCTTCCCGCCGACGTCAAGGACTCCGGAGCACTCTCGATCGGCACCGACGCCGAGTACCCGCCGAACGAGTACAAGGATGCGAACGGCGAGCCCATTGGCTGGGGCGTCGACCTCGCCGAGGCGGTCGCCGCGAAGCTTGGCCTCGAACCGAAGTGGGAGATCCTCGGGTTCGACAGCATCATTCCCCGCATCCAAGAGGGCGTGCTGAACATGGGCTCCTCGTCGTTCACGGACAACGTCGAGCGCCAGAAGTCGGTCGACTTCGTCAACTTCCTGAACGCCGGCTCGCAGTGGGCGGCGCCGATTGGCTCGGACATCGACCCCGACGACGCGTGCGGGCTCACCATTGCCGTCCAGACCGGAACGGTGCAGCACACGGACGAGCTGCCGGCGAAGTCCGCGGCCTGCGAGGCGGCAGGTAAGGACGCGATCGAGATCCTGCCGTTCGACGGCCAGCCCGAGGTGACGAACGCCGTGATCAATGGCAAGGCTGACGCCTTCTCGGCCGACCTGCCGGTCACGGGCGACGCCGTTGGCAAGCTCAGCGATCAGCTCGAGGCTGTTGGCGAGATGTTCGACGCGGCTCCCTACGGCTTCGCGACGCAGAAGGGCAGCGACATGACGAAGGCTGTCCAGGCCGCGCTGCAGTCACTCATCGACGACGGCACCTACCTTGAGATCCTCAAGGGCGCGGGCATCGAGTCCGGCGCGCTCGACGAGGCAACAATCAACGCCGGGGCGAACTAGTAACCGGATGCAGGGGCGGCCAGTGACACACGCTGGCCGCCCTATTCAATGACCGAGGAAGTGTAGAGATGACACACTCACCAGCCGATGGCCCCGTGCAACACGCGGAGCCGGCGCCCATCGAAGCGATCAAGCTTCGACACCCGTGGCGGACCGTGTTCGCCGTCGTACTCATCGTGCTCGTCGGGATCTTCGTCTACGACGCCGCGGTAAACCGCCCCGTGTACAACTGGGCAGAGGTCGGTACCTACGTTTTCGATACGCGGATCGTGTCGGCAATCGGGTACACCCTGCAGCTCACTGTGTACTCGATGATCATCGCGATCGTGCTTGGCGTCGCACTCGCCGTGATGCGGCTGTCGCCGAACCCGGTGGTGCGCGTGGTGGCTTGGGTCTACCTGTGGATCTTCCGGGGCACCCCTGTCTACGTCCAGCTCACGTTCTGGGGTCTCGTGCCGGCGATCTACAAGTCGATCGAGCTTGGAATCCCGTTCACTGACGCCGTGGTCACCATTGCGACGAAGGAGCTGCTCAGCTTCTTCACGCTCGCGGTCATCGGTCTCGCGCTGAACGAGGCTGCGTACATGGCAGAGATCGTGCGCGCAGGCCTGCTCGCGGTGGACAAGGGGCAGGACGAGGCTGCGACCGCCCTGGGGCTCGGGTGGTGGCATACGATGACTCGTGTTGTGCTGCCGCAGGCGATGCGCGTCATCATCCCCCCGACAGGCAACGAGGTCATCTCGATGCTGAAGACGACATCACTCGTCACAGCAGTTCCGTTCACCCTTGAGCTTTACACCCGCTCACGCGACATCGCGGCAGTCACCTACCAGCCCGTGCCGATGCTCATCGTCGCGTCGATCTGGTACCTCGTCATCACGTCGATCCTGATGGTGGGCCAGTACTACCTCGAGAAACACTTCGCGAAGGGAGTCGGGCAGCGACCCGACGTACAACGCCCGAGCGTCGCGACCGAGACAATCACAGTCGTCGGCGAGGTCGAGAACGACCACCCGACGTACACCGAAAGTGACGGGCGTACGAGCATCGTGCCCCCGCACTCCGGAACAGGGGGAGGCGGACGATGACCGGCACACTCACGACGACGCCGATGGTGAAGGCCGAGGCAATCTCGAAGTCGTACGGTTCGAACGAGGTACTGAAGTCGATCTCCCTCGAGGTTGCGCGCGGCGAAGTGCTCTGCCTTGTCGGTCCATCGGGCTCAGGCAAGTCGACGTTCCTGCGCTGCATCAACCACCTCGAGACCATCAACGCAGGTAGGCTCTCGGTCGACGGCGAACTCGTCGGATATCGGCAGCACGGCGACAAGATCTACGAGATGCGGCCACGGGAAGCGGCGAAGCAACGCCGCGACATCGGCATGGTGTTCCAGCGATTTAACCTCTTCCCACACAAGACGGCGCTCGAGAACGTGATGATGGCGCCGACGCTTCTGAAGAAGGGTTCGAAGTCCCAGCTGCAGTCGCGCGCGATGGAGCTACTCGCCAGGGTGGGGCTTGCCGACAGGCACGACTACTATCCGGCGCACCTGTCTGGCGGCCAGCAGCAGCGCGTCGCGATCGCGCGGGCGCTTGCGATGGACCCGAAGCTGATGCTGTTCGATGAGCCAACGAGCGCGCTTGATCCGGAGCTCGTCGGTGAGGTCCTTGACGTGATGAAGGGGCTCGCGGAGAGCGGGATGACGATGATCGTCGTCACGCATGAGATGGGGTTTGCGAAGCAGGTCGCCGACAAGCTCGTGTTTATGGATGGTGGCGTTGTCGTCGAATCCGGTGATCCCGTCGAGGTGCTCACGAACCCGCAGCGTGAGCGAACGAAGGCGTTCCTCTCGAAGGTGCTCTAGCCTCCCCGGCAAACGGCGTGGAGATAGCGAAGCGGCCGGCGATCCTGATCGAATGGATTGCCGGCCGCTTGCGCATTCCACGCCGCAACTGCGGCGTGCGCTCGATTGCTACGAGTTCACGCCAAGGTCACGCTTGATCTTGGTTGTCGAGACGCCCTCGGTGCGGTCGAGGTAGACGACGTTGCAGTAGGGGGTAAGGATCTCGAAGCGCTCGTCGCCCTCCCAGTCGCCCCCCATGACGACAGTGTCGATCTCGTACTTGCGGACATCTTCGATCTTCTGATCCCACGAGTCCTCGGGGATGACAAGGTCGACGTAGCGCACGGCCTCGAGCATGTTCTTGCGCGTCTCGAAGTCGTGGTAGGTCTTCTTGCCCTTGCCCGCATTGAACTCCTCGGTCGACGCGGCGACGACGAGGTAGTCACCGAGGCTTCGCGCGCGCTTCAGGAGCCGAATGTGGCCCCAGTGGAGCAGGTCAAAGGTGCCGTAGGTCAGGATCCGCTTCATCCCGCCATCCTATTAGTCTGCGCTGAGGATCGCGCGTCTCGGAGAAAGCCCTGGTTGTGCCGCCCAAAGCTGCGTAGACTCTGTGGCACACGTTTCACCGCTGAAAGGGGAGCGACTATGGCTGAAGAAACACAGAAGGCACTGCCGGATCACGACTCTGATCCAGCCAGAACCCCGGGCGACGGCTGGGTCGGTGAGGGCGGTGCATCGCACCTCGGCCCTGCCACGCACACCGCATCTGGACACGAGGGCTCCGCGGAAGACGCTGGTGGCGACGCGGGTGAACTCGCTGAGAACGCCGCCGACGACGAAGCGGAGTAGCGCGACGTAGTTGGCAGGGCCGTGGGCCGCGATTTCTTGCGGCCCACGGCCCTTTGGCTCGTGCGGCCCCAGTCGTCGGGACCCTGGCGCTGGGGCGCTGCAAGGTCGCGAGGTGGCAGTTGTTGTCGCCTGGCGGCCGCTGAAGCGACAACAACTGCCACCTCCAAATGCGCGGCACGGTGGAGTCGGGCGCTGACGTGCCGGGCGCGGCACGGTCGGGTCGGTCAGGGGCCGGGCGGTTAGCCCGCCGTGAGTACGAGCACGCCCGCCACAGCAGACACCGCGGCGATGAGGAGTGCGATCGAAATTAGCACTGCGTGCACGGTGAGGAACTTGGTCGCGCGGCCCTGCTCGTCGCGAGCGCGCGGGTCCTGAGCTACGCGGGTCCAGAACCGAGGCCACACGATCACGTTGTAGGCGGCGTTTACGAGCAACAGGATTCCTGCGAAGACAACCATGCCCTCAGTCTACGGCCGGGGCTGGCAGCGCCGTCGCCTAGGCTTTAGCTATGAGCGGGCACAGGGACATCGTACGCAAATGGGTGAAGCCGGAAGATCTGAATCAGCACGACGCACTGTTCGGCGGCCGCCTACTCGAGTGGGTTGACGAAGAGGCGGCGATTGTCGCTGTCGTGCAGCTCGGCACCACAGACCTTGTTACGCGGCACATGTCGGCGGTCGACTTCGTCGGACGAGCCAATCGCGGGGACCTTCTTGAACTCGAGTACCGCGTCGTTGCGTTCGGCCGTACCTCGATCACGCTGAGCTGCCGTGTAGACAACGTGGTTACTGGGCAGGAGATCCTGCGGCTCGACAGCATCGTGTTCGTCGCCGTCGACGATTCAGGGCACCCGATGCCGCACGGCTTTACCGGCCCTACAACGGGGACCGAGCGTCTGCGCGCGGGGATCGAGATCTCCTAGACAGTGATGTCGTAGGTAACCCAGGGCGTCTGCGTTGCGAGCTTGTCGTAGAGTCCGCGAGCGGTTGCGTTTGAGTCGGCAGTGATCCACCTGACGAGCGTCGCACCCTCGTCGCGCGCGATCTCTTCGAGCCGGCCGATGAGGGCCGATGCCGCACCCTTGCCGCGCGCCGCCGGGGTCGTGAACAGGTCGTCGAGATAGATGCCTGTCGAGCCGACGAGCGGCCGGGCGAATCGGCGGTAGTGTGCGAGACCGACGATTTCGCCGCCGAGCTCAGCGACAAGGCCGCGGGTTTCGTGGGCGGGGTCGTGGAGCCAGCCCCACACAGTGTCGAAGACGGCTGGATCGTGTTCCTTCTCGTAGAAGTCGCGGTATCCGCGGTACGTGGCTTCCCACGCGGCCCGTTCGGCGGGGTCAACGGCGCGAATGATGAGCGCGCTCACGCGAGCTTCTCCACTTCAACGAAGACGATGTCGGCGTCTGAGTACGGGTTCGAGACCTCATGCTCCGAGCCCGCGGGCCGGGTGTAGCTCACACCGTGCTCGAGCGTCGCGTCGAAGACGCTGCCGTCGGTCCCTGTCACCCGCATGGTGTCTGTGACAAGCGGGATCACCACGTACTCGAAGTCGTGGCGGTGCATCGGGATGACGCCACCGGGCTTGATCGTCCACTGGGTGACGCGGAAGTGCTCGTTTTCAAGTTGCACGTCGCCGTGCGATCCGGTGCTCATGACATCCCCTTCGAGTGTGGGTCGGCCCTGGGGCCGAGCGTTTCACAAGCCTATCGCTGCGGTGTTGGCGAGACTGCTCTGCGGATCGATTCGGGCCGTGTCGCCGCCATAAAATGCATAGCCCACTAAAAGAAAACCTACAGTCATGGCCCACCAATTCGGTCATGAAAATTCACCACTTTGCGCGCGAAAAGTGAGAAGGTGAGTACATACGCCCGCTTGAGGGCGCGAGCAATGCTGATAGGAGCATCGAATATGACTGCAACAGATACCCAGGAGCGCCCGGTCGAGGAACGGGCTACTGACGGCGCACGCGTGCTGTTCGGCGTTGGCGGTCTCATCGCCATCGTTCTCGGCCTCTTTGTGATCTTCGCGCCGAAGACTTCCGCCGGCGTGACGCTGACGCTCGTCGCGGCGCTCATCGGCGCATACGCCATCGTCACTGGCATCGTGTACTTCGGCACGGCGATCTTCTCGCGCGGGCTCGGAGGCTGGTCGCGAGTCGGGCACATCCTGCTCGGCATCCTCTATGTTGTCGGTGGCGTCATCATCATGTCGAACCTCATGTTCGCTGGTGTTGTGACCGCGCTGATGTTCTCGATCATGGTCGGCATTCTCTGGCTGTTCGAGGGCATCCTCGCATTCGCGACCGCGTCGAAGTCGGACAACAAGGTATGGACGATCATCTACGGCATCATCTCGGTGATCGCAGGTATCACGCTGATGTTCTCCCCGCTCATGGGCGCGGTGACGCTGTGGTGGCTGCTCGGAATCTCGATGGTTGTTCTTGGCGTCGTGCAGGTCGTACGCGCGTTCCGCGTCGGCAAGTAACGACACGTAACGGCACAGCCGAAGCGGGGGTACGTCCCCCGCGCACGCAAAACGCCCCCTCGCGAGAGGGGGCGTTTTGCACGCGCGGTTACGCCTGCAGTGACTCGGCGGTGATCTCGTCGTCGCCGAGCACGATCATGATGAACTTCCGCAGGCACACGAGCGAGGACGACGCTTTGTCGAACTCGGCAGCGACGAAGCGGTCTGCTGTGATGAGCGACAACGCCGCGCGTGCGGGCATGATCGCGCCCTTGAGTTCAGCTCCACCCGAGGTGGGGGCAAGCGCGCGAAGCTCGGCCATCGATGTGAACACAGGGAGCACGAGCTGGCCCTTGGTCGACCGGATGGTGCGGACCCTTGGGCCCTTCTTCTTCGCCGAAGTGCCCGTCACGTCGACGACAAGGTAGCCCTCGCGCAGCGCAGTGAGAAACGTGGCGAGGTGCTCGTAGTCTGGCGAAGCAGTGAACGCGACGAGCGCGGCTCGCGCAGCCTCGTTCTCGTAGTTCTCGTCGACGCCCTCTGGGATCTCGTGCGATTCAGCCATGGCTCTAGCCTACGGGGCCTGCTCATCGCCGATGCCCCGCGCAGCGAGCGCCTGACCCGTGAGCTGTGCCTGGGAGACGGTGCGGAGCACAAGCGGCACGGTCCGGGCGCGAAGGCTGCGGTCGAGGCCGCGAGCTCGGGCGGCCTGCTGCGCGTCGCGCGCGAGATCCTGAACCGTCGGAATCATGCGAATGGCGAGCGAGAACGTCAGCGAGACGCGTTCGGTGTCGACGCCGAACCGCGCGAGTGGGGTGAGGGCCCACGAGATCGTGTCGAGCATGTCGCTCGCCCTGGTGCTCGCGGTGACTGCGCTCGCGGCGAAGATGAGGGCGAGAATGTCGGCGATGACCTCGATGCCGCGTTCCCAGCCCGAGCTCCACGTTTGAAAGACGAAGAGCGGGACCCCGATAAGTGCAAATGCCCGAGCGACCCGCCAGAAGTCGCGCCATCGGAGCCCCGCGAGGAGCGCGAGCGTGATGCCGATCGCAAGTGCGACGAGCGCGGCGATCCAGCCAGGAGCCGCAATGATCGCGATCGCGAAGGCGAAGAGCCCGACAAGTTTCGCGCCCGGCCGGAGTGCGTGAAGCGGTCCCGGGCGCGTGATGTAGGCGCCGAGAGGCGAGGCGATGCTCACGCCGCCGCCACGCGATCGCGATAGTGCGAGATCGCCGACGCCGCTTCGCCGTCATAGACGATGCGACCGCGATCCACGACGAGCGCCCGGTCAGCTCGCGCGGCAAGTTCGAGGTTGTGGGTGACGATCACAACCTGCTGTGGCAGCGACGTGAGTAGGTCGCCGATGATGCGGGTGTTGCGCAGATCGAGCAGGGTCGTGGGCTCGTCGGTGACGAGGATCCGTGGCCCTGTCGCGAGCACTGTCGCGATCGCGAGAAGCTGCTGTTGTCCCCCCGAGAGCGCGTGAACGCTCCGCTCGGCGAAGCCGTCGAGCCCGAAGCGCGCGAGCGCGGCGAGCGCGGCCCGTCTGCGCTCTGCCGCGTCGCGGTGCTCCCGGCGCAGCGAGAGTTCGACGTCTTCGATGACCGTCGGCATGATGAGCTGGGCGGCCGGGTCGGTGAACACGAACCCGACGGCCCGGCGGACGGCTGCCCCGTCAGTGACGGTGTCAAGCGGTGGAGCCGAGGTGTCGGCTGCCTCGATCGTGACTACACCTGAGGTTGGCTCGACGAGGCCGTTGATGAGCCTGGCGAGGGTCGATTTGCCAGATCCGTTCGCACCGATGACCGCGATCCGCTGCTCCGTAAGCTGGAGCGAGAACGGATGCAGGATCGTGGCGCCGTCGTGTGAGACGACGCTTGTTTGGTTGAACGAGATCACCAGGCGATCCTATGCGGTGGTGGAGGCGCTGGAGGCGGTGGGGGTCGCCGCCGGTGTCGCCGCGGCGCGACCGCGGGCTGGCAACAGCTCTGGAAACGCCCGGTGGACTGAGGTGGCGACGATCGCCATGAGTACGTTTTTCAACAGGTCGCCGGGAATGAACGAGAGGCCGAAGACGAACGCCTGGCCGAACGTGAGGTCTGCGCGCCACGCCATGCCGAGCGCTCCGAGCGGGTAGGTGATCAGGATCGACGCCAGGGCGCCGGCGATGAAAATCATGGGGATGCTCGTCGCGATTCGCTGACGGGGTAGCCGCTCAACGATGAATCCGGTGAAGAACGCGGCGATTGGGAAGGAAACAAGATAGCCAACCGAGGGGCCTGCGAACGGGGCGAGGCCAGCACCACCGGCGGTGAACACTGGGAGACCAATGATGCCGACAGCCATCCAGAGGAGCACGGCGAGCGCACCACGTGTCGAGCCGAGTACGGCGCCAGCGAGAATGACGGCAAACGTCTGGAGGGTGATCGGGACGACGCCGATCGGAATTGCGGGCAAGAACGAGCACGCGCCGATGAGAGCGGCAAAGCTCGCGATGAGCGCGAGGTCTGTCGCGGTGCTACGGCGCCCCCGCGCTGAGGCTGCTGGTGGTGTGGCGGTCATGAGGACTCCCAAAAAATCAAACCTGAACAGTGTTCTGGTGAACGGTGTTCAGGTTACAGATAGAATGGCTTGATGCGCAACACGAGAGCCGATGTCGTCGCCGCGGCGCTTCGTGTGCTCGCCACGCAGGGGCTCGAAGCGTGCTCGATGCGACGTGTCGCCGCCGAGATCGAGGTGCAGCCGAGCGCGCTCTATCATCACGTGCCGAACAAACAGAGCCTGCTAGCGCTCATGGCTGACGAGATCCTGCGCGGCGTACGCCTCGACTCCTCCGACCCGCGCGCACTCTGCGTCTCGCTGCGGCGCGCGATGCTCTCGGTACGTGACGGCGCCGATGTGGTCGCTACTGTCGAGGCGTTCAGGCTCGGGTCGTCGGCGATCGAGCGGCGGCTCGCCGAGCTCGTTGGTGTTGAGGGTGCGCGGACCCTCTTGCTGTACACGTTCGGCCACGCGCAGTCGACGCAGACGCACACACAGGCGGCCGAGTTTGGGGCGCTGCTCGACGACGCAAGCGGTCAAGAAGCTGCCACGGGGATCGACCTCGAGGCTTCGTTCGACGGCGGCATCGACATCATCCTCGGTGGCCTCCAAGCTCGCGAAAGATAGCGCGATCCAACTGAAATCTGTCTGAAAGTTGCGGCGAATCGGGGCGTTTTCTTTCAGGGAGCCGCGAAATACTGGTGACCCACCGCAGCAAACGAAGGGGGAACACAATGGGTTTTCTTGAAGATGCAAAGGACAACGCTGCCAAGGCGGCGAAGAAGGTCGGAGACGCCGTCGAAGAGGGCGTCGACAAGCTGAAAGACAAAGCCGACGAGGTTCGCGCAGAGGCTGACGTCAAGCGCGCCGAGGCCGAGCGCGACGCCCTGAAGGCTCGCAACGAAGTGAAGGACGAGCTCCGCGACAAGTAGTCCGAGTTTGTGCCTCAGGCATGATGAACTTGTTTGCCCCCGCCCTGTGGCGGGGGCAAATATGTTTCGGGGCAGGGGCCGCGGAAATGGGCCACGGGGGAGGCGACGGGTGTTTTCGGCGGCCGCGCGTTACGGTTGATACATGGAGAACAACGATTCCCGCGACCCCGCGAAGCGCAAAGCGACGATCTGGATGGTTGGGAGCGTCGCCGTTCTCGGCGCGATCGGTGGTGTGATCGGCGCGCAGCTCGGCTGGGTCGGCTGGGGCGCGGGTGTCGGCATCGGCATCGGAGCCGTCGTTGGCTTCCTGATGGGTATGTCCCCCGAGGAGAAGGACTAACGCGGCTGCGGTGCTCTGGCCGGGTCAGGCCAGAGCGCTGGGGGACTTAGAACGACGTGCTCATGCCCGAGTCTGTGCCGAACGCGATGACTGAACCCCAGAAGAGTGTCGCAGCGATGATGATCGCGAGTGTGGCGTAGCCAAACACGAGTCCGGTGATCGCCGGCCCTCGGCCTGCACCAGTGCGCTTGGACGTGCGGAGCCCCGTGTGCCCGAAGATGATCGCGAGCAGGGCGGGAATGAACGCGATGGCCCCCGCGATGATCCCGAAGATCGGAAACGGCGCCCACACGCCGATGAGCCCGCCGATGATGCCGAGCACGAGCGACGCCACAGCCATGCCGTTGACAGGCGGCGGAACTGGCGGCTGGACGGGCTGCTGATAGACGACCCGCGGTGGTGGCGTGTAGCTCATGCCTCCGATGGTACCCACTCATTGCGCGGCAAGCACGCGCGAATTCGAGATCCACAACGACACTCTCAGGCTAGCTGAAACGAGGTGCGGGGATCATCTCTCGTCAGACGGGAGCTGACGGGAGGAGTCGTGTGCCAAATAGAGGCCGTTGACAGGCGGCTAGAACAGGGTGTTCTTGTCTTCCATGCCGCGCATCGCGTCGTAGTCGAGCACAAGGCAGCGGATCCCGCGATCCTCAGCGAGCGTGCGCGCCTGCGGCTTGATCTCCTGCGCCGCGAAGACCCCCGACACGGGGGCGAGCAGCGGGTCGCGGTTCATGAGCTCAAGGTACCGGGTGAGCTGCTCGACGCCGTCGATCTCGCCGCGGCGCTTGATTTCTACAGCGACCGAGACGCCCGCCGAATCTCGGGCGAGGATGTCGACGGGGCCGATCGCCGTCATGTACTCGCGGCGCACGAGCGAGTGCCCGTCGCCGAGTAGGTCGATCTGATCGGCGAGGAGCTCCTGTAGGTGCGCCTCAACGCCGTCCTTGATGAGGCCGGGGTCGACGCCGAGATCGTAGGAAGAGTCGTGGATGATCTCGAACAGCGAGACCACGAGCTTGTCGGCGGTCTTCTTGTGCGTGACCTGCCACTGTTCGACGATGCCAGCTTCGCGCACGTCGTCGTCGAGTTCTAGCGGCTCGAGCGAACACGGAGGGCTCATCCAGTTCAGCGGCTTGTATGAGCCACCGTCTGAATGGACGAGGATCGAACCGTCGCCCTTCAGCATCAGTACGCGCTTCGCGCGCGGCAGGTGGGCCGACAGCCGACCCGCATAGTCAACGGAACAGTCAGCAACCACGATTCGCACCGTGACAGTTTAGCCGGTTGTGGTGCTGCCTGCCTGTCTGCCGGGTTCGCGGGCGGCCCCGGCTGCGAAGACAACGAAGATAAGGAATGCGACGAGCGGAAGAAACGCGTTCAAGAGCCCGAGATGCTCGCCGAGCAGGCCGATTGCCATCGGCCCGACAAGAAATGCAGCGTAGGCGATTGCCGAGACGGTCGCGACGCCGCGTACTGCCTTTGTCGGGTCATCGGCGGCGGCCGAGATGCCGATCGGGAACCCGAGGGCGCTGCCGACGCCCCACAGCCCGGCGCAGATGTACGCTGCCCAGCTGAAGGGAAGCACGTTGATGAGCACGATGCTTGCGCCGGCGGTGATCGCGCTCGCTCGGAGGATCCAGACGCGGCCGAATCGTTCGAGGAGCCAGCTGCCTGCCGCGCGGGTTGTGAGCATCGCAACGAAGAAGACGCCGAGTGCGAGCGCCGCCGCGGAGTTCGAGAAGCCGCGGTGGTCTGCAAGCGCGAGGGGGAGCCAGTCTGTCGCGGTTCCCTCGGTGAGGCTGAGGCTCATCGCCACGAAGCCGATGACGATGATGCGGGGGTCGCGCCACGGGTTGTAACTTGTGTGCTTGGGCGGCGCCGTCTCGGCTGCCGGATTCGCGAGCAGCTGGATGGGGCCGGTGTTCGTGTTGACTGGCACCGGCTCGGCAGCTGGTTCCACGGGCTCGACGCCCGGAATGCTGCGGATTGCCACGAGGACGCCAGCGATGATGACGATGAAGACGGCGGCGAGATGCACGGGGACTGGAATCTTTAGCATCTCGGCGAGCGCACCAACGCCCATCGCGCTCACACCGCCGAAGCTGTATCCGCCGTGCAGGATCGGCATGCGCGATTTTCCGAGTGCTCGCTCGGCTGCTGCCCCGCTCACGTTCATAGCGACGTCGCTCGTGCTGAAGAAGAACCCGAAGCACGCGAGTGCGAGCATTCCAGGGATCGGCATGCCAAACCACAGCAGCGTGGCGCCAAGCGGCATGAATAGCGCCTGGCCGAGCGCCCCGTAGAGAATCGATTGGCGGGGCCCGAGCCATGTCACCGTGCGGCCGGCGAACACGAGGCCGAGAAGCGATCCCGCGGCGAGCGTGAGCCCGATCACGCTCATCTCGAATGTGCTCGCGTCAAGGCGGTCGCGAACTGCAGGGATTCGGGCGAGCCAGTTGCCAAAGCCAAAGCCGAACATCGTGAACACGATGAGCACGCCGAACGTCCACCTCGACGGGGAGGGAGGCGAGTCTTTGGCAGCCACAGTGCTCCTGACGAAAAAGGTGACCGCGCTGCGGCTGAACCCCACTATTCTAGGCGTTTCGGTGGCGGTCGCGGCGAGGTGTGGCGCAGACCGCTACACGCCGAGCACGATCCACCGTCCGCCCCTGGCTCGCAGTCCGAGCGTCGTCGCCCTGGCGAGCATGAACGCGATCATGAAGCTCGCGGTGATCGCCACAAGCGCGGCGGTGCCGGTCGGTACGAGCGAGGTCGCGAGCCAGAGCACTGGCAGGTAGACGGCGAGGTTCACGAGGCTTGTCCATGCGAGATACCTGACGTCGCCTGCTCCCATGAGTACGCCGTCCAGCACGAACACGAACCCACCGAGCGGGAGCGAGATGCCAAGCACGATGAGGGCGGGCGGGAGCAGCTCGAGGACCCCGGTGTCGCTCGTGAACGCCCGCCCGATCACCTGACTGCCGAGCGCGAGCACCGCCCCAATTACAGCGCCCGCAACGAGCCCCCAGAAGATGCAGCGCGCAACGATCCTGCGCGCGAGGGTGGCGTCCCGCGAGCCGAGCGCGTCTCCGATAAGGGCCTGGGCGGCGATCGCGAGCGCGTCGAGCGCGAAGGCTGCGGTCGAGAAGATTGTGAAGACGACCTGGTAGGCGGCGGTCGCCTCGGTACCGTGGCTCGTGGCGGCAAACACGGTGGCGAGGAACGCGGCGCGGAGCCCGAGCGTGCGAACAAAGAGCCACCCGCCGGAGCGGCCAGCCTGCGACAGCCCGTCGCGGTGGGGGAGCCAGTTCGCGCCTGCGCGTCTCGCGTGGTGCGCGACGACTGCGATGTAGACGGCAACCATGCCCCACTGCGCGGCGACTGTGCCCCACGCGCTTCCGGCGATGCCCCAGCCGAGGCCGTAGATGAACCACCAGTTGAGCAGCGCGTTTGCTGAGAAGCCGATCGTCGCGACGTAGAGCGGGGTGCGGGTGTCCTGGAGACCGCGGAGCAGCCCGGTTGCGGCGAATACGAGCAGCATTGCTGGGATCCCGAGGCACGACACGGTGAGGTAGGCGAGCGCCTGGTCCGTCGTCGCCGCGTCGGCTCCAAAGAGCCGCACGATTGGGGCGCTCACCAGCCAGAGCGCCGCGCCGACGACGATCCCGATCCCGAGCGCGAGCCAGAGCCCGTCGATGCCCGCCTGCACGGCGCCGCGCACGTCGCCTGCGCCACGCCTGCGCGCGACCATTGGCGTCGTCGAGTAGGCGAGGAAGATCATGAGGCCGACTGCGGTCTGCAGGATCGCGCTTGCGATCGCGAGCCCGGCGAGGGGCGCGGCGCCAAGGTGCCCGATGAAGATCGCGTCGAGGGTGAGCAGCATGGGCTCGACGATGAGCGCGCCAAGCGCCGGGAGAGCGAGGGCTGCGATCCTGCGGTCGATGGTGCTGCGCAACGGGAACTCGCTCGGCGGCATGCGGCTAGGGTACCGCGAAACCGATCCGCCTATTAGGGTGAGGAGACATTGGGGGAATAGTCGTGCCTGATGGCACATGCAGAGCCAAATCAATGATGAAAGTAGGGATGCACATGAACTCAATGCACCAAGCGACCCCGGAGGCACACGACTCCAGCCCGCCGCTTCCGCCGGTCGCGTTGACCGCGGACGAGATCGCGGCGGACTCGCGCAACAAGCGCGGCCTGAAGATCGCGCTGTGGGTCGGGATCGGGCTCATCGGCGCCATCGGCTGGGCAATGCTTGCGCTCTCGCGCGGCGAAACCATCAACGCGATCTGGTTCGTGTTCGCTGGCGTCGCGACCTACCTCATCGCTTACCGGTTCTACTCGCGCTTCATTGAAGCGAAGATTGTGCACGCCGACGACACCCGCGCGACGCCGGCCGAGTACAAAGCGAACGGCAAGGACTATGTTGCCACGCACCGCAACGTTCTTTTCGGGCATCATTTCGCCGCGATCGCCGGCGCGGGCCCGCTCGTCGGCCCCGTGCTCGCCGCGCAGTGGGGATTTCTTCCTGGCACGATATGGATCATCGTCGGCGTCATCGTCGCAGGCGCCGTGCAGGACTACCTCGTCATGTTCTTCTCGACCCGCCGAGGTGGACGGTCGCTTGGGCAGATGGCCCGGGACCAGCTCGGCCGCGTCGGCGGCACCGCCGCGATCATCGCCACGCTGCTCATCATGGTGATCATCGTCGCGATCCTCGCCCTCGTCGTCGTGAACGCTCTCGCCGAAAGCCCGTGGGGCGTCTTCTCCGTCGGCATGACCATCCCGATCGCGCTCTTCATGGGCGTCTACCTCCGCTGGATTCGCCCAGGCAAGATCACCGAGATCTCGATCATCGGCTTCGTGCTGCTCATGGTCGCGATCGTCGCGGGTGGCTGGGTCGCCGGCACCGAGTGGGGCACAGCCCTGTTCACCCTCGATAAGGTCTCGCTCGCCTGGTTTGTCGCAATCTACGGCTTCGTTGCCGCCGTGCTACCCGTCTGGCTGCTGCTCGCGCCGCGTGACTACCTGTCGACGTTCATGAAGATCGGCGTGATCGTGCTGCTCGCCGCGGCAGTCGTTATCGCGAACCCGCTGGTGCAGGCGCCGCGGGTCAGCCAGTTCGCCGCGACCGAGGTGAACCCAGTGGTATCGGGCAACATCTTTCCGTTCCTGTTCGTCACGATTGCGTGTGGAGCGCTCTCGGGCTTTCACGCGCTCATCGCCTCGGGCACGACACCCAAGATGGTGCAGAAGGAGCGTCAGACCCGATTCATTGGGTTCGGCGGCATGCTCATGGAGTCGTTCGTCGCGCTCATGGCGCTCGTCGCCGCAGTCACCCTCGATCAGGGCATCTACTTTGCGATGAACTCGTCAGCCGCAGCGACAGGCGGCACCGTCGAGGGCGCGGTCGAGTTCGTGATGGGGCTCGGCATCGCGGGCGTCGACGTGACCCCCGAGATGCTCACTTCAGCGGCCCAGGCTGTCGGTGAGGAAAGCATCGTCTCGCGCACGGGTGGCGCTCCAACCCTCGCCCTTGGCCTCGCAAACATCATGAAGGACGTCATTGGCGGCCCGGCAATGATGGGCTTCTGGTACCACTTCGCGATCATGTTCGAGGCGCTGTTCATTCTCACCGCCGTCGACGCCGGTACCCGCGTGGCTCGCTTCATGCTGCAGGACACGATGGGCAACTTCGCCCCGAAGTTCCGCGACAACTCGTGGCGACCAGGCGTGTGGCTCACGACACTCATCATGGTTGCTGCGTGGGGCGCGATCCTGCTCATGGGCGTGACAGACCCGCTCGGCGGCATCAATACGCTGTTCCCGCTGTTCGGCATCGCGAACCAGCTGCTGGCAGCCATCGCGCTCGCTGTGGTGATGGCGATCATCGCCGCGAAGCAGAACTTCAAGTACCTGTGGGTCGTCGCCGCGCCGCTCGCGTTCATCGCCGTGGTCACGATTACTGGCTCCCTGTACAAGATCTTCTCGCCGGTCCCAGCTGTTGGGTACTTCGCGAACCACGTGAAGTACCGTGATGCGCTCGCCGCAGGCGACACGTCGCTCGGCCCAGTGGAGAGCCTCGAAGCAATTGTGCGCAACACAATGGTGCAGGGCGTGCTGTCGATCGTCTTCGTGACGCTCGCCATCATCGTGATTGTCACCGCGGTTGCCGCTGTTATTCGCTCGTACCGGACTGGGAAGGTCGTCGACACCGAGGATCCCTACGTGCCGAGCCGGACCTTTGGGCCAGCAGGGTTCATTGCAACCCCGAGCGAGCGCAAGCTGCAGGCAGAGTGGGACGCGCTGCCCGAGGAGCTGAGGCCCGATGTTCAGCAGCACTAGTCGCGCAGCGCGCCGCCCCGGCAGCGGCTTGCGCCGCAGACTACGCGCCGCGCTGAAGTACCTGCACGAGCTCACGGGTGAGGGCGCCTACGCGGCCTATGTCGCCCACGCTGGGCGCGCGCACCCGGGTGCCGCAGTGCTCACCGAGCGCGAATTCTGGCGTGAGCGTTACGCAGACGAAGACGCTCACCCTGGATCCCGCTGCTGTTGACCATCGTCGGCGTTCACTCACAGACGGATCGCTGTGAGTGAACGCCGGTCGCGCCCTCGCGCGCCCCGGCTAGGCTGAGTGCATGAGCAACGCAGCGCCCGGCAAGTCCGGCATCGACCTCTCCGAACTTGATCCGGCGGTGCGCCCGCAGGACGACCTCTTCCGTCACATGAACGGCAAATGGATCGACCGAACCGAGATCCCAGCCGACAAGGCCCGCTACGGCTCCTTCGCCGTGCTCGCCGAGAACGCTGAGGAAGCGGTGCGCGACATCATTACAGGCACCGAGGCGCCAGCGGCAGGGCTCATCGAGGGCGGCGCCGACGCGGAGGCCGACAAGGTCGCCGCACTTTACGCGAGCTTCATGGACACGGAGCGGATCGACGCTCTCGGAGCGGAGCCGATTCGCGCAGACCTCGACAGGGCGCTTTCCGTCCCGTCGATCCCCGAGCTCGTACGGGTGACCGCTGAGCTCGAGCGGAAGGGCCTCGGCGGCTTCTATGGCATGTTCATCGACAATGACCCGGGCGACCCCGCGCGCTACATCCTCTTCGTCATGCAGGGCGGCATCGGGCTGCCCGACGAGTCGTACTACCGCGAGGAGCAGTTCGCCGAGGTTCGCGAGCAGTACCGCGCGCACATCGCCCGCATGCTCACGCTCGCCGGCGTCGGATCGAAGACCGCCGGAGACCCTGAGCGCCTCGCCGAGCTCGCCTTCGACCTTGAGACGCGCATCGCCGCAAGCCACTGGGATACCGTCGCGAGCCGCGACATCCAGAAGCTCTACAACCTGCGAGATTTCGCCGGCCTGCAAGAGATCACACCACAGCTCGACTGGCAGTCATACATCGCTGCGATGGGCGCCCCAGAGGCGGCCTTCTCCGAGGTCGTCGCCGCTCAGCCCGACGCGCTTGCGGGGCTCGCTTCGCTGCTCGTCGAGGACGAGCTCGAGGCGTGGCAGGCCTGGCTCGCGTGGTCGATCGTCCGCTCATCCGCTGCGCTCCTTACGCAGGAGATGTCGCGCGCGAACTTCGACTTCTACGGCACCGCGCTCACCGGAGCGACCGAGCAGCGCGAGCGCTGGCGCCGCGGCGTCTCGTTTGTCGAGGGGGCCATGGGTGAGGCCGTCGGCCGCATCTACGTCGAGCGCCACTTCGACGAGAACTCGAAGGCAGCAATGGACGAGCTCGTCGGCCACCTCATTGAGGCGTACCGCGACTCGATCAAAGAGCTGTCATGGATGGGTGAGGGCACGCGTGAGCGCGCGCTCGAGAAACTCGGCAAGTTCACCCCGAAGATCGGCTACCCCGAGAAGTGGCGCGACTACTCGGCGCTCGCCGCAGACGCGGGCGACCTCGTCGGCAACTCGCAGCGCGTGGCAGAGTACGAGTTCCAGCGCGAATTTGGCAAGATCGGCAAGCCCATCGACGCGACAGAGTGGTTCATGACTCCGCAGACGGTGAACGCATACTACAACCCGGGTATGAACGAGATCGTGTTCCCCGCGGCGATCCTGCAGCCCCCGTTCTTCGACGTGACCTGGGACGCGGCGACGAATTTCGGCGCGATCGGCGCCGTCATCGGACACGAGATCGGTCATGGATTCGACGATCAGGGTTCGCGCTACGACGGTGACGGCAAGCTCACCGACTGGTGGACCGAGCAGGATCGCGAGGCGTTCGAGAAGCTCACCGGGGCGCTCATCGGCCAGTACAACGAGCTCTCGCCCGAGGGTGCCGACGGCCAGACCGTCAACGGCGAGCTCACGATCGGCGAGAACATCGGCGACCTGTCGGGCCTCGAGATCGCGTGGAAGGCGTACCTGCGCTCGCTCGCCGGTGCCGAGTCGCCAGTCATCGACGGTCTCACTGGTGCCGAGCGCTTCTTCCTGGCTTGGGCGCAGGCGTGGCAGCAGAAGTCGCGCCCGGCTGAGGTCGTGCGGCTCCTGACTATCGACCCGCACTCGCCGAACGAGTTCCGCTGCAACCAGATCCTGAAGAATCTCGACGCGTACCACGAGGCGTACGCGACGAAGCCTGGCGACAAGCTGTACCTCGCGCCCGAGGAGCGCGTGAGCATCTGGTAATTTGACGGCTCGTCGAGCGCCCCGGGGTGTACCCCCGGGGCGCTCGATCTGTTTGCGGGTCCAATCGACCGCGGCTGGCTGCGAAACGCGCCCGACAGGCGCCGGCAAGTAATGAAAACCAATATCATTAACGCATGAGATGCCGCGCTTTGCTCCATTTGTCCCAGTGTTCAGTGGCCCGCCAGCGCGAGGCGGGCCCGACTCATGCGGGCTAGCGCCGGCGCAGCGGGCAGCTTCGCAGGCAAGTGGCTGGCGAAGGTGCGCGGCGGCGGGCGCTGGCGGATGCATGCGGTGCTTGGCGCCATCGTTGGGGCCATCCTCATCGCGACGTCGCTCGCGACCGCCGCGCTCTGGCCAGACTCGGAGCAGGTCCCGATCCACGGCGATGTTGGTCCAGGCGGGAGCCAGATCCTCACCGTCCGTGTCACAGATGTCGTTGCCGCCCCTTGCGCGCAGGGTGGGCCCGGGTTCGGAGCGGCGCCCGGAGATGAGGCCGCCGACGGGAAGCGAGCAGGGGAGTGCTTTGAGGTGCGCGCGACGCTACCTATCGGTAAGCCCGTGAGCTTCACGCTCGATCACATGAACACCCACCCAGTCACCCCGCAGGAGGGCGACAGAGTGCGAGTGATCACGAGCGGGTCGGCGGAATCCGAAACCACGCAGTACTACTTCTACGACTACCCCCGCAGCGGGAAGATGCTCGCAATCGCGGTTGTGTTCGCGCTCATCGTTATCGGCGTCGGGAGGTGGCGTGGTGCCTTGTCGCTCGTCGGCGTGGCGGCGGCGGTCGGGGTGTTGGTCGCGTTTGTGCTCCCCGCCGTGCTCGCCGGCAAGCCTCCCGTTCTTGTCGCGGTGACTGCCTCTATCGGCATCATGACGCTCGTGCTGTACCTCGCCCACGGAATCTCACACCGTACGACGGCCGCACTCTTCGGGGCGATATTTGGAATCCTGTTCACCGCCGCGGCGGGCTTTGGGGCCACGAGGTGGCTTCGCTTCAGCGGGATCGCCTCGACCGAGGACGCGAGCCTGCTGGTGGCGGTGCCCGACCTGAACATGAACGACCTGCTCACCGCAACGATTGTGATCGCCGGGCTCGGCGTCTTGAATGACATCACGGTTGCCCAGGCGTCGGCGGTGTGGGAGATGCGTGAGCTCAACCCACAGGCGACGAAGCGGCGACTCTACCTCGCGGCGATGCGGATCGGGAGGGACCACATTGCGTCAAGCATCTACACCCTCGTGTTCGCCTACGCGGGGGCGATGCTCGGAGTGCTGCTGTTGATCTACACCTACCCGCGGGACCTGTTGGACCTCATTACGTCCGAGCAGATTGCCCAAGAAGTCGTTCGCACGCTGATTGGTGCCGCTGGGCTCGTGCTCTCGATGCCGGTGACAACTGCGTTGGCCGTGCTGTTTGCGCGGGAGCCGCAGGGCGCCGACGCCTCCCCGGGTAGCGGGGAGGCTCCCGCGGTTCAGGTGAGCTGAGCTAGGGGGTCTCGACAGTTCCAGGGTCAGTGCCTGGAGCGGCGTCTGGGTCTGCGCCGAACCGCTCAAGCTGCTTTCGTTCAGCGGCGGTCTGCTTGCGCTCGATACTGAGCCGCTTTCGGCCGGCCGCGAGCTGCTTGCGTTCGGCGCGGCGGACCTCGCGAGGCTGCCTGGGAGGTACCGCTGCGAGGTGCTCGGGATACACGAACGGCGCGGGGCCGAAGGCGGTGCGCGCCGAGCGCACGACCTTGCGGCCGAGCAGCCTGTTCCCTGTGCCGCCAATCACCGCGCCGACGCCGTAGGGGATCGCCTTGCCGATGACCGACGCGGTTCCGGTCTTCGCGAGCTTCTTTAGAAACATCGACCGAAGCTGGTCGAGCGCAGGGCCGACGAGGTTCTTCGGCATCGCGGTTGTGACGATCTCGCTCCAGAACGCGTTTCGTGCCATCCCTCCGGCAACCTGGCCGGTGACCTGACGCAGCAGCGTTGCGCCCTCCTCACCGAGCATGAGCGCCAGGATCAGGGCGTGCGTGCGGTCGCGGTCGGTGAGCACGATCCCGTGGACCTCGGCGACGGCGTGAGCGAACAGCGCGGTTGCCTCGATAAAGCCGAGGGTCTCCGCGCCGGCGAGCGCGAGGGACGCCGCGGTGCCGACCGCAGGGATTGCGGCGGCGGCGCCGACGCCCGCGCCGCCAGTCATGACTGTGGTGAGGTAGTGGCGTTCGAGCATCTCAACAAGCTGTTGCGGCGTCGCCCCGGGATGGCGTGAGCGGATGCGCTTGAGGTGCGCGAGCACGATCGGCCGCTGCACGGTGAGCACCCCGTCGAGCGCCTTCGCGACCATCGGGTGGTGCTGGCCGCCGGCTGCGCTGGAGCCAGGCGCTCCCGAGAAGCTCGGGCCCAGGGTGCCCGCTCCGGCACCGTTCTGTGAACCCTGGGCCGAGCCGCGCCCACCTGCCGGGGTGCTCGGTGCCGCATCGACGACGATGATTGGCTCCTCGGGCCGGGGCTCGTAGCGGTAGCGGGGCTGGTTCATAGCATCATGCTACGCAGCGAGGCTGTGCGGGAGATAGCTGTTCGCTGTCGGGTGAGCCTCCGGCCACCGTCCTGCAGGTGCCGGTGGCCCTGCCGCTCTGTCGCCACCGCAACCCGATCTCGTCGCCCCTGCCGCTCTGTCGTCGCCGCAACCCGATCTCGCCGCATACCCATGAGATCTACGTTAGAAATGCCCGATCCAGTCCGTGCTGCGATTCCTTCTGCAGATTGCAGGCGTATCGACTGGTGGGGTGGGCGGCCCGCGCTCGAATCTGTGACTTGTCTAGGCGTGCCGTGTGGGCCAGCGAAGTCGATTGCCTCGGATTGCCGTGGACTGCTTGACAATTGCCACTCCGCCTCGTAGGTTCATTAGTGAAGTAATGAACCAAGGGAGTGGATATGATGCGAGCACGGGTACCGGGCCCGAGGTGACGAGGTGACACGTGTTTGAGGATTCAAGGCCGATCTTTCAGCAGCTCGCCGAGCGGATTGTCGACGACATTCTGCGCGGCCGCTACGAGGAGGGTGGGCAGGTGCCCTCAACTAATGAGCTCGCGAGTTATCTCCGGATCAACCCCGCGACGGCAGGCAAGGGCCTCGGCTTGCTTGTCGACAGGGGCATCCTCGTGAAGCGCCGCGGCATCGGCATGTTCGTTGCCGAGGGCGCAACCGAGCGGATCGCTGCCGAGCGACGCGACCGGTTCGTCCAAGACTTCATCCAGCCAATGCTCGCAGAGGCGAGCACCATTGGGCTCGACAGGGCGGCGCTTCGCCGCCTCATCGACGAGTCCCAGACCCCCGATGAGTCCGCCCCGGGTGCGGAGGCGGGTACTCACCCCGCCGTCGGCCCCGAAACAGAATGAGAACGGATATGACCTACGCGATCAAGGCCCAAGGCCTCACGCGCGTCCACGGTGCAACCCGCGCCCTCGACGACGTCACCCTGAACGTGCACGAGAACACGATCACCGGCTTGCTTGGCCGCAACGGCGCAGGCAAGACGACGTTCATGTCGCTCGCAACGGCGCAGGATCGCCCGACCTCAGGCACCGTCAGTGTGCTTGGCTCGGAACCCTTCGAGCACGCCAAGGTGCTCGAACAGCTCTGCTTCATCCGAGACAACCAGCGCTACCCAGACGACTACAAGCTTGGGCACGCGCTGCGCGCCGCACGGATCTTTTACCCGAACTGGGATCAGGGCCTCGCCGACGAACTCGTCGAGCTCTTTCGTATCCCGCCGAAGACAGTCGTGAAGAAGTTCTCGCGAGGGCAAACCTCGGCGCTCGGGATTGTGCTGGGTCTCGCCTCCCGTGCCCCAATCACGTTCTTCGACGAGCCCTACCTCGGCCTCGACGCGACTGCCCGGAGCTACTTCTACGACGTGCTGCTGCGGGACTATCAGGAGCACCCGCGCACGATCCTGCTCTCGACTCACCTCATCGACGAGATGGACAGGTTGCTTGAGCGCGTCGTCATCCTCGACCGTGGCCGCGTCGTGCAGGACGCCGACGTCGACGAGCTCCGCGGCGCTGCACACCAGGCGGCAGGGTCGGCCGAGGCCGTTGCTGCCTACTCTGAGGGCAGAAAGGTGCTCAGCAGGCACCGGCTCGGCGGTCTCGCCACTGTCGTTGTTGAGGGCCAGCCTGACATGGCCGCAGCCGCTGGCGACGTCGAACTGAGCGCTGTGTCCCTGCAGGAACTCGTCGCAGCCTACGGCTTTGACGGCGGAGATAGCCCCGCAAGCGAGAAGGAGGTGCGCGCATGAATCGCGTGCTGAAGGTGACACGGCTCCACATGAACAAGCCTGGCGCAATGTTCGGTGTCCCCCTGCAGATCGTGCTCGTGGTGCTCGTCGTGTCGGCGCTCATCTCCCTCATGCTGCAGCGTGGTGGCCTCGACCCGGCCTCTGCCGAGTACGTTGAGGGAGCCCGCTGGAATCAGGGCATGATCTGGTCGCTCCCCGGCTTCTTGATCTACTACGGGGTTCAGGCGATCGCGACGACCTACCCGTTCTCGCTCGCGCTCGGGGCGACCCGCCGTGCTCACGTGCTTGGGACAGCCATCGCGAACGTCGTGCTGTCTCTCTTCATTGCCGCCGTGATGGTGCTCCTGCTTGGACTCGAGCTAGTGACGGGTCACTGGTTCATCCACCTGTACGCCCTCGACGTGTACCTACTCGGTTCGGGCAATCCCCTCGTGTTGTTTGTGACGATGTTCCTCATCACGTTCGTGGCGACGAGCATCGGCGGGTTCTTCGGGGCGGTCTGGGTCCGTTTCGGGTCGAAAGGGCCGACTGTCGCAGCCCTCGGACTCGCGCTCGTGCTCGTCGTGCTGCTGCTCATCTTCGTGCCCCAGCTTGGGGAGATCATTGCGGCGATCACTCGTCCGCTGTTGGCAGGCGTCGGAGTCGGTATCGCTGTGCTTGCGATCTTCGGCACCTGGCTGTCAATGCGCCGCGCTTCGGTGCGGTAGCTGCGCCCTGCGGCGTGCCGCGCTGCAGGCCTCGCGGGCCCGCTGCTTTGACGCCCCATCCCGGGGCCAAGGTAGCGGCGCTGGCCCGCATGGGGCCGGGCGACACGCCCGGCCCCATGCAACAATGGGCCAGTGTACGTTTCGCTGAGCACCACCACTGCCCCTGTCGAGGACCTGACGTTCCTACTGCACAAGCATCCGGCTCGGGCGCATACGCGAAAGCTGTCGGTCGGTGCGGTGAGCGTCGTCTGCACTGAACTCACCGATGAGCGCTGCACTGTCGCGCTCGCCCTCGAGGTCGACCCGATCGGACTGCTTCGCGGCCAGGGCGCCGCGATGGAGAGCTTCACCCTTGGGCAGTACGTGAACGACAGGCCGTATGTGGCATCGTCGTTGCTCACCGGGGCGATTCGCGGGGTGTACGGAACCGCGCTTGCCGGAAACTGTGAGGCCAGACCAGATAAAGTCGCTGAGCCCCTTGATCTTGAGGTGCACCTTCCGACCGTCGCCTGCGCCGACGGAGCGCAGCTCATCCGCAGGCTGTTCGAGCCGCTCGGCTGGACCGTGTCGGCAAGCGCGCTGCCGCTCGACCCCGAGGTCCCAGAGTGGGGCGATTCAGAGATCTTCGACGTCACCCTTACGGGAAGCGCAGTGCTGCAGGTCGCCCTGCAGCAACTCACGATCTTGCTCCCCGTGCTCGATGACGCGAAGCACTACTGGGTCGACCAGACTGAGAACGACAAGCTGCTCAGGCACGGCGGCGAATGGCTCGCAGCTCACCCCGAGCGCGGGCTCATTCTGCGCCGTTTCCTCCGGCACCAACGCGACCTCATCGCTGCCGTCGATGAGGCGAACGAAGCTGACGGCGTGGGAGCGCAGGCCGCAGGCGATCCTGACGGAGCCGCCCAGACCGATGCCCGTCGACCGTCGCTCGCGCGTGAGCGCCGCGACGCCGTACACGCCGAGCTCACACGACTTGGCGCTGCAAGCGTGCTCGACATGGGGTGCGGCCAGGGCGCTCTGCTCGCGCCGCTTGCCCGCGACCCGCGCATCAAGCGGCTCGTCGGTGCTGACGTCTCGGCCCGCGCGCTCGCTCAGGCGGCCCGCAGGCTCGGGCTCGACGGCGCTTCGGACGGCGCCGCCGACGGCGCGCCCGAAGCGATCCGCGAGAAGGTCGGGCTCATCCAGTCTTCGCTGACCTATCGGGACGACAGGCTCCGCGGCTTCGACGCGATGGTACTCATGGAGGTCATCGAGCACCTTGATCCTGAGCGGGTGCCGGTGCTTGAACAGACTGTGTTTGCCGAGGCGCGCCCCAGCCACGTGATCGTGACGACCCCGAACATTGAGTACAACGCCGCCTACCCCGGGCTCGCGCCCGGGGAGCTTCGCAACCACGACCACCGATTCGAGTGGACCCGCGCTGAGTTCGCGGCCTGGGCCGACAGGGTCGCGCTCGCACACGGTTACTCGGTCGTGCTGGCTGGCATCGGTCCGACAGTAGACGGGCTCGGCTCGGCGACACAGATGGCGACGTTCACTCGGGGAGGAACCAAATGACCGAGATTTCGATCCCAGAGGTCGCACTTGTGTTGCTTGTCGGCGCGTCAGGATCAGGCAAAAGCCGGTTCGCTCGTGAGCACTTCGGCCCATACGAGACTGTGTCGAGCGATGAGTGCCGCGGAATAGTCTCGAACGATCCGAACAATCAGGCCGCGACGAAGCCGGCGTTCGAGCTGCTTCACACGATCGCGTCGAAGCGGCTCGAGGCTGGGCTGCTGACAGTCATCGACGCCACGAACGTGCAACCCGAGTCGCGCGCCTCGCTCATCAAGCTTGCTCGCGACCATGACGTGCTTCCCGTCGCGATCGTGTTTGATCTCGAGGAGTCGGTGCTCTTTGAGCACGACCGCGGGCGTGACGACACCCCGCGGGGCGAGAAAGTGATTCGCCGCCAGCAGGGGCAACTTCGCCGCTCAATGCGCGGCCTGAGGCGTGAGGGGCTGCGCGGCGTACACGTGCTCAACACGACGGACGAGGTTGCCGCCGCGACGATCGTTCGGCGAAGGCTCCTCACTGACTTCCGCGACGATCACGGCCCGTTTGACGTCATCGGCGACGTGCATGGCTGCCTCCCCGAGCTTGAGGAGATGCTCGTCACGCTCGGCTATGCGATCGTGCGCGACGACGCAGGCCGTGCGATCGATGCGAGTCACCCCGGCGGGCGTCGAGCGCTGTTTCTCGGTGACCTCGTCGACCGTGGGCCAGATTCGGTGGGGGTGCTGCGTCTCGCGATGGGCATGCACCGGGCTGGCCACGCACTCGCGGTGCCAGGCAACCACGAAGAGAAGCTTGTGCAGGCGCTCGACGGTAAGCGGAAGACCATGACGCACGGCCTCGCCGAGACGATGCTCCAACTGGCGGGTGAGACTGACGAGTTTCGGCGTGAGGTGCGGGACTGGGCGCACGGCCTCGTTTCGCACCTCGTGCTCGACGACGGCAACCTTGTCGTTGCCCACGCTGGGTTGAAGGAGGCGTACCAGGGCCGCAGCTCTGGGCGGGTACGTGCGTTTGCGCTCTACGGCGACACGACTGGCGAGGTCGACGAGCACGGCCTGCCCGTGCGGCTCGACTGGGCGGCTGACTATCGCGGGAAGGCCGCCGTGCTGCACGGTCACACCCCCGTCGAAGAGGCCGAGTGGTTCAACAATGTGATGTGCCTCGACACGGGGTGCGTGTTTGGCGGGAAGCTCTCGGCGCTGCGTTACCCCGAGCGGGAGCTTGTCGAGGTGCAGGCGCGCGAGCGCTACGCGGACCCGATCAGGCCGCTCGCGCCGCCGCGGGGGAGCATGGCGACACCTGTCGGCGGTCAGGATCGCCAGCAGCTCGCCGGCCCTGCTACCGGGGTGCCGGGCGGGGCCGGGCACGGTTCTGCGCCATCGAGCTCGGGTTCGTCTGCGGCGGCGAACGCTGGACCGGGCGGTGCTGGGCAGCGCGCCAGTGGCGAACTTCGCGCGGCCGATGTGCTCGGCAAGCGCGTCATCGAGACGAGGCTCCACGGCCGAGTCGGGATCCGTGCGGAGCACGCAGCCGGCGGATTCGAGACGCTCAGCAGGTTCGCCGTCGCGCCCTCGTGGCTGCCGTACCTGCCGCCGACGATGGCGCCGTCGCCGACAAGCTCCGAGCCCGGATACCTCGAGCACCCGCGCGAGGCGTTCAAGGTATTTGCTGCAGCGGGCGTCGAGCGCGTCGTGTGCGAGGAGAAGCACATGGGTTCGCGCGCTGTCGTGCTGCTATGCCGCGACGAAGCGACCGCAGCACGACGCTTCGGAGGGCGGCCCGGAGAGACCGGAATGGTCACCACCCGCACGGGCCGGGCGCTGTTCGAGCGTGAGCTTATGGAGGAGTTTCTCGCGGGGCTCCGCGCTGCAGTCAACGCGGCAGGGCTCTGGGAGGAGCTCGAGACTGACTGGATCCTGTTCGACGGCGAGATGCTGCCGTGGTCGCTGAAAGCGGGCGACCTGCTCACGGGCGTCTACGCACCGGCAGGCGCTGTCGCGCGGGCGGGGCTTGAGGCTGCAGCCGAAGCGTTCGCCGCCGCTCAGGCGCGAGGCGTGGACGCGACCAAGCTCGAAGCGCGTGCGAGCGAACGCCTCGCAGATGCCGAAGCCTTCACCCGTGCGTACCGGCGCTACGTCTGGCCGACCTCCGGGCTCGAAGGCGTGAGTTATGCGCCGTTTCAGGTGCTCGCTACCGAGGGGAAGGCTCGCTACGGCGACCCGCACCCCTGGCACCTCGACCTCGCTGGCAGGCTCGCGGACGCGGCGCCCGACCTCGTGCGACGCACCCGTGCGCTCGTGGTGATACCCGCCGACGCCGAGAGCGTTGATGCGGGCATTCGCTGGTGGGAGGAGCTCACCGGTGCTGGCGGTGAGGGAATGGTCGTGAAGCCTGAGCAGTCAGTCGTGCTCGGCAAGAAGGGGCTCGTGCCCCCGGGGTTGAAGGTGCGCGGCAGGGAGTATCTGCGGATCATCTACGGCCCAGAGTACTTGGACCCCGCGAACCTCTCGCGGCTGCGCGAGCGTGATCTTGGGCGCAAGCGCTCCCTCGCCGGGCGCGAGTTCGCACTCGGTGCAGAGGCGATTGACAGGTTCGTCGCAGGTGAGCCGCTGTGGCGGGTGCACGAGGCTGTCGCGGCGGTGCTCGCGCTTGAGTCTGACCCTGTCGACCCGCGGCTGTAGGTCAGCAGCTTGCGCCACTGCCAGTGCCAACGCCACTGCCAGTGCCAACGCCAACGCTGGGCCCGCAAATCTGCGGTCTGAATGTCGGTCTTGTAGATGATGCGGCATTTCTTCTGCAGATCCCAGGGCTACCGCTCGCTCGCGGAGGAGGAGGCATAGGCAATATGTACATGCTGAGGCAAGGCTGGGGCAAGGCTGAGGCAGAGCTGGGGCGCAGCTGAGGCAGAGCTGAGGCGAGGCTAAGGCAGCTGGGCGAGGCCGGACCATCTCCAGCTGCACACGATTCGCGGCAACCTCCCTGTCAGCCTGACCCGCAGGGGGAGTACCTTGGGAGCAGGAGGCATCATGCGAGATATTGAAGTGACACTTGCAAGCGGCGAGGTGCGGAGGTTTGGTGAGCTCGCACCCGGTGCGGCGCTCGTCATCAACGTCGCCTCGAAGTGCGGCTTCACGCCCCAGTACGCGGGCCTTGAGGAGCTCTACCAAGAGTTCGGCGACAAAGGCCTGGCCGTGATCGGAATGCCCTGCAACCAGTTTCTTATGCAGGAGCCCGGCTCGGACCAGGAGATTGCCGAGTTTTGCACGCTCAACTATGGGGTCACGTTCCCGCTGCTTGCGAAGGGCAAGGTGAACGGACGTGGCACCGAGCCGTTGTTTAAAGAACTGCGGAAGGGCAAAGATGCCGCGGGCGCAGGCGGTCTGGTCCGCTGGAACTTTGAGAAGTTCGTCGTGAGCCGCGACCCCGAAGGCGGTGGGTCCCCGACGGTCACCCGTTTCCGCTCAGCTGTCGAGCCAAACGACCCGGCGATCCGCGCGGCGATTGAGGCCGCGCTCGCAGCCTAGCCCTGAGCCTCCGAGCGCAGCCGAGCCCTGTCGCCGCGCTCGGAACTCGGCACCGGTACAGCTGTGAGAGGTCGCCTAGATTCGGGCGATCTCTTGGCGCGGCCTGACAGCGAGGTCTGTGAGCTGCACGTCTGCAGGAGCGTCGACGATGAAGCGAACTGTGTCCGCGATCGACTGTGGCCTGATGTACCGCTCAGCCCGGTAGCTCTCGGCGGGGATGCTCGCGCGGAGCATCTCGGTGTCAGTCTGCCCCGGGGCGAGCGTGACGACGCGCACCAGGTGAGGCTCCTCGTCGATACGGAGGACATCGGCGAGCCCACGGAGGGCGTGTTTCGTCGCCGTGTAGATGGCGCTTCCTGGCACAGGCCGCGTTCCGGCGCCCGAACCAATGAAGACAACGGTGCCTGCTGCGGTCCGAAGAAGCGGCAATGTGAGGCGAGTGAGCTCAGCTGGGGCCGTGACGTTGAGCGCGAAGCTGTCGGCCCAGTCCTCGACGTTTGCGCTCTCGACCGACACCGCGCCGCCGCGCGCGGCCGAGTGGATGAGCACGTCAAGCCTGTCGAGGCCTGCCACCCTTTCGGCGAGCGATCTGCTGTCGGTAATGTCGATGGCCCACGTTTCGGCGTTCGCCGCATGCTCGAGCTCGGCGAGGCGGGCGGAATTTCGGCCGACAGCAATAACGTGGTGAGTTGTCGCGAGCTCGCGTACGATTGCCGACCCCATGCCGCCTGTCGCGCCCGTGACGAGTGCGACGGGGCGCGGCGAGGCGTTTGTGGCTGCAGACTCAGAGAGCGGATGAGGCACTGAGGGCTCCTTCGTAGATTCGGGGTGCTGCCGCATGCAGCGCGACCGCGAGCGCGCTCGCCGACACGCGATCGGTCTCGCGGAGCATTGGCGGGTCGGTTCCAGGCATTGGGCTGATGACAGTGCCGTGCAGCGTGTCATCGACTGGGATCCCTGCGAAGTGCACAGCCTCGTCTGGGGTGCCGTCAGCGCCGATGATGCGGCCGGTGGCTTCGTCAATGTCGATGCCGCCTGTGGCCGCGGCGGCTCCGGTGCGTGAAGCAATCGAGAACACGCGGGCGCGCCCGGCGGTGAGCAGTGACACGGTGAACGGGTCTTCGCTTGCGCGGGCGTCGTGAAACTGCATCCACGAGTCGATGAGCACCCTCGCGGTGACCTCGGAACCGGTGACGGCGTGTGACGATGCGACGAAACCGCGGTCGTCGACGCTCAGCGATGCGTCTGGGCCGATGAAGCGCACGATGCCGGCGGCAACGAGCGCGAGGAGTTCGTTGTTTCTGAATGCTGGGGGACCTGAGCCGACCATGCCGCCGAGCGCGGTGAGGAGTGCGAGGCCGTTCTCTCTGGACTCGGAGTCGAACCCGCCGAGCGTGCCGACCTGGGCTGCGAAGCCGCGGGCCGAGCTCACCGACCAGAGGCCGGCTTTCACGGGGCTGTCGATGCCGAGGTCGACTTCTCGAAGATCGTCGGCGACGCGCTCTGCGACCCAGGCGGTGAATGCGTTGGGCGTCGCGAACGTGTCGTTGACTGGCGTGATTTCGCCGGCGAGGTCGAGGCGATCCTCCGCCGCGGGAATGAACGCTGCGACTGCCGTCGACACCGCGTCGACGACGTCGCCGAGATTGGGTGCGGCCGTTCCAGACGCTGTCGGCGCGATCGCTTTGCGGATCGCTTCTTCGATGCCCGCGAGCGCACGCGAGGGGTCAGGATCACCGGGAGTCGCGTCGGTAGCCGTTGTAAGGGCGTTCGGCTTCACCCGCGCGAGCGTTTCGGCGTGTGCGAGGAATGCGTCGCCGACGATGCGCGGCCAGAGCGCGGTGTCGAAATTGATGGGGCGCGGTACCTGTTGCCAGTCCGCCTCGCGCAGGAGCCGTTGCTCAGCCCGCGGCGGCAGCGCGTTGTAGCGGGACTTTGCGCGGAAAGGGACGCCGCGGCGGGAGGTGACGTGGAGCACGGGTTCGTTTCCGGACGCGACGTACCTGAGCCCGCCGGGGGTCTCGGGCGCGTGCACATACCGCCCGCCGCGGCCCAGCGTGAGGAGCGTCACGGTGTCGAAGAAGCCCATGCCGAGGCCACGGACGATTGCATGCTCGCCGGGTCCGACCTCGGAGAGGTCCTGCTCGACTGGGCTTCCCTGCCGCACCCATGTGAGATCCGGCCGCGCCTCGACGCCCGCCGCGAGCGCGACGTCTGATCGTGACGCGGCACGCGGAAGCCACCCCGTCGCTGCAATCACGGCATCGACGGTGACTGTGTTGCCAGTCGTGGCCTCCCCACGGTCGAGCGTGACGCGTTCGCGGCCGTCGATGCGTTCGACAGCGGTCGCTCGGGCTTCGTGATGCACGACCGTCACGGAGTCTGGCAGCTCGGCGATCGCCCGCTGCAGGAACCACGAGAGGTATTCGCCGTAGAGCGCGCGGCTTGGATGCGACTCGGGCCGGAGCTTCGCGAGCTCGTCGCGATACTCGGCCGCGAGGCCTTGCCGTGCGGGGTGGGCGTTGAACGCGGCGGCGCGGGACGCCGGGATCGCGGCCGCCGCAGCACTCTCAGGTGCTTCGTCGCCGAGCGCATATTCGCGGGCGAGAATGCACCACTCGTACAGGGTTGGGCCTGGAACGACTTCGCCTTCGACGGTACTTCCGGGCTCGGTGAAGAGCGTCACCGCGTCGGCGAGGGTGTTCATGCACAGATCGCGAGTCTGATCGGTCCGCCAAATCCTGCCGGCGCCGGGTTGGGCGTCGTCGATGAGGTGCAGTTCGAGGGGCGGTGTCGTCGGCAGTGCTTTGAGGTGAACGCCGAGCCGCTCAACCAGCGACCCGCCGCGCGGGCCGAGGCCGACGATGGCGATGCGTGCCTGGGCGGCGGGCGCATCGTGTGGTGCGAGGGGTGTCATGTGGCAAGTCCAAGTATTGATTGCTGGTTTATGGCTGATATAACCCTAGCTTGGGTTTGTGTGGGGCTGCATCAGGGATGTCGCTGGGTTACGGAGTGTGACGCGTGCCGAAGTGGCCACGTTGCGCGACAGCTTGCCCGCATGCAAGGATAACGTTTCGTAATGCCACGCAGAAGCTAATCGTATGTTTCTCGCGTTCTCGATCACAATCCACGGAGACCGAATCCATGTCACGTATACGTCGCACGGCACTCGCCGCGCTGTCCCTCGCCGCAACGACCGCGCTGCTCGCGGGCTGCGCAAGTGGCGCACCAGCAGGCGAAACGCCAACCGGTGACCCCGTCACGGGCGGCACGCTCAGCTACCTTGAGCCGCAGACATGGACGACGCTTTACCCGCCCGCAGGTGGCTTCTACCCGAACGGCGGCATCGTTAACAACATCACCGACCGACTGCTCTACCAAGACCCGGAGACGCTTGAACTCACCCCGTGGATCGCGACGGCACTGCCCGAGGTGAACGCCGACGCAACCGAGTACACCTTTACGATCCGCGACGACGTCACCTACTCGGACGGAACGCCGCTCACCGCCGAAAACGTCGTGAAGAACATCGACCTCTACGGCAAGGGCGACGCAGACCGGGCACTCACCCCCTCGGAAGCGATCAACAACTATGACCACGGCGAGGTCGTCGACGCGACGACAGTGAAGTTCACATTCACTGCGCCCTCACCAGGTTTCGCCCAAGCCGTGTCGACAATCAACTCGGGTCTCGTCTCTGACGCGACACTCGACCTCGACAGCGAGGGCTTCGGCCCCGGTGGCGCGAAATCCGTTATTGGCAGCGGCCCATTTGTGATCGCCGATGAAAAGATCGGCACCGAAACCCAGCTGAAGGTGCGCGAGGATTACGACTGGGCGCCGGAGGCCGCGGCCCACGACGGCCGCGCATACCTCGATGGCATCACGTACACCGTCGCAGGCGAGAACAGCGTGCGCGTCGGCACCGTTGTCGCGAAGCAGGCGGACGTCGCCCGCCAGATCCCCGCGCCTGACGAGCCGCAGTTCGCGGCTGACGGGCTGTCGGTGCTCGCGGCGTCAACGAACGGCGTCACGAACAGCCTGAACTTCCGGTTCACGAACCCGCTGCTCAGCGACATTCGTGTGCGCCAGGCGCTCATCGCTGGCATCGACCGCGAGAAGATCGTGGAGACACTCTTCACCGATAGCTACCCGCTCGCGACAGGTGCGCTCGCGACGACGGCGCTCGGCTACGTCGACACGTCTGAGTTCTACACCTACGACCCGAAGCAGGCCGAAAAGCTGCTCGCGGAGGCTGGCTGGAAGGCCGGCAGCGACGGCGTCCTCGAGAAAGACGGGGAGCGCCTGAGCATCACCTTCAACGAGGCGATGCCGCAGCCACGCTCCAAAGAGGTCGTGACTCTCATCCAGGAGCAGCTCGGAGAGCTCGGTATCGAGGTGAACCTCTTCGCAGGAGACTATGCGGCACAGACTGCAGCCAGCCTCGACCCCGACACGATCCAGGTCTACCACTCGATGGTTGGCCGTGCCGACTACGACGTGCTGAAGTCGCAGTTCTTCTCGACGAACCGCAACACGCTCTTGAACTACAACACGGCCACCGAGAAGAACGCTGATCAAGAGCTCGACGACCTCCTCGCACAGGTCGCCTCAGCGCCGACCCCCGAGGAACGCGCGGCAGCATCTGAGGCAGCGCAGCTCCACCTTGCCGAGCAGGCGTACATCCTGCCGCTCTTCGAGGAGCCGCAGGTCTACGGCCTCACTGACGCGGTGCAGGGCTTCGCAACCGAATCGGTCGGGCGGCCGAACTTCTA
Organism: Leucobacter sp. NPDC015123; assembly: GCF_043080205.1. NCBI lineage: Bacteria > Bacillati > Actinomycetota > Actinomycetes > Micrococcales > Microbacteriaceae > Leucobacter > Leucobacter sp. NPDC015123. Next base: position 133,336 of record NZ_JBIBVH010000006.1, on the reverse strand, counting down.
CAACACCTGGCTGACGCGCTAGCGGCGCGAGCCTGTCCCCGGGAAGGACCCAACAATGCCATACGTCGCAAGGCGTCTCCTGCAGGCGCTGATCGTGCTCGCGCTCGCGTACACGATCGCGTATGTGCTGCTGTCGGCCCTTCCCGGGGACGCAGTTCTCGCCCGATACGGGAGCCCTGAGCTCGGGCTCTCACCCGATCAGCTCGATGAGATTCGCGACAGCTATGGCACAGACAGGCCCCCGCTCGAGCGTTACTTCGATTCGATCCTGTCGTTCGTGCGCGGCGACTTTGGATACTCGGTCAACAGCGGTGCGGCGGTCTCGACCCTGCTCGCCGCCGCGCTGCCGTCGACCCTCGCACTCGCGCTCTCCAGCCTCGTCGTCGCGGTGGTGCTCGCGGTGACGATCGCCTTCACGGCGAGCTACGGTGGAGCCGCGTGGCTGCGTCGGCTCTTCCGTGGGCTGCCGCCGCTATTTGTTTCGCTGCCTGTGTTCTGGGTGGGCATCATGCTCATTCAGATCTTCTCGTTCAAGCTTGGCCTCGTGCCGGCGATCGGGGCGACTGGGCTCCAAGGCCTTGTGCTTCCCATGCTGACCATCGCGATCCCGATCGCGGCCCCGCTCGCCCAGGTGCTGCTGCGCTCGATCGACGAGGTGCGCACCCAGCCGTTCGTTGCGGTGGTGAAGGCTCGCGGCGCGAGCACATCATGGCTGCTCTGGCGCAACGTCGCCCGCAACGCGCTGCTGCCCACCTTGACTATGGCTGGCGTGCTGTTCGGCGAGCTCGTCGGTGGCGCAGTCGTCTCAGAGACTGTGTTCGCGCGAGCGGGCATCGGGCAGCTTACTGCGCAGTCGGTTGCGGCTCGTGACACCCCGGTGCTGCTCGCCATCGTCGTGCTGGCGGCGCTCACGTTTGTGCTCATCAACCTCGTCGTCGATTTGCTCTACCCAGTTCTTGACCCGCGACTGCGTGCGCGGGCGGCCGCCTTGAAGTCCGCAGCGCAGACAGTGTCAACCACCGCAGCGAATCCGCAGGGACCTGCAACCGCTGCCGCGAATACCCAGGGAGTGACACGATGAGCATCTTCACCCCACCAGTGCGCGACACGGGGAGGCAGGATCCCGCTTCCCGGAGCCCGCAGGAAGGCCGCCCGGGCGAATCTCGCCCGACTGATAACGGTCAGACGCGACAAGCCGGCCCCGCGAGGCGCCCGAGCCGGTTCGGCCCTGGTGCCCGAAAGACAGCGGCATTCGCGGTGCCAGCGGCAGTGATCCTGATCGGACTCGCGTGGGCGATCGCCCCCGGCATCTTCGCGCACGGCAGCCCGACGGAGACTGTCGGTCAGGCGCTCCAAGCACCGAGCGCGCAGTTCTGGTTCGGCACCGATGCGACAGGACGAGACCTCTACACGAGAGTGATCTACGGTGCGTCAGAGTCGATCGTTGGCGCACTCGTCGCGGTGCTCGTCGGTTTTATCGCTGGCACGACGCTCGGAGTGCTTGCGGGCTCGGTCGGCGGGCTGCTTGACGAAGCCATCATGCGCTTCGTCGACGTGCTGCTCGCAATTCCCGCACTGCTGCTCTCGCTGAGCATCGTGATCCTGCTCGGCTTCGGCACCACGAACGCGGCGATCGCTGTCGGCGTGACCTCAATCGCGGTCTTCGCAAGGCTCGCCCGTTCGCAGGTTGTGAGCGTCCGCGTGAGCGAATACGTTGAAGCGGCCTACGGCTCCGGGGGCACGTTCTGGACGGTGCTGTGGCGCCACATCCTGCCAAACTCCCTCACCCCAGTCGTCGCGCTCGCGGCTCTTCAGCTCGGGTCTGCGATTCTGCAGATCTCGACGCTCGGCTTCCTCGGCTACGGTGCGCCGCCGCCGACGCCTGAGTGGGGTCTGCTCATTGCCGAGGGGCGAAACTACGTCGCGACGGCGTGGTGGCTGACTGTGCTTCCGGGCCTCGTCGTCGTCGCCATTGTGCTCGCAACCAACCGTCTCAGCCACGCCATCCGAGGAGGAGAAGCAGCATGAGTGAACAGTCGCTCCTGAGCGTGCGCGACCTGCGGGTCGCTTACGACACCCCTGCTGGAACCGTGGAGGCCGTCCGCGGCGTCTCGCTCGATGTCCTGCCGGGCGAGGTCACTGCGCTCGTCGGCGAGTCAGGATCGGGCAAGACCACTGTCGCGCAGTCGGTCATCGGGTTGCTCGCGGGCAACGGCAGGGTCGCCGGCGGTGCAATCACCCTCGCGAGCGAGGCGCACGGTGCCGAGCAGCTTGTCGGGTTGAGCGAGCGAGCGTGGCGCGGCATTCGCGGGCGAAGGATCGGGCTCATTCCGCAGGACCCAGGCAACTCCCTCAACCCCGTGCTCCGCATTGGCGCGAGCGTTGGCGAGGCGCTCAAGATCCACGGTTGGCGTGACAAGCGCGCAGTTGCAGCCCGCGTGCTCGACCTTCTCGAGCGCGTCGGCATCGACGACCCGGAGCGCCGAGCACGCCAGTTCCCCCACGAGCTCTCGGGCGGAATGCGGCAGCGCGTGCTCATCGCCGCTGCGCTCGCGCTCGAGCCCGAACTCGTGATTGCCGACGAACCGACGAGCGCGCTCGACGTGACTATTCAGCGCACGGTGCTCGACCTGCTCGATCGTTTGCGGCGCGAGACGGGTATGGGCGTGCTGTTCATCACGCACGACCTCGCCGTCGCAGCTGACCGCTCAGACTCGATCGTGGTCATGCAGGGCGGCGAGGTGCAGGAGGCTGGGCCCTCCGCCGAGGTGCTCGCGAATCCGTCGGCCGATTACACCCGCAAGCTGCTCGCAGACGCGCCGTCGCTCGCGCGCGTTGTCGTGCGCGAGCGCCCCGAGACGCGGGCCGACGCCGACGCTGCGGGGCCTAGCGTTGCTGCGGACCGCGCTGACCTCACCGAACCGCTCGTGCGCGTGAGCAACCTCAGGCAGGAGTTCAAGACCCCGGGCAGAGCGGAGCCCTTCGTCGCCGTCGACGACATTTCGTTCACAGTTAAGCGCGGGACGACACACGCGCTCGTCGGCGAATCAGGATCGGGGAAGACCACGACAGGTCGCGCGATCGCCGGGTTCCAGCGCCCCACCTCCGGCGAGGTCACCGTCGCGGGTACCGAGCTCGTCGGGAAGCGACCGGGCAGGGAGTTCCGCAGGCACACGCAGCTCGTCTACCAGAACCCGTACGGCTCGCTCGACCCACGACACACAATCGGCGCGACGCTCGCAGAGCCCCTTCGTAACTTCAAGATCGGGTCGCGGGCCGACCGTGAGAGCCGGATCGCGCACGCGCTCGACCTCGTCGCGCTCGCTCCCGGGATAGCCGACCGCAAACCGACCGAACTTTCTGGCGGGCAGCGGCAGCGCGTCGCAATCGCTCGGGCTCTCATCGTCGAGCCCGAGCTCGTCGTCCTTGACGAGGCCGTATCTGCGCTCGACGTGACCGTGCAGGCTCAGATCCTGAGACTACTCGCCGACCTGCAGCGCGAGCTGGGGCTCACCTACGTGTTCATCTCTCACGACCTCGCTGTCGTACACCAGATTGCAGACACAGTATCGGTGCTGCAGCGCGGTCGCCAGGTCGAATACGGCGGGGCCGAGGAGATCTTCAGGGCGCCCACGCACGAATACACGCGGGCGCTGCTTGACGCGATCCCGGGCGGTGGAGCGCTCGCCGCGGGTGCCGGTGCGGGTGCCGGTGCCGTTGAAGCCGACGGCCGTGATCGTGCCGTGCCCGAAGGCGCCGCGAACGCCACTCTTGCGACCCCGGCACCCGATCGCCTCCTTGTCAGCGCGAACCGCTGACGCCCACTCAACCACCGTCGCGCTTGACGGTTACAACAGCCACTCAACCGAAGGAACTCATGACCGCCGCACTCACTGCTGACATCATCGACATCCTCGCGGGCCTCGGCCCGGGGCACGACATTGCGACTCTGCGTGGCCAGCGTGCGCAGGCGCGAGACAACGCCCAGCTGAGCTTCGCCGCGCTCCTCGAGCCGAAGGACTCCGGGGACTTCACCCTCGCCGAGCGCTACGCCGTCGCGCTGTTTGTCTCCCAGCTCCACGGCTTCCCAGAAGCGGTCGAGTTCTATGCCGACCTGCTCGGCGATGAGGCTCCAGAGCTCGTGGCGACGGTTGCTGCACTGGCAACTGACGCTGCTGCGATCGGCCCTGTCGGCAACTACCGGGAACCCGGCCTGCACAACGAGAGCATCGCCGTCGAGCCGTGGGCGCCGACGGCGGCGGCAGCGGGCGCGATCGGCCACAGGCTGGCCGCCGCGCTTTCGCACACCCACCTGCTCGTTATCCGTCCTCGGGAAGCGTCGGCCGATGCGCTCTCCGCGCTCGTGCGCGCAGGGTGGAGCGCCGACGACATCGTGTCGCTGTCGCAGCTCGTCGCTTTCCTGTCGTTCCAGCTGCGCTCGGCGTGGGGTCTGCGAGTTCTCGCCGGTGTGCCTCGCGGCGAGGGCGTCGACCTCGGTACGGGTGCCGGCGCTGATGCTCGCGCCGTCGCTGACGCTGCCGAGGCCGTTGACAGTGAATCCGTCGCCGAGCTCATCACCGAGTACCCAGACCTGAACCGGCCCGACCGGTTCACGCAGCAGAGCCTCGGGTGGGTGCCGTGGCTCGCGCCGGTTGACGAGGCTGACCTGACTCCTGAACAGCGCGACGCGCTCGTCGATCCGCTGCGCGCGAAGATGCCGTACTTCCGGTTACTCGCACGCGATCCTGAAGCGCTGCGTGCACGCACCCTGACCGACCTCGACATCTTCTTCAACACCGACGGTGGCATCGGTCGGGCTGAGCGCGAGCTCGCGGCGACGGCCGCGTCACGGCACAACGGGTGCGTCTTCTGCGCGTCGGTGCACTCCGCTGCAGCGACACGCGAGTCCGGGCGAGAATCGACAGTGCAGGCGCTCCTCGACGAGGGGGTCGGCGCAGACCTCGGCGACGCGAAATGGAACGCAGTCGTGAGCGCATCCGTCTCGCTCACGAACACGCCGCTCGGGTTCGGCGAGGCCGACATCGCCGGGTTGCGGGCGGCAGGACTCTCTGACGCCGAGATCATCGACGTCATCAACGGCGCGGCCTTCTTCAACTGGGCGAACAGACTCATGCTGTCTCTTGGTGAGCCTGAGGTGCCAGCGAAGCGCGGGCAGTAATGGCCACTCCAGCGGAGCTTGACCACATTGTCATCGCGAGCCCAAACCTTCCAGAGCTCGTCGACTGGTTTGCGCGGCTTACGGGTGTTGCCGCAGAGCCCGGGGGTCGCCACCCAACTGGAACGCAGAACGCCCTCGTTGCGCTCACCGTCGAAGGCGACCGCGGGCGGCAGTACATCGAACTCATCGGGCCGCACGACGACTCACTGGGTGATCCGTTGCCACAGACCTTCGGAATAGACAGGCTCGAAGCGCCGACGGTGCAGACGTTCGCGATCCGCGTGCCCAATATTGACGCGAGCGTGGAGCAGGCACGTGCCGTCGGTTGGCACACGGGACCCGTCGGCGACTTGTCGCGTCGCACACCAGAGGGAGGCCTGCTCGAATGGCGACTCACGCGCACCGATGACAGTCAGCCTGAGGAGTTTCAGCTCCCGTTTCTCATCGACTGGGGCGAGACGCCCCACCCGGGGGAGACCAACGGCCCGGCGATCGAGCTCGTCGAGTTTGTGAGGTTTGAGCCGACTACTGAGCGTGCCGAGACTCTTCGGAGGCAGCTCGCTGCAGTGGGCGGAGGTGCAATCGATGTGCGCGTCGGGGGTTCACCGGGGTTCGGGCTCACATTGCGGGCGGCAGACGGGGCACTCGTCGAGATACTGCCTGCCTGAGGAAGTGGGCGGGCGCCGAGCGCCGGGCACTGCCCGTCCCTACCACCGCGCTCGCACGCCCGTGCCCGCGCTGCACACGGCGCCCGCGCGCGCACGCCCGCCCGCGCGCGCACGCCCGCCCGCGCGCGCACGCCCGCCCGCGCGCGCACGCCCGCCCGCGCGCGCACGCCCGCCCGCGCTCGCACGCCCGCCCGCCCGCCCGCAAGAGAGTACATTCCTGTCCAAAGGCCCCCTTACCAACCGTGGGCAAGGGGGCCTTTGGTGAGAAACACGCTCTTTTGCGAACGTCGGGCGGCCCCTATGCCGGCGCGGAGCTCTCCGTGGATGATGCCGACGCGGCCGCCTGCTTCGGCTGCCGCTCGGCGAAGAAACGCACAACGTTCGGGTCGACGATCACATCGCGCGGCTGCAGGGGCCTTGCGAGGTAGAGCCCGTCGAGCGAGCGCACGCGGCTGAGCGCGACGTACGTTTGGCCGGCGCTAAACGCGCGGGGTCCGAGGTCGATCGCCGCAGCGTCGTAGGTGTGCCCCTGCGACTTGTGAATCGTCACGGCCCAGGCGAGACGGAGCGGGAACTGCTCAAACTCCGCGACAACTTCCTTCTCGAGCTTCTTGGTGTCGGCGTCGTAGCGGTACCTGAACCGTTCCCACGTCGCGGGTTCAACCTCGTGCTCTTCATCGCCGACGATCACCCAGACCGTGCCCTCGATCTTTGAGACGGTGCCGATGGTGCCGTTCACCCAGCGCCCGTCTGGATCGTTGCGCAGAAACATGACCTGAGCGCCCTTCTTGAGCTCGAGCACCTCGTCTGCTGGATATGTGTTTTCGCGGAACTCGCCGGTGATCTCAGCGGCGGCCTTCAGGCCCGAGCCCTTGATCTCGGCGAGCCGCTCGGCGTTGATTCGGTTCACCGTCGCGTTTGTCGTCGCGAGCGTGATCACGTCGCGCGGCGCCTGGCGAGCGCCCGCCCCATTGAGCTCGTTCGCCTGCGCCTCATCGACGACCCCGTAGCGAACTGCGCCGAGGATCTGCTTGAACCTGTCGTCGCTCTGCCTGTGCACCTCGGTGAGCTCGATGACGTCGAGCGGGGTCTCTTGCCAAATCTTTGAGTCGAAGAACCAGAGCGATCGGTACGTATCGTCGAAGTAGGCGCGCTCGTGCGGGTCGCGCGGCGGCACGGGCGGCAGCTGGAATGGGTCACCGAACATGATGATCTGCGCCCCACCGAACGGGTCGTGGCGTTTGCCGCGCGCTTGCCTGAGCGAACGATCGATGGCGTCCATGAGATCGGCAGAGACCATCGAGATCTCGTCGATGATGAGGGTGTCGATGGACGCGAGCATCTTCTTGAGCTCGGCGGGCTGCTCGAGCTCGTGGTCGGCGATCACGCCGGTCGGCAGCCGGAGCAGCGAGTGGATCGTCTGGCCGCCGACGTTCAGCGCGGCAACGCCTGTCGGGGCGCACACAGCGATGATCTTCGACGTGTTCCACGACAGGTGGTTCAGGATCGTCGACTTGCCGGTGCCAGCCCGTCCGGTCACGAAGATGTGTTCGCGGGTGTGCTCGATGCGCTCGTAGACGTTGAGTTGCTGGGGGCTGAGTTCGGGGCGCGACACTCGAATAGGCTACCCCGCAATGGGATACTAGTGCGGCGCGTACGCGCGCGGTCCGCATTCGGACCAGACATCTGCCATGGAAGGCGACAAGCTTCGTGCCCCCACTCACCACTACTCGCCGGAACCTCGCGCTCTTTGCGTTAGCCCTTGGCGGATTCGCGATCGGAACGACAGAGTTTGCGACGATGGGGGTGCTCCCTGAGATCGCACACGATCTGGTGCCTGGCTACGCCGCTGACCCGCAATGGGGCATCGCGCAGGCGGGCAACCTCATCACGCTCTATGCGCTTGGCGTTGTTGTCGGTGCGCCCGTGTTCGCCGTGCTCGGCGCGCGAATGTCGCAGACGAAGCTCGCGATCTGGCTGCTCGTCTTACTCATCGCGGGCACCGTCGGCTCCGCGCTCGTGCCGGGCTTCGGCACTGTCGCGGTCTTCCGGTTTATCTCTGGGCTGCCGCACGGCGCCTACTTTGGCGTGGCGTCGTTGCTCGCCGCGAGGCTCATGGGGCCGGGCAACATGGGCAAGGGCATCGCGCTCGCGATGAGCGGGCTCACTGTGGCGAACGTCATCGGCGTTCCGCTCTCGACGGTGCTTGGGCAGCAGCTTGGTTGGCGCTGGGTGTACGCCCTCGTCGCCGTGCTGTTTGCGGCGACGCTGCTGCTCGTTGCGCTGTATGTGCCGCGATTCCCGGGGAGCCCTGAGCGTAGCCCGCTGCGTGAGCTCAGTGCGCTGGGGAGCGCGCGCGTCTGGATCATGGTGGCGGTGCTCTCAATCGGCTTCGGCGGGTTCTTCGCCGTCTACTCCTATATTGCAGAGGTGACGACGCGTGAGGCGGGGCTCGGCGCCGGAATGGTTCCGTGGGTGATTGCGACGATGGGCATCGGCATGGTGCTTGGCAACATCCTCGGCGGGATCCTCACAGATCGGAGCCCGGTCGGCACCGCCATCTGGGGCTTCGTGCTCTTCATCTCGTCGTTCGTGCTCTACTCGCTGTTCGCGGCGCACCCGGTTGGGCTCTTCGCGTTCGCGTTCCTCGTGAGCCTTGCGTCATCAATTTTGCTCCCCGGTTTGCAGGCCCGCCTCATTCGAATGTCGAGCGAGGCGCGGCTGCTGGGCGCCGCGCTCAACCACGCTGCAGGTAACGTGGCGAACAGCCTCGGGGCTTGGCTCGGCGGTCTCGTGATTGCGGGCGGGTTCGGCTATCTCGCACCGGGGTGGCTCGGCGCAGTGCTCGCCGGGGCCGGTTTCGTGCTGCTGCTTGTGAGCCTCGCGGTGCAGCGCCGAGACGGCGGGAAGAGCCTCGACACCGCCGGGATCCCTGTTAGCTAGCCGGCTGCCGCCTGTCAGCCGCCAGTTGCCGGCCGCGGGGGCCGCTACTCGAGCTCGGCTGCAGAAGTGTCGGGTTTGCGCACGAATACAAGCGTGAGGGCGAGTCCGAGCGCAACGACGATGATGAGGCCGAGGATGCCGAAGTGCGTCGCACCAAACCAGCCGATGAACGCAGCCCAGAGCCAGGGCGACAGGAAGCTCATGACTCTGCCGGTCGTGGCGTAGAGGCCGAACACCTCGCCCTGCATGTTCGCGGGCGTCATGTGGGTGAGTAGCGAGCGGCTCGAGGCCTGTGCTGGGCCGACTGCGGCGGAGAGGATGAGCCCGCCGATCCAGAAAATGGACTTGCCCTCCTCTCGGAAGAAGAAGATAAAGAGGCCGCTCACCACGAGGATCAGGAGCGATGTCACGATGATTGCGCGAGGGCCGAACCTGTCGTCGAGCCTGCCCGCGATGATCGTCGAGATACCTGCGACGAGGTTGAGTGCGACGCCGAAGATCATTACCTCGGTCGCAGAGAAACCGAACGACACTGCCGCGAGAATGCCGCCGAACGCGAAGATGCCGGCGAGGCCGTCGCGGTACACGGCGCTCGAAATGAGAAACCAGAAGGTTTGCCGCTGCTCGCGAAACAGCGCGCCGAGGTCTCGCACGAGCACAGCGTAGCTGCGGAAGAACCCGACGCGTGGCCTGTCGGTGCGGGCCGGCGGCTCGGGCACCCACAGTACGAACGGGATCGAGAACACGATCGTCCAGACTGCCGCGCCGACGGCGATGAGTCTGTATGCGAGCCCATCTGACACGTCCATGCCGAACCAGTCGAGTTCGGTGAGCAGGACGACGATGATGAGGGCGACGATGCCTCCGATGTACCCGAGGCCCCAGCCGAGGCCGCTCACGCGTCCGACTGTTTTCTTCGTAGACACATCGAACAGCATCGCGTTGTAGCTGACGCCCGCGATCTCACTTGCGACGGCGCCGAGGGCGACGGCGGCTGCGCCGAACCAGAAGTATTGGGGGTCGGAGTACACGAAGAATAGCGCGAACTGGATGAGCGCAAGTGCAGCAGTTCCGAGTACCACCCAGCGCTTCTTGTTGCCGCGCGCGTCGGCCTGCTGGCCGAGCACGGGGGCGAGCAGCAGGATCAGGATCCCGGCTGCAAACGTGACCCAGCCGTAGCTCGCTGAGAGATCTGCGAGGCCAGTGCAGTACGCGGTTCCAGCGTCGCCGGCTTGTGAGCAGACGAGGCTGCCGTCGGCGTTCTGCGCGGCAACATCATCGGGGAGGAACGCATCGGAGACGAGGTAGAGCGACACCCACACGAACGTGAGGATCACGGAGTTGAATGGTTGCGTTGCCCAGTCCCAGATCGCCCAGGAGGCGACTGTCCGCTTCGTCGCGGGGAGTGGGTTCGGTGCGGGGATTGTCTCGCTCACAGCCCCAGGCTACTGCGTGCGCGGCTACTGGGCGCGGATTATGAGGATTGCTGGGAGATGAACGCTAGGGTGCATCGGATCTGCCACAGGTTGAGGGCTACTTGGGTGGCGATTTGGGCGGACCGGGTCGGAGCCCTGGCGCTGCCTGGGACTCGGGTTTGCGCACGAACGACTGCTTCGTGAACGGATGCTGAGAGTTGAGTGAATTCGACTCAAGTTTGGGTCAATCGACTTGACTCTCGCGGCCGTCTCGCTAAACTTGAGTGCATCAGGCTCAACTTGCCAGTGAGGTGATTTGGGTCCAGCGAACCACCGGCGCACGCCGCCGGTCCCATAACAACGCAAGGAGAATATATGTCACGTGCAGTAGGTATTGACCTCGGCACCACCAACTCGGTTGTTGCCGTTCTTGAGGGCGGCGAGCCCACCGTTATTGCGAACGCCGAAGGCTTCCGCACCACCCCGTCGATCGTCGCGTTTACGAAGGATGGCGAGGTGCTCGTTGGCGAGACCGCAAAGCGCCAGGCAGTCACGAACGTCGACCGTACCCTCGCTTCGGTCAAGCGCCACATGGGCACTGACTGGAAGAGCGACGACATTGACGGCAAGAAGTACACCGCGCAGGAGATCAGCGCTCGCACGCTGATGAAGCTGAAGCGCGACGCCGAGACCTACCTCGGTGACAAGGTCACCGACGCTGTCATCACCGTCCCCGCTTACTTCAACGACGCAGAGCGTCAGGCAACGAAGGAAGCCGGCGAGATCGCCGGCCTCAACGTGCTCCGCATCATCAACGAGCCCACCGCTGCGGCTCTTGCGTACGGCCTCGACAAGGGCAAGGAAGACGAGCTCATCCTCGTGTTCGACCTCGGCGGAGGTACCTTCGACGTTTCGCTGCTCGAGGTAGGCAAGGACGACGACTTCTCGACGATTCAGGTCCGAGCGACAGCCGGTGACAACCGCCTCGGCGGCGACGACTGGGACCAGCGCGTCGTCGATTGGCTCGCGACTCAGTTCAAGAACTCGACCGGCGTTGACGTGTCGGGTGACAAGATTGCACTGCAGCGTCTGAAGGAAGCCGCTGAGCAGGCGAAGAAGGAGCTCTCGAACTCGACGAGCACCCAGATTCAGCTTCCCTACCTCTCGCTCACCGAAAACGGCCCGGCGAACCTCGACGAGACGCTGACCCGCGCGAAGTTCGAGGAGCTCACCAAGGATCTGCTCGAGCGCACCCGCAAGCCGTTCGAGGACGTCATCAAGGAAGCCGGCGTGAAGGTGGCAGACATCGCGCACGTCGTGCTCGTTGGCGGCTCCACCCGCATGCCCGCAGTCACCGAGCTCGTGAAGCAGCTCACCGGCGGCCGTGAGCCCAATAAGGGTGTAAACCCTGACGAGGTCGTGGCAGTCGGCGCGGCCCTCCAGGCAGGCGTTTTGAAGGGTGAGCGCAAGGACGTGCTGCTCATCGACGTGACCCCCCTCTCGCTCGGTATCGAGACCAAGGGTGGCATCATGACGAAGCTCATCGAGCGCAACACCGCGATCCCGACGAAGCGCTCCGAGACCTTCACCACCGCAGAGGACAACCAGCCCTCTGTCGCGATCCAGGTCTTCCAGGGCGAGCGCGAGTTCACCCGCGATAACAAGAACCTCGGAACGTTCGAGCTCACCGGTATCGCACCCGCTCCGCGCGGCGTGCCGCAGGTCGAGGTGACCTTCGACATCGATGCGAACGGCATCGTCCAGGTCTCCGCGAAGGACAAGGGCACGGGCAAGGAGCAGACAATCACCATCTCCGGTGGATCGACGCTCTCGAAGGACGACATCGAGCGCATGGTGCGCGAGGCTGAGGAGCACGCCGCTGACGACAAGAAGCGTCGCGAGGCTGCTGAGCAGCGCAACAACGCCGAGCAGCTCGCCTACTCGGTCGAAAAGCTCATCACTGAGAACGAGGACAAGCTCCCCGAAGACGTCAAGACTGAGGTGCAGGGCGACCTCGACGCGCTCAAGACGGCGCTCGCCGGCGAAGACGATGACGCGGTGAAGACCGCGGCTGACAAGCTTGGCGAGAGCCAGCAGAAGCTCGGTGAGGCGATCTACGCTCAGGCGCAGGAGGCACCTGAGGCAGCAGCGGAAGGCGCGGAGTCGAACGATGAGGACGTTGTCGACGCTGAGGTTGTTGAAGACGACGAGGAGCAGAAGTAACCATGGCACACGAGGAACATCTGGGCGACGACCAGCCGGTGAACGATGTTCCGGCGGGCCAGGCCGACGACGCATCGCAGAACGATGCGGCATCGGCCCCCGGGGCGGAGGGAACCCCCTCCGCTCCCGGGCCGGAAGGCGACGATCTCACGGTAGACGACATTCTCGGCGCTGAGCAGACCGAGGCGGCCGCTGGCGCGGACGCCGACGCTGCCGAGGGCGACGAGGAGAACCCCTACCTTGAGGATCTCCGTAGGCTCACGGCCGAGTACGCGAACTACCGGAAGCGTACCGAGGCGAACGTCGAGCTCGACAAGCAGCGCGCGAAGGCCTCGGTCGTGCTGCAGCTGCTGTCGGTACTCGACGACCTCGACCGTGCAGAACAGCACGGCGACTTGACCGAGGGCAGCGCATTCGCCACGATCGCGCAGAAGCTGCGCGCCAGCCTTGAACGGCTCGGCGTCGAAAGCTTCGGCGAGAAGGGGGAGCCTTTCGACCCGCAGGTGCACGAAGCAATCGCTCAGGTGCCGGTTCCCGGCACCGAGCAGCACACTGTGCTTGACGTAGTCGAGCGGGGCTATCGCATCGGAGATGTTGAACTGCGCCCCGCCAAGGTAGCGGTGGCGGTGGGAGCTGATGGCTAGTCAAGATTGGTTAGACAAAGACTTCTACCGCACTCTCGGGGTCTCGAAGGATGCCGACGACGCTGAACTGAAAAAGGTTTACCGCAAGCTTGCGCGAAAGTATCACCCTGATTCGAACCCAGGAGATGCGGCCGCTGAAGCAAAGTTCAAGGAGATTTCCGAGGCCTACTCGGTGCTCTCCGACAAAGAGCAGCGCTCTGAGTACGACCAGATTCGGGCGATGGGAGCCGGCGGTGCCCGGTTCACATCGGGTGGCCAGGGCGGCCAGGGCTTCGAGGATGTCTTCGGTGGCATGTTCGGCGGCGGCCACGGTGGCAGGAACACGCAGTACACGTTCCAGCAGGGCGGCGGCTACGACGACCTGTTCAACATGTTCGGTGGCGCGCCGCGCGGCCCCCAAAAGGGTCGTGATGTGAACGCGTCGACGACGATCGATTTCGAGACTGCGGTGAGTGGCGACACTGTCACGCTGCAGACCTCGACTGGCAACGTGAAGGTCAAGATCCCTGCCGGGGTTTCCAACGGCCAGAAGATCAGGTTGCGTGGCAAGGGCGAACAGGGGCCTGCGGGTACGCCTGCGGGAGACCTGCTGCTCACGGTTACCGTGCGCAAGCACCCGGTGTTCGAGCGCGACGGTCAGAACCTGAAGCTCAAGCTCCCTGTGACGTTTACCGAGGCGACACTCGGCGCGACAGTCGAGGTGCCAACACTTGGTGGCGACACCGTGAAGCTCAAAGTGCAGCCTGGGACCCCGAGCGGCAGAGTGCTGCGCGTGAAGGGCCGCGGAGTGAAGACCTCAAAGGGCACGGGAGACCTGCTCGCAGAGATTCAGGTCGCGGTTCCGAGTCACCTGAGCGACGAGGCGCGCGAGGCGCTCGAAGCGTTTCAGCAGGTCGAGCCGCAGGAGAACCCGCGCGCGGATCTGCTCTCGCGGGCTCGCGCCTAGCTCACAACGAAACACAACTCAGAAGAAAGGCGTAGGGAGGGGCAATGGTCAACGTGCCAATGGACAGGTTTACTCCGGTCTTTGCGATCGCCGCTGCCTCCGAACTCGCCGAGATGCACCCGCAGACGCTGCGGCAGTACGACCGAATCGGGCTCGTGGTGCCGCAGCGTACGAGCGGAAACACGCGGCGATACTCCCTCTACGACGTGCACAGGCTGCGTGAGGTCGCGAGACTCTCTGCAGAGGGCCTGAGTCTCGAGGGGATTCGCCGCGTGTTGACGCTCGAGGACCGGGTGCGCGAGCTTGAGTCCCAGGTGCATGAGCTCGAACGTGCACTGTCAGACGAAATGCTCAAGCGCCCGGAGCGCCGCGTCTTCGCGGCCGGGGCTGGCGGCGAGGTCGTCACGTTGCGGCGCGGAACTCGCACGCGTCGCAACGCGGAAGTTGTTGTGTGGAAGCCGTAGCTGCGCGGCTCGAAGAGTTCTGCGGGGCGCTCAGTCGCGACCCCGATTTCGACGCGCCAGAGCTCCAGGCGTACGACACTGCAGACGTGCACATCCTGACCGCCGCGGCCGAGCGCGTTCGCTCTGCTGCGCCTGGAACCGTCGTCACGATTGGTGACAGGCACGGGGCGCTCACTCTTGGCGCGGCAGCAGTGCTCGGCGCTGGTGCTGTCAGGTCCTATCAGGATCCAGTGCTCGGCGAGCGGGCTCTCGCGGCCAATGCGGTGAGGCTCGGCCTGCGAGACCGCTACGAGTCAGCACCCCTCGGACCCGAGCTTCTCGATGGGGCCGAGACAGTGCTTGTGCAGTTGCCCCGCGGCCTCGAAGCGCTCGAGGAGATCGCGTGGAAGATCGCGCGCTTCGCGAGCCCAACCGTGCGCGTGTTCGCGGGCGGCCGGGTGAAGCACATGACCCGTGCCCAGAACGACGTTCTCGGGCGGTACTTCGGCGCGGTGACCGCCGGCCTGGGGTGGCGAAAGTCCCGGGTGCTGCAGGCGACGTCCCCGCTCCCGATGCTTGCCGGTGCGAAACCGCCGTTTCCGAAGTGGGGGCAGGATCGCGAGCTCACGTTTGGCCTCGCGGCGTTTGGCGCCACTTTCGGTGGCACCAAACTCGACCACGGCAGCCGGCTGCTGCTCAGCACCTTCGAACGAGGTGGGGCCGGTGCAAGCTGGGCCGACATCGCCCCGGGCGCCAACGTATTTGACCTGGGTTGCGGAAGCGGTGTGCTCGCGGTGTCCGCTGCGCTCGCATTGCCGAGCGCGCGAGTTCTTGCGAGTGATCAGTCGGATGCGGCCGTTCGCTCGGCCGCGCTGACTGCCGAGGCAGCTGGAGTCGGGGAGCGGATGGCGATTCACCGGGCTGATGGCGCTGAGGCGGTCGCTGACGGGTGGGCTGACCTCGTGCTACTCAACCCGCCGTTCCACACCGGATCGACAGTGCATGCGGGGGTAGCCCACCGGCTGATCCGTGACTGTGCGCGCGTGCTGAAGCCCGGCGGCGAACTGCGTATCGTGTTCAACTCGCACCTCGGTTATCGACGGCTCCTTGAACGCGTCATTGGCCCCGCAAGGCAGCTCCAGCGCGACGCAACGTTCACCGTGCTGGAAGTGACAAAGCGTTAGGGATTCAGCCACCGAACTCACAGGCAGCTGAAGCCTAGAATGAGTGTGTGAGCGATAAACTCTTGCACTTGGTGCGCCACGGGGAGGTCCATAACCCCGACCTCGTCCTGTACGGCCGTATCCCCGGCTTCCGTCTCTCAGAGCGAGGCCACGCCATGGCTGAGGCTGCTGCGCTTGAACTCGCAGGTAGCGACCGGAAAGTAGTCGCCCTCTACGCGTCGCCGCTTGAGCGCGCGCAGCAGTCCGCGCGACCCATCGCGAGCGCACTTGGACTGGAGATCCAGACTGAGGATCGCATCATCGAACCTACGAACTTCTTCGAGGGCAAGGTGAACTCGGGGCCCGACGCGGCGTTCAAGAAGCCGCGGTACTGGTACAAGTTTGTCAACCCATTCCGCCCGAGCTGGGGGGAACCCTACCGCCAGGTTGCGGCGCGCGTGCGCGAAGCGATGAACGACGCGTGGGACAAGGCGCAGGGTGGCGACATTGTGATGGTCGCGCACCAGTCCCCGATCTGGATGGCGCACCTCGACATCGCAGGCAAGCCCCTGTTCCATAACCCAGCCACTCGGCGCTGCGACCTCTCGAGCATCACGACATTCGAGCGCCGCGGGAACCGCTGGTTCGAGGTCGATTACCGAAACCCGGCGAAGTCACTCATGGACGACGCTACCGATGTAGGAGCTGTATGACCGCGCGACGCCGAATCGCCGCCATCGCCGCCACTGCCGCGGCCCTCGCAGTTGGCCTCGCCGGCTGCAGCACCACCGAAGGTGACTCTCTCGCCGCACAGTGGCAACAGGGTGGCGACAAGGGCTTCGTCGCAGGCGATGGCTCTTCGGCCTCGTTCCCCGCAGACAAGCGTGGCGAACCCGTTGAGTTCACGGGCGAGACCGAGTTTGGCAACGAACTGAGCTCAGCCGACACGATCGGCAGCGTCACAGTAGTGAACTTCTGGTACGCGGGCTGTGCCCCGTGCCGGGCCGAGGCGCCAGACCTCGTCGAGGCATACAACGAGTTCGAGCCGCAAGGCGTCAAGTTCGTTGGTGTGAACACTCGCGATCAGGCCGCGCAGGCGAAGCAGTTCGGAGTCGAGTTCGGTATCGAATACGAGTCGATCCTCGATAACCCCGGCGGCCGCACCGTGCAGCGCGCATTCGCAGGGCAGATCCCGCTGAACGCGGTTCCGACGACGCTGATTCTTGACGCTGAGGGGCGCGTTGCGCACACGGTAGTCGGGCAGCTTGCAGGGGTGTCGCAACTGCAAACGCTCGTCACGGAGACGCTCGACGAGCAGGCCGCCGCCGGCGCGAACTGATGGGGATCCAGGAGATCATTGCCGACGGGCAGCTGCTCGTTGCCTCGGCCATCGCAATCGCTGCAGGGCTCGTTTCGTTCCTCTCGCCGTGCGTGCTCCCGCTCATCCCGGGCTACCTTGCATACGTCTCTGGCGTGGCAGGTACGCCGAGCGCAAACGCGGCGAATCCAAAGGCTGCGGGCAGACGCGAGCGTAACCGGATGGTGCTCGGGTCGATCCTCTTCGTGCTCGGCTTCGCCATCGTGTTCGTCGTGCTGCTCACGCTGTCTGGCGCGGTTGGCGCGAGCACGTGGTACCTCGACTGGCAAGACGTGATCCTGCGCGTCATGGGCGTCGTTGTGATCGTGATGGGCCTCGTCTTCATGGGCGCCTTCGCGAAGTTTCAGCGAACAACGAGACTGAAGATCAGCCCAAAGGTCGGCCTTGCTGGGGCCCCGCTGCTGGGCATCGTGTTCGCGATCGGGTGGGCACCCTGCCTCGGCCCCACGATCGGTACCGTGAGCCTGCTCGCGATGCAGCAGGGCTCGATCGGGCGTGCGGCATTGCTCGCACTGCTCTACTCGCTTGGGCTCGGAATTCCGTTCGTGCTTGCGGCCTTCGGCTTCGGCTGGATGACGCAGACGATGAGCTTCTTCAAACGCCATATCCGTGCGGTCAACATCGTCGGCGGCGTCATTCTTATCATCCTCGGTGTTCTCATGGTGACTGGCCTCTGGGGCCTCATCATGAGCGAACTTCAGATATGGATTGGTGGCTATGTCACGCCCCTCTGACTATGACGACGGATCTGGCGCGCCAGCGCCCGTGACGAGCCCGGAGCTCGGCCTCACAGGCTGGCTCCGCTGGTTCTGGCGTCAGCTCACAAGCATGCGGGTCGCGCTGATCCTGCTGCTTCTGCTCGCTGTCGCCGCGATCCCAGGCTCGCTCGTGCCGCAGCGCGGCGCCGACCCGAACGGCGTGCTGCAGTACGAGAAAGATAATCCGACGCTCTTCAAGATCCTTGATGCGTTCCCGATCCAGGCGTTTGACGTCTACGGCTCGGTATGGTTCTCGGCGATCTACCTGCTGCTGTTCATCTCGCTCATCGGCTGCGTGCTGCCCCGAATCAAGCATCACTGGCAGGCGTGGCGAGGCAAGCCTCCGAAGACGCCCGCAAGGCTCAACCGCATGGCTGGTTTCTCTGAGACCCGCGTGACGAACGCCGAGGCGACTGAGGCGGAGCGGCTCGAGTTCGCGCGCGCAGCAGTCGAGTCTGCCGCCGAGATCCTCCGCCGTCAGCGTTACCGCGTCGAGATCCAGGAGGCAACGCACCGCGGCGTCGCAGAGGTCTCGGTCTCCTCCGAGCGCGGCTACCTGCGCGAAACAGGCAACCTGTTGTTCCACACCGCGCTCGTCGGGGTGCTCGTCTGCGTCGGCCTCGGCAGCGCATTCACCTTCAACGGCCAGCGAGTGCTCTACGAAGGCGAAAGCTTCGTCAACCAGATCATCGACTACGACTCGGCGAACTCGGGCCGCGCGTTCAGCTCGGACACACTCGAGCCGTTCAGCCTGCGCCTCGACGATCTCGACGTCAACTACATCGCCCCCGATGACGAGGATGCGAGCCCGAACTCGATCGGGCAAGTGCGCGAGTTCATCGCGAGCATGACGCTCACAGACCCCGAAGGAAACGAGAGCGCTGAAGAGATCAGGGTGAATCACCCACTGCGCGTGCACGGCTCGCCGATCTACCTGCTCGCGAACGGCTACGCGCCGACAATCGTGATCCGTAACGCCGACGGCGAGATCGTGTTCCAGGAGTCGGTGCCGTTCATCCCGCAGGGCGCTGACCCGAACCTCACCTCGCTCGGCGTCGTGAAGGTGCTCGATGGCATGACGAACGATGCGGGTGAAGAAACCGAGCTTGGCCTGCGCGGCTTCTTCTACCCGACACAGACGAAGCTCGAATCCGGCGCGTACACCTCGAACTACCCTGACCTCGAGAACCCGGTGCTCACGCTCGACGCCTTCATGGGTGATACGGGCGTCGATAACGAGTTCGGCATCCCGCAGTCGGTCTACTCGCTTGAAACCGAGAACATGGAGCAGCTCACCGGCCGTGCCATCGACAAGCCGTCGATTGAGCTACGGCCCGGTGAGACGGCAGACCTGCCGCGCGGCCTCGGCACCG
The DNA here is from genome assembly GCF_043080205.1 of Leucobacter sp. NPDC015123. Classification (NCBI taxonomy): domain Bacteria; kingdom Bacillati; phylum Actinomycetota; class Actinomycetes; order Micrococcales; family Microbacteriaceae; genus Leucobacter; species Leucobacter sp. NPDC015123. Next base: position 114,203 of record NZ_JBIBVH010000006.1, on the reverse strand, counting down.
TAACCCTCGAAGCCGTGCCCAGGTACGCGTCATTCGACGTGATGCAGAATCCGTTCCAGATCGGGATCCTGATCTTTGCCCTGCTCTCGCTCGGCGGGCTCTTGTGGTCGCTGTTCGTGCCGCGCCGCCGGGTGTGGGTGAAGGCGATCCCAACGAAGGATGGCGTCGTGCTGCAGTACGCCGGTCTCGCCCGCGGCGACGACCCAGCGCTCGACCGGGCGGTCGAGGAGATGCGTGAGGCGCACCGCGAGGTGCTGTAGCCCCGGCTCGCGTCGGCGTGCCGCAATGCTCTGCGCCACGGCCGCAGCTCCACCCGTGGCACCACGCCGCAGCCCTACCTGCACCGCCAGGCCGCAGCTCAGCCTGTAACGCCGTGCCGCAGCCCTACCTGTTGCTCCACGCCGCAGCGCCACCTGCAGCGCCGTGCCGCAGCGCCACCGTATGCGATCTGCGATTCCTATGCCCACTGCGCTGGGCTGGGGCATACGAATCGTCGATCCCAGGGGGTGGCGCTGGGAAAAGGCACGCTCTCAGGGGTCGCAGAACTCTCCGAGCAGCCGACACCAAGCCAGAGCACCCCGCGCCAAGCCAGAGCACCCCGCGCAGAGCCGTGCTGCTGTGGACCCTGCCTGAGCTAGCCCTGCAGCGCCTCGAGGAACGCCGTCACGTCGGCCTCGAGCTCACTGAGCGCGCGCTCAGCGGCCGCCCTGCGCTTGGAAGCCTTGCCCTTCTCGCTGAACGTGTCGAGGTAGATCTTCAGCTTGGGCTCGGTGCCGCTCGGGCGGATCATGACCCGGGAGCCGTCGGCAAGGTCGTAACGCAACACATTCGAAGGAATCGCTGCAAGGCCGGGCTCGAGCAGATCCTGCGCGCTACTCACCGCGCGCACACCGAATGCTGTCGGCGGCGCAAGCCTGATCTTTGCGGCGAGCTCCGTCGCGGCAGCCATCGACGCGAGCCTGAGGGTGATCTGGCCGCTCGCGAAATGCCCGAAGCGTTCTGTCGCCTCTTCGAGGAGGCCCCAGATGTCGGTTCCGCGGCCCTTCGCCCACCGCGCCATAGCGACTGCATCGGCGCCTGCAGAGATGCCATCCTTGTCTCGCACGACGTGAGGCTGCGTGAGATACCCGAGGGCCTCTTCGAAACCGAATACGAGATTGGGTACGCGGGAGACCCACTTGAAGCCTGAGAGCGTCTCGGCGTAGTCAAGTCCGTAGTCCTTCGCAACGGCGCTGAGCGCCGGCGACGACACAATCGTGCATGCAAGGGTGCCGGTGAGCGGCACACCGCGCTGCTCGGCGTCCTGCATCGCGCGCTCGGCGGCCCGCCACCCGAGCAGCAGCCCGAGCTCGTTGCCTGTCAGTCGGCGGTAACCCGACTCCTCGTCGAAGTGGGGGAGCGCGACCGCGAGGCGATCCGCATCGGGGTCGTGGGCGATGATGAGCTCAGCGTTCTGCTCCCGACCGGTGCGGAACGCGAGGTCGAGCGCGCCAGGCTCCTCGGGGTTTGGGAAGTCGACTGTCGGGAAGTTACCGTCTGGAGCGACCTGCTCGGGTACAGGCGTCGGAAGCGATAGGCCACTTGCAAGCAGAACCCTGTCGGACAGCTCAGCCCCGACTCCGTGCATTGCGGTGTAGACGATGCGGAGCGGAACTTCGGCGTTCAGCGTGCGACCGTCCTGGGTGATCGGAAAGCCCGCGAGCAGCGAGGCCGCGGTTCGCGTGACGTAGGTGTCGGCAATCTCAGAGGTTGCGACCGTGTACGCGGTGCTGCGTGGCAGCTCCGAGACAGGCCCCGAGGCCGCCACGTCGATGCGCGCAGCGATCTCACTGTCGGCGGGGGCGACAATCTGCGATCCCTCATCAGCGTCACCGAGGTACACCTTGTACCCGTTGTCGCGCGGCGGGTTGTGGCTTGCCGTCACCATTACTCCGGCCGACGTGCCGAGGTGGCGCACTGCGAAGGCGAGCAGCGGCGTGGGTCCTTGGGAGGGAAGCAGCGTGACGTCGATGCCCGCTCCTGCCATGATCTCGGCAGTGTCACGCGCGAAAACGTCTGAGTTCACGCGCGCGTCGTAGCCGATGACGATCGACGGCGGGTTGCTCGTCTCACCGCGCGCGGCCCGCTCGAGGAGGAAGGCTGCGAAGCCCGCGCTTGTCTGCGAGACGACGACTCTGTTCATGCGGGAGGGGCCAGCGCCGAGCCGGCCGCGGAGGCCAGCGGTGCCGAATGCGAGGCGCTCGCCGAAGGCCTCAGCGAGCTCAGCCGCTGCTTCCTCGTCGCCCGCCTCGGCCCCCGCGGCGAGCCGCTCGGCCTCGGCCTGTGTGACCGGATCGATGTCGTGTGCGGCCCAGTTGCGCGCGCGCTCAAGTAGAGCTTCGAGCTGTTCGGTAGCCATCGCGCCCCCTCAGTGTGGTGATCGGTAGACAGTTCAAGCTACCACTCGGGTGCCGCAACGGGCAGTATCCGTCGCGGCAAGCTGGGGGAACGGTGAGTGAAAGCTTTCGGCCATAGAGAACAGGACTGGGCAACTTCGCACTTCGGGGCTATCGTTGATGAGGATTTATTTACGGTGGGGAAATTGGGGACGATGGGCGGACGCGAGTCGCACTGGTCTGAGCAGGCCGGGCACACAGTGCCTCGGCCTGAGATGCCCGGAAGCCTCACCGCCGACGTTGCGATCGTCGGGGCCGGACACTTCGGCCTGTGGACTGCGTACTATCTCAAGAAGGCGCAACCGAGGCTGCGGATCGTCGTGCTCGAGGAGCGCCACGTGGGCCACGGCACCTCGGGAAGCGCCGTCGGCCGTATGACCGGAGAAGTGCCCGGCGGCAGGGAACCGTATGCGAGACGCCACGGCCGCGATGCGCTGAACCACTATCAGCGCATCATGAACGACGCGGTCGCAAACGTGCTCGATGTCGCGGCGACGGAGCGGATCGACGCCGATATCGTCAGCGGCGGAGAGCTTATCGCCGCGTACACCGCCCTTCAGGATCGACGGCTCCGGGCAGCCACTGCGCTCGCGCAGAAGTACCCGCACACGAACGTCAGGTTGCTTGACGCAGCAGAGGTCAAAGAACGAATGAACCTCGCCGGCGTTCGCTCGGCAATTTTGCACCCGCACGCTGCCCGGTTCCAGCCGGCCAAGTTCGCCCACGAACTCGCGCGCGTTGTCGAACGCATGGGAGTCGCGATCTACGAGCGAACCAGGGTGGAGGAGGCGCTTCCTTTCGCGCTGCAGACGAGCCACGGGGTCGTCGAGGCGGAGGTCGTCGTCGGCGGCAGCGATCACCTCTCGGGCGACCGCGGCTGGCGAAGGCTGCAGCGGCCCGTGGCTGCGTCGCTCATCGCGACCGAGCCCCTTACGCTCGACATGTGGGACGACATTGGCTGGGGCGGAAACGAGCTGCTCGCGAGTTTTGCATCCCCACGCACCTATGCGCAGCGAACAGCTGACGGCAGGATCGTCGTCGGCGGGCAGCGTACACCCTGCCAGACAAGCGCGGCAGCGCACACCTCAGGCAAACTCGGGGGTGGCGCATTCTCTGCGCTGCGGGCCATGCTCCATCGGGTATTTCCAAGCACGCGAGACGCCGAGATCGCTCACACGTGGGCGGGCAATGCCCGAGTCGTGCACGCTGGGGCGGCCAAGATTGGGTTTGACCGACGGACAGGTGTCGCCTGGGCAGGGGCCGCGCGTGCCGGCGTCGCTACGGCGAACCTGTCTGCCCGAACAATCACTGACCTCGTGCTCGATCGGACGTCTGAACTCACTGAGCTTCCCACGGTTCGATCTGGCGGGCCACGCCCTGCCTACGCGAGAACGCGCTGAGCGAAACCGGGAGGTGCGCGAAGGGGGCTAGTAGCCGGGTCTGTCACCGGCTACTAGCCCCCTTCGCTGCGGGTGGTCGCTATTAGAAGCGTGCGACGACCTCGGTGAGGAGGGCAGCGAGGCGTGGCTCGGCCTCCTTGCCAGCGGCGATAACCTCTTCGTGGCTGAGCGGGGTCTCCTGGATACCTGCCGCGAGGTTCGTGATGAGTGAGAACCCGAGGATCTCCATGCCGGCCTCGCGTGCGGCAATCGCCTCAAGGGCGGTCGACATACCGACGATATCGCCGCCGATGATGCCCGCGTAGCGGACTTCTGCGGGGGTCTCGTAGTGCGGTCCACGGAACTGCACGTACACACCATCGTCGAGGGTAGCGTCGACCTCGCGGGCGAGGTCGCGCAGCCGCGACGAGTAGAGGTCGGTGAGATCAACGAAGGTCGCACCCTCGAGCGGCGACGCTGCGGTGAGGTTGATGTGGTCCGAGATGAGCACGGGCTGGCCGGGGGAGTACGCCGGGTTCACTCCGCCGGCGCCGTTCGTGAGCACCATGATCTTCGCGCCCGTTGCTGCTGCGGTACGCACGCCGTGCACGACCGACCGCACCCCGTGATCCTCGTAGAAGTGGGTGCGTGCGCCGATGACGAGGGCGTGCTTGCCGTTCGCGAGGCGGATCGAGCGCAGCGTTCCCGAGTGCCCCGGAACAGCCGACGCGCGGAAGCCGGGAACCTTGTCTGCCTCAATGACGGCGACTGTCTCGCCGATAACGTCGGCAGCCTTGCCCCAGCCGCTGCCGAGCGTGAGGGCGATGTCGTGCTGCGCAACACCAGTGAGGTCGGCGATGACGGCGGCGGCCTCGGCGGCGAGGGCTTTCGGGTCTGTTGAAGTACTCATAGAGACAAGACTACGCCGGGTGCGGCTCCCTTGGAACGCACCCGGCGTAGTCTCTGCGCGAGTTACTAATTCTTAATGATGCGGTAGCCACGGAGCGGGTCGTAGCCGTGAATCTCGCGGGTATCGAGCACCTTCATGAACGCGAGCACCTCGGGCGAAACAACCTGACCCGGCACGAGCACGGGGAAGCCGGGCGGGTAGGGAGTTACGAAGCCTGCCGAGATCGGCTTCTCACCAGCATCAACGCGCGCACGGAGGTCATCGCCGAGCACGTACTCGATGTTCCCGCGGCGCTGACCGCGGAAGAACGCCGCCCTCAGATCTCCATCGGGAAGAATCTCATCGGTCGCGTATGGCGGGGCGAACGAACTGAAGTCGGGCAGCGGCGGCATCGGGACCTCGGCGGGAAGCGGCTGCTCGGGGTCACGCTGCGCCTGCTCCTCCTCGAACCGCTCTGCGAGTTTCACGAGCACCTCGATGAGGTAAGCGACTGAGCTTCGTGAGGTGCCGATGTTCGTCATGAAGAGCACAGTGTTGCGGCTCGTCTTGTTGACCTGGATGCCGTAGCGATCCATGAGGTGCTCGTGCTTGAACGTGTCGCCGTCGACGCCTGTCCGCGAGATTTCAATCGTGATGCGAGACGGGTCGACAACGAACTCGTCTGTCGCCCAGGCCTCCCACATGCTCGACAGGCCATCGCGCAGCGGCATCGCCCTGCCAGTCTCCCGGTACTGCTCGGGAATGAGATCGTGGGCGGTAAGCACGCGGAACGTGCGCCGCAGCAGCGTGTGCCTGGCGATCGCCTGGGACAGGCTCGTCGCAAGGTCAAGCTGCCGCTGCACGAGCTCGAAACCCTCGAGCTCGACCTGGCGGCGGCCGATGTCAAGCGAAGATAGGATCTGGTAGTTCGGCGATGTCGACGTGTGCGTCATGTATGCCTCGTGGAACGGATCCTGCGCGTCGCGCACCCAATCCTGATCCCACACGTGAATCATCGATCCCTGACGCAGCGCCGTGAGCGTCTTGTGCGTCGACTGGGTCGCGTAGACGCGCACGCGCGCATCAGGGGACGGGATCAGTCGCTCGCTGAGCCAGACCTCGTCGGCTGCTGGCGTCCCGTCCTCAGCGAACAGGATCGACTGCTGCTCGCGATACGCGCGCTCGTGCGCGGCCGACTTGAGCTGCTGCTCGAGCAGCTTGGCCGACGCCATCGCCGTGCGGCGACGGGTGACGGGGTGGAACGCGCCGAACGCGAACCATGCCTCATCCCACAGGAAGACAAGGTCAGGTTTGATCGCAAGGCACTCGCTCATGACGCGGAAGGGATCGTAAACGATACCGTCGAACGTCGTGTTCGTGAGCGTCACCATGCGCACCTCGTCGAGGCGGCCAGCGGCGCGGTAGTCGAGCAGCAGCTGCTTGATGCGGTCGATCGGCACCGCACCGTAAAACGCGAAGTCGTTGAGCGGATAGGCATCGAGGTACGCCGGGCGGCCGCCAGTCAGCATCATCGAGTGGTGGTGCGACTTGTGGCAGTTGCGGTCGACGAGCACGACGTCGTTCGGGGCGACGAGGGCCTGGTGCACAACCTTGTTGGCAGTGGAAGTGCCGTTTGTGACAAAGAATGTGTGCTTCGCCCCGTATGCGCGTGCGGCGAGCTCCTGCGCCTTCTTCAGCGTGCGTACGGGGGCGAGCAGCGAATCGAGGCCACCTGACGTCGCGCTCGTCTCTGCGAGCAGCAGGTTCAGGCCGTAGAAGTCAGCGAGGTCCCGGATCCACTTCGACGACATCACCGACCCGCCGCGGGCGACAGGGAGCGCGTGGAAGACGCCGACAGGGCGGCGCGCGTGATCCTGGATCGCGGAGAAGAACGGGGTGTCGTAGAGGTGCGAGACGCGACGCAGAAGCGAGAGGTGCAGCTCAAGGTGATCCTCACGGCGGAACACGCGGCGGAAGCGCTTCGTCATCGCACCCGCGAGCTCCTCGATGTGTGCGCCAGCCATGAGATAGAGGTCGAGCTCTGGTCTGAGTGCCGCGAGGGTGTCGGCGAGGCCGAGCACGCGCTGCACCGAGGCGAGCTGGTTGCGGGCGCTCGTCTGAGGCGACGTCGTTTCGGTGTGTGCGAGCTCGATCGTCTCGCGCAGGTCTCGACTGAGTGTCTGCTTCGTGCGCTCGCTGAAGCCCGGCCGGACGACACACGCGAGGATGTTCGGGTTCGTGAGCACGGCGGCGACGGCATCGTCCGCTGAGGGGACGATGACGTATTCGTAAACGAAAGCGTCGGCCGCGCTTCGCATCCTGAGGCTTTCGGCTCGCATGCTGTCGCGGTCGGCCGGAGTCGTCTCATCGACGACAAGGACCTCGAAGCGTGGCCGAGGGTCGCCGTCGATGGAGAACTCCTCATCGGCCTCGGGGTCAGAGTCGCCTGCCGCTTCCTCGGAAGTGCCAACAGCGCGAAGCCTGTTCACGACCTTGCCGATGCGGTCGAGCGCGGCCTGATACTCGCCCGCGGCGAGCATGTCGCCGATTGCGGTGACATAGCGCTGGCCGAACCCAGCCCAGTACATCTCGACGGTTTCGAGGGCGCGCAGCGAACGGTGAATCTCGCTATCTGCAGCCAGCGCCTCAGTCGCCTCCGAGCGATCCCCAAGGGCGAGACGTTTCACGGCGAACCGCAGGTACTCCCATGCGTCGCTGCGCATCCGCCACGTGCTCGAGGGCATGCCCGGATCGCGTTCAAGTACCGGTTCTGCCTTGGACTCTGACACCAATTGCCTCCAACGTCGCTGTCGCGTATCAGGCCTGCGCGGGCGAAAGAGGTGCGCAGGGCCCTAAGTCCCCGATCATACGGTGCCGAGCATGCCTCAGCACGCCTAGACTTGAGGCATGGCGAAAGAACGTAAGCACAGGATCGTTGTTCTGGGCGGCGGCCCCGGCGGATACGAAGCCGCGCTCGCTGGCGCGCAGCTCGGTGCTGAAGTCACACTCGTGGAACGCGCAGGGGTCGGCGGTTCGGCCGTGCTCACTGATGTTGTGCCGTCAAAGAGTCTCATCGCGACCGCAGGAGCCGTGCAGTCGGTGCGCGACGCTGGCAAGCTCGGCGTGCAGACCTTCCTCCCCGGTGGAGATGGCAAGCCGGTTCGACCCGAAATCGCGGTGAACCTTGCCGCCGTCAACAAGCGACTCCTCGCGATGGCGGGCGCACAGTCGACAGATATGCGCCTGAGCCTTGAGGAGAGCGGCGTGCGCCTCGTTCAGGGCTCCGGCAGGCTCGACGGCCCGAACGCGGTGCTTGTCTCAACCTCACAGGAGGGCGGCACCGACTTCGACCGCATCGAGGCCGACACAATCGTCGTCTCTGTCGGCGCGAGCCCCCGCGAACTCGACTCTGCGAAGCCAGATGGCGAACGCATCCTTACCTGGCAGCAGGTCTACAACCTGCAGGACGTCCCAGAGCACCTCATCGTCGTCGGGTCGGGTGTCACAGGCGCCGAGTTCGCGAACGCGTACGCGACGCTCGGAGCCGAGGTGACGCTCGTATCGAGCCGTGAGCAGGTGCTCCCCGGAGAGGACCCCGACGCTGCTGCGGTCATCGAACACGAGTTCAAGCGCATCGGCATGAACGTTATGTCGAAGTCGCGCGCCGACGCTGTCGAGCGGACCGAAGACGGCGTCAGGGTGACGCTCTCAGATGGCAGCGTCCTTGAAGGATCACACTGCCTGATGGCGGTCGGCTCGATCCCGAACACCGAGGGCCTCGGGCTTGAGGAGGCCGGCGTCGAGCTGAGCGAGAGCGGCCATATCAAGGTCAACAAGGTCGCGCGCACCTCGATCCCATCGGTCTACGCCGCGGGCGACTGCACCGACTTCTTCCCGCTCGCCTCTGTCGCCTCAATGCAGGGTCGCACAGCGATCATGCATGCTCTCGGCGACTTCGTGCGCCCGATCGACCTGCGAAACGTCGCCTCGAACGTCTTCACGTACCCAGAGATCGCGACCGTTGGCTGGAATGTTCGCTCGCTTGCTGACGCGACCAACATGGCGACTGCGATCACGCACACGATCCCGTTGAACGCGAACCCGCGCGCGAAGATGATCGGGTTCACAGACGGATTCGTGAAGCTCTTCGCTTGGAAGGCTTCGGGAACCGTGATCGGCGGTGTGATCGTCGCTCATCGCGCGAGCGAGCTCATCTTCCCGCTCGCGCTCGCCGTCGAGCACCGCCTGACCGTCGACCAGGTCGCGTCTGCATTCACCGTCTACCCATCGCTCACCGGCGCGATCACTGACGCCGCCCGCGCGATGCACGTGCACTAATGGCTAGCGCAACACAGACTGTCGCCTCGCGGCGCGCGAGTGCACATTTCGTGGCGCGCGTTGCCGTCATGCTCGGAATACTCGTACTCGCTGTGATGCTCGCCGCATGTGCCCCCGCCAAGCCGCCACTCGTGCCGTCTGATGACGACGCGAAGGTGACGGTGACGGTTCGCGTTGTCGACAACAAGTTTGAGCCCAAGGAGTTCACAATCTCGCAGGGTGAGGCTGTGCGCTGGGTGTTCGAGGGGCCGTCGAACGAGCACGATGTCGTTGCGAAGGACGGCAGCTTTGTGAGCGAGCTCATGCGTGAGGGCAGCTACACCCACGTATTCAACGACATTGGTGACTTTGACTACCTGTGCTCGATCCATCCCGAGATGACTGGACTCATCACCGTCGAGTAGCGGCTCGCTGCTGCCGCGTCTGCGCGACGGTATGTGGCTGACGCCGTGGTAGCGGGTTGGGCGGCTGTGACACACGTCGTCCGCCGTACGTATGGGATCTGCAGCAGCAATGCCCGTTCCGGTCGGAACGGGCATTAGTGTTGCCGATTACATTCCCAGCGCCGGCGGCAGAGCGCCGCGGCCCAGTGCCGGACGTACGCCTGTTGTCAGCCATACCCCTGTGATCCCTAGTAGTAATGCCAGTTCCGGTCGGAACGGGCATTACCACTGCAGATCACATATCTTGTGCTGGTGGCTGGTGGCTGGTGGCTGGTGGCTGGTGGCTGGTGGCTGGTGGCTGGTGGCTGGTGGCCTGTCTAGCCCAGTTCCGGGGCTCCGAGCCTGAGGGATTCGAGCTGTTCCTCGCGGGTGGGGGCCGGGTGGACGGTGACGAGTTCGTCGGCGTCGGCGAGCTTCGCGAAGTCGGCGAGTTGCTCGCGCACCCGTTCTGGTCCACCCACTGCCGTGTAGCGCATCATCGAACGAATCTCGGTTGCTGCCGGGGTGTCTCTGATGGCCTCGGCCTGCTCGATGGTGAGAGGCACGTCGCGGCCGCGTGAGAGGAAGGCTCGGATGCGCTCAAGCTCGGCTCGCGCGAACAGCTGCCGCGCGGCCTCGTCGTTTTCGGCAGCGATCACGTTCACCCCGGCGCTCACGTACGGCTCGGGGTGCTGCGCGCTCGGCTGATAGTTCGTCCGGTAGTGCTGCACTGCCGCGTTCAACGCTTGTGGTGCGAAGTGGGATGCGAACGAGTAGGGCAACCCCAGCTGCGCGGCGAGGTTCGCGCCGAAGAGGCTCGATCCGAGAATGGTGATCGGAACGTTCGTGCCGCGCCCCGGGTACGCGTTGACACCCGTGATGGGCAGATCGCTTCCGAGGTACGCCTGGAGCTCGAGCACGTCGTGGGGGAACGCGTCTGCGGCCTGCACTGTTCGACGGAGTGCCTGGAAGGTCGCGCCGTCGGTTCCGGGAGCGCGCCCCAGGCCGAGGTGGATTCTGCCCGGATGCAGTTCGGCAAGTGTGCCGAACTGCTCGGCGACGACGAGCGGGGAGTGGTTTGGGAGCATGACGCCGCCCGAGCCGAGGCCAATGCGCTCGGTCTGCGACGCGATGTGCGCGATGAGTACCGCTGGCGAGCTCGACGCGATTGTCGGCATGTTGTGGTGCTCGGCGTACCAGATTCGCTCGTAGCCGCCTGCTTCGGCGGTCTGCGCGAGGCGTACCGAGTGCGCGAGTGCGGAGGCGACTGTGCCCTCCCGCTCAACGGTTGCGAGATCAAGGAACGAGAGCTTCGGGGCTGCCATACTTTCTGCAACGGGGAAGACGTGTGCGCTATTCCTCGCCGGGTGGTCCGCGCGTCGGGGGACGCCAGATGCATGTCGCACGCACAGACGGCGTTCGGACATGGCACAGCATCTAGACTGAATCCCGTGTCCGACCCAGCCCGCGCAACACAGGCAGCCGCAGCCGGCCCGCTGTCGCGGCTCGTTGCCTGGGTGAAGCGCATCCCAACTGGCTGGTTTGCAAGTATTCTCACCGGCCTCTTTCTTGCCGTCACGGCCGCGTTTGGCGGTCTCGCGCCCGTAGCTGAAGCCGCCGTGGCGCCGCTCGAAGTGGGCGAAGCCCAAGACGGCGCGCAGCTCTCTGTCGCCGTTGAGCGTGCGGTACTGTTCGATTCGTTTCCAGAGGCCGGAGCCTACGCCGAGGAAGGCGAACGGGTGCTCGCGCTGCTCGTGACCGTTGAGAACCGGTGGAGCAAACCGCTCCTCAGCTCGCACGGTGCTGTCGAGCAGGCGCTTCGGCTCGACGGTGTGACTGCAGACGTCGATGGCGCCGAGCCCTCGGCGATCGCCCGGCTCGACGATGCAACATTTGGGCCATGGCTCCAGCCGGGAGTTCCTGCGGATCTCGTCGTCTCATGGGTGGTGCCGGAGACGAGCATTCAGGTGGGCGACCCAGTGAGCGTCGTGGTCCGCGAGGCAACCCTTGAAATCGGTCAGGGTCTGACAAGCGACGAGCGCTGGGTTAGCCCTCAGGCAACCGCCTCAGTCGACCTCGTCGTCGCAGCTGGCGGCGACCGCGGGGGCGCCGAGTGACTGGCGCGACGATCACCAGGCCGCGCCTGCGAACCGCTGCGACCTGGGCGGTCGGCATCTTGCTGCTCGTGCTTGCGTCGCTACTCCTTCGCATCGTTCCCACTGACGCGGATAGTGAGCGGCCGTTCGTCGTGACCGCCGCGGTGGGCGAGCGCGCATCAGCGCGCACGTTTGACGTGACAGTCTCCAACGTCGAGCTTGTTGACGTGCTCCGGGCCGGCGACTGGAAGCAGCCCGGGAACTGGCTCGTGGTCGACGTGTCTGCTGAGGGGACGGGGAGCGACGTGACCGCCTATCTCGGCCGGGCCGCGTTTGTGCTCGACGCTGGCGCAGGTACGGATGCAGCGAGCCGCGAATATCGTGCGAGCGAGCGGTTTATGTCGCTCGTCGCTGAGCCGCTCGTGACTGGAATGCCGCGTGCCGGAACTATCGCCTTCGAGCTTCCAGCTGATGCTGCGGGTGGCGGTGCATTCGAGTTCGCCCAGCATGGTGATACTCGGCTTGACTCGCTCGTGAGCTTCAGCGTCGACCTTGATGAGCTTCCGCGCGTCGCTGAGCGGGAGATCCGCGAGGCGGGATGGGGAACGGAATGAACTGGTTGAGAAGAAACCGGCTCGCCTTGCTCGCGCTCCTCGTACTCCTGCCCGTCACCGCGTGGGTGATGAGCTCAAACGCGTGGAGCGGGTACCTCGCGCATCAACCCACCAGGCCAGTTCCGATCGCGGGCGGCGCTGTGAACTATGCGGGCGCCATCATCGGCCCCGCGCAGCCGACCGAGCTTGACGCGAGGGCGCACGGCCTCCCGGAGGGCACCCGATTGGTGAGGATCGTGCTCCCTGTCCGACCGGTCGCCGGCGACCGTGCGACCTGCCATGCGCCCGAGCTGTGGGATCGCGGTGGCGAACGGCGCTGGGCAGAACTCTCCGACACGATCGGGGCCGAACCACTCGACCGTTTGACAGCGTGTACCCCCGACGAATCGCCCTACGAACTGGTGCTCGACTACGTCGTGCCCGACGATGCCCGCGAGCTCTCACTCGCGGTGCTGTCGCCGTCGGAGCTGCCTGCCTTCGCTGAAATCCCGATCAGTTCGTCGTAGCTGCTCGCGACGAGCGCCATGCGGATGGGCTCGATGATGAGCGGGATCGCGAGCAAGATCATCGAGTCAGCGAGCAGCCAGAAACTGTTGATGTCGTGCGGGCCCAAAGCTCTGAAGATGCCGACCCGGAGGGCGCCCTCGAGGAACAGTACCGCAGTGAACGCGAGCACGTACGCGCCGATGAACGCGGGGCCTGCGGTGCGCATGTGGAGCACGGCTTTCCAGATTGGGGTGAAGCGCGACGCGAAGTCACGCCAGAGGTCGCCGAGGCGCGACTGCACCTGGGCGGGCAGCAGTTTGAAACGGCGTTCGAGGTGCGCCGCGCGCGTCGGCACGGTGATCTGGGGCGTCGCGAACTGTACCGAGCGCCCGTAGATGACGCCGACGATTGCGAGCCAGGCGAGGGGCGCGATCGTCACCTTCGCTGCTTCGCCAATGACGAGTACGACGGTGTCCCACGTGGCGCCGAGTGGCGCGAGCCAGCCTGTGAGGCTCGCCCGCAAGTCCGAGAGCCAGACCATGGCCTGGCGTGAGTCGACCCATGCCGCGAGTGACTCGAGCTGACGGGAGACTACCGTTACGGACAGGTAGATCCACAGCGTCTCGAGATACACAGCCGCGAGGGCGAAGCCTCCGGGGAGCCGATCCTGGTATCTGCCCCACAGCCACCGCAGGCAGTACGCGACAACAATGATGGCGATGGTTATGAAGGAAACCCCAAGAACCTCGGGTGACGGTGGTTCGGTGGAGTCGCCACCGTCGACCGTCGAAGTGAACACGATATCGGCGCGCACTTCAAGGCGCCGGTGAAAGTAGCTCGTGACGTCGTCAGCAAGGTACCCGCGGGCCGCGTAGAACGCGACGAACGGGAGAATCCCTGCGAGCAGCGCGTCGGTGAACCTGCGTATGGGACGCTTGCCCGGTTCTGGGAGGGCGCCAACGTTGCTGAGCCCGTCGCGCAGGATCACGAGCATCGCGACAAGTGCCACAAGCCGCGCGAGCACAGCAAGGGGCAGCAGCACGACCCCGAGCTCGGCGACCCAGGCGCCGACGAACCCCGCGAACTGGATGAGTACGTGATGGAGCAGCATGCCCGCCAGATAGCAGGCAACGAGAAGCGGACCGTAGGCTCCGAGGAGCCGCACGGTCCGCTTCCCTGCAGCGATCATCCGCCGCGCCTTCCTGTACTAGACCGCGTCGACGATCGAGAGCAGCGGGTGGCCGCTCGGGACTGTCTGGCCGAGCGGCGCATCGATATTGCAGACAATGCCCGAGCGGTGAGCGTAGATCGACTGCTCCATCTTCATCGCCTCGAGCACGACGATAAGTTCGCCCTCGGCGACTTCCTGGCCGTCTTCAACTGCGAGCTTCACGACAGTTGCTTGCATCGGAGCAGCAACCGAGTCGCCCGTCGCCGTGGCGACGCCCGAACCCTTCGCGCGCTTCGGCGCTGGGCCGCGCGTGACATCTTGATCAGCGATGGGCAGCAGGGTTGTCGGCATCGTGACCTCGACGCGACGGCCCGCAACCTCGACCACAACTGATTGGCGGGTTGACGCGGTCGACGGGGCAGCGCTCTCGCCCTCCCACGGCTCGATGTCGTTCACGAACTCCGACTCGATCCACAGCGTGTAGACGCCGAATGTGCCGTCCTCTGCGGTGAACGCGGGGTCGCGGACGATCTTGCGGTGGAACGGCAGAACCGTGGGCAGGCCCTGCACCTCGAGCTCGTCGAGCGCGCGGCGTGACCGCTCAAGCGCTTCCTCGCGGGTCGCGCCGGTCACAATGAGCTTGCCGAGCATCGAGTCGAACGCGCCGGAGATGACGTCGCCTGACTGCACGCCGGTATCGACGCGAACGCCCGGGCCGAGCGCAGGCTTGAAGAGCGAGACCGGGCCGGGAGCGGGGAGGAAGCCGTTGCCTGGATCCTCGCCGTTCAGACGGAACTCGAAGGAGTGGCCGTGCGCGACCGGATCTTCGTAGTCGAGGACGCCGCCCTCGGCGATGCGGAACTGCTCGCGGACGAGGTCGATGCCGGTGACCTCCTCGGAGACCGGGTGCTCAACCTGCAAGCGGGTGTTCACCTCGAGGAACGAGATCGTCCCGTCTTTCGCGACGAGGAACTCACAGGTGCCCGCGCCGACATAGCCGACCTCGCGAAGGATCGCCTTGGAGGCTGCGTAGAGCTCCTCGTTTTGAGCGTCGGAGAGGAACGGCGCTGGCGCCTCCTCAACAAGCTTCTGGTGACGACGTTGCAGCGAGCAGTCGCGCGTTGAGATGACGACGACGTTTCCGTGGCTGTCCGCGAGGCACTGGGTCTCAACGTGCCGGGGCTTCTCGAGGTACTTCTCGACGAAGCACTCGCCGCGGCCGAAAGCCGCGACAGCCTCACGTGTGGCTGACTCGAAGAGGTCTGCGACCTCCTCGCGCTTGTAGGCGACCTTGAGGCCGCGGCCGCCGCCGCCGAAGGCAGCCTTGATGGCGACGGGCAAACCGACCTCGTCCGCGAAGGCGAGCACCTCGTCGGCGCCCTGAACGGGGTCGCTGGTGCCTGGCGCGAGCGGGGCGTTCACCTTCTCAGCGACGTGTCGTGCGGAGACCTTGTCGCCGAGGCGCTCGATGGCCTCGGGGCTCGGGCCGATCCAGATGAGACCCGCGCCGATGACCGCGCGCGCAAAGTCGGCGTTCTCAGCGAGGAACCCGTAGCCCGGGTGCACGGCGTCCGCGCCCGAACGGCGAGCGACGCTCAGGATCTTGTCGATTGCGAGGTAACTGTCAGCGCTCGTAGAACCGCCGAGAGCGTACGATTCGTCGGCAAGCTGCGAGTGCAGTGCGTCGCGATCCTGATCGGCGTAAACGGCGACGGAAGCGATGCCGCTGTCAGCAGCGGCGCGAATAATACGAACGGCGATCTCGCCTCGGTTGGCGATGAGCACTTTACGAATGCGAGACATAAATTACAGCCTATTCGAGGAACGGTGCCGCAAGTTGGATATTCGTCACAAACCTTTTGCGGGATCGTTGCCGAAGGCTACATCGCGTTGGCGTCGTAACCGGCGTCAACATGGCAATAATTTCGCTATTCCTCCGCGCGGTTCTGGCGGTAATGTAAACCTGTGTGAGTCGCACCCGGCGACACTCGATTGGGGACACCAAAATGGCAAATGACAACGCACTTGATGCCCTGCTTTCGCAGGTTCCGGTCGGCGAGCTCGCCGCGAAGCTTGGAGTTGACGAAGACACTGCGCTTGCAGCGGTGAAACAGGCCCTTCCTGGCCTCCTCGGTGGTCTCGCGGTGAACGCAGCGAGCGACGAAGGCAAGCAGAAGCTCGAGGGCGCTCTCAGCAAGCACACCCCGACCGACGGCAAGATCTCGCTCGAGGCCATCGACGAGGCTGACGGTCAGAAGATCGTGAAGCATGTGCTTGGCGACAAGGAAGAGGCAGTGGCGAACGCGCTCGGCGCGCAGGCTGGCAACGCGAGCATCGCGAAGTACATCCCGATGCTTCTCCCGCTCCTTGCTCCGATCGTGATGCAGTTCCTTGCAGGGAAGTCGAAGGCTGCCCCGCAGGCTGCAGAAGACAACGGCGGCGGCATCGGTGACGTCCTTGGTGGTCTCCTTGGTGGGCTGACCGGCGGAAACCAGGCCCAGAGCACGGGCGGCGGCATTGGCGATCTGCTCGGTGGCCTCCTCGGTGGCGGAAAGTCGCAGAGCGGCGGCGGACTGGGTGGCCTCCTCGGCGGCCTGCTCGGCAAGTAGCCACAGCAAACATCGCCACACAGAGTGGCACTCGGCCCGCGCTCGTCGTATGACGGACGCGGGCTTTTGCGTCGCCCGGCTAGACTGATCCCGTGGTTAATCCAGACGTTCAGGGCCGGGTCTACCCGCCCACCCAGCCGTACCTTGTCGGGCGTGAGAAGGTGCGCGAGTTCGCTCGCGCAGTGTTCAGCAGCTCGCCGCTCCACCTCGACCCCGAGGCCGCGCGCGCAGCCGGCTTCGCCGACGTGGTGGCTCCGCCGACCTTCGCCGTGACTGTGCAGGAGGCGACACTCGCTCAGCTGCTCGCTGACGAGGAGGCGGGCGTCGACTTCTCCCGCGTCGTCCACGGCGACCAGCGCTTCAGCTACACGCGCCCGATCGTCGCTGGCGACGAGCTGACTGCGACACTCACGATCGCCGCCGTGAAGCAGCTCGGTGGGCACTCGATGGTGACGGCCTCGAGCGACATCGTTGACGCCGATGGAGCGCACGTTGTGACTGCCATCTCTACCCTTGTCGTTCGAGGAGAAGACGCATGAGCGCAGCAGTGACATTCGAGGGCCTCGCCAAGGGTGACGTCGTCGCCGAGCGCGATCACACTCTCACCCGCGACAGCCTTGTCAGGTACGCGGGCGCTTCGGGGGACTTCAACCCGATTCATTACCGCGACGACTTCGCACAGTCCGTCGGCCTTCCGGGGGTGCTTGCACACGGAATGCTGACGATGGGTGTTGCGGGTTCGCTCGCAACTGACTGGCTCGGTGCTGCCGGCTACGTCGTTGACTTCCAGTCCCGCTTCACACGGCGCGTTCCTGTCGATGCTGCGCTCGGCGCCGTGCTCACTGTCACGGCGACAGTCGGCGCACTCGACGAGGACGCTCGCACGGCTCGACTCGACCTCAAGGTGACGTTCGATGGTGCGACGGTTCTGGGTAAGTCCCAGATGGTGGTGGCGTTCGCGTGACGTCTCAGCCCCTCGCCGCGCTCACGACGATGCGGGTTGGTGGCCCCGCCGAGGAGATCCTCACGGCGCACACTCGCCAGGAGCTCACCGAAGAGGCGATCCGGCTGTGGGAGCGCGGTGACGACTGGCTGCTGCTTGGCGGTGGTTCGAACACGATCGTTGCTGACGAGGGCTACCCCGGACCCGTGCTTCTCGTCCGTACGAGCGGCCTCTCAGTCATTGACGACCCCGAGCTCGGGCCTGGCGCCGTGAGGCTCCGAGTGGAGGCGGGCCATGACTGGGACGCGCTCGTTGCGGAGTGTGTGGAGCGCGGCTGGGCGGGCATCGAAGCGCTCTCTGGTATTCCAGGCATGGCGGGTGCGGCGCCCGTGCAGAACATCGGCGCGTACGGCCAGGAGCTCTCGGACGTGCTGCACTCGATCGAGTTCCTTGACGCGAGCACGTACGAGCCCCGCCGGATGCAGGCGGCTGAGCTTGAGCTCAGCTACCGTGACTCGGTCATCAAGCAGGGGCTCGAGGGCGTGGTGCTGTCGATCGACATCGTGTTGAGCGACGCGGGTGTTGGTGTCGGCGAGGCCGGCCCCGAACCGATGTCAGAACCCATTGCTTACTCGCAGCTCGCGGGGGCACTTGCCGTTGAGCTTGGCGCGCGCGTTCCCCTGCGCACCGTGCGCGAGACAGTGCTTCGCCTACGCGCGTCGAAGGGTATGGTGCTCGACGAGGCTGACCACGACTCGTGGAGCGCCGGTTCGTTTTTCACGAACCCGATCGTGACCGAGCGGTTCGCACGTGGGCTCCCCGAGAACGCACCCCGCTTCCCAGTCGCAGAGACGGGCCCGACCGCCGCGGTGACGACGTTTGAGGAGCTCGCCGCCGGACAGCCCCTCCGGGTTCCAGCGACGCCCCCAGAGCGTCGGGTGAAGCTCTCGGCAGCCTGGCTCATCGAGCAGTCTGGCGTGCCCCGCGGCTACAGGCTGCCGGGCTCGGGGGCGTCGGTCTCGACGAAACACACGCTCGCGATCACGAACCGCGGGGGCGCGTCGGCATCTGACGTCGGCGAACTCGCTCGCTTCATCGTGCAGCGGGTGCAGCAGGAGTTCGGGCTTGTGCTCGTGCCCGAACCGAACCTCTACGGGATTGAACTGTAGCTCGTCGCCTGGCGCGGGAACCGCGCGCTATTGTCGGCCTGCCGCGGCGATGATCTGCTGCACCTGATCGGCGGTAAACGCGAACACCTCGCCGCCGGTGATGGGTTCACTCACGGGCAGGATCCTGACCCGCGTTTCGCCCGCTTCGACGACTGTCGCGCCGGCCCAGTTTCGCGCGGACTCCTCGTCGCGCGGCCCGAATGCTTCGGCGAGGTTCGCGACACCCGGAGCCACGATCACCGGGATTCCATGCACCGTCTCGACGATTGGGTGGTGGTAGTGCCCAGCGAGTACCGCGCGAACGTCGGTGCCCCTGAGCGCGTCCCACAGCCGTGCGGCTGAATCGTCGTCGAGCGAAAGTGCCTGGAGGAGCTCGGTTTGAGCGGCGATGGGAGGGTGATGCATCACGACGAGCGTGCCGTGTTCAGCGGGAGTGGCGAGCACGTCTGCAAGGAAGTCGGTCTGCGCCGGTGCGAGCTCGCCGTAGCCTGCTCCCGGCACCGACGTGTCGAGCACGACTGTGCGCCAACCGTCGAGTGTAACTGCCGAGGCGACGGGGGAGTCTGCTTCGTCGGCACCCGGCTCTGCAGCGAGGACACGGATCCCGTCACCTTCCTGGCCAGCGCCGAGAACCGCCCTGAATGTCGCGCGATTGTCGTGGTTACCCATCGCGTACAGCGTGCGCGCACCACGCTCGCGCGCCCACGGCTCGATGATGCTGACCACCCGCTCGTATGACTCGACGGTGCCGTCCTCGCTGACGTCGCCCGAACACACGACGAGGTGAAAGGGCTCGTCAGCGAACCTGTCGAGCACGCGCGCGAGGTTCCCCGCGGTGTCCACGACACCGTAGTGGCGCGAATCGTCGCCGTACAGGTGGGTGTCGCTGAGATGGAGCACACGCAAGGTAGTCATGGCTGCACTGTACTCCGCCGGCGTGAACGGCGGGTGATTACATCGACTTGAACGGAATAGGTCGGGCCTCGCACGGGTTACATTTCGCATGCATAACACCGCCACCGCGCCGCTCGGCACGCTGCTCGAGAGCATCGACGTCGTTGTCACGCAGACGACCCGCGTCACGCTTCGCCGAGGCCGCCGGACAGTGACGCCGGCTGGCGCCACCACGCTCCTCTACGTCGTTCACGGGGCGCTCGGTGGTGACTCTGCGACCTCCTGCGTGACCGACCCGCGAAGCACCGGAGGGATCGTAGCGCGCGGCCACGTCAGCGAGTTTCCGGCGGGCGCCGCACTGTTCACGATGGGCGCCGTGCCGCTCGAGTTCGAGGCACAGACAGACGCCGAACTCGTGGTGATTACGGTCGAGCTCAACGAGACCGCGCACAGGCTGCGTCGGCTGCTGCCTGACCCGCTCACGATCACCGACTTCTCCCGCCTCGACCCGGCGCTCGCTTCGCTCGCAAGCTACATGGGTGCGAAGGGTTCGCCTGAGCCCGTTGTCGCTGCGGGTGGCGGGGAGGTCGTATGCCGACTGATGGCACGTACGCTGCTCGTTGGAGTGCTCAGGGCGTGGGTGTCTGCGGGCTGCGCGCCGAGCGGGTGGGCGGCTCGTGTCGCGGATCCATACCTTGATCCGGTACTCGCCGCTATTCATCGGGACCCCGGCCAGGACTGGTCGCTCGACACGCTCGCGAGTCTCGGCGCGATGTCGCGTTCGGCGTTCGCCAGGCGCTTCCGCGAAGTCCTCGGCTCCTCGCCAGGCCAGTACATCACTGGCGTGCGCATGGAGGACGCGAAGCGCAGGTTGTCGCATGGCGCGACCGTGACGCAGACTTCCCGTGAGCTCGGCTACTCGTCGGACGAGGGCTTCAGCCGGGCGTTCAGACGCCACACGGGCGTCTCGCCGTCGCGCTGGGAGTAAGCGCCGCACGCGCGGCCGGCGCCCACTCCCAGCCGGCGCCTACTGGCGCCCGCGGTGCGAGACGCCGAAGAGCGCCGACCCGCACACCAGGATGACGATCGCTGCGACGTACACGGTCGTGATGCCTGCCGCGTCGCTCAGGATCCCGCCGCCCGCGGCGGCGAGGAAGATCGCTCCTTGGAACCCGACGACGACGAGGCTTCCGCCTGCTTCGAGCGCGTCGGGGAGGCGGTGGCCCGCCCACGTGTTCACAATGAGCAGCCATGATGCGAAGAAGAAGCCCCACACGGTGACTGCAATTCCGACGGCCCAGAGCGCGCCAGGGGCAGCGAGCACAACGAACGCGGCTGCCGCGATGACGACAGGCGCGAGCATCGACAGCTGCTTGAAGGCGCGGTCGACAACGAGGCCGATCACGAAGTTGCCGATGAAGCCGCCAGCGCCGAACATCGCGAGCAGCATGACGATTGTTGCGGGCGTGAGCGGGGCCCCTGTCGCGTCGGTGACCCGCTCGAGCGCGAGCCTGATGTAGGTGTAGGCGGCGAAATGGCCGAGCACAACGAGCACGTGTCCACCGAGCCCGAGTGGGACGCCGGGCACTCGAAGCGCCCGCCCGAGCGCGGCGAACCCGCCCGACTTCATCGCCGGAATGCGGGGAAGTGTCGCGCGCAGGGAAACGGCGAGGAGTAGCATCGCCGCCCCGGTGATCGCGAACACTACGCGCCAGTCGAATGCGTTGGAAAGCATGACGCCAACAGGCACGCCCGCAACTGTCGCGAGCGAGACGCCGCCCGAGGTGAACATGAGCGCCCGCCCGAGTCGCGCGGGGCCAACGAGGCTTGATGCGGCGCTGATCGACATTGACCAGAACGTCGACAGCGCCGCGCCAAGCATGAATCGCGCGACGAGGATGAGCCAGAACGACGGCGCAAGTGCGACGAGCGCATTTGACGCGGCTCCGAGTAGCGCCATCCAGATGAGGAGGGATCGCCTGTCAATCCTCGGGAAGAGGCTGCCGACGACGAGCGCCGTGATGAGGCCTGCGAGCGCCGTCATGCTCACCGTCTGGCCGGCCTGCCCGGTGGTGATGCCGAGACCTGCGGCCATCTCGGTGAGTACCCCGTTGGGTAGAAACTCACTCGTGACGAGCAGAAAGCTCATCGCCATCAGCGTGAGTAGGGCTGCGTAGGGCATGGGGTGTTGCCTCGCCGACAGTTCGCCGGCGACTGGGATGGGCGCGGTTGTGGTCATGGTTCTAGCGTTCCAGTGCGTAGGCCGGGCCGCCCGACCTGGCGAACCCGCTTCCCGACCGAACGTGCACAGAGCGCACCGGGCGCAGCACCCGGCGCGCCTCTGGTTAGAGGTTGTCGAGCGCGGTTCGCAGATCCGCGATGAGGTCCCTTGGCGATTCCAGCCCTACCGAGAGCCTGAGGAGGCCCGGTGTGATCCCGAGGCGCTCGTTGATCTCGGGCGCGAACGTCGCGTGCGTCGAGCTCAGCGGGTGAATGATCATCGAGCGGGTGTCGCCGATGCCAGTCATCCGCGAGAAGACCCGCAGCCCATCGACGAAGGCGCGCGCACCGTCGATCCCGCCGCGCACAGTCACGCCAAACACCGACCCTGTGCGGGCACCGAGCCCGTTCGATGCAAGCCCGTAGTCGCGCACCGCCAGATCGTACAGCGGTGACGAGGGAAGCCCCGCGTAGTCGACCGACTCGATCTCCGGCTGCGCCTCAAGCCACGCGGCAATCTCAAGCGAGGAATTCACGTGCCGCTCCATGCGCAGCGACAGCGTCTCCATGCCCTGATGCAGCAGGAAACCATTGAACGGCGACAGCGACGGCCCGATGTCGTTCACCACCGCCTCGCGTGCGGCGCGCGCATACGCGCCGGGCCCGAAGCGATCAACCATCGAGCCAAGCCCCGGCTTCACATCAGTGATGAACGGGTACGAGCGGCCCGCAGCCTGCGCGGCGTTCCAATCGAAGTTACCGCCGTCGACGATCGCACCGCCAACCGCTGCACCGTGGCCGGTGAGGAACTTGGTCGTCGAGTGCACCACAATGTTCGCGCCGTGCTCGATCGGCCGGATGAGCGCCGGGCTCCCGACAGTGTTGTCGACGATGAGTGGCAGGTTGTGCTTCGCTGCGACCGCGGCGATGCGGCGTAAGTCGGTGACATCGTTGCGCGGGTTCGGGATCGTCTCGGTGTAGATCGCCTTCGTGTTGGGGTGGATTGCCCGCTCCCACTCAGCGTCGTCATCGGCGTCCCAGACATAGTCGACCTCGATGCCGAAGCGCTTGAAGCTGCGCCCGAAGAGGATGCGCGTCCCGCCGTAGATCGACGCGGTCGATGCGATCCTGTCTCCGTTCTGCGCGAGTGTGAAGAGCGCGGAGGAGATCGCGGCCTGGCCGCTCGACACCGCGACCGCGGCCGACCCGCCCTCGAGCGACGCGAGGCGCGCCTCGGCGACGCCGTTCGTCGGGTTGCCCTGACGCGAGTAGATCGGATCGATGCTGCGTCCCGCGAAGCGGTCGACCTGATCGTCGAAGCTCTCGAACACGTAGCCTGCCGAGAGCGCGATCGGCGGCACGCGCAGGCCCGTGTTGAGATCGGGGTACTCGCCAGCGTGCACCTGACGGGTGTCGAAGTCGAAGCCCTCCCAGTCAGAGACGGGCTGTGCTGGTTCGGCCATGACTATGCCTCCTGGGTGAGTGCAGCGGTGGACGCGGGCGTGGTGGGTGCGGGCGCGGTTGAACTCGGCGCGCCGGAGCTTGGCTCGGTGGGTCCCGGCTTGCGAGCGGGCAGGATCGAGGCGATGCGCCGCACCGCCTCGCGGATCGTGTCGGGCGCGCACGCGAGGTTCAGACGAACGTGGCCCGCCCCCGCCGCGCCAAAGAACGCGCCATTGTTCAGCGCGACCTTCGCGTCTTCGAGCACCCGCGTGTATGGGTCGTCGCCGAGCCCAGCGTCGCGCAGGTCGAGCCACGCGAGGTAGCCAGCGCGCGGTAGGGTGAGGTGCACGCCCGGAAGTTCGGCCGGCACGAGCTCGGCGAGCAGCGAGACATTCGCCTCGATCTGCGCGACGGCGCGGTCGAGCCAGTCGCGGCCGTCACTGAACGCGGCGACCGAGGCGTGCAGGCCAAGGATGCTGGCGCGGGTCACGGTCTCGGGCGGCAAGTCTGCGAGCACCCCGTTCGCTCGGTCATCCGCCGCGACGATGACCGCGCATTTGGTACCCGCGATGTTCCAGCCCTTGCTCGCCGAGATCGTGGTGACCGAGAGCGCGCCGGCTGCTGCAGCGAGCGGGGCGAACGGCGTGAACGTCACGCCCGAGTGTGTGAGCGGGGCGTGGATCTCGTCTGACACGACTGCGACCCCGTGCGCCGCGGCAAGCCGTGCAAGGTCAGTGAGCTCATCGCGCGTATACGCAATGCCGTGCGGATTGTGCGGGTTGCAGAGCAGGAACGCGTCGGCGCCCGCTGCGAACTCGCGCTCGATTGCCGCGAGGTCGAGACCGGCCGGGGCGTGCCCGTCTGACGCGGAGCCCGTGGTGAGCTGCACCTCCGCGATCTCGAACGGCAGTTCTTCGAGCATCTCGAAGAACCCGGGGTAGACGGGCGTTGGCACCACGACTCGGGTGCCGTTTGGCGCGAGCACACGCAGCGACTCAACGACGCCTGTGGCGACATCGGTTGCGAGGTGGATCCGCTCGTGCGGCACCTCCCAGCCCCAGCGATCACGTGCGAAGTCAGCAAACGCGCCAGCGAGCGGACCCGGCCCGTCGAGGTAGCCGAGGTCAGAGGCCTCGATTCGCTCGATGAGCGCGCGTCGAATTTCGGGCGCAACCGCGAAGTCCATCTCTGCAACGAAGAGGGGCAACGTATCTTCGGGGAACCGTGTCCACTTCAGGCTCGTACGCTGCGTGCGCAGCAGCGCTGGGTCCAGCTCGGCGAACGGTACGCCGCTCGGGTCTGCACTCTGGGTCTCCAAACAGTCGGCCATGCCACTCATCATGCACGCGACTCGCGTGGCGCGCGAGGGCGGAGGTAACGCGGCGTCACGAAGCGCCGCGCCCCCGTCTCCCTGCCTGGCAGCTACGTCCGCGTGAGTGTGCGCACGATTCCTGAGGTCAGCGCCTCGAGCGGACCGCGCTTGCCCGTCACCGAGAGGACGACACCGATGACGAGCACTCCCGCGAGCTGGAGGCCGAACGCGCCGAGACCGGCGACCCACCAATTCGCTCCGTCTGGCATCTCGACGCCGGCGTAGAGCGGCGCGTAGACGAGGGCGGTCGCGAGCAGGTGCAGCGTGTAGATCGTGAGCGGGGCGGCACCCGCAGCGCGGAATACGTCTGTGAAGCGGCTGGGGCCCCGGTCGTGGGTGTCGAACAAGGTGACGAGCAGCCCGATGACGGCGAGTGCGATACCCACTGTGCGAAGCATTTCGGCCGGTGAACCCGAGTGGGGCGCGGCGATGAGCTGCGACCAGAGCTCGGGAGAGTTTGGCGAGCCGAACTGCTGCATGCCGAGGTATTCGACGAATGTCGCCATATCGAGGCCGTCGGGTGCAGAGACGCCGAACCGCGCGAGGTTCGCGAGCGTCCAGTTCGAGATGAGCGTCGCCGCCGTCGCGAGGAGCGCACCGAACGCTGCGAGCCCGAGAGCCGAGCGGCCGAGTGTGCCGCGGGCGTTCGCCGCGAGCAGGGCTCTGGCAATCAGGATGCCGACGAGCAGGTAGGCAACCCAGGTGATTGCGGGGTAGACGCCGGTGAGGATCATTCCGCGCAGCGTCTCGAACGGCGCGTCGGCGACAGACTCAAACGAGGGCGATCCCGCCTCCTCGACGATGTCGAGTGCACTTCTGGCGGTCGCATTCACGAAGCCGCCGCCGAGCCAGAGGGCGCCAGCGGCGACCCCGATCAGCCAGGATGGGGCGACGATGAAGACCGCGACGAGAATCATCGCAACGCCGTAGTAGCTGAGCACGACAATGATTGGCACGTCGAGCGCGCCGAGCGCGAGGCCGAGGACGATGAGGATCACACCGCGCAGCATGATCGATGCGATGGCCGCGCCAGGCCTTCCGGCGCTCAGCGCGCGCCGGCTGGCGAACACGGCGCTGATGCCTCCAAGCACAGCGAACAGGGCGGCAGCGATCCCGCTCGTGAGCGTCGTTGCGATCTCGCCCGCTCGCTGGTTGAGCTCGGACGCGGTCGGATCCATTTCGGAGACCGCGACCAGGTGATTTGCCATCATGCCGAGGACGGCGAGAAACCTGGCGAGGTCAATTCCGACGTAGCGTGCCGCCCCGCGGCCTGTGCCCGCTTTCGGGCGCGTCAATGACGGTGCAGTTCGTTCCATGGTCTCCAGTCTGCACGGGAGGTCCACTCCCGCGCGTCAGCCCGTGGGGTCACGCGTGTGGCACCAGGGTACCGTCGCAGTTAGGAGGCGCGCCGAATGTGGTCGCGCGCGTGTTCGAGCGCGGGCTCAAGCTCGTCGAAGAGGTGGTGGGGATCGCGCAGCGAGCGGATCACCCCGAGGCGTTCCAGCAGCGTCCGGTGGTGAGCCTGCACGCCCTTGATGAGCACGGTGACGCCGCGGCGCTCGAGGCTCGTGACGAGCCCGGCGAGGGCGTTCGCGCCCGTGGCGTCGATGATCTGGAGGTCGGAGAGGCGGAGGATTGCAACCTCGACGCCAGGCTCGTCGGAGATTGCCTCGACGAGTCTGTCGGCTGCGCCAAAGAAGAGGGAGCCCTCGACGCGGAAGAGCGCGATCCGCTCGTCGCCTTCGGCAGCCTCGCCGGGGAGTGTCTCGCGACTCGCGACGCTCATGTTGCCCAGTGTGCGAAGCGCGAAGAACGCCGCGACGGCCACGCCGATTCCGACGGCGACGACAAGGTCAACGCTCACTGTGATGAGCAGAGTGACAGCGAATGTCGCGGCACTCGACTTGCCTGAACTAAAGACTCGCCGCGCTGTCTGCCACGACACCATGCGCGCCGCTGTCATCATCAGCACGCCGGCGAGTGCGGCGAGCGGAATCGCCCCGACGATCGGGGCAGCGACGAGTACGACAAGTAGGAGCGCGAGCGCGTGCACGATCGCAGCCACCCGCGTGCGGGCGCCTGAGCGGACGTTCACCGCAGTGCGCGCAATCGCCCCGGTCGCCGGCATCCCACCAAAGAGGCCTGACGCGACGGACGCGAGGCCCTGCCCAAACAGTTCACGGTCGGCGTTCACGGGCCCCGTGTCTGCGATCGTCGCGGCAACGCGAGCCGAGAGCAGCGATTCGATTGCCGCGAGGGCCGCGACTGCCGCAGCCGGGCCAGCGAGCGAGGCGAGCATTGCCGCATCAAATGCTGGAAGCGTTGGGGCTGGCAGCGAACTCGGCAGCTCCCCGATATTCGGGAGCGCCAAGCCCATAAGCACCGCGGCGACCGAGACAACGAGAATCGCGACGAACGACGACGGGAAGCCAGGTGCGAACCTGTCGAGGAGCAGCATGATGAGCGCCACGGCGGCAACCGCGGAGAGGGGGAGGAGCGCCTCCGGCCAGCTCGCCTCGGTGATTGTCTGCCACGCTGCCACGACGGCGTTTGACGAGTGGCCCGTGTTCTCCACGCCGAGTGCCGCCGGAACCTGTTGGAGAAAGATGATGATGCCGATGCCCGCCGTGAATCCCTCGATCACTGGCCACGGGATGTAGCTCACGGCGCGGCCAAGCCTGAATACACCGGCAGCGACGACCATGAGGCCCGCCATGAGACTGACGACGGCGACGGCCGCTGGGCCGTGCAGCACGACGATGGGGGCGAGCACCACGACCATCGCCCCCGTGGGGCCTGAGACCTGAACGTTCGAGCCGCCGAACACGGCGGCGACGAGCCCAGCGACGATGGCGGTGATGAGCCCCGCTTCGGCGCCAACACCGGAGCTCACGCCAAACGCGAGGGCGAGTGGCAGCGCGACAATACCGACGGTGAGGCCGGCTACGAGGTCGCCGCGCCAGCCTGCCTTGAGGCCGCGGTAGTCGTCTCGAGAGGGAAGCAGGGAGCGAAGCCCCGCAAGAATTGAGGACACGTGTCGCCTTTCTCCTTGTCCTTCAATCATGCCCCACTCCCGCCCCGTGATCATTTGTTAATAGGAATTTCAAAAGAAAAGCTGGGCCGGAGCCCCCGCTCAGGGATAGTCTGATCCAGAAAATAGCAAATAAGGGGAACCGATGGATATCTTCCTTTTCATTACGCAGTTGCTCGTTGTGCTCGCGTGCATCGTGATGGGCACGCGTTCGAGCGGTGTCGGGCTCGGACTGTGGGGCGGCACCGGCGTCGCGATCCTCGTCTTTGTCTTCGGGCTCGCCCCCGGAGCTCCGCCAGTCGACGCGCTACTCATCGTCCTCTCGGTGGTGCTCGCATCGTCGATGATGCAAGCCGCTGGCGGTATCGACTGGATGGTGTCGATCGCGGCGAAGGTGATCGCGAAGAACCCGAAGCAGATCACGCTCATCGCGCCGCTCACCGCGTTCCTCTTCTCGGTCGGCGCCGGCACCTCGAACATTCTCTACCCCTTGCTTCCCGTGATCTACGACCTGTCGTACCGAAACGGCATCCGCCCCTCGCGGCCGTTCTCGCTCTCTGTCGTTGCTACAGGCGTCGCGCTCGCCTGTAGCCCGGTCTCGGCGGCGATGGCAGCGATGATCGTCCTCACTGATACGGCGCCGTGGAACTTCGAGCTCATGGACATCATCAAGGTGACGCTCCCCGCAGCGATCGTCGGCATCTTCCTGGCGAGCCTGTTCGTTCGTCGCCTCGGCAAGGACATCGCCGACGACCCCGAGATCCAGGCGAAGATCGCCTCGGGCAAGCTCGTCGCCCCTGGTGCGACCGCGACCGAGGTGAAAGCCGAGGTTACAGTGACCACGCAGGGCCGCTGGGCCGCGATCATCTTCCTGCTGGGCGTGCTCGCGATCGTGATCTTCGGCCTCTTCTCGGGCCTCCGCCCGCTCACTGGCGAGGGCAACCCGATCTCAATGACGCCAATCATTGAGATCATCATGTTCGTCGCGGGTACGCTCATCATGCTCGTGTCGAAGCCGAAGGTCTCAGAGATCCCGACGATGACAGTGTTCCGCGCGGGCATGGTCTCGGCGATCGCACTCTTCGGCCTCGCGTGGCTCACAAACACGTTCCTGGGCGAGCACTCGCAGCTCGTCGCTGATGGCATCGGCGGCCTCGTCGACACCGCCCCGTGGATCTTCGCGCTCGGCGTCTTCCTCGTCTGTGTGCTGACGACGAGCCAGTCCACCGCCACGAACTCGATTGTGCCGATCGGCCTCGCGGCAGGAATCCCGCTTGGCCTCATGAGCGGCATGTGGGCTGGCGCGTTCGCAGGTATCTACCTGCTTCCGACAAACGGTTCACAGATCGCCGCGGCGAACTTCGACGAGTCGGGCTCCACGAAGCTCGGCACGAAGCTCGTGGACCACTCCTTCTTCCTGCCGACACTGATTCTTGCCGTGGCGACGATCGCCGTCGGCTCGCTGTTTGGCGTGATCTGGGGCGGCTAACCTCAGCACCAACGGCACGGGCCTCGGCGGATTCGTTCCGCCGAGGCCCGTGCTGTTCGGCCCGTTTGGCTAGGGCAGCAGATCGATCATCTGCGGTCGAGCTTTCATCGCGTGGATCACAAGCTCATTGCCGCTATCGAAGACGAGAACTACCGTTTCTATGAGCCGACCATGCGTATCGAAGCCGAGTCGAAGTTGACGTGATGGATTGTTCTCATCGAGGTCCTCGATCCAGACTGCCCATGTGGCAGCTTGGACGGCGTCATCGGTGAGGACGCCGTGCTTCAATGCCGAGGCGTGAACCTTCACGCTGTCGACAGGTGGAGGGCCTCGCGGATGACTTCCGAGCGAGACTTGCCCTCGCGCACCGCACGCTCGTCAATCGCGGAGATCTCTGCAAGGGTGAGCCGGAGCGCGACGACCTGAGATGGCTCGGCTCCCCTCCCGGGACGTCCGCGACCGCGCTTCTTCATCGCGGCGACGTCATATCCAGTTTCGGCCTCGTCTGCCCAGGCGGCAATCTGCTCCTCGGTGATCGGAGTCCCATTGATTGTCTCGCGTTCGGTCATAGCATTAATGTAATACGAAAATGATGCTCTGGCAAGAAGGCAGTCCCGCGCCTAGCCTCAGGGAAATTCAACGGGCGTTTCCTGGTGCTCGTCAATGAGTAGGCGCAGCAGGTTGCCGCAGGAAGCTCTGCACCGTCGGTGAGCCGGGGATGTGGATCTGCTTCGCAGCGACGTAGCCGAGCCGCTCGTAGCGGGCGTCATTCGCGGGGTTTGAAGACTCGAGGTAGGTCTGCATTCCCGCCGCATCGTAGCGTTCGAGCGCCGCTGAGACGAGACGCATGCCGATTCCAAGCCCGCGCGCCCCAGGAGCGACCGCGAGCAGCGAAAGGTAGGCGTGAGGCTCGGTCGGGCGCGCCTCGGCAAAGAGCTCGCCCTCGTTGAGTAGCGAATCGGCGGCCGCGTCGCCGATCGTGCTTCGCAGCAGCGCTTCGTAGGCCGGCTCGTCGTTCACGTGCACCTCGTTCTCGCCCGGCGGGAACCACGTCGAGACGGCGCCGAGGGAGCCGTCGGGGAGCACAGCTACGAGCGGTTCGCCGTACTTCACCGCCTGGTCCGCCATGAACCGCCAGTGGGCGAGCGCATGCGCCGCCCTGTCGGGGTGCTCAGGGAAGACCGGGCCCCAGACCGGGTCGTCATTAAACCCGTCGCGCAGGATCGCTGCGGTCTCGTCGAGGTCCAACTCCCGCATGGGGCGAACTGTAAAGGAAGCTGTGCCGCTTGTCATGGCCTGATCCTACTGCGAGCGAAGCCTCGTCGCGCCTCTGCGCTGCGACGTAGTGCCGCGCGAGACTGTGTCGGTGCGATCCGGCGCGGCGCCGGCTACGCCGTGGCGGCGCGGAACGCGTCCCAGGATCGCTTGCACGCCTGGGCGATCTCGTCGATGTGGGCCGGATCCTCTTCGATCCACTCGGTGCCAGGCTCCTGCAGTTCAGCTGCAGCGGCGTCTCCGAGCAGGAACTCGCGCAGGAACTCGGCCTGCACCGCGCCGAGTCGCAATCCCGCGGCGTCGGCCTCTGCCCGCATCGCACCGAATCGCTCGCCCGCGGCGCGGATCTCCTCGCTGCCGAGGTACGGCTGGTTCAGCAGCACGTCGTCCGGGGTTGCCGCACCAAAACCCTCGCGATGCGCAGCTGCGAGCGCGCGCAGCGCAGCTGGATCCATCGTCGGGCGATCCTCGGGGTCGCGCTCCTCGCCGTCGTGGTCGCCGCGGTTTGAGAGTGCGACGATGGCGGGCAGGCGATCCTTCTCGGCGCGCTCGACGTTCACGGCGCCCTCGCGGGTCGTCGTCGTGTTCATGGTGTCGTGGAACGAGAGGCGGGTGAATGAGCCGCCCCGCTCAAGCCCCTGAGCGACGAATCTGTCGGTGAGCTCCTCGCGGGTGCGCTCGTACACGCCGAGCCCCTGCTCGGCAGTCTCGGCGAACGCGTCGACGAGGCGCTGCAGCCCCTCGTCGGTGCCCGGGATCCCGAGGATCGGGAAGAACGAGAACGTCACCGGGCGGATCGCGTCCACGCCCGTGAGGTCGACCTTCTGCCACGCTCCGGCCTCGCGCACTCGCTCAATCGCGGCGGCGAGATCGGAGCGCACATCGGCCGGCTTCTTGCGGTTCGGGTCGCGGATGAGTCGCGGGTGCGGGTTGATCACGGCGACGATGCGCGGATCGATCTCGGCCCAGCGGCGCACGATCGCGGCTGTAGCGACATCGCTGAAGTCATACTGGAGCCTGCGCGTGAGCGCTGGCGAGAGAAACTCGGCAAGCTCCTCTGGGATCGCGGCACCCGAGTGCGGGGTTGCGACGAGCAGGTCGGCGTCGGCGATCGCCTCATCGAGCGTGCGGGTGTCGGAGTTCGCGTAGTGGGTGATCTGCTCGGGAGTGAAGACGGTCCCGCGCGGGATCAGATCGAGTGCGTCATTGCCTGTTCGCTCAGTGCTCATGCGATCAGAATATCCACAGCCGACACCAAAGAACAGGGCCGATTATGCGCGGCCGCGGTTGCGCCGGCGGATCGCCGCCGGCGGCCGGCCACCGACGAACGACGCGCCCGAATCAACCACGTAGCCCTGCTTCAACGCCTCGCGGCCGATGAGCATCCGAAACACCATTTCCTCGCGGTCAGTCAACGTGACCTCGACAGGAACGACACGGCCAACAAGCCCAAGATCCATCACGACCACGAGCCTGTCTTGGGTGTGTCCCGACGAGCTTCGAACCGTGCGTCGATCATGGATTGGAAGCTCGACCTCGACCTCGTCGAGTTCGCCCTCCTGCCAGGGCTGCACGGTGAATCTCACCCATGACTCTTGGCCGCGTTCGAAAGGAGTAATGTTGCCCGCGTGCAAGGCCGAGGTTTGCGCCCCGGTGTCGATTTTGGCCTTGATCCACGGCACTCCGATTCCGGGCAGGCTCACCCATTCACGCCAGCCCGTCAGGGTGCTTGAATAGTATTCGTCCACGACTTCTATCTTGGCAGGAAATCACCTTGAAACTGGCGATTCTTTCGCGCGCCCCTCAGGCGTACTCGACGCAGCGCCTTCGCGCGGCCGCAGAACAGCGCGGTCACAATGTGAAGGTGCTCAACACCCTTCGCTTTGCGATCGACCTCGCGACGGATGAGCCCGACTTGAGATATCGCGGCAAGCTCTTGAGCGACTACGACGCGATCCTGCCGCGCATTGGCAACTCGATCACGTACTTCGGTACCGCCGTTGTGCGGCAGTTCGAGCAGATGGACGTCTACACGCCGAACACCGCGAACGGAATTTCGAATGCGCGCGATAAGCTGCGGGCCATCCAGATCCTGTCGCGGCACTCCATCGAGATGCCGCCGACAGCATTCGTGCGCAATCGCGCGGATGTTCGGCCCGCGATCGAGTCCGTTGGCGGCGCGCCAGTTGTTATCAAGCTGCTCGAGGGCACACAGGGAATCGGCGTGATTCTCGCGCCCCAGGTGAAGGTTGCCGAAGCGATCATCGAGACGCTGCATTCGACCCAGCAGAACGTGCTCATCCAGAAGTTCATCGCCGAGAGCCGTGGTCGCGACATTCGCGCGCTCGTCGTTGGCGATCGAGTTGTCGCGGCGATGCGCCGCGTCGCGTCGGGCGACGAGTTTCGGTCGAACGTGCACCGCGGCGGCACCGTCGAGCCCGTGCAGCTCGACCCAGCCTACGAACAGACGGCGGTGCGCGCCGCCCAAATCATGGGGCTGCGCGTCGCCGGCGTCGACATGCTCGAGGGGGACGACGGTCCACTCGTTATGGAAGTGAACTCCTCGCCAGGCCTCCAAGGCATCGAGACTGCGACCGATCTCGACGTCGCCGGGGCGATCATCGACTACATCGCCAACCAGGTGAACTTCCCCGAGATTGACGTGCGCCAGCGCCTGTCGGTCTCGACAGGCTATGGTGTGGCGGAGCTCGCGATGCATGCCGGGGCGGAGCATGTCGGCAAGCCGCTCGGCGAGCTCGGATTGTGGGAGCGAGACATCACCGTGTTGACGCTGCACCGCGGCGTGCAGGTGATCCCGAACCCGCGCAAGCACGTCGTACTCGAGCCCGAAGATCGGCTCCTCTGCTTCGGCAAGCTCGAAGAGATGCGATCAATGATCCCTGAGCGGCCGCGCCGTCGCGCGCGCGTCCGCAAGCTTCCGCCGGAGGCCCAGGACCTCGTCGACGGCTAGCCGCTAGCCGCTAGCCGCGGTTCGCGACGAGCTGGAACTCGACGAACCCGTCTGGTTCGACCGAGACGAAGCCGAGATTTGGCGCGGTCACCCCGTAATCCGCAAAGGTGATCGGGACTGACCCCGCCAACTCGGCCGTCGTGCCGTCGCTGCGAAGCTCAACGTCGATTGTCACTGTCTGGGACGTGCCAGCTAGGGTGAGCTCGCCAGTCGCGCTCGTGCGAACTGTCTCACCTGATTGGGGTGCTTCGGCGAGCGTCACCGGCTCGGTTAGCGTGAAGGTTGCTTCTGGATGCTCGCCTGTTCGGAGCGCCTGGTCGCGGAAGTACGCATCGCGCGATCCGCTGTCGGTGGCTATCGATGCGACGTCGACGACGACGTTCGCGGCGTCGAGAGTGAGACCATCCGAGCCAATTGTGAACGTGCCTGTCACCTCCTGGGTGCGCCCGGTCACCGTGACGTCAGTGCCGTTCAGCACCTCGTCGACGCGGTAGCCAGCCTCGGAGCCGGCCGCGACCGACCACTCGCCGGCGAGGTCTGCCGGGTTGAGGGCGCCAGCGTCGCCTGCTGCGGGTGAGTCAGCGGGGCGTTCGACAGAGGGTACGTCCGCGGCGGGGGCGGCGAAGAAATCACGGTAGATGCTTGGCCCAACGAGCGCTCCAACCGCGCCGAGTGCGAGGAGGCCGGCGCCTGCGCCGATAAGGATCTTGTGTTTCTTCTGCATGAGGAGTCTTCCGTCGGAGGAACGCGGGATCTCACTTTCGCAGCTTCTCTCAGGAGATTCCTTTGAAAAGGTAGGGAAATCGCTGGAAAGTCAGTTCCTGTCTGGCTGCGGCTCAACTGCTCCAGCAGGCGCCTTGCCGCCGCCCGTGATTGTGAGCCATAGTGGCCAGCCGACGAACCAAATCCCGGTCACGAGCCATACTCTGCCGATCCACCCGGCCAGCTCAGCCGTGCGCGCGCTGTCACCGACAACCAGCACGATCGCACCGATAATGACGCTCGCGATGACCGCACACAGCAGCATCCGGCCCCACTGCTGCCATTCGTAGCGCACATGGGCACTGCCGACCTTGGGTGGCTTGACCGGGACCGGTCCTCCAGCGAACCGGTGGGCGAACCAGGCATCGACCCTGCCAATGATCTGGTGGCCGAACGCCACGGTGAACCCGAGGTAGACGGCGCCGAGTCCGTGGGCGAATGTCGCTGTCGCGCCGTTCACGACGAGGTCCCACGTGATGAGGGCGAGGAGCAGCAGGTCGAGCAGAGGGACGCAGAGCAGAAGCACTGATGAGAGACGGCGCAGCCGCAGCAGATACCGCGCAGCGAGGCCAGCAGCGAGCACAGCCCAGAAACCGATCTCACAGGCGAGAATCCCGATCACGATGATGTTCATACTGCAAGGCTCGCGCCCATCCTCGACCAGCGGATCCTCCTCGCGGCCCGTTCACCCTCGTTCGATCGAAGGAACCGGGATGCCTGCTGGTGGGCGAAGATAGGACTATGCAAGCAGACTGGGTGAAGACGCTTCCTGCGCACCCGCGCCGCCGCGATGCCCTCATTGCCGGATTCTGGCTTGTCGTCGGCGCTGCGGCTTGGGCTGCCGGGTTCACCGGGATTTGGCGGCAGCTCGCGGTCATAGAGGCGCCTCGTTGGTGGTTCCTCGTGACCCTGGCTGCCGTGGTGGCGCTCCTGCTTGTTCGCTCGCGCATGCCGCTCCTCGCGCTCGCTCTCGGTGCGTGCGTCGCCTTTGTCGACACCTTGCTTGGGGCGAGCCTTGCGGTTGTCTTCGCTTTCACTGACCTGATCTACGCCGCGGTGAAGTACGGCAGCGCCGGCGCGGTACGGATCCTGCTGCGTGTCGCTGGAGCCGCTGCGGTCGCGCTTGCGGCCGCAGTGGTGCTCGTCGCGCCTGGGCACCCGACGGTCGCGGTTGCGCTCGTGCAATGGGGGCTCATTGTCGCGGTCTCTGGCCTGTGGGGCTGGAACGTCCGTGCCGAGCGGGCGAGCACCTCCGCGGAACTCGCTCGGCGACACGCAAGCGATACTCGCGAACTGCGCACGCGGATCGCCCACGACCTGCACGACCTTGTCGCGAACCAGATCGCCGTCGCAGGGCTACACGTCGAAGCGGCAAAGCTGCAGGCGGCGAAGCTTGGGCGCCCTGAAGCGGGGAGCGCTGACGGACGCCTCCCAGTTCACGACGATCGATCAGCTCCAGGGCCGCGACCCGAGCTTGCCGCCCTCACACAGAGCCTCGAGCGCGCGAAGAGCGGCACCGACCGCGCGCACCACGAGCTCCGCGGTCTCATCTCTGTGCTCACGCTTGTCGACGAGGCTGATAGTGGAGCGCCCGCCAATGCGGGCGAAGAGCTCGCTGCCCTCGCTAACCTGCTGCCGGCGGGGCGCGAACTCAGATGGGTTGGCTCGGCTGAGGGCACGATCGGGCTCGCGCTCGCTGGGGAGCAGGCTGCGCGGGTGCGGATCCTTCTGCGCGCGCTTCAGGAGCTCACCGCGAACGCCGCGAAGCACGGCAGCGGTGACGTCGAGATGCGCGCCGAACTCCTCGGCGGCGATTTTGAGACGGCCGCTGGCCGCCCGCTCCAGATCACCGTCAGCAATCCACGTCGGCCAGGCGAACACGCCGCGCCGTCGGGCACCGGCCTCGGCATCGAGGGGACCCGCGTGTTGCTCGAAAGCGTCGGTGGCCGGCTACGTTCGAGCGCGGACGGAGCCTCGTGGAGCGCCGAACTGGAGCTGCCGATTCTCGGAGCTCGCGGGCGGCGGGCAACTGCAACAGAAGGAAAACGATGACTCAACCGATCAGGATCCTCATCGCAGACGACCATGAGGCTGTGCGGAGCGGCGTTGCCGCGATACTCCAAGCCGACGGCGGGATCGAGGTTGTGGCCGAGGCCGAGAACGGGTTCGACGCGCTCGCGGCCTGCCACCGCGTGTCGCCAGACGTTGCGCTCGTCGACTTGCGCATGCCTGGAACCGACGGCGTGTGGGCGACCGAGCGAATCACCGCCGAGACGGCGACTCGAGTGCTTGTGCTCACGACGTACGACTCTGGCGACCTCATCGCGAGCGCGCTCGCGGCGGGAGCACATGGGTACTTGTTGAAGAGCACGAGCGGCGGCGACCTCATCGATGCGGTTCGGCACGTCGCTGAGGATCGGCATGTGCTCGACCCGGCTGTCGCTGGGTCGGTGATCGCCGGGTTTGCCGCTGCGCAGCGAGGTGGCCCGGCGGCTGGGGGAGAGACCTCGGGGGGACTTGCCGAGCTGACACCGCGCGAGCGGCAGGTGCTCGAACTGCTCGTCGCAGGCCTGTCGAACCAGCAGATCGCCGCCGAACTCAACATTGGGGTCACGACGGTGAAGACGCACGTCGGGTCGCTGTATGCGAAGAGCGGCGCGGCCTCACGCGTGCAGCTTGCGGCGCTCGGCGCGGCCGCTATCTGACGCGCAGGGCAGCAGGAAGGATCCGCGCCTCGAAAGCGATGACATCCTCGAAATCGTCGCCGTCCACTTCAAAGGCGTGCGGGTGCGGCAGCTCGACGCGCACGCGCTTCGCCCGCAAATGACCGGTCGTCTCTGAGCTCTCGGCGCGATCTGCGCCAGTCAACAGTCGCTTCAACCCGTTCTCCCACACCATATTGCGCATCGTGTCGAGCCAGGCCGCGACGCCATCTGCCCGCAGCACAAGCATGTCGAGCTCACCGTCGTCGGGTTCAGCGTCGGGAAGAAGCGTGATCCCACCCTGGATCGTGCCGCAGTTCGCGACGAGCAGGGTGTGCGCCTGCTCAGGCTGCGGGTCCTTGCCGTCGAGCGAGAGCGAGAACTCGACAACCTCTGTCTCGGCTGCCGCACGCCCAAGCGACTCGACGTATGCGAGCCAGCCAGCACGCGCCTTCAGCTCGTCATCGGTTTCAACGATCATCTGCGCGTCGATGCCGAACCCAACCATCACGACGAAGGCCTGCACCTCCTCGTTGCCATCTGCATGTGTGATCGTTGCCTCGCCAAGATCAAGCGTTCGCGAGTCGCCCGTGAGCACGCGCGCGAAGGCTGCCTCGGCATCGCCGAGTGGGACCCCGAGATTTCGTGCGAGCAGGTTGCCTGTACCGAGCGGGATGATCCCGAGTTCCACGCTTGGGCCGTCCTCGGCGGCCGTCTCTCCGAGCGCCCCTCCGACGGCGCGCACGGTGCCATCGCCGCCTGCGGCCACAACGACGGAGCACCCAGCGGTGCGGGCGGCACGAGCCGCGCCGGCGCCCGGATCGTCGACGCTCGTCTCGAACCAGTGCAGCACGGGAGCATCCCCGCCCGCAGCGGTGACGGCGGCAGCGACAGCCGTGCGCAGCTCGCTCTCTGTTGCCTTCGACGGATTCCAGACGATGCCGATGGTCTCGCGCACAGTGTGCCCCCTGCCGTGGTGCACTCAGCTCGACTGCCGAGTGCGGGTGACACTATGCTCGCGCGATTGGCTGACAGTTAGCCGATTGTGAGTTACAGCTGCGCGAGCTGTGCCTTCCAATATGCGCGCCACTCTTCGATGCGCTCACCCGAGCTCATCCCATCTTGGCTGATAGCGAGAATTGTCTTGGTCGCATCCTTCGCAGTCGCAGACACCTCGACTTTCCCGGCGCCGGCGAG
Organism: Leucobacter sp. NPDC015123; assembly: GCF_043080205.1. Lineage (NCBI taxonomy): Bacteria > Bacillati > Actinomycetota > Actinomycetes > Micrococcales > Microbacteriaceae > Leucobacter > Leucobacter sp. NPDC015123. The sequence goes on along the minus strand of NZ_JBIBVH010000006.1, from coordinate 76,296 downwards.
CGTGAATCGCCAGAACGAGCGCTTCTCGGTCCGCGAGCTGCGTGACCCGGAGACGTCGTGCCCGAGGTGCTCGGCAGCCTCACCGAAGCGATCGGTCCACGCGGCGAGCGCGGCGTCGCGCTCGAGCGGGAGCGTACGACTCGCGCTCACGCGGAAGTCGCCGGTAGACGACTGGCCTGGTACCCGCAGCCCGGCGTGCTGTTCGAACGCGATGGCAACGCCCTGAGCCCACCACTCCTCGTTCTCGACGTTGGGAGGCATCGTTGCAAGCGCGAGCTTCGCAATCTCAGCGTGCCCGAGCGAACGGGCTCCGTGCGCGTCGAACACGGCGACCCAGTCCGTCCACGCCCTACCTGTCGCACGCTCGATCGCCGGAACACGCTCTCCGCGGGTGTTGTTTCCAGTGGTGTCGCTCGTCGCATTCATAGTGTCAGTGTATTCCGGAGGCAGATTGGTGTGGGGGTCGGGTAACGGCCCTGTTCAATACGAACGCAGCGGCCGACGAATGATTGAATGAGGGGCATGAAAGAAACGCTCACAGGCACAGCGAACCGAGCAACGAGGCGCTACGCCGAGCAAGAGTCGTCGCAGCACGCGGCCCACGGTCTCGACGCTCTTGAGCCAGGAGAGGCCGGCGACAGCACGGAGCTCGAGCAGTTTCGCATCGACCTCGAGCGCATCCGCTTCTCTTCGTACTTCGCGCGCCTCTCAGACGTGACGCAGGTCGTGCCGCAGTCGGGTGTCGGCCCGGTGATGCACAACAGGCTGACTCACTCACTCAAGGTCAGCGCGGTCGCCAGAGTCGTCGCGGCGAACCTCGCCGGAGCAGTCGCGCAACACAACGCGTTCGATCGGGGTGAGGCGTCGACTGACGACGAGACTGGCGCAATTGTGGCGGCGCTCGGCGGCTGCGACACCATCGTCGCGCAGGCCGCCGCCCACGCCCACGACCTCGGGCATCCGCCGTTCGGTCACCTCGGTGAGCGGGTGCTCGACAGGGTCGCCCGCGAGCGCCTCGGGCTCGCCGAGGGGTTTGAGGGCAATGCGCAGACGTTCCGCATCCTCACGTCGCTCGACACACTCGGGCGGGACTTCGCAGGCCTTAATCTCACGGCAGCGGTTCGGGCATCTGTGCTGAAGTACCCGTGGACGCGGGCACGCTGGGTCGGCGTTACCGCGAACGAGCTCCCCGTCACCGAGCGGCCGCGAGGCGTCGGCAACGATCCAGTGAACGGCGCCGAGAAGTTCTCGAGCTACGTGCTCGAAGTGGGCGAGCTTGAGCAGGCGCTCTCGGCGTTCCCGGCGATCGCCGAGGGCGTGCAAACTGTCGAGTGCGCGGTGATGGATGTCGCCGACGACATCGCATACGCGGTGCACGATCTCGACGACTTCACGAGGGCCGGCGTGCTGCAGCACGCAGCGGTCGCCGCCGAGCTGCAGACCTGGCTTGCCGAAGACGCTGTGCTTGCGGCCGAGCCCCTGGCCAAGATCCAGGTGGAGTGGCGAAGGCCCGGCCGCTCGCTTGAACTCAAGTGGCGCGGCATGAGCCGGAAGGACGGCTGGATTGCCGACCGCGACGCGTTCAGGGACGCGGTGCAGCTCGTGAGCGACGAGCTTGTCGACGGCCTGCTGCTTTCCCCCTACGACGGCGGGATCGCGAGCGAACGCGCAGTGTCGGGCTTCACCCGCCGCTGGATTGAGCGACTTCGGTCCTCAATCGTCGTGGAGGCGAGGCCCCATATGCGCGGCGGCCACGTTCGGCTGAACCAGCGCGCGTGGCATGAGGTCGCCGTGCTGAAATTCGTGCACTCAAGCTTTGTGCTCGAGTCCCCAGACCTGGCGCACTCACAGCGCGGTCAGGCCCGCGTCGTTGAGGAGCTGGTGCTCGGCTTCGACGCGTGGCTGTCAGACCCTGTCGACGCGGGTCGCGCCCCACGCAGACTCCTTGAATGGGTCGATGAGGCGACGGAGAGCCTGTTCGACCTGTCGAAGGAACGCCCGGAACTGCTGCAGGGCGATATCTCGGGCGCTGGAATCCACAGGAGGGGACGCGCGCGTGCGATCCTCGACTATGTCTCGTCGTTCACAGATCAGCAGGCGGTGGCCGCGTTCGACCTGCTCACCCGCGCCGGCTAGCGCGGCCAGGCGGCGCTAGCCGGTCACCTCGAAGTCAGTCCCTGGCTCCCACGGCACGGCCCAGCCGACGCCCTCGAAGACGCTCGAGAGCAGCATTCCGGTGAAGCCCCACACCGTATGGCCGCCGAACCGATCCTGCAGCTTGAACGCGGCGCCGCGATGCGTCGCCCCCTCTCGTCGCAGCACGGAATGGCCGCGGGCCGCGGGATCGAGCAGTTCGGCGACTGGTACTCGGAAGACCTCAACGGACTCGGTGTGATCGGCGGCCACGTTACTCGGAAGGCGCCACCAGCCGATCACGGGCGTGACAAGGTTACGGCTCACAGGCACATGGATCTCGGGGAGCGTGCCGAGAACCTCGACCCCGGTGGGGTCGAGGCCTGTCTCCTCTGCGGCCTCGCGAAGCGCGGTCTGTGCCATGTCTGTGTCCTCGGGCTCGACGCCGCCACCGGGGAACGCGATCTGACCCGCGTGGTGCCGCATCCGCGTTGCGCGCCTCGTGAGCAGCACGTCGAGCTCTGCGGCGACAGGCTCCCCGGCGGAAGGGTCGGCAGGCACCTGATCGAGCGCTCCGAACAAGATCAGCACCGCAGACCTGCGGAGCTCTCCGTCAGTCTGCGGGAAGGGAGGGGTGAAATTGATGCCGAACCCGCGGTCGACCGCGTCCTTCAGCTGCTGCCGCGCTTCCGCCTTCGTCCGTGCCATGACCTTAGCTTAGGCGGTAGACCCGCGCCGCCTGTGGTTCTAGCCTGGTGTGACTATGACTACCGAGGAACTCGACTACACGATCAGGCAGGCAGCCCCCGGAGACTACGATGCGATCATCGCCGTTGTGGATGAGTGGTGGGGACGACCCATGACAGGTGCTGTGCAGCGGCTCTTCCTGGATCACTTCTTCGACACGAGTTTCGTCGCTGAGCCCGCGAACTCATCGAACCAGGCGCCAGGGTCGGTTGTCGGATTTCTCATTGGCTTTCACTCGCCAGGGCAACCCGACACCAGCTACATCCACTTCGTCGGGGTGCACCCGGAGGCACGCCGATCAGGCCTCGCAGGTGCACTGTATGAGCGCTTCTTCGCATCCGCGCGTTCCGCGGGCCGCAGCAGAGTTCGAGCTATCACGTCCCCGATCAACTCGCGTTCGGTGGCGTTTCATCAGGCCGTTGGCTTCACGGTATCGGAGCCCATCTCAGCCTATGACGGCCCTGGCAACGACAGGGTGACCTTCGAGCGCGAGCTATGAGTGGCTGGGTGAACGGTGTGGACGACAGGACTGCTGATCTCATTAGCGAAGTCACGCGGGCCGTCGTCGAGGTGGATCCGGGCGGCATGCTCGGCCTGTATCTGTACGGGGCGGCAACCCAGGGCGGCTTGACGCCATCGAGCGATATTGACCTGCGAGTGGTGTCCCGGCGGTCGTTGATGAGATCGCTGGCGACGAGCTGAACGCGTTGCTCACCCTCGCCCGCATGTTCGTCACGCTAGAAACAGGGCGAATCGCCGGCACAAGCGCGGCCGCCCTTGAAGCCTCGTCAAGGCTGGCATCCAGACATCAGTCGGTGATGGAGCGTGCGCGGCAGGAGTACCTCACCGGCGCAAGAAGCGAGTGGGCGCTGGCCGAGGCCGAGGGTACCGCTCAGGCAGACGCGGAACTTGCGCAGTCGGCAAGGTCCCGCCAGGCGTAGCAGCCGGAACGCCCGTCAGGGTGCCATTGCTCGCTCTGTTTAGCCGTCGATGAGCAGGTCGGCGAAACCGTCCGGCACACGCTGTGAGCGTGACCACGGTTCGCGGTCGCGGCGGGCGACACGCTTGACCTGCCGGGTTTCTTCGGCGCGGGCAGCGGTGAGTACCGCAATGACGGCGGCGCGCTCTTCGTCGCTCACCCCGCGAGTGACGAAGGTGATGTCGTCGCCAGAGATGGCGTCGTCTTCCTCGCCAAGATCCTCGCGCTTTGCGGCGTCGCGTGCGGCGGCGTCGGGCGGGAGGTCGCCGGCGAGCGCTTCCAGCTCGTCATCGATGTCAGTTGTCGGGTCGACAGTCGTGTCGGTGGTCTGCTCGCTCATAGCGGGATGTTGCCGTGCTTCTTCGCGGGGAGCTCATCGCGCTTGCCACGGAGGCCGCGGAGCGCCTTGATGACTGCGAGGCGGGTGCCTGCCGGTTCGAGCACGTTGTCGATCTCGCCGCGCTCGGCCGCGAGGAACGGGCTCGTCACGTCTGCCGTGTACTTCGCGGTGAGCTTGGCGCGCAGCGCCTCGACGTCCTCGCCAGCGGCCTCGGCAGCTGCGAGCTCCTTGCGGTACAGGATATTGACTGCGCCCGCGCCGCCCATGACTGCGATCTCCGCGGTCGGCCACGCGATGTTGAAGTCAGCGCCCATCTCCTTGGAACCCATCACGATGTACGCGCCGCCGTACGCCTTGCGCGTGATGATGGTGACGAGCGGCACTGTCGCCTCCGCGTAGGCGAAGAGCAGCTTTGCGCCACGACGGATGACGCCCTGGTACTCCTGCTCGGTGCCGGGCAGGTAGCCGGGTACGTCGACGAGGGTGAGGATCGGGATCGAGAACGCGTCGCAGAAGCGCACGAAGCGCGCGGCCTTCTCGCTCGCGTCGATGTTCAGTGTGCCAGCCATCTGGTTTGGCTGGTTCGCAACGATGCCGACGGTGCGGCCCTCGACGCGGCCGAAGCCGATGAGGATGTTCGGGGCGAAGAGTGGCTGCACCTCGAGGAAGTCGCCGCCGTCAAGAATTGCCTCAATGACGACCTTCATGTCATAGGGCTGGTTCTGGCTGTCAGGAATAATCGTGTTCAGCCGGCGGTCTGCCTCGGTGATCTCGAACGCGGTGTCGCTGTCGTAGATCGGGGCCTCAGCGAGGTTGTTGTCTGGCAGGAAGCTGATGAGCGTCCGTGCGTAGTCGAGGGCGTCGAGTTCGTCGCTTGCGAGGTAGTGCGAGACGCCGCTCGTCTTGTTGTGGGTGAGGGCGCCGCCGAGCTCCTCGAAGCCGACCTCCTCGCCCGTGACTGTCTTGATGACGTCGGGGCCGGTGACGAACATGTTGCTCGTCTTGTCGACCATGATGACGAAGTCGGTCAGGGCTGGTGAGTACACCGCGCCACCTGCAGACGGGCCCATCACGATCGAGATCTGCGGGATGACCCCCGATGAGAGCGTGTTGCGCTTGAAGATGCGCGCATACTGCGAGAGCGAGAACACGCCCTCCTGGATGCGGGCACCGCCCGAGTCGAGCATGCCGATGATCGGCGCTCCGGTCTTCATCGCGAAGTCCATCGCCTTGACGATCTTCTCGCCGGCTGCTTCGCCGAGGGAGCCGCCGAACGTGGTGAAGTCCTGCGAGTAGACGACGACCTGGCGACCGTGGATGGTGCCGGCGCCTGTCACGACCGCGTCGCCGAAGGGGCGGTTCGCGTCCATGCCGAACGCAGTCGAGCGATGCTTGACGTACTTGTCAAACTCGACGAAGGATCCGGGGTCAAGGAGGGACGCGATGCGCTCACGCGCGGTCATCTTGCCTCGCGGATGCTGCTTGGCTGCTGCTGCTGCGTCGCGGTCACCGACGGCCTCTTGGTACTTCCGGCGATGGTCCGCAATGCGGCCAGCCGTCGTTGCGAGGTTCTCGGGAGCGGTCTCGTTCTCTGCGGTCACCCGTTTAGCCTAGCGCGCGTATATGCCACAAAGTTCAAGAACTCCTCCAACTGAATTGCGGATCCTTGGTTGGAATCCTCAGTTTGCTCGCCGCGGGCGCCTCCCCGCGGCACGCCCAGTGCAACTCAGGCCGGTTCCGGGGAATAGGCTCGCACGTATGGAACTCAGGCAGACACGCGCCCAGCAGCCTCGCGTCGAATGGCGAGACGAGTCACCTTCGACAAATGCCGAGCTCCGGGAGCTTTCTGCGGCAGCCGAACTGTCGGGTGAGCCTCTCCCGCACGGAACGGTGCTGCTCACCGACAATCAGACGGCCGGGCGGGGGCGGCTCGCCCGCGGGTGGGAGGTGCTCCCGGGCCGTGCCCTCGCGGTCTCTGTGCTCGTGCATGGCTACGGTCAGAGCGTCGGCGACGGCCCAGGTGGCGCGGGCACCGCCGGATGGGGAGACCTTGGACCCGGCTGGCTGCCGTTTATTGCCGGATCGGCGGTGAACTCCGCGTTCCAACCCCTGTTCGCTGCTGCGGCGGCCCGCGACGAAACTCAATCGAAGCGCGTCGGCATGAAGTGGCCGAATGACATCCACGTGCGCGATGAGGAAGACGCGCTGGCCGGGCGAATCGGTGGGAAGCTCTGCGGGATCCTCTGCGAGCTCCTCCCAGACGGCAGCGCGATTATCGGGATGGGCATGAACCTGCTGACGCCTGAGTGGGAGCTGCCGACAGAGCGGGCGACGTCGTTGCTCGCCGCGGGCGCTGATGTCGGCGGCGCGGAGAGCTTCGCCGACCCGCTCGGGGCCGAGCTTGCCGACAGGGTTGTCGCGGCAGTCACCGCAGAGATTTCGCGCCTCACTGAGCTCGCTGCGCGCGAGCCGGAGGCGATCCGGATCCGCGCCGCGCGCCAGTCCCTCACGCTCGGCACCGAGGTTCGTGTCCACCTCCCGGGGGACGAGATCGTCGACGGCAGGGCGCGGGCGCTCGCGGAGGACGGCGCGCTCATCGTCGACCTGCCGACGGGCGGAACCCTCACCGTGAACGCGGGGGACGTGCAGCACCTCAGGTAGGCCGGGGCGGCGCTTCCCGGCTGCCTGGTTGCCCGGCTGGCTGGTGGAGTCCCCTCCCGTCGCCGGCAATAGCAATGAAATCTGCCCAAGATATGCCCGATCTTGATGGTTCGGGGATATCTTGGGCAGATTTCAGGGTGTAGTGCTGGGAAGGACCAGACTGCCGCCCGATCCTGGATCCTGACCTAGCGGCGCTCACCCTCCAGCGGGAACTCGTCGCCGAGCGCATCGATCTGCTGCGTGGTCGGGTCGCCCTCCGAGAAGTCCATCTTCGGCACTGGCTTCCGGAACCCACGCGTCACGACCGCGATCACGCCGACGCCGAGCACGAGCCAGCATGCGCCGACAAGCCAGGTGATGGGCTGGAGTGACGTCCACAGCCAGATCGTGAGCCCAAACCCGATGAGGGGGGTCACGCCAAAACGGATGATCTCCCATGTCGATGCTGGGCGCGTACGACCGCCCTTCGGGAAGAGGTAGGTGCGGATCACCGACAGGTTGACCATCGCGAATGCTGCGAGCGCGCCGAAGCTAATCATGAATGCTGCAACGTCGAACGGAACAAACAGCGCCGAGAGCGCGAACACAGACACGACCACGGCCGCAACGATCGGGGTGCCGAACCGCTTGTGCAGGCGCGAGAGCGGCTTCGGCAGCATGCCGTCGCGGCCCATCGCGTACAGGATGCGTGAAACCGACACCTGGCCGGTCATGCCCGACCCGAACGCGCCCGCAACGTAGACGGCGACGAAGAATGCGGTAAACCAGCTCGCGCCGAACGAGTCCATGACGGTGGTGCCCGCCGCATCAATCTGCGCCTGATCCATCGACGCCCAGTCAGGGTTGAATGCGAGGGCTCCCGCCCAGCCGACGAGGATGAAGAAAAACCCGCCAACGAGGGTCGACAGCACGATCGCGCGGGGGATGTCGCGGCGCGGGTTTTTCGCTTCCTCGGAGAGCGTCGAGACCGCATCGAAACCGAGGAACGACAGTGCGAGGATCGCGGCACCCGACGCGACCGCACCGATCCCGCCCTCGCCGAATGTGAAGGGCTCGATGATGCCGACTGCCTGGTCGCCGCCAAGGTACTGCTTGAACGCGAGCGCCATGAACACGATGACGAGCACGACCGACAGCGCGATGATCGCCATATTGAGCTTGTTCACGAGCGTGATTCCGAGCACGTTGAATGCGAGCACGAGCAGCAGTGCGGCGAGCGTGAAGACCCAGATCGGGATCGCCGGGAACTGCGTGTTCAAGTAGATGCCGATGAGCATGAAGTTGATCATCGGAATGAACAGGTAGTCGAGCAGCATGACCCAGCCTGTGAGAAACCCGACGCCGCCGCCAAACGACTGCTGCGCATAGGTGTAGGCGGAACCCGCGACGGGGTAGCGCCGCACCATCGCCGCGTAGCTCGCTGCGGTGAAGAGCATTGTCACGACCGCGACGATGTACGCCGCTGGGAGCTTGCCGCCCGTCACCTGGTTCACGATGCCGTACGTCGTGAACACGGTGATGACAGTCATGTAGGTCACGCCGAAAAACGTGAGCCCGGTGAGCCCGAGCGCTCGCCGCATGTGCGGCTGGCTCTCGGACGAAGCTGTGGTGGGGGTTGTGGACACGATTCTCCTTTGAATCAGCGAGTGGTGTGGGGTGGGTTAGTAGGTGCGTTCGCCCGCGAGCCAGGTGCCGCGAACGTCGATGGACGGGATGGTGTTTGGGTCGACGGACAGGGGATCTGCGGAGAGCCAGACCGCGTCTGCCACCATGCCGACGTGGAGCGTGCCGCGGTCCGATGCGAGGGCCTGCCGAGCGGTGCCAGCCGTGTAGGCCGACAGGGCTGCCGCGGCGCTCACGCGCTCGTCGGGCAGCCACGCCGCTGCGTCGGGCTCGAGATGGCTGTGGCGTGTGACGGCAGTCGAGAACGCCGGACGCCAGTCCTTCGTGGTGACAGGCCAATCACTGCCGAACGACACAGTCGCGCCGGCTCGGAGCACCGAACCGATGAGGTACTGCCAGCCCTCGCGGTCGTGTCCGATGTGCGGAATCGTGAGGTCGCGCATGACGGCGTCGCACTGCGCCCAGTACGGCTCGAAGTTCGCGATGACGTCGAGCTCGGCGAAGCGTCCGACCTGATCCTGAGCGAGCATCGCGACGTGCGCGACGACGTGGGCACGTTCGCGCGTAGGGTTCTCAGCCTGAACGGCCGCGATCGTATCGAGCGCGATGCGGTTTGCGTCGTCTCCGATCGCGTGAATGTGGAGCTGGAATCCCGCGAGGTCGAAGGCGCGGGCGGCGGAGATGAGTTCGTCCTCTGCCCAGTTCGGAAGGCCGCGCTCGTCTGGCCGGTCGGCGTATGGGGCTGCAAGCACCGCGGTGTGGTTCTCGATGACACCGTCCACGAAGAACTTCACGGTGTCAGCGCTCAGGCGATCGTGCGCGAGCGAACGCACCTGGTCGCGCTGCTTCTCGAAAGCTGCAACCTGACTCTGCCAGGTAGCAGGGTCTGCGCGGAACGCGAGATTGACGCGAGTGTGGAGCCTGTCAGCGCGGGCTGCCTCGAGGTAGGTTGGGAGGTCGGTCGGCTCGACCCATGCGTCTTGAACCCACGTGGTGCCTTGCTCGGCGTACGACAGGGTTGCGGCCTCGATGGCTGCGACGCGATCTTCGATCGAGAACGCCGGAACGACGTTCGCGATGAAGTCGTTCGCCGCGGCCTCCTGGAGCGTGCCAGTGGGGGTGCCGTCGGCGTCGCGAACGTAGCGGCCGAGTTCAGGGTCAGGGGTCTCAGCCGTAATGCCGCCGGCACGCAGCGCCGCCGAGTTCACCCAGGCGGTGTGGTAGTCCCATGCGCGCAGGATCGTCGGAGTGTCACCCGTGACCTCGTCGAGCCACTCGGCCCTGAACACGCCGCCAGGTGCGAACGTCGCATCGTAGCTCGCACCGACGATCCAATCGGCCTCCGGATGCTGCTGCTTCCACTCGGCGACCGCGGACAGGATCCCAGCGAGGTCGACGGCCTCACGTACGTTCGGGCCGACAGCTTCAAGCCCGCCAAGCACCGGGTGGGCGTGCCCCTCGCCGATCCCGGGTACGAGCGTTCCGCCCGCGAGATCGATGACATCGCTGGTAGCGTTCGCCGCGAGCTCGAGTGCCTCAGCGTCGAGTGCGATGACCCTGCCGTCCTCAAACGCGATTGCGCTGGCTGTATCGACAGCGCCGACGCGATCAGCTGCAACGATGACTGCCCCGCCAGTGAATACCGTGATTGCCACGCTCGCTCCATCCCTGGCGTCTCTGCCAGCTCGTCTCACCCGCTCCGTTAATGAACAGTGTTCGTTATTGTATGCACATCATGGGCGCAAACGCGAGCGCGAGCCCGAAACGTTACGCGGCTCCGATACTCTCTGTGGAGAGAAACACTCGGACGCTGAGCGCCGGGAGAAAGCGGTGCACCATGGCGGTGAGCGAAAAGCCCCAGTCGAGACGGTCTGGTAGGCCGACAACCCCGGTGCTTTCGCGTGGCCTCATCCTTGAGACGGCGCTCAGGCTGCTTGACGAGCGCGGCGAGTCCGGGGCGAGTCTGCGCCTCATCGCCCGAGAGCTCGGCGTACGCCCGTCGGCGCTCTACAACCACATTTCTGGGCAGGATGATCTCATCTCAGGGATCCGCGAGCTCGTCAGCGACAGGATCGACGTCTCCGGGTTTGGTGAACTGCCGTGGGACGAGGCGATGGAACGCTGGGCCAAGTCCTATCGCAATGCGTTCGCCGATCATCCGCCAACGATCGCGCTGCTTGGAGTGCTGCCGATCGCGACTGGGACGCGCACGAGCGACATGTACGAGGCCGTGTTCTCGGGGCTCATCGAGGCGGGGTGGCCAGAGTCTGAGGTGCTGAGCACAGTCGTCGCCGTCGAATGCCTCATTCTTGGTGCGGCGCTCGACCATAGTGCGCCCGACAACATGCTCGACCCAGGCGACGACCCGAACGCGCCAACCTTTCGAGCGGTCTACGATTCAGGGCACGCAGCAGCAGGTACGAAGCGCCTCACGGATGTGGCGTTCGAGACGGGCCTGAGCGCCATCCTTGCGGGGCTCAGGGCGCGTCACGCTGCGCTCGCTGCGGGCTAGGCGGCAGACTCGCCATTTGATGGGCCCGCAGTCTTAGATCGCGCGTTCGTCGCGAGAGTATTGGCTTATGTGACTTCCTGGGGCCGTGCTCATTGTGACCCGACGACCCCCTTCGTCCCTAGGAACGCCTTGCAAGGCCAATAGGTCGGCCAAACTCTATTGGGCTGGCTCCGTGTGGCTGGAATCCCGCCTTCAAGCTAATTCCCTTGACGACAAAACTGAACGGTCGTATAGTCAGTTTTATTCAGCAAAGGAGCACGAATGCGACGTCTTGTAGATCTTTCAGTCGACCTGCGAAATGGGATCCTCTCGGATCCCCCTGGTCATCTCCCCTCGATCGAGTACTTTGATCATTCGCAGACACCGAACGAGATACTCCAGTTCTTTCCCGGGGCAACAGCCGGTGACTTACCGGATGGAGAAGGCTGGGCATTGGAGCGAGTTAGCCTCTCAACTCATAACGGAACTCACCTTGACGCTCCGTATCATTTCGCCTCCACGATGGATGGAGGGCAGCGGGCCATCACAATTGACGAGGTTCCGCTGGACTGGTGCTTCCAGCGGGGTGTGAAGCTTGATTTCCGTCATCTCGCTGACGGCTATGTCGTTACACCTGCGGACATTGATGCAGAACTTGAGCGCATTGGCGTCACGCTACAGCCCTTGGACATTGTGCTTGTGAACACGTCCGCGGGTGTGAAGTATGGGCAGGACGACTACGTTCAAAGCGGTTGCGGAGTGGGGCGAGAGGCAACTCTGCACTTGCTTCGGCAGGGAGTGCGATTGACAGGCACTGACGCGTGGAGCTGGGACGCTCCGTTTGTGTACACCGCAGAGCGCTATGCAGCTGAGGGGAACGCGGAGATCATCTGGGAGGGACACCGTGCGGGTCGAGACATTGGTTATTGCCACATCGAGAAGCTGCACAACCTCGAGGGGCTGCCCGCCACGGGCTTTCAGGTGGCTTGTTTCCCGGTGAAGATCCACGCCGCATCTGCCGGTTGGACGCGTGCGGTCGCAATCTTTGAGGAAGGCTAACGATGCGCATAGGTGCGGCCCAAACTAGCCAGGGGACTCGCTATGGCATTGTAGAGCACGGCAAACTCATCTTGCTTGAACCGCAGGTGGAACTATACGACTGGCTTGAGTCAGGAAGGTCACGAGAGGCCCTTTCTTCGGACTCCATGGATTTCGCGATTGGCGGTGTTTCTCCGGTACCGATTCCTGTCTCATCGATCCGGGACTTCATAACATTTGAGCAGCACACCGCGGGATCGCTGAAGGCTGTCTCGGGTGCGACGGATGTGCCAGAGGCCTGGTTTGAGGCGCCCGCGTTCTATTTCACGAATCCACACGCTGCGGTAGGAGCTGGAGCGGACATCCCGCTGCCACCAGGGTCCGAGCTCTTTGACTTTGAACTTGAAGTCGCGGCAGTGATCGGGCGTGAGGGCTACAACCTAACCGTCGAAGAGGCCGAGGAATGCATAGTTGGGTACACAATCCTCAATGATTGGTCGGCGCGCGATCTGCAACGTCGTGAGATGCGTGTCGGTCTAGGCCCAGCGAAAGGCAAGGACACCGCAACGACACTTGGGCCAGTGATGGTGACAACCGACGAATTGGCGCCTTTCCGTGAAGGCGATCGCTTGGCCCTGGACATGGAGGTCTCAGTCAACGGGACCCCAATAGGTCGAGACAACCTGCGCCAGATGGCATGGTCGTTCGCCGAACTCGTCGCTTACGCAAGCCGCGGCACATGGGTGCGCCCAGGCGACATCATCGGCTCAGGCACATGCGGTGGTGGCTGTCTTGCCGAGCTCTGGGGTTGGAACGGTGCCGAAACGCCTGGGCCAATTCGCGTCGGTGACACGGTCACAATGCGGGTCGAAGGAATCGGCGAACTTTCGAACACAGTAGCTCAATCCCCAACTCTTCATCCGATTCCAAAGGCGCGGAGGGTTCGCTACTCGGCCCCTGAGTAACGCCCCTGCCATCCAACATCCGACAATGTGGTCGGCGACGAAAGGAAACCCGTGGGTAGAACCAAGTGGATCGTACTGTTTGGTGCGTTCTTTGCATACATGTTCGATGCGCTCGAGATCGCGATTCTGTCGTTCTCGATTCCCGCAATTATTGAGGACTTTGGCATTACGCCAGTTCAGGCTGGCCTGCTTGCCACGGCCACCCTCATCGGGATGGGCATTTCGGGCGTGGTAATGGGGTGGGTTGCGGACAACTATGGCCGCAAACGCGCCCTCGTCCTGTGCATGCTCATCTTTATCGTTCTGACAGCATTGGCTGCAGCGGCTCCGAACTTCTATGTCCTCCTCGCACTGCGGTTCTTGTCGGGCATCGGCCTTGGCGGCGTCTGGGGTGTGCTGTCGGCTTACGTTGTGGAAACATGGCCGGTTGAATCACGCGGCAAAGCAGCGGCTTTCGTCCTGGCGGCGTTCCCGATCGGTGGGGCACTCGCAGCTTTCGCTTCGGGTTTCTTCCTCCCCGACTGGCGGATGCTGTTCCTTGTCGCCGGGCTGTCTGCCATTCTGCCGCTGCTCGTAATCGTAATGTTCTTCCCCGAGTCGGCAGTCTGGCAGGCTGAGCGCGCAAAGTCTGACAAGAACGTTTCTGTAGGTGAGGTGTTTGCGCCCGAGCTTCGACGCACCACCATTCTCGCAAGTTTGGTGGCTGTCACCGCGTTCGTTGCCTACTACGGAGCGAGCACATGGTTGCCGAGCTATCTTGCAACGGAACGTGGGATGGATCCAAAGTCAGTCGCGTCATTCATGACATTGCTGAATCTCGGGATGTTTGTCGGGTACCTGGTCTTTGGTTGGCTTGCTGACAAGATCGGACGCAAGTTTGCGCTGATGATTTCGTTCTTCGGGGCGGGAATTCTTATGCCAATCTACGGGCTTGCAACGGATCACACATTCTTGCTGTGGTTGGGACCTGCCTACGCGTTCTTTATGACATTCGCGGGGCTGTTTGGTTCCTATTTGGGGGAGCTGTACCCGACTCGTGTGCGCACGACTGGAGCGGGGTTCTGTTTCAATGTCGGGCGAGGCGTGTCGGCATTCGCGCCTCTCGCGCTCGGAGGTTTGGCTGCGGCAACTTCACTCTCTTTTGCGTTGTTCTTGAGCGGATTCGGGTTCCTCCTCGGTGGCCTCCTGATGATTGGTTTGCCCAAGAAGGGTCGTGCGGCTGACGTGCCGGCGGAGCTTAAGAGTGCTGAGGCCGCTATGCGGTAGGCCTTCAACTGGTGTCTCAAGTGCTCGGAACAACCCACCGCGGGGGTTCCGGGCACTTGCCTGTAGTGTTGAAATCCGATGTGGGTTTGAAGAAGCAGGTCACGACTATGGCAAGAGGCGGGCGCAGGGACGACATTCTGTCGGCAGCTACGCAGTGTTTCGCTGACGAAGGTTATGACCGAACCACGCTGCGCACGATCGCGAGTGCTGCGGGGGTAAAACTGTCTCTCGTTGCCTATCACTTTGAGACGAAGCTTGGCCTGTATCGTGCCGTGTTCGAACGCTATCAATACGTCAATGAGGCGCGTCTCGTGAAACTCCGAGCAGTTGATTTGGGGGCGCCGGGCGCTCTCGATGAGGTCATCGATGCGTTTCTGCATATCGGGACTCTTGCGCAGTCAGATTCGAGCTTGACGAACTATCGACGGTTGGTTCTTCGTGAAGCTAGCGATCCGGCGTCGAGTGAACGTGGCATCATCGTCGATCTTTTTGACCCGATGGCCAACGAATTCATCCAGTGTCTGGAGACACTTCTGCCGGGACGCCCTGCGGGCGCGCTGCGCTGGTCGTATCTCTTCGCGGTGGGCGCCCTGACTGGGTCGATCAACGACAGTCGCGAGCGTGCTCTTTCTGCAGGCGAGAGCTCAGAGGTGGGCGTCTTTGAAGCCTTGAAGTCGTTTTTGCGGGCAGCTTGGACGGCCTGAGACTTAGGCCCGGTTCTGCGAGGCTCAGGGCGCGTCACGCTGCGCTCACTGCGGGCTAGGCGGCAGACTCGCCATTTGATGGGCCCGCAGGCTCATCGAGTAGCGGCTTCAAGCCGGTGGCGAGTGCAAACATCTGCCCGTTGACGCTGTCGATCCGGTCGCTCAGCCGAATATCGAGACTCGCGATGCGCTCGCTCAGTCGGCTATCCAAGCTGTCGATTCGGTCGCTGAGTCGCACATCGACATGTTGAATCGCGGCGGCGAGCTCTGCGCGGGTGGTGTCCAGCTGCTTGGTGAGCTGCGTGAATTGGGCCTCGATTCGCTCGAACTGCCCCGAGGTGAACGTTCCAGTGCTCGCGAACTTCCCGTCGATGCTCGCCTCAGATTCGGCGAAGCGTGAGTCGAGTTTGGCGTCGGCTGCGGCGAAGCGTGAGTCGAGTTTTGCGTCGGCTGTGGCGAACCGGGAGTCTAGTTGGGCTTCGGCTGTGGCGAACCGGGAGTCTAGTTGGGCTTCGGCTGCGGCGAAACGAGAATCTAGTTGAGCTTCGGCCGCGGCGAAGCGATTCTCGACTGTGGACTCGAGGTGGCTGAAGCGCGACTCCGTGGCGAAGTCAGTTGCGTCGAGCCGCGCGTCGTTGGCGTCAAAGCGGGCATCCATTCGATCGAGCCGCACGTCGATACCGTCGAGCCGCACGTCGATACCGTCGAGCCGCACGTCGATACCGTCGAGCCGCACGTCGATACCGTCGAGCCGCACGTCGATACCGTCGAGCCGTGCTTCTATCCTGTCCAGTCGAATATCGATCTGTTCAAACCTCGCGCGGAACTTCTGGTCGAGGTTTCGATGACTGAGCAACAGCATGGTGCCGATGGTGACAAACCCGGCGATCGTTGAAATGAGGTTGATGATCGGGTCCACGGGCACCTCCTTGGCTGCGTGACGTTTGATTGCTGTATGGCAACCATACGTTCATAAACGCGCTGAGGGTGTTCTTTTCTCCAAGAACAGTGGATAACTCGCGAAAACGGGCTGTTGCGCTCCTCTGTGGAGAACGCAACAGCCCGCAAACAAAGAAGGCGACCGCCTACCTGAAGACGATCGTGCGATCGCCGTCCTGCAGCACGCGGTTCTCGGCGAACCAGCCAACGGCGTGACGGAGTACGCGAGACTCGATGTCCTGGCCGAGCTGCATGAGTTCGCGCGGCGAGTAAGAGTGGTCGACTCGTGTGGTGTCTTGCTCGATGATCGGGCCCTCGTCGAGATCAGTCGTCACGAAGTGGGCCGTCGCGCCAATGAGCTTCACGCCGCGCTGATGCGCCTGCTTGTATGGGTTCGCGCCCTTGAAACCGGGCAGGAACGAGTGGTGGATATTGATCGCTCGACCCGCGAGTGCTTCACACAGCTCGGGGGAGAGGATCTGCATGTAGCGGGCGAGCACGACGAGTTCGATGTCGTGCTGTTCGACGGCTTCAAGCACGCGAGTTTCAAACGCAGCCTTCTCGTCGGCGCCCGTCACGGGACGGAACTCGAAGTCGACACCGTAGAACTCTGCGATGTCGCGCATCGTCTCGTGATTCGAGAGAACGAGTGGTACCTCGATCGGGAGCTGGCCTGCACGCTTGCGGTACAGCAGGTCGTTGACGCAGTGAGTCGCGGTGGAGCCGAGCAGCAGGGTGCGAACTGGGCGCCCAACCTGGTCGAGTCGCCAGTGCATGTTGTAGCGCTCGGTCACGGGCGCGAGGGAAGAACGGAAGCGATCGCCGAAGGTCTCGGGCTGGGCAACGGCCTCGACCTGCAATCGCATGAAGAACCGTCCCGTGTCGGCCGAGGCGAACTGCTGGCTTTCGGCGATGTTGCCGCCAGCGGCGACGATCGCACCACTGATTGCGTGCACGATACCCGGACCGTCAATGCATGAAAGTGTCAGTACCCACTGTTGGCTCTGCGCATCGGCGACGATTGTGTTCATCCGGCCAATTCTAGTCCGCTTTACATGTCGCTCCCAGCGGTGCGGTGAAACCTATCGTCATGCGTGCGCGGGCCGCTGATAGGATTGCTGCGTCGTGACTGGCGTACAGATGGAAACCATCGGGGAGCGACACCTTTGAACGGCCGCTCGCCTGGGCCACACATCCTGGAAACATCACACAAGGGAGACTCATCGTGTCCAACCAGTCAGCTTTCTTTAACGAGCCACTTGAGGTCGTCGATCCCGAGATCGCCGAGGTGCTGAAGAACGAACTCGGTCGTCAGCGCTCGACCCTCGAGATGATCGCGAGCGAGAACTTTGTTCCTCGCGCAGTGCTCGAGTCGCAGGGTTCGGTGCTCACGAACAAGTACGCAGAGGGCTACCCTGGGCGTCGCTACTACGGCGGCTGCGAGTTCGTCGATGTCGCGGAGAACCTCGCGCGTGACCGCGCAAAGAGCCTGTTCGGTGCAGCGTATGCGAACGTACAGCCCCACTCGGGCGCGCAGGCGAACGCAGCCGTTCTCTCCGCAATCGCCGAGCCAGGCGACACCATCCTCGGCCTCGAGCTCGCGCACGGTGGGCACCTCACGCACGGCATGAAGTTGAACTTCTCGGGCAAGCTCTACAACGTCGTCTCGTATGGTGTGAACCCTGAGACGTTCCTCGTCGACATGGAGGTTGTCCGCGAGAAGGCGCTTGAGCACAAGCCGAAGGTCATCATCGCCGGCTGGTCGGCATACCCGCGCACGCTCGATTTCGCGGCATTCCGTGCGATCGCTGACGAGGTCGGCGCGACGCTCTGGGTAGACATGGCCCACTTCGCTGGCCTGGTTGCAGCTGGCCTGTACCCCAACCCGGTGCCGCACGCGCACGTCGTCTCATCGACAGTGCACAAGACGATTGGTGGCCCGCGCTCGGGCTTCATCCTGACGAACGACCTCGAGCTCTACAAGAAGCTGAACTCGAACGTCTTCCCCGGCCAGCAGGGCGGCCCGCTCATGCACGTGATCGCAGCAAAGGCGACGGCATTCAAGCTTGCCGCTACCGACGAGTTCAAGGACCGCCAGGTGCGCACGCTCTCGGGCGCGAAGCTCCTTGCAGAAGCGCTCACGAGCGATGCGGCGAAGGCAGCCGGTGTTGACGTGTTGACGGGCGGCACCGACGTGCACCTCGTACTCGCAGACCTGCGAAACTCGAAGCTCGACGGCCAGCAGGCTGAGGACGCGCTCCACGAGGTTGGCATTACTGTGAACCGAAACTCAGTGCCGTTCGATCCGCGCCCGCCGATGGTCACAAGCGGCCTGCGTATCGGTACCCCCGCACTCGCGACCCGCGGTTTTGGTGACGCCGAGTTCGCTGAGGTCTCGGAGATCATCGCGGCGACCCTCACCCAGTCCGCCGATATCGAGGAACTTCGCGCGCGCGTGACGAAGCTTGCCGACGCGTTCCCGCTCTACCCGGGCCTCGAGAACTGGTAAGCCACAACTGCTGATGCCGACCGGGGCGCGTGAGGGGTCTCCTCCGCGCCCCGGCGGCGTTCCGCCCCTTGCACATGGGGCCTCACGAATTTCAAGGAGAACACATGTCCGCTCAGAAACTTGACGGCACAGCGGCCGCGGCCGCAATCAAACTGGAGCTCACCGAGCGTGTCGCCGCGCTCGCCGCGAATGGCGTTGTCCCGGGTCTCGCGACAGTGCTCGTGGGTGAGGATCCTGGTTCGCAGTGGTACGTCGCTGGCAAGCACCGCGACTGCGCCGAGGTCGGGATCGCGTCGATCAAGCGCGAGCTTCCCGAGACCGTATCGCAGGACGAGCTCGAGGCCGTGCTCGACGAGCTCAACGCAGACGACAGCTGCACAGGCTACATTGTGCAGCTGCCGTTGCCGAAGCACATCGACACTGATCGCATCCTCGAGCGCATCGACCCGAACAAAGACGCCGACGGTCTGCACCCGACGAACCTTGGAAAGCTCGTTCTCAACGCGAACACCGAGATCACCTCCCCGCTCCCGTGCACGCCCCGTGGCGTCATCGAGCTTGTCGAACGCAACGGTCTGTCGTGGGCAGGCAAGCGCGTCGTCGTTGTCGGGCGCGGGGTGACTGTCGGCCGGCCGATTGGACCGCTGCTCACTCGCCGTGAGTACAACGCGACAGTGGTGCTCACCCACACGGGCACGGTTGATCTTGGCGCCGAGCTACGGCAGGCCGATGTGATCGTCGCCGCGGCCGGTGTCGAGGGTATTGTGCGGGCCGAGGACGTGAAGCCTGGCGCCATCGTGCTCGACGTTGGGGTGTCGCGAAAAGTTGATCCCGAGACGGGGAAGAGCCGCGTTGTCGGTGATGTTGATCCAGCTGTGGCTGAGGTCGCTGGCTGGATTTCGCCAAATCCCGGCGGAGTTGGGCCGATGACGCGCGCACTGCTGCTGAAGAACGTTGTGGAGATGGCAGAGCGCCAATCCGCCTAGAAGCTGTCAGAACGGGAGGGGGTTGGGGGGGGGGGGGGGCCCCCCCCCCCCCCCCGTTGGCCGTTATAGGGTGTTTGTGTGGGCCCCGCGAGCAAGGCCCCTCCGGCG
>NZ_JBIBVH010000006.1:0-56797 GCF_043080205.1 Leucobacter sp. NPDC015123 | reverse complement strand
TCCGCTGGTCTGCGCGCCCGCCCCCCCCCCCCCCCCCCCCCCCCCGGCGCCGGGGGGGGGGGGGGGGGGCCCCCCCCCCCCCCAACCCCCTCCCGTTTGGCAGTTAAGCGGTTGTTTCTGGCAGCCCGTCGAGCAGGCCCATTCGGCCGGCGCGGAGAATTGCCGCATCGCGATCACGTACGCCGAGTTTCTTGTAGACGGATGCGAGGTGCTTCTTGACAGTTCCCGCTGTAATGAAGAGGCTGGCCGCAGCGTGATTCGCGTTTCGGTGCTCGCTGATCGCGGCCAGGGTGCGAAGCTCCATCTCTGTGAGTTGCTCGTATCTGTACGCACGCGACTTCTCAGGGATGGCGTCGAGCGCATCGACGATGTCGCACGCCCCCGCATCGCGGGCAGCTACGGCAAGCTCGCGAAGTTGCTCGAACGGCACGCTCACGAGCATCGCTGGAAGAAAATACTTGTCAATGAGCGCGGCGGCCGATGCAAGCGAGTTGATCGCCTCCGTGGGACGGCCACAGCCCCACGCAGCAACGGCCGTGATCATTCGCCTGTCGACGCGTTGACGTTTCGTCGTGCCTGGGTCGCCAACGGACTGGGCGATGAGTAGCGCCTCGACGTCGTTGCCCGAGAACAGCGCGAGCCGGGCTCGTTCGAGCCTGAACACTGGTTCCTCGGAGGGAACAGCCGCGAGCAGCGCCTCGGATCTCGCAAGGTTTCCTATCGAGGAGTTCAGCATCGCTTCGAAGTTGATGACGTACTTGCACCACGCCTTCGGGATCGGCGCGCGCCCCTCAGTGTCCTCGAGCCCAGAGGCGAGGTGTGCGAGTGCGAGCTCGGTACCTCGCGAGTCGCGGATCGATGCGGCCTCTGCAATAAGGAGCAGCGGCCACGGCTCAAGCCGGTCGGCTATTGGCGCGAGCCGCTCAACGGCGACCGCGAGTTTTTCCGGGTCGCGGTTCTCCTCAGCGAGGTGGGCTCTCGCGATCTCGATTCCGACCCATGCGATCCCTGGGGCCTGCGCCTTGGTCGAAGCGACGATCTCGTCGTATTCGTGAACGAGCTCGCCTGCTCGGCGAATGTGTCCGTCAATGGTGTCGGTGAAGGCAAGTTCAGAAAGCGCAGCGAGCAACCAGTTGCCGCCGGACTCTGGGTCAGTCACCGTGCGCGTTGATGCGTGAGGGAAGCCGTGCCACGGCGTCGAGAGTTTCCGCTCGGAGCGGCGGCGCAGCCGCTTCAGGTTGCGCCGGGCGCGTCCGAAGTCGCCGACAGACAAGGCTGTCGCTGCTACCTCGCGGTAGAACACCGAAAGCGAGCCGTTGCCCGTCAACACTGCGGGGGACTCGCTGTCGGAGCCGCCCGGAATCGGGAGCGCGGGTACGTGATCGGGTGCGAGTCTTCCCTCGATGTGGTGCATGTAGGCCTCGGCGTCGTCGAGGTTGCCGAGCACACGGTTGAGCACCATCGCCTCGCAGAGGAGCTGCAGATGGATTGGGCCGGGGGGAGTCGATGCGCCCTCGGGGAGGCGGCGCTGCAAGCCAAGCTGCCAGACGCGCAGGAGAAAATTCAGTCGCGACGGGGCGACACCCACACGCGGGTTCTCGAGAAACAAGAGCGCGGCGGTAAGCGTTGGGTGCTCGAGAAGCACCTCCTCAGAGAGCGATCGGAGCGCTCGCATTGCCCCGTCGACCTCGTCAGTGATCGTCGTGAAGTTCTGAGCAAGCGTGATTTCTGCGGCTTCGAACTCCTCTGCCGCACAGAACAATCTGAAGGCGGTGAACGGGGCTGTGCCAGCAATCTCGTGCGCGCGGCTACTGTAGAGACGCTTGCGCTCAGCAACGTCAAGCGCGCTCACTGCGTAGTCAGCGAACGGCGCCCGCACGGATCGGTGGCACCGGTACTCTGGCGCTCCTGTGCTCGTGACTTCCATTAGGAAGCCGTGCTCGGTCAGGTAGTTGAGCGTTTCGCTGACCGTAGGCTCATCGGCGCCAACGATGGAGCGGATCTGGTTGACGCTCAGAAAGTCGATCTGCGCAGCCGCAAGGATGACCCGCCTGGCCTCCTCGCTCATGATCTCGAGCGAGGCCATCGCGAACGCGTTGAGGTTCGCGAGCGGATCGAAGCTGTGGGCCGCGGGCCCGTCCGCCCAGATACGGCCCTCGGCTGTGTCGGAGTAGAGTCCGTCGGCGCCAAGGTTCAGCGCGGCGCGGATTGCGAGCGGCCAGCCTTCTGTCCGTTCAAGCGCGGTCGTGAGGTTGGGGCTCTCCGGAACCCGCAGCGACTGTGTGAGCTCGAGCGCCTCCGCCGACGTGAGGCTCAGGTCATCGACCCCGATCAATCGAACTCGGGTTGTCGCGCTCACGAGGGGGCCGTCGAGGAGTGTCACGCCGCGCCCAATGATGATGAGCGTGAGCAGAGATGACTCTGCCGAGAGCTCAGCGAGGGCCATATCTGTATCTGCCGAGGTTGCGTGGTGGAAATCGTCGATGACGAGCGTGACTGCTGTGTGCAGGCCGCGCGCAAGACGCATCACAGTCGATAGCGGATCGGCGCCCTCGCGCGCGACGTAGTCGGAGCGCGACGCGAGTGCCTCCGCGAGTTCGTTCCAGAGGGCGTGCGGTTCGCGTTTGGAAGAATGCACCCAGAACACGGGAAGTGGCCCGTCGCTGTCGTCACCGAGCCAGTCGGCAATTGTTGCCGTCTTCCCATACCCCGTCGGTGCGTACACGAGCGTCAGCCGCTGCTTCCCCGCGGATCCAGCGGTCTCCTCAACGAGCCGTTCAAGCAGGCGGCACCGGCTCGGCAGGGCAACGCGGCCGCCATCGACGAGCGGGCGTGGCAAATGGGAAGCCGATCCTGAGGCTTCATGTGTGCGCAGCATAGAGCCTTTCTCAGTGGGTTACCGGCCGGGGGTAATGAAGGGGGTAGGTCTCTCAGTAAGGGTGAAGATCAGGGGGAAGGTGCCATCAATGCTAGTGCGCACAGTCCTAGACCACCCTATGCTGAACCTCGGTGCCACGGAACTGTTTTTTTGTACCAAATTTGTTCTGGCTTTGAGCGCCGATATGACGTCGCCGCTGAGGAATGATCCTCGCGGTGACTATCTCTCACCAACGTTGGTCTTGGGGAAGACCACGAGGGTGGCGTCGCACACATGTGCGCGCATAGTAATTGGGGGAACAAAAGGTTGGGGAAGCCTCGCAATAGGGGGATTGCGACGGGCGCGCTCATATTGAGCGCGCTCGTCGGAATCATCATGCCGCTCGCAGACACAGGGATCGCTTCGGCGCAGGCCGTTGAGCGCACCCTGGCGACGCCGGAAACTGACGCTGCACAGCAGCCAGATAACTCTCAGGAGGAGACCTCGGCGGGTGCGCCCGAGGAAACCCCTGCACAGCCCGAGGGCGAGGCAACGACGCCGACGCCCGAAGCAGAAGTGACCGCGCCCAAACCGGAGCAGCCTGCAAAACCCGCGACACCGGCGAAGCCGAAGTCGGCACGAGCGGCTGTCGCTTCGAACGCCCTGAGCTGCGTGCCAGGTGATGTCTACTCGATTTCGAGCGCCGGGCAACTGCAAAAGGTTGCCGTCAACGGCAAGAATGGCGTCGTTGAATCGGTGGGTCAGGCTGCCGGCACAGGGGAGTTCAATGGCCTCGGGATTGGCGATCGCGGTGCAACAGCTTACGCCTACAACCGAACAAACACTGCGGGGTTGTCGCAGGCCAGCAACGCGAATACTGTCTACAAGTTTGATCCAGCCAGTGGACGATGGAGTGCAACGCAGGCCAAGGTATCGTTGTCGTCCTCGGACGTCACAAGTCTGGTTGGTGGTGCAGTTGGGCCCGACGGTTCGTACTGGGTCGGTGGCTTCAACGCTGCTTCAGGATCAATGAGTGCGAACGGCGGGCTGTACTTCCAGCTGTGGAGAATGGCTCCCGGTTCTAATTCAATTGAACCTGTTGGGAAAATCGACCTGAGAAACCTCGTCAGCGGCGAAACTTCGCGTGTCGGCGTGAATGGTGACTTTGCTTTTGACACGGTCGGCAATGTCTATCTTGTGCGCGGTGTTGGAACGCAGTTGCAGGTATTCCGACTTGACAAGGCAAAGCTTGATGCTGGCAGCGGCTACCGAGCTATTGCTGGAGCCGAGCGGGTGGCGAGCGGCACCGCTCCGTTCAGCAATACGAATGGTATTGCCTACGACTCGAGCGGCAGGCTCTTCATCGGAGCAGGCACACAGCTCGGCTACCTGCAGCAAGAAGCCTCAGGCAGTTGGGGATCGCAGAACGTCACGCTGCCGTGGAACTCCGGATTCTCGACAACCGACCTTGCGACATGCAGCTTCCCGCCCACAGTGAAGATCCAGAAGGACCTTCCCGACGGCCGTGCATTCGCGAACGACCAGTTCAAGCTGCAGCTGAAGTCTGGCAACACCGTGCTTGGCGAGGCGACAACAACTGGCAACGACTCGGGCATTCAGGACGAGAAGGTTGGCCCGGTGCCAGTCGCGATCGGGGCGTCGATGTCGTTCACCGAGGTCGCGGGCAACTCGTCCACCGACCTGAAGAACTACGTCACGAGCTGGGAGTGCCTGCTTGATGGCAGGGTGCTCTGGAGCGACAAGAGCCTCGGAACGAGCTTCACAATGCCTGCCGAAGCGGCGGGTAAGGAGATCCTCTGCACGATCAAGAACTCCCTCATGGACGTGTCTAAGACAGCCATCGGGGCGGACGGTAAAGACCTGCCTTCCGGGACACCCGTCGACGAGAACGGCGTTGTCGGATACAAGCTCACTTTTGATAATCGTGCTGGCACGAACCCCGCCGTGGTGAACTACCGCGACTACCTCGCAGACGTGCTTGATGACGCGACGTTCTACAACCCGACGTCTCAGCAGCGTACGACAAGCCCCGTGATCACGCTCAGTGGGACAGGGCTCACGCATGCGTGGTCAGCTGCAGACAAGTGGCTCACAATTGGCGGCACGGTGCCGGCGAAGCAGATGCTCACCCTGACGATGTACGTGAAAGTCAAGGAGAACGCTGACGCGACCGCCGAGCGCCAGGCTGCGACCTCACCGCAAGGATTCTTCCTGCGCAACAAGCTTGCGCGCGGAACTGACCCGAAGCCGCCTACGGACTGCGTGCCTGGCCTGTGCGTCGAGAACCCGATCAATGCGTGGACTGTCACGAAGAGCTCGTTGCCTGCGAGCGGTGCCCGCCTGCACAAGGGCGGCAACGCGCACTACAAGATCACTGCGACGAAGCTCACCGGCACGACGACACTGAATGATCTCGTGCTGACTGACGATGTCACGCACGTGTTCAAGACTGCTGGCTGGGCCCCAGATGCCGCAGTTCCGAGCGGCGCGAAGAAGCACGGCGTCTACCTCTTCAACGCTGACGGCCGCACGATCGGTCTCAACGGTCAGCCAAATACCTCGAGCGCTGATACCTACGCGCCCGTGCAAGATGTTGCCGCCCCCAAGCAGGTCGACGGGCGTTGGATCGTCACCTCTGGCCCCGCCCTGAAGGTGCCGGCTCAGGCAGTGAGCGCCGAGATGTGGTTCGCCGTGCAGGCTGCCGAGAGTCCCGCCGGGATCCCTGACCCCAAAATTTGGCAGGGTGCCGGCAACGCGCCGACGACTGGCTGGACCTTCGTGAACTACGCGACGGGTATTGCGAAGGGTTCGCAGGGCAATGTCTTCGCGCCGAACGCCTGCGTCACCGGCAAGAACGTGCCGAACACCGCACTCGACCCGAAGTCGACGACCCCGGCCGACGCGCAGTTCCCCGCACAGTGCCAGGTGCGGCACGAGCTGAGCCAGAACTACTTCACGATTCGTAAGGACGCGGGCGGCGCCGGACTTGAGCGCTACGCCGACGACGTGATTCCGGGAACCACTGAGAAGTGGGATCCAGACTCGACTGGGCTGTGGAACATGGTTGGCCACAAGTTTGAGGTTCGTAACGACGTCGCCGGGAAGCCAAGTGCGTACCCAGCTGTTGAGCTCTGCCGCACCGACTACGCGGCAGACGGCTGGAACGGCGCGTGGGTGTCGAGCACTCGCGCAGCGGATGCTGGCGCGTGGGACTTCGGGCAGAACTCGAAGACGCTGCAGAAGCTCATCGACTGGAACACGATGAACCCTGACAACCAGAAGCCGTTGTGCGGCACGATCTACCCGATCGCCGACGGAGGTCAGGCTGGTCGCTGGCGCTCGGAGAACCTCTCGGCCGGCAACTTCTGGCTTGTCGAGACGCAGGCACCAAACCAGCAGCGCAGCACCGACGGCAAGCACGTGCGCGACGTCGCTGGCGTGCAGCGGCTCTCCCAGCCGATGCAGTTCACGATCTGGCCCGAGGCAGATGGGCCGGCGAACGGCCAGTCGATGCAGGGCCGCGGGCAGCTCGACGTCTCGAACGGCAAGGGAGGCGTGCTTGACCGGTGTAATCCGGGCGAGACAAACCCGGAGACCGGCGAGATCACGAAGGGTGGCACGGTCGCGGAGCGGCCCACCGCGTGTGTGAACCCCACCGGGTATCTCATGCTCGTGAAGGATCCGGCCCCGGTCCCGCTCCCGATGACAGGCGGCCAGTGGCTTCCGATCGTCCTCGGCGGTGGCGTCGCGGTGCTCATCGCGGCACTGGCTGGAACGGTGTGGTGGCGCAGACGTGCCGACCGTGAACCAGCGCGGGCCGGTCGCCACGCGGCATGAGCCAGGCCGAGCGAGACGCTCACTCTAGACACTCCGAACTCGGGGGCGGAGTAATCACCCCCAAGACCAACACACACCATCGTTTTCAAGAAGGGGAAACAATGTTGCATTCAAGAAAGCGCGGCTTTCTCGCGAGCGCAGGTGCGCTCGCGACCGCCGTGGCACTCGCATTCGGCGGTGCCACAGCTGCTCAGGCGGCACCGGTAGACACGATGCCCGACTCGTCCGGTCTCGTCATCACCAAGCTCGAGCAGCCCGCCGAGAATGGCGCTGCAGCAACTGGCCTCGAGCAGACCGGCCTGACTGCTCAGGCAATCCAGGGAGTCACGTTCGAGGCCTACAAGGTTCCGCTGGCGAAGAACCCGATGACGAACGAGGGCCAGCAGGAGATCGCTGACACGACCCTCACCGCTGCGAAGGCTGCAGTTGCATCGAAGGCAGCAGACCGCACCGGCGTCACCGACGCAGCCGGCGTTGTCCGCTGGGAGGGTGCGCAGGCGCTCGAAGCTGGTCTCTGGCTCGTCCGTGAGACCAACACGCCGGCTGGCGTCGTCGCAGCGGGTGACTTCCTCGTCGCCGCACCGCTCACCCACCCGACCGACCTCAACAAGTGGCTCGACACGATCTACGTGTACCCGAAGAACCACACTGTGCTCGGCCAGAAGACGGTCGAGAATGCCGCTGACCTGAAGGTCGGCGACACCGTCACCTGGACGATCACCGTCGACAACCCGAGCCCGCGCGACAACTCGACCGGCAACTACATTGCGACTGACAAGCTGCAGATTGTCGACGTGCTCGACGACGCGTTCCTGAAGACCGCCGCTGACGGTTCGGGTGTCAAGGTCACCGCGCCTGCGGGTCTCGTGTTCGGCGAGGACTACACCGTAAAGGTTGCAGCCGCAGGCGGCAAGAGCACCGTCACAATCGATTTCACCGCCAAGGGCCTCGACAAGGTCGCTGCGACGAAGACCGCAGACGTCGTGCTCACGCTCGACACCGTCGTCACGCAGCCTGGCGAGATCGAGAACGTCGCGCACTTCTACTCGTCGAAGTCGCAGACCGAGCCGAAGGAAATCCCCGGCACCGAGGTCAAGTACGGCAACTACGCGCTCATCAAGAAGAGCGAGGGCGCCCCTGAGGGCAAGACCGCGAACCTTGCTGGCGCTGAGTTCATGGTGTTCGCATCTGCGAAGGACGCACGCGCTGCAGTGAACGGTGACGCAGACGCGCTCGCGAAGGCGCTCAAGCCTGCTGCAGGCTCGCACAAGGACGGCGTGTGGACGACAGACGCTGAGGGTCGCGTCGACATCACCGGTCTCCGCTACAGCAACTTCGCTGACGGCAAGGAGATCGCGAAGGGCCAGCCCGGTTACCAGTCGTACTGGCTCGTTGAGACCAAGGCACTGAAGGATCACCAGCTGCTTGCCGAGCCCATCGAGTTCACTGTCACGAAGGAGTCTGCAACTCAGACGACTCAGACGATTGTGAACCAGTACGACCGCGGTGGCTTCGTGCTTCCCCTCACCGGTGGCACCGGCACGATCATGCTCACTGTTGCAGGCATCGCGCTGCTCGCCGTTGTGCTCATCGTCGCACGCCGTCGTCAGAACGCCGCGGAGTAACCCCTTCCCTCCGACAGGAAGACGATAGGTAGATGGGAAAGGAGGTGCCCGATGGCTCACGCGCTCATGCTTGATACACCGGGCACCTCCCGACCCGCCAAGCGGCGAAAGCTTGGTGTGCCTGTCGTACTACAGGTCGTCGCGATGATCGGGATTGGCGCGCTTGTGTATCCGGCCGCTGCCGACTGGTTCGCGACGCTCTCGCACAACTCTGAACGATCAGGCTACGTTCGCACTGTCGAGGGATTGAGCGAGGCGCAGCTTGCCGAGGGGCTCAGCGCGGCTCGCAATTACAACGCGAACCTGCCCGCAGGGGCACTCATCGATCCTTACTCGGCTACGGGGGACCCCGTGGCCGCAGCCGCCGACCAGGCCTCCTACAGCGCGTACGAGGATGTGCTTCGGGCGAGCGACAACGGTGTGATCGGCGAGGTCGTGTACCCGCGCCTCGGCATTGGCCTACCGTTGTTCCACGGCACTGGCGATGACGCGATTTCACGCGGGGTTGGGCACCTGTACGGCTCCTCGCTGCCTGTTGGCGGCGAGTCGACGCACTCAGTGCTCACCTCGCACTCTGGGCTCGTGCACGCCTCGCTGTTTACGAAGTTGCCGCAGGCGAAAGTCGGCGACGTCTTCGAGGTGCGCGTGCTTGGCGAAACCCGGTACTACGAGGTCGACGGGCTTGAAACTGTCGAACCTTTTGTCACTGACTCACTCAACGTCGTCGACGGCGAGGATCGGGTCACACTCTTTACTTGCACTCCAATCGGAGTGAACAGTCACCGCTTCTTGGTGCACGGAGTCCGCGTCCCAGCGCCACCAGGCGCGGGGGACACCGACCTTGCGGGTGATGGGCTCGGCGCAGGCTTCCCCTGGTGGGCTGCCGCGTTTGTTGGCGGGTCGGGCGTCGTCGCCTACCTGCTGTTCGCCCCCCGCCGAACCAAGAAGCGTGCGGGCGCTACGATCAACATCGATACTGACGAGAAGAGGAAGTCATGACGGAAGCGCTCACGAACGGCGCATTTCGCGGATCGCGGGGCGGCACTGTTGCAACCCTGCTCGCGGTCCTTTCTCTCGTTTTGGGGATCGGGATCGCCTCACCGGCGAATGCAGCCGACCTCGTACTGCCCGACGGGCCTAAGACGCTTGTGATTCACCCTGGTGTCGAGCCGGATCCGGCTGGCAAGCCAGGCTCTGGGTTGCCGCCAGGCGCTGATGCGCCCACGGGAGTCGCCGGGCACACGTTTGAGATCAAGCGCGTTCCTGGGCTGAAGCTTGAAAAAACAGTCGACTGGAATCGCGCGGTCGACATGAAGCCTGCCACCGCCGCTCGCCTTGTCGCGGGTGAGCCAGTGGCAGGAACCGGGGTGACTGCCGCTGACAACAGCGTTGTGTTCAGCGACCTGCAGACAGGGCTGTACCTCGTCACCGAGACATCCGCGCCGGCCGGGGCGATCCGCGCTGTCCCGTTCCTCGTGATGCTCCCCCTTCCGAACCCGACGAGTGCAGGCGACTGGCTTACGACAGTGCACGTCTACCCCAAGACTGCGTCTGTAGAGACAAAGCTCGGCGTGCGCGACGCCGACGCGGTGACTTGTGGAGATCCAGTCATCTGGTCGGCGCTGAACGTCATCCCTGACGTGCGCGAGCTCTCAAGCTACAGGGTGCAGCACGTGCTCGCGCAGGGCGTCGAGCTCCGCGGTACGGCTGCAGACACGACAGTGGAGATCACGGGTCAGCCCGCGCTCACTGCCGGTGTCGACTACGCCGTGACAGAAACTGAGATCGATGGCCGAGTCGCGCTCGAGACAGTCTTCACTGAGACGGGTATCGCGAAGCTGCTCGTCGACACTTCGGCCGAGGTGCGGATCTCGTTTGCGAGCGCTGTGAACGCGCCGGGCGAGTACACGAACGAGGTGCGGCTCTTCGCGGGCGACGCTGGTGTCGTCACTGACACGGCGACGACGAAGTTCGGCCCGCTTCGCATTCTCGTGCACGAAAAGGGCCATCCGAACAATCTCATCCAGGGCGCAGATTTCAGGCTGTACACGAGCGAGGCTGACGCTCGCGCGTCGAAGCGCCCGGTGACGTTCTCGGACGGCGCCGAACTGCGCACCTCTGCAGACGGCCTCATCACCGTGCCGTGCCTGCGTTACTCGAACTTCGCTGACGGCCTCGACCGCGAGCCCGGAAGCAAGTTGTACCGCGACTACTTCGCGAAGCCCGTGTCCTACCCTGCGGGCTGGACGGGAGAGGACGTGATCCTGCGAGGGAGCGTCATGTCGGCGACTGACCCCGAGACGCTGCGTGCCGTCGTCTGGAAGGCGACCGCGGTCATTCCCCCAGTCCCGGGTCTCTCGGAAACTGGCGGCAAGATCGCGGCCGCCGCGCTGCTCGGCGGCGTCCTCGTCGCAGTCGGTGCCGTCGTCGTAATGCGGCGTCGGCGCGAGCCACAGGGAAGCTGACGATGGCCGAGGCCAGTCAGACTGAGTTCCCCCCTGCGCCCGCAGCGGAGGCAGCAGCGGCTCCCGCACGGGGGCGTGCGCGGCAGCCGAAGCGGCGCACGAAGGGCCAGCTCGCGCTCAACATTGTGTTGCAGGTCGTCGCCATGGTCGCAATCGGTATGCTCGTCTACCCAGACGCGGCCTCGTGGGTTGCGCGAATCGGGCACAACGCCGAAATCTCGGGGTACGTCAAACAGGTGGAGGGCACCGACCCTGCCGAGCGCCAGCGTATTCTCGATGCCGCATACGCCTATAACGACAAGCTCGAGCCCGGGCCACTGACCGACCCGTACATCTCGGTGAATGAGGATGAGGCGAAGCGCAGCGACCTGTACCTCGCTTACGAGGAGATGCTGCGGGTGAGCGGCACCGACGCGATCGGTACCATCAACTACCCACGCCTCGACATCTCGCTCCCCGCCTACCACGGGACTTCGGATCAGGTGATCTCGAAGGGGGCCGGGCACATGTACGGTACTTCGCTGCCGATCGGTGGCCCGTCGACGCGTTCGGTGCTGACTGCCCACTCGGGGTTGCTGCACTCGAAGCTGTTCACGAAGCTCCCGAAGGCACAGGTGGGCGACACGTTCTGGATCAGCGTGCTCGGCGAGGATCACCACTACCGCGTGGAGAGCGTCGAAACCGTGTTGCCGAACGAAACAGACTCACTTGAGATCCGCGAGGGCGAGGACTGGGTCACGCTGTTCACATGCACCCCTATCGGCGTGAACAGTCACAGGTTTATGGTGCATGCAGTCAGGTTGCCCGACTCTGAGGCGCCGCAGAACGAGACCCTCACTGGTGACGGTGTCAGCCTGGGGTTCCCGTGGTGGGCAGTGTGGTTTGTCGGCGGCTCGGGCGCTGTTGCGTGGCTCCTGTTCGCGCCCCCGCGCAAGCGAACGGCGAAGTCACACGCCACCCGGTAGCTGGTCGCGGGCGTCGCCGCTGCGTGGCGAGGGCTCGGTGAGGCCGGGCCTTCCGGGTTGCGGCTAGGAGTCGCTGGCGGCGATTGCCTCGATCAGCTCCGCAGTGAACCTCGAGATGGCCTCGGTGTCGTCCGCGCCGTGGGTCAAGGTGAGGTACGTGTTTGGCTCCCAGCTGGCAACCTCCACGTACTCGGGCACCTCGAGCCGGGCGAGCAACTCGGCCGGGTCCGTGGTCGATGCATAGCTCAGATTGATCGCGGAGTAGGTGACCTGGATCCACCCGTCTGGAGGGAACGTGCCCTCTGCGAAGTAGTCCCGATCTCCGTTGTCGATGGCGTGGTGCAGCACCTCGGTCAGCAGGGCGTGAATCTCTGTGGCGTTCATGCCGAGAGATTATCAGTGCGCCTGGTGAGCCTCGGCAGCTGAACCAACAGTCTGGGCGCTGGCGCCCTCGAGCCACACCCGTTTCACGTGCAACGTGTCGTCGAGCAGCACGGCGTCAGCGCGGTAGCCGGGGCGCAGCGAGCCGAGGTCGTGTGCGCGGTCGACTGCGGCTGCCGGCGTCGCGGTGAGCGCGAGGATCGCCTCCGCGAGCGGGACGCCGCACTCGGCCACGGTGTGGCGGAGGGCGGCGTCGAGTGTGAGGGTGGAACCGGCGATAGCGCCGTCGGCGACAAGACGTGCGACGCCCGCCTCGACACGCACAGGGAGCGAGCCGAGCATGTAGTCACCGTCGTGCGCGCACGCTGCGACCATCGCATCGGTGATGAGGGCGACCCTGCCGGGGGCCTCGTTGAACACGAGTCCCACGAGCGCAGGGTGCACGTGCACGCCATCGTTGATGACCTCGAGTGTGACGTGCTGCGCCTCGAATGCCGCGGCGATCGGGCCCGGGGCCCGGTGGTGCAGACCCGGCATCGCATTAAACGTGTGCGTGAGTATGCTCGCCCCCGCATCGAACGCAGCGCGGGCTTGTTCATACGTCGCGCTCGTATGCCCGACGGCGACCGCGACGCCCGCGTCGACGAAACTCGCGATCGCCGCGGAGGCGCCGGGCAGTTCTGGAGCGAGGGTGATCTGGCGAAGGGTGCCGCGCGCGGCGGCAAGCATCGCCGTAGTCTCGTCGGGCAGTGGCGACCGGAGCATCTCGGGGTCGTGCGCGCCACGGAAGCTGTCGGCGAGGAAGGGCCCCTCAAGGTGACTGCCGAGCACCCCGGGCGTGGTCTCCGTGAGGTCTGCGATCGTGGCGAGGTGCGCCAAGAGGTCGGCGGGGCGGCCAGTCACGAGTGAAAGCACGGCGCGGGTCGTGCCGTGCTCGCGGTGGGTAGCGAGCACGTTCCGGATCGCGTCGGCACCCTCCTCGTTTGCGCTGCCACCTCCGCCGTGCATGTGGATGTCGATAAACCCGGGGGAGAGGGTCGACCCACTGCCGTCGACGAGGTCGCAATCGGGGCCGGCCTCGGCCGCTGCGCGTCGCCAGGAGTCTCCCGCACCGATCTCGCGCACGGTCCCTGCCTCAAACCACACCCAGGCGTTCGCGGTCTCGGCTCCGTCGCTGACGAGCGTGACACTGTGAATGATGGTGGCTTGCATCTTGCCTCACTTCGAACGGACTGCCCAGGTCGCGAGGGCGGCGCGCAGCGGGCAGCATGCCCACAATCCATGTGATTCCGAGTTTACGGCAGGCTGCGGCTGGTAGTTTAAAGGCGTGAATTCGCTCCTCGCTCTGGCCGATCCGCTCACGCTTACCTCGACCCCGGCGCTGTTCGGCATCGACTGGCTCGACCCCGAAACCTTGCTTTCGGCGGGCGGCTGGATCGCGCTGGTGCTTGCCTGCGCATTCGTGTTTCTCGAGACCGGCGTGCTCGTGCTCGCGTTCCTCCCTGGCGACTCGCTGCTATTCACGGTCGGCCTCTTCAGTGCGACAGGCATCATCGACGTGCCGATCTGGATCACGTGCGTGCTGCTCTTCATCTTTGCGTTTGCCGGCGACCAGCTCGGGTTCACGCTCGGGCGCAAGCTCGGCCCAGCGATCTTCAACAGGCCAAAGAGCCGGTTCTTCAACCCTGAGAACGTTGAGCGCACACACGCGTTCTTTGAGAAGCACGGTCCGAAGGCGATCGTCATCGCCCGCTTCCTCCCAATCATTCGCGGATTCGTGCCCGCCGCTGCCGGCGTCGGAAACATGACGCGCAAGCACTTCATGGTCTACAACGCGATCGGCGCGCTGCTCTGGGCGGTGGGAGTGACGCTTCTCGGCTACTTCCTCGGCCAGATCCCGTTCGTGCGCGAGTACAGCGAAGTGTTCATTATCGTGCTCGTGCTGATCCCTGGTATCCCGATCCTGATCGAGATCTGGCGCGCGTTCGCGAGCTGGCGTCGCAAGCGCAGGGGCGCGGCCTCCGATGAGGCGACCGACGCCGCATAGCTAGTCCGCAGCGGTTCGCTGGGTTTTCTGGGCACACCCCTTGCGCTCATCGAGAATCGGCGTAACATACAACCAAATGGTTGTAGTAGCAGAGTATTCAGACGAAGCGGTGGACAGGCTCTTCCGGGCCCTTGCTGACGCCACGCGACGCGACATCGTGCGCAGAACGCTAGCAAGTGAGCTCTCGGTGTCAGACCTCGCGGGCGACTACGAGATGTCATTCGCGGCGGTGCAGAAGCACGTCGCGGTGCTCGAAGCCGCCGACCTCGTCGCGAAGATTCCGCGCGGGAGGGAGCGCATCGTGAGGGCGAAACCCGAGACCATTCGCCGAGCCAGAGAGCTGCTCGGGCACTTCGAACAGCTCTGGCGCGGCCGCATCGACAGGCTCGATGCGCTACTCGCCGAAGATGGCGAACAGTCGCCTTCCGACCCCTCTTGAGAGGAACACCGAAATGCCAATCACCGCAGTTACACAGGACGCCGAAGCGCTCACGCTGACAGTTGTCGCTGACTTCACTGTGCCTGTCCGCAGGCTCTGGGATGCGTACCTCGACCCCCGTCAGATCGAACGCTTCTGGGGGCCGCCAACATACCCGGCAACCTTCACACGCCACGACGGCTACCCGGGCGGCGTCAGCAACTACCGAATGACGGGGCCCGAGGGCGAGATCAGCGCGGGGTACTGGAAGTGGGTGGCAGTGAACGAAGGCACCTCGTTTGAGGTGCGCGACGGCTTCGCGAGCGAGGACGGCGAGCCAAACACCGCGATGCCAGATATGCGAATGGTGTTCGAGTTTGCAGAGACCGCCCTCGGGTCTCGGCTCACGACCACCACGTTCTTTAACACCATCGAGGAGCTCGAACAGCTCCGCGCGATGGGCATGGAAGAGGGGATGCGCCAGGCGATGGCGCAGATCGACGCTGTCGTCGAAGACCTCACCGCATTCGCCGTCGGGTCGGGTACCGAGCTGCAGCTCATCGGCGACACCCAAGCCCGGACGAGCAGAATCGTTCGCGGCACAGTCGAGCAGGTCTGGCGAGCTCATCACGATGCAGACATGCTGCGCCGGTGGCAGCTCGGCCCCGACGGCTGGTCGATGCCAGTGTGCGAGGTCGCCACGGCCGTCGGTGAGCGGCACCGCACCGAGTGGGTGTCAGACAACGGTGAGCAGCGCTTCGGGTTCACAGGAACCGTGCTCGAGATCGAACCACCGCGTCGCTCGGTGACGACCGAGGCGATGTTCACCCCCGAAGATCCCGACGCGGCGCAGAGCCCGGTGACGAGGAACGAGCTCACGCTCATCCCTGTAGCTGGCGGGACTCTCGTGTCGCTGCTCATCACCTACCCAGACACGGCGACCCGCGAGATGATTCTCTCGACAGGCATGGCTGACGGGATGGAGACGAGCTACGCGCGGCTCGACGACGAGCTAGCGGGGCACTAACAACAGCGTGAAGACTCGGGCGGCCTGCTGCAGCGCATCGCGGGCCGCCCGCGCTCCCGTGGCTTCGCGCCCTCGCGGAACCAGCCATACTCTCAGCGAGGAATCCGCTACACGGAGTATCCTGAGGAATTGTGCTGACCGAGCTTGAAACTTACTCAACGATCGCGCTGTATTCAGGCATGATCGTGTACGCGATCGCGTTTGTCTTCTACGTGGTTGACCTCGCGAACCGAAGCGGCGATGCAGAGCTCGCAGCGGCCTCCCCTGCGGCGGGCGTGAAGGCCGCCGCAGGCGGCACCACAACACTCACGAAGCCCCGCCAGAAGGCACCGGCCGCAGCACCCCGGTCGCGCTGGCTGCGCGCGGGCTTTGCACTCACCGTGCTCGGCTTTGCGCTGCACCTCGTCGCGACAGTGCTGCGCGGCATCGCTGCTGACCGGGTCCCGTGGGCGAACATGTATGAGTTCGCGCTCACTGCGACGGTTGCGGTCGTCGGCATCTTTCTGATCGTCCAGTTCTTCGTTGACCTGCGATTCCTCGGCACCCTCGTGACCGGGCTCACGCTCGTGTTCCTCGGTGTAGCGAAGGTCAACTACTACGTCGAGATCGTGCCGCTCGTGCCGGCGCTTGACTCGTACTGGCTTGTCATCCACATCATCGTCGCTGTGCTCGCGGTCGGGTTCTTCACGCTCTCGTTCGGTCTCTCGATTCTGCAACTCCTGCAGGCGCGCCGTGCGAGCTACCTCAAGGCAGGGCAGACGAACTCGCTCGCGTTCATGGGCGGGTTCCCGAACCAGGTTCGCCTCGAGGATCTCGCCTACCGTCTCGCGATCATCGGCTTCGCGTTCTGGACATTCACGCTTATCGCCGGTTCGATCTGGGCCGAGGCGGCTTGGAGCCGCTACTGGGGCTGGGACGTGAAGGAAGTCTGGACCTTCATCATCTGGGTCCTCTACGCGGGCTTCATTCACGCCCGTGCGACGCGCGGCTGGCGCGGCACGCGCTCGGCGTGGCTGAACATCGTCTCCTACGCCGCCGTGATCTTCAACTTCTCGGTCGTGAACGTGTTCTTCAAGGGCCTGCACGCCTACTCGGGTCTGTAAAGATCACGGGGGTCTGGCGGCTAGCCTTCTCGTGGCTTGCGGCCTGCCTGCTCCTCGCCTGCGGCCTGCGGGCTCCTAACTTGCGGCGTGCCGGCTCCTGAATTGTCGCCTGCCGGCTCCTAGCCTGCGGCCTACCGGTCTGCCCGCTCCTAGCTTGCGACTAGCCTCCTCCAAGCACGCGCTTAGACTTCGGCCACAATTGGCTCCGAGGCACGAGCCTGTCAGCAGTAAGCCATGAGATCTGCAGTAGCAATCCCTGCTCCTGCGCAGGAGGGCATGTCTTCTGCAGATCTCATGGCTTGCGGCTGAAGGGTGGCCGCGGAGCCCCGGCGGGCAGGGCTGGATACCCGACGGGCAGGGCTGGATACCCGACGGGCAGGGATGGAGCCCCGGCGGGCAGGGATGGAGACCCGAAAGGCAGCCGTGGAGCCCCGACGGGCGGGCGCGGAACCCGAACGAGCCAGCTCGCCCCGCCGCCCCTACTTGCCGTTCACGACGGGGAACGTGCCAGTCGGCGTCTCGCCGTCATCGTAAACATCGTTGGGTGAGCCGATGATCTTCGAATCTGGCGTGCCGACGACGTCGAGATCCTTGCCCGGGTAATCGAACTTCGCGAGCACCCAACGCATCGCCTCGAGGCGGGCGCGCTTCTTGTCGTTTGACTTCACAACGGTCCACGGAGCGTGAGGCGTGTCTGTGTAGAAGAACATTGCCTCCTTCGCGCGTGTGTAGTCGTCCCACTTGTCGAGGCTCGCGAGGTCGGTGGGCGACAGCTTCCACTGCTTCACCTTGTCTTGTGAACGTGACGTGAAGCGTGCGCGCTGCTCGGCCTTGCCGACTGAGAACCAGAACTTGACGAGGTGGATGCCCGAGTTCACGAGCAGCTCCTCAAAGTCAGGCGCTGACCGAGTGAACTCGAGGTACTGCTGCGGAGTGCAGTAGCCCATGACGCGCTCGACGCCCGCACGGTTGTACCAGGAGCGGTCAAACATCACGATCTCACCCGCGGCTGGGAGGTGCGCGACGTAGCGCTGGAAGTACCACTGGGTCTGCTCGCGGTCAGTGGGGATCTCGAGCGCGACCACGCGCGCGCCGCGCGGGTTCATGTGCTCGGTGAACCGCTTGATCGCCCCGCCCTTGCCTGCGGCGTCGCGGCCCTCGAACACGATGACGATCTTCTCGCCGGACTCCTTGACCCACGCCTGCAGCTTGAGCAGCTCGATCTGCAGCTTGCGCTTGGTCTTTTCGTATTCTTTGCGGCCGAGCTTCTCGTCGTACGGATAGCCGTGACGCCATGGCGCATTAGCCGAGTCGTCGTCAGCCTCGTCAGATCCGAGGAGCTCCTCAAGCTCGTCAATCTCGGGGGTGATATCGACCTGGCCGGCATCTGCCATGTCGAACTCGGGTGTCGGATTGTTGGGCTGATCGCTCATCGCGCTCCTTGTCTGTAGAGACCTGGCGCTTAAATCATCCCACGAAGCGCGATATGGCCTGGGTTGCCTCGCGAAGTTTCTCTTGCGCGACTTCGCCGCCCTCTTCGGCGGCCGAGGCGACGCAGTGACGGAGGTGGTCGTCGAGTAGCGACAGGGCTACGCGCTCGAGCGCCTTTGTTGCGGCTGAGACCTGGGTGAGGATGTCGATGCAGTACTTGTCTTCTTCGACCATGCGGTGAACTCCGCGCACCTGGCCCTCGGCGCGACGCAGTCGCTTGAGCAGGTCTTCTTTGTGCCCAATGTAGCCGTGCTCGTGCCCGTCGGGGACGTGTTCCTGCTGCTCACCCATACGAGCACTTTACCCTGCTGGCGGGGTGGGTGGCTGCGCGGTGGAGCCGCCAGTCCCCTTGCCGCGTGAGCTGCGCACGAGCTGCACAGCGCCGCCGATGACGAGGATCGCGACGGCGCCCCACACTGCCATGTACATTGGCCATTCTCCGCTCGCGATGCGCTCGCCGATAAGCAGCGATGCGACGACGAGCAGAGCGGGCTCGAGGTAGCTCATGAGACCGAAAATGCTGATACTCAAGAAGCGGGAAGCGAGGAGATAGCAGATGAGCGCGAAGCCGCTCCAGAGCGCGAAGACAGGGCCGAGCCACAGCAGGGCGGGGTTCTCGTCGAGGGTGCGCCCGTTTGTGACTTCCGCAACAACGAGCCAGACGGCCACGGGGGCGAGCACGAGAAACTCCCAGAACATGCCGCCAAGGTGGTTGATGTTCAGTGCACGGCGCAGCACGAAGTAGACGGGGTAGCCGAGCGCGACGAGCAGCGTCTCCCACGACACCGAACCGACGCGAACGATCTCCCACGCGACGCCAACTGCTGCGACGCCTGCTGCGAGCCAGTGCCACCAGAGGAGCGTGTCGCGGTACAGGAAGCGGCCCACAATCACGAGGATGAGCGGCAGCAGGAAGTACCCAAGCGCGACGTGGAGGCCGCGGCCGTGCAGGGGAGCCCAGCTGAACACCCACAGCTGCGCTGCGACGAGCAGACCGCAGATCAGGATTGGCACGATGAGGAGCGGCTTTCGCCGCAGTCGTGCCCAAATGTCGGCGATGAGCTGCTGCTGGCGGAATGCCGCAAGCGTCAGCAGAATCAGCGGCAGCGTGAAGAGGTTTCTGATACCCCACAGGGACTCGGCCGATGCGGGCGCGAGTTTTGGCGTAATGAAATAGATTCCGGCAAAGCACAGCGACGAGATGACCGAGACAATGAGCCCACGCTCGGTTGCTGAACGACCCGGGGATGCCCCGCCAGAAAACGACTTAGAGGTCGATCGCCCCAATGACTTCTCCGTAAGGGGTTTCGCCTACGGGTGTGAAGCCGATGTGCAGGAAGAATTCTTCGGGGCCCTCGGCGCCGCGTTCCCAGAGCACGGTGAGGCGGCCGACCTCGCGACGCCTCGCCTCTTCGATGAGCGCGTTGACCGCGAAGGTACCAACGCCCTGGCCCTGAACGTCAGCTTCGACGTTGATGCGCCACAGCGCCGCGCGGAACTCCTCCTGCGGCGCGTCTGGGTCGAAATTGCCGTGGATGAACCCGACGACCTTGTCGTCGAGCAGTACGACTCGCTGCCACGCGCTGTCCTGCGGGGTGACCGCGGCGGCCGCAGCGTAGGAGACGGGCGTGATGAACTGTTCCTGGCCGGGCTTCAGGCCAAGGGTGTTCACCGCAACGATTGTCGCTGCAGAGAGTTCTTCTAGTCGCAGTTCACTCATACCAACAGGCTACCCTGCGAACCCGTCTGCGCAACTGTGACTAATCATTTACTGCAATTGCTGCGCCGATTGCCGCCGCTGGGGAATCCTCGGGGAGTACCTGCAGGCGCTCTGGGAACCGCAGCGCCGCAATAAATTCGGAGGCCGCGGCCCACTCGCTCAGCTGTGCGCGAATCCCATCGAACAACGGCGCGCCAAGGAGGCGGAGGCCGCCGCCGACGACGAACGCGCCTGGGTTGACTGTCAGCCCGAGCACGCGGATCGTCTGCGCTGCGCCCTCAATGAGGTAGGCAAGGGCTTGCTGTGCGTCAGCGTCACCCGCAGCGACGGCTGCGTTGAGCGTGCGGCCGGGGTGCTCGCCTCCCGCAGGCCAGTACGCCTTTAACGCCGAACCACTTGCGACGGTCTCCAGGCATCCGAGCTGCCCGCAGGGGCACGCGCGCATGCGCGGGTCGACGGCGAGGTGACCGATCTCGCCGGCGTAGCCGTCCGCGCCGCGAACCGGCACGCCATCGACTGTGACGCCGGCCGCAAGCCCGGTTCCCAGGTTCAGATAGGCGACGGTGCCGTCGAGCCGCATGATTGCTGCAGCGCCGATCGCGGCGGCTGTCACATCGTTGTCGACCGATACTGGCATGTTGACGATGCGCGAGAGTTCGGGGCCCAGCGCGAGCGACGAGAGGCCCATGTTGTACGCGTTGCGCACAGTTCCAGTGGCGCGATCGACCTGGCCGGGGATCCCGATCCCGACACCGGCGAACTCTGTTCGCGAGATCCCAGAATCGCCGACGAGGCTGGCGACGATGTCACCACTCGCCTGGAGCACGCCTAAGGGCCCGGGGACCGTGGGAACGAGGGCGCGGGCGACGATCTCGCCAGCAGGATCGAGCGCGATGCCCTCGATCTTCGTGCCGCCGATGTCGAGGCCGATGCGCGGAGCGGGTGTCATGAGGGGGTGCTTTCGAGAAGATCAATCAGCGCCGCGCCGACAAGTGCGGAGGAGCCATACGTTGCAAGTTCAGCGTAGTGCGTCGAGTCCTCACTGGGCGCGGGGGCCGCTGGCCAGCCCATTTCCACGACGAGCACCGGGGTACCGACTGCACGAAGCGCCTCAATCCGCGCAAGCACTTCGGCCGCACGATGCAGCTCGCGGCCGATGACGATCACGCCATCGCTTGGGTACGCCTCGCTCGGGTCGAACTGCGCGCGCGCACCGAACGCCGCCGCTGCGGCTGCCTGGCCGGGAAATGGCGTCTCCGCGGCCGCGAAAGGCCCCCACGGCGCGAAGCCGACAGCCATGTTCGCTTCGGAATTAACGCGCAGCACGGCTGCACTCGGGTGCTCGCGCGCCCAGCGCCCAGCTGCCTCAGCGCCGTCGAAGGACGCGGCGACGCGTTTTAGTTCGGCTTCGGTGATTGCCTCGCGTGGTTCGCCGCCGTCGGGTGAGCCCGCGGTAGCGCTCGCTAGCGGTCCCGCCGTCGCACCGAGCGTGCGCACGCGGTGCGCGGCGTCGGCGATCCTGTCGGCACCGAGCCTGCCTTCCGCGACCGCCGCTGCGACGTGCGTCACGATCTCGGTCAGCTGCTCGTGAGTCGTATCGACACCGACGCAGAGCAGGTCGCAGCCGGCGGTGAGCGCGCGCACGGCTGCCTCGGGGATGCCGATCTCGCCGCTTGCTCCCTGCATGTCGAGCGCGTCAGAGACGATGACGCCCGTAAAGCCGAGCTCGCCGCGGAGCAGATCCTGCAGGATCAGCGAGCTGAACGTCGCGGGCACGGCGCTGTCGAGCGCAGTGAGCACAATGTGTGACGTCATCACGCTGCGGGCGCCGGCGGCGAACGCGGCGCCGAACGGCGGCAGATCACGCTCGGCGAGGAGCTCACGCGATGCGGTGACAGTCGG
The DNA here is from genome assembly GCF_043080205.1 of Leucobacter sp. NPDC015123. Classification (NCBI taxonomy): domain Bacteria; kingdom Bacillati; phylum Actinomycetota; class Actinomycetes; order Micrococcales; family Microbacteriaceae; genus Leucobacter; species Leucobacter sp. NPDC015123. Next base: position 34,938 of record NZ_JBIBVH010000006.1, on the reverse strand, counting down.
AAGCTCGTGGTGTGAGTCCTGCCCCGTGTCGCCGTGGCCAGGGAAGTGTTTCGGGCAGGCGACCGCGCCCTCACCCTCGAGACCGCGCACCCATGCCGCCACGTGGCGGGAGGCGAGTTCGGGCGTCGGACCGAAGCTTCGTGTCCCGATCACTGGGTTCAACGGGTTGCTGTTCACGTCGGCGACAGGCCCGAGCGCCAGATTGAAACCCGCGCTCAAGATCTCGCGGGCGACACGTCGGCCGATCTCCTCTGAATACGCCTCGTCGTTGACGCGGCCGAGCACGGCCGCACCTGGGTACGGCGATCCTTCGAGGTAGCTCAGCCGGGTCACCTCGCCGCCCTCTTCGTCGATCGCGAGGAGGGCGTGTGGCGCGAGCTCGCGAAGCGCGAGTCCGAGCGAGCGCAGCTGCTCGCGGTCGCGCACGTTGTTGCCGTAGACGCACGCCGACGCAAGGCCCGCGTCGAATGCCTCCGAGAGCCAGGCGGGCGGCTCGAAGCCGACAAAGCCGGGCATAAGCGTCGCGAGGATGTCGCGTTCGAGCTCGCTCATCCCTTCACCGCCCCGCTCACGAGACCGCTCGTCATGCGGCCCTGCACAAACATGAAGAAGATGATGACTGGCACGGCGACGAGCGTCGACGCGGCCATGACCTGGCCCCAATCGATCGCTGTGCTCGCCGACTGCTGGATGAAGCCGCGCAGCCAGAGTGGCAGCGTCTTGTTGTCTGCGTCGAGCAGCACGAGGGCGACAGTGAACTCGTTCCAGGCCTGCAAGAAGGCGTAGATGCCGCTCGCGACGAGGCCAGGCGCGAGCAGCGGGAACGTGATGCGCAGGAACGCCTGGGTGCGGCTCAGGCCATCGACCATCGCCGCCTCCTCGAGGTCCGCTGGGATGCCAGCGACGAAGCCGCGGAGCATCCAGATCGTGAAGGGCACGACGGCCGCGATATAGATGATGCTCACGCCGATGATCGAGTTGAGCAGCCCGAGGCCAGCCATGAGCTTGTACTGGGCGATGAACATGCCCTCTGCTGGCAGCATCTGGATGAACAGCACGGCGAGCACAAAACTGCGGCGGCCCTTGAACCTGAAGCGGCTGATCGCGAGCGCGGCGAGGAACGCGAAGATGAGGCACACGACGACAACGATCGCCGCGATCGACACGCTGATGCCGAGCGCCTTGAAGAATGAGCCGTCAGCGATGACTGCCTGGAAGTTCTTGAGGGAGCCGCCGAACGGGAGGAGCGTCGGCGTCGTCTTCTCGAGGACGACATTCGGCAGCAATGCCGAGTTCACCATCCAGTAGACGGGGAACGCCCAGACAACGGCGAGCAGGACGCCGACGACGTTGAGCACGATTCGCCACGGTTTGCCTGTGCGAAGGCGGCCGCGCGCGGAGACGATCTCGACGGGGGCCGTCATCGTGGTGGTTCGGGGTGCGGAACCCGCGAGTGAGGCCTGGCTCATGACTCGTCGTCCTCCTTGATGAGATTGCGGACGTACGCCCAGCTCAGCACGATTGTGAGCAGCAGCACGAAGATTGACATGGCGCTAGCCATTGCGAAGTCTGAGGAGCCAACGCCGAGCTGGTAGATGTAGGTGCCGAGCACGTCGGTCTTTGACGCGATCGAGCCGCGGTCCTGCAGCAGCTTGATCTGCGTGAAGACGCGAAGGTCCCAGATGATCTGCAGCAGCATGACGATGCCGAGGATCGGCTTGATGATCGGCACGATGATGAGGCGGAGGCGCTGCCATGGGCTCGCGCCGTCCATCTGCGCGGCCTCGAGCACCTCACCCGGAACCTGGGTGAGCCCAGCGTAGACCGAGAACGCGACGAATGGCACGCTCATCCAGACGACGATGATGAGGGCGACAGCGAAGAAGCTGAGGGGCTCCTGCAGCCAGTTGTGGCCGTTGAAGGGGAGCCCGAGGTTTGTGAGCAGCCAGTTGACGAGGCCGCGGCGCCAGTCAAAGATCCAGTTCCAGATTGTCATTGCTGCGACCACTGGCGTTGCCCAGGCGAGCAACAGAGCAATCTGCAACGTGAGGCGAACGCTCTTGGAGGTCGCCTGCATGAGCAGCGCGAGGCCGATGCCGACGACCATCGTCACCGTGGCAGCGGCGAGGCAGAACAGCACGGAGCGCAGCACCACGAACCACGTTGTCGGGTTGCTGAAGAGCGTTGCGTAGTTCTCGAACCAGACCCACTCGGGCGGTGCACCGAACTGCTGGGCGAGCCCGAACTGCTGCATCGAGGTGATGAGCTGCCAGATCACGGGGTACGCCATCGCGAGGAGCACGATGATGCTTGCTGGCAGCAGCAGCATGTAGGGGGCGAGGCGCCGGCGGGGCTTCCGGGGGGCTGGGGCCGTGTGATCCGACGCGGCGGTGCTCTCGCGTGTTCCCGTGCCGACCGGTGGAGCTGTGTCGACGCTCATCGCGGTTCTCCTTGAAACGTTTGGGGGTGTGGACGGGGGCCCGCAGCTGTCGTGCGGGCCCCCGGTGCCGACGTTACTTCTGGTTGAGCAGTGCGTCGAGCTGTGCGTTGGTGTCCTGAGCGAGCTGCTTCAGGTCCTTCGCGTCGCGGATCTTGGAGAAGAACTCCTCCATGATGTTCTTCGACTCGATTGCAGCCCAGCCGGGTGCGGCGGGGGTGAGCTTCGAGTTCGACGCCGACTCGATGAGCGCCTTCGCGAACTGGTCTGAACCGAGCGAATCAGCGAAGTCCGAGTTCGCCGGGCCGAGGCCCTTCTCGCCGAGCATCGTCTGGTACTCCTCGGAGTAGATGATGCGCATGAGATCCTTGGCGAGCTCAGGGTTCTGAGTCTTCGCCGAGATGCCGATGTTCGAGCCGCCTGCGAAGACGGGGGCAGGCTTGCCGTCGTTGCCCGGCAGTACGAGGGTCGCGAACGTATCGTCGTTCCACTCGCGTGCGGGCTCGCCCTTATCGTTGGTGACGAGGTCGCCGATCGACCAGTGTGCCCAGCCCGGAGCCATGATTGTTGCCGCCGCGAGCGAGAGGTCCTCGGTCACGTTGCCGTCCTCATCCTTCACCTGGTCGGAGTCGTTGAGGTACTGGTACTGGTTCGCGTCCTTCATGTCGTTCGGAGCGTTCGACGCGTTGTTGTAGAGATCCTGCAGCTGCTCGAGGCCCTTGAGTGCCTCGGGCGAATCGAGGGTCGCAACCCACTTGCCGTCCTTGAACTCTGCGATCTCGCCGCCGTTCGCGAAGATCCACGAGATGCCGTCGCGCCAATCCTGGCCGCCGAGGAAGAAGCCCGAGAAGTTGTCGATGCCCTTCGGGTTTGCCTTGGTGATCGCCTTGACCGACTCGTTGAACTCGTCGAGCGATGCCGGGGTGATGCTCTGACCTGCGGCATCCCAGACGTCCTTACGGAGGAACGTGTAGCGCGAACCGAAGTAGTAGGGGAGCGTGTAGTTCTTGCCCTCAACGGCTCCAACCTCGACGAACGAGGGGAGCAGCTTATCGCCGCCGAGCTCGTCGTACATGTCGCTGATGTCGAGGAACGCGCCCGCGTTTGTGAATGCCGGCGATTGGGTGTTGCCAATCTCGGTCACATCGGGGGTGTTCTTCTCGTCGGGAAGCTTCGTGGTGAGGTTCGTGATGATGTCGCCCCAGCCCTGCTCCTGGATCTTGAGCGTCGCGCCGGTCTTCTCGTTGAACTCGGTTGCGAGGTACTCGCGAAGCTCGGGCGGGGTGTCACCGCCAATAACCCACATCGTCAGGGTCTTGTCGCTGTTGTTGCCGCTGTCGCCACCCGACGCAGCCGGGCTGCACCCGGCAAGGACGAGAGTCGAAGCCATAGCCGCTGCTGCGAGGCCAACGAGCTTTCTCTTCATTGTTGTGTTCCTTTCGGTGTGCGACTCGGCGGTGGCCGAGACGCGGGTTCGTGTCTTCATCGATACGTGTTGTGTGACTGGGAGTGTGTGTGGCGTCGGGGCTAGCTCACGCCGAGGCGTTCGCGCAGCACGATGGCTGCCGCGCCGCGCAGGATCAGGTCCTCGCCTTGGCTACTCGCCCGGATCACGAGCGTGTCGTGCGAATCGGGCATGGTGCGGCGGGTGAGGATCTCGAATGCGGCGTCGGCGAGGGTGCCGCCGACGAGCTCGGGCGGACCCGAGAGGACGATCTCGGCGAGGTTGAGCATGCCGATGACTGGGGCGAGCGCGACGCCGAGCCGGTTGCCGGCTTCGCGGAGCACAGCCTCGCGGCCTTTGGGCCCCGCTTCGGCGAGCGCGCGGGAGAGCGTTGGAACTGAGAGCCAGTGCTCGAGCACCTGCTCGCGTGCGTAGGGTGCGTCAATACCGAGGTCGGTGCCGACCATGACCTGGCCGATCTCACCTGAGGCGAACTTGCTGCCAGGCACGCTGCGGCCACCGAGCATGATGCCAGCGCCGACGCCGTAGCCGATTCGTACGAGGGCGAAGTCTTCACTCGTGTCGCCGAAGCTGTACTCGGCGAGCGCGGCAACGTTTGCGTCGTTGCCGATCGAGGTCGCCAGCCCGGTGCGCTCCATGAGGATGCGCTTGAGGGGGAGGCCTTCCCAGTCGAAGTTGGGCGCCACGCACACAACCCCGTCGTCGTCGACAACGCCCGGGGTGCCGACGCCGAGACCGAGGATAGGGATTTCGCTCGCGTCTCGCAGGGTGAGGGCGAGGTCTACGACGAGTTCGCAGGCTGCGTCGCCGGTGACTGCGTTGCCGGCCGAGTCGAATCGCGGCGCCTCGACGCGCGCGAGCGTGCGTCCTGCAAGGTCGATAACGGCGCCGCGGAGCAACTTGTCGTCTGAGAGGTCGAGCGCGACGATCGCGTGGGAGCTGCGAGCGAGGTCGACAAGGATCGCTGGCTTTCCTGGCCTGTGGGACTCCTGCTGACCGAGCTCCTCGATGAGGCCTTCACCTATGAGCTCGGCGACGAGGCCCGAGATCGTGACCTTGGTGAGCTGGGTCGTTCGAGCGATGTCTGCGCGGCTGAGCGGGCCAGAGATGTAGAGCGTCTGCAGCACGAGCGTGCGGTTGTGGAGCTTCGTGTCTCCAGGGGTTGCCTTCGCCGCAACCCTGAGATCGCGGGCCCGGCGTGGGTTCATCGCCCATGCAGTGGCGCCCGCGGGACGCGTCGTTACGTGCTTCATATTGGTTAGTAAAGCTAATGAACTAAATAGACGCAAGTCAAGCGGCAAAGTTTTTTTGACGCCACAACGCGAGCGGCGCCCGCGGCACGCGTTTTTGGCCAAGTGAACAGGAAGTTACCCCGGGGCCCGGCTGGCCAGCATGTATAGACAACTTTGGTGATGGCCGCGAGCGTCCTGGCGTGTGGACTGGCGTGTGCGCTGTCCGCCCGCGGCGTGTGCGGCCCCCGAGTCGAGTCCGTGCGAGCAATGTTGCCGTCACATGACTTTTGGGTAACGGGTCTGGCGGGCCGCATTTGGCGCTGCCTAGGCTGCGAGAAGGGCACAGTCAGGGGTAACTGACGTGTGCCCTGCCAATGCCACACGCCACACACAATCGAGGAGTGCAGTACGCATGAAGCAAGACTCACAGAGTCGAACGGGAGAAGCTTTCTTCCGGCGGAGAGAACGAGCGACGGCGCTGGGTCTCACCGCAGCCATCGCGCTCGGAATGGGGATCACGGGAACCGCGCCCGCGTTCGCCGCGCCAGACGGTTCAGGGGTGGTGATCAGCGAAGCCTACCTGTCGGGCGGAAGCCGCGACGCGGCGTTCACGAAGAAATTCGTGGAGCTCTTCAACCCGACCGGCGAGGCAATCACCCTTGACGGCACCTCGCTACAGTACCGACCGGCGGGTGGAACGGCAGCGTTCGGCGGCGTCACACCACTCACCGGCACGATCCCTGCGGGCGGGCACTTCCTTGTCGCCGGCGGTTCGAACGGCGAAGCAGGCGGCGAGCTTCCCGCACCAGACGTGTCCTCGAGCTTCAACCCGAGCGGCAGCGCAGGCACGATTGCCCTTGTCGAGGGGACTACGCCAGTCACCATCCCCGCAGGGCAAGCGGCAGGGGCCGCGGGAGTGATCGACCTGCTCGGCTACGGGACCTCCAACACGTTCGAGGGCGCTGCGGCCGCCGCGCCCTCAGGCAACACCGACGTGAAGTCACTCAACCGCAGCGGCGCCGCCGACACCGACAACAACGCCGCCGACTTCTCCCTCTCAGGCGACATCACGCCGACAAATGCGGCGGGGGCGACCGCGCCTGATCCCGGCACGGACCCTGACCCTGGAACTGACCCCGACCCAGGCACGGATCCGGGAACCACCACTCGCACGATCGCAGAGGTGCAGGGCACCGGTGACGCGTCGCCGCTTGTCGGTCAGACCGTCACCGTCGAGGGTGTCATTACCGCCGACCACCGCACAGGCGGCTACGCCGGCATCGTGATCCAGACCGCGGGCTCGGGCGGCGCGGCCACCGAGCCGCGCACCGCATCCGACGGCATCTTCGTCTACCTGGGCGGCAAGGACGTGCCAGGCGAGATCGGTGACCTCGTCTCGGTCACGGGTGCAGTCAGCGAGTACTACGGGCAGACTCAGATCGCGCCGGCAAACTCGGCAGGAGTCGCCCTCAAGCAGCAGGACGCCGGGCTCCCCGAGCCCACACCGCTGCCCGCCACAGTGGTCGGGGCAGACCGCGAGGCCTACGAGAACATGCTCGTCCGGCCGACTGGAGACTACTTCGTCGCGTCGAGCCATCAGCTCTTCAACTACGGCACGCTCTGGCTGAACCCCGGCGAGATGCAGGTGAAGAGCACGGAGACCTCGCGGCCAGGCGCTGAAGCCGACGCGATCGCCGCGGCGAATCGCGCGAGTCGGATCCTGCTCGACGACGGCTACTCGATCCAGACCACGAACAACGCCCACCCAGGAGAACAGCCGTACTTCACCGCCGACACTGTCGTGCGCAACGGCGACACCGTCGAGTTCGGCGACCTGAGCTTTGTACTGCAGTACGGCTTCGACGAGTGGCGGCTCCAGCCAGTTACCCCGCTCGACAGCACCTCGCCTGCGGCGCAGAAGGTGACGTTTGAGTCAAAGAACACGCGCCCCGAAGCGCCGAAGGTCTCAGGCGACGCGCGCGTCGCAGCGTTCAACGTCTACAACTACTTCACCACACTGAAGAGCGAAAACAAGGACGCGCGTGGCGCGACGACGGCGAAGCAGTTCGAGACGCAGAAATCGAAGATCGTCTCGGCGATCAACAGCCTCGACGCCGACGTCGTCGGGCTCATGGAGATCGAGAATTCGGTGAAGTTCGGGGAGCCCGCCGACACCGCTCTGAAGGATCTCGTCGACGGGCTGAACGCCGCAACCGGCGAAAAGACGTGGGACTACGTGCCGACCCCGAAGTCGCTGCACAACGCCGCCACAACCGACTTCATCACGAACGCGATCATCTACAAGAAGAACGCGGTCACCCCGAAGGGCGACGCTCAGACGATCGTCGATGAGAGCGTCTGGGGCAATGCGCGAGAGCCCATCGCGCAGGCATTCGACTTCGACGGACGCACGGTCACAGTCGTCTCGAACCACTTCAAGTCGAAGTCGGGCAAGGAGCCCGAGCCCGCCGACGGCCAGGGGCACTTCAACGCCGACCGCGTGAAGCAGGCGAAGTCGCTCCTCGCGTTCACGAAGGAACTCGAGAAGTCGACGGGCAGCGCAGACATGCTGCTCGTCGGTGACTTCAACGCCTACGGCCAGGAGGACCCGGTATTCGAGTTCACCTCGCAGGGGTGGATTGATACTGTGTCGGCGCTCGCCGCAGGCCAGTACAGCTACTCATTCAACGGCGAGCTCGGTTCGCTCGATCACGTCTTGGCGTCGCCATCACTTTCCGACTCGCTCGGTGAGGCAGCGATCTGGGCGGCGAACTCGGCCGAGTGGGGTGACCGGGGCTACGGCTTCGGCGCCGCCGAGGCAGGCACGCCGTACCGCGCGAGCGACCACGACCCGATCATCGTGGGCATCACCACGACGCCGCAGCCGGTGAGTATTGATATCGCAACGATCAACGACTTCCACGGCCGCATTGAGGCCGACGGGAAGGCAGCTGGGGCCGCGGTGATCGCAGGCGCCGTCAAGGAGTTCGAGCGGCAGAACCCGAACTTCATCTTCGCTGGTGCAGGCGACCTCATCGGTGCCTCCACCTTCACGTCCTTCATTCAGCAGGACGAGCCGACGATCGACGCACTCAACCTCGCCGGGCTCGACGTGAGCGCCGCGGGTAACCACGAGTTCGACGAGGGCTGGGAAGACCTCAAGGGTCGCGTACAGGATCGCGCCGACTGGGAGTACATCTCTGCGAATGTGTTCGTTACCGAGACGGGCGAGCCCGCGCTCGCGCCGTCGTGGGTCAAGGAGGTCGACGGCGTGAACGTTGGCTTCGTCGGCGCCGTCACTGAGGATCTCGACACGCTCGTGTCGCCCGAGGGCATTAAAGACCTCGAGGTGCGCAGCGTCGCAGACTCCGTGAACCAGGCGGCTGCCGCGCTGCGCGACGGCAACGCCGCGAACGGTGAGGCCGATGTCGTGATCCTGCTCGTACACGAGGGGGCCGCGACCGCCGACCTCGCGAGCATCACGCCAGAGTCGCAGCTCGGCAAGATCGTGAACGGTGTCGGCGACGACGTCGACGCGATCGTCTCCGCGCACACCCACCTTGCCTACAACCACGTCATTGATGGCCGCCCGGTCGTCTCGGCTGGCCAGTACGGTGAGAACCTTGGGCTCATGAACCTCAAGGTCGACCGCGAGTCGAAGGAGCTCATCTCGATCACGAACGAGATCAAGCCTCTCGTCGTCGACGGGAAGCCGCAGTACGCGGCCGACCCCGAGGTGCAGGCGATCGTCGACGCTGCGAAGGCCGAGGCCGACGTGCTCGGCGGCGTCTCGGTCGGCAGTATCACTGCCGACTTCAACCGCGCGCGCCAGAGCGACGGCAAGACCGAGAACCGCGGTGGCGAGTCGACGATCGGCAACTTTGTCGCTGACGTGCACAAGTGGTCGACCGACGCCGACATCGCGCTCATGAACCCGGGCGGGATCCGCGCGAACCTGAGCTACGCGTCGACAGGTGAAAACGACCCAGACGGCAACGTCACGTACCGCGAGGCCGCGACGGTGCAACCGTTCGCGAACACGCTCGTGACGCTGAAGCTCACGGGCCAGCAGGTGAAAGACATCCTCGAAGAGCAGTGGCAGCCAGAGGGATCGGCGCGGCCGTTCCTGAAGCTCGGACTCTCCGAGGGGCTGAGCTACACGTACGACCCGGAGGGCGAGCGCGGCGCGCACGTCACCTCGATCACGCTCGACGGTGGGCCGCTCGACCTCGGTGCGACGTACACGGTCGCAGCGAACGCGTTCCTTGCGGGCGGCGGTGACAACTTCGTGTCGTTCCGCAAGGGTACCGACGTGAAGGACACTGGCCGTAGCGACCTGCAGTCGATGGTCGAGTGGTTCGCAATCAACAAGGAGGCGACGCCGGATCTCGGCAAGCGCGCGGTCGGCGTGCAGTTGAGCCCGCCGCCAGCGGCCGCTGCGCAGCTCTCGGCGCGCGTGAGCGTTGCAGCCTTGGGCACTGGCGAGTACACCGCCGGCGACGAGGTCACCGTCTCGCTCACCTCGCTCGCGTTCTCGGGCGGCGAAGTCCCGGCAGAGTCTGTCTCAGCTGAGATCGACGGGAAGCAGGTCGCGACCGCGCCGGTCGACCCGACGGTCACCGACGCGTGGGACAAGGCTGGAAGCGCCACGCTCACCTTCGCTGTTCCGGCCGGCCTGAAGGGGAACCAGACGATCGAGATCGCGACGAGCGACGGGGCGACCCGTGTCTCGATCCCGATCGCGGTCGCCGGTGGTGACACCGAGAACCCCGGCACGGAAGAGCCCGGCACCGAGAACCCGGGTACTGAGACCCCTGGCACCGGTGGTCCCGGCGGCGAGAAGCCAGGCACCCCCGGGTCAGGCGCTGGCGGCGGTTCGACGGGCGGTGGCCTGTCGAACACCGGTCAGGAGCTCGGCTGGATCGGCGGCGCGACGGTGCTGCTCCTCGCGCTCGGCGGTGGCCTGCTGGTCGCCGCCCGCCGGAAGCAGCACGCCGCGCAGTAGCCGCTGAAGGCTCGCGCACGGCAGTGTGCAGCGCCCAAACGCCCGCCCCACCAAATGCAGGTGGGGCGGGCGTTTGCCTGTGTTAGCCTGTCCTTGCCCAATGATGGGCAGCGGCGGAGGATTCTGCCGTCATTCCACTACGGATCGTCCGGCACGTACCTGCCGGTGGAGGAAAACAATGGCATCAGTCACGTTTGAAGGCATTACTCGCGTCTACCCGGGCACAGACCGCCCGTCGGTTGACAAGCTCAGCCTCGACATCGAAGACGGCGAATTTCTCGTGCTCGTCGGTCCCTCCGGCTGCGGCAAGTCGACAACGCTGCGCATGCTCGCCGGCCTCGAAGAGGTGAACGAGGGCCGAATCCTCATCGGTGATTCAGACGTCACTGACGTCGCCCCGAAGGATCGCGACATCGCGATGGTCTTCCAGAACTACGCGCTCTACCCGCACATGACAGTCGCCGACAACATGGGCTTCGCCCTGAAGATTGCTGGCGTCTCGAAGGAGGAGCGGGCCGAGCGTGTGCTCGAGGCTGCGAAGCTCCTCGACCTCGAAGACTACCTCGACCGCAAGCCGAAGGCGCTCTCCGGTGGCCAGCGCCAGCGCGTCGCGATGGGCCGCGCGATCGTGCGCCAGCCCCGCGTGTTCCTCATGGACGAGCCGCTGTCGAACCTCGACGCAAAGCTCCGCGTGCAGACCCGTACCCAGATTGCATCGCTTCAGCGTCGCCTTGGGGTCACCACCGTCTACGTGACCCACGACCAGACCGAGGCGCTCACCATGGGTGACCGTATCGCCGTGCTCAAGGACGGCCTGCTGCAGCAGGTCGGCACCCCGAGTGAGCTCTACGAAACTCCAGTCAACGTCTTCGTTGCGGGCTTCATCGGCTCGCCCGCGATGAACCTCTTCCCGACGACGCTCACCGCCGAGGGTGCAGTCTTCGGCTCGCTCACGGTGCCGGTGCCCGCTGGCGGCGCGACGTCGAACGCTGTCACAGTCGGCATCCGCCCTGAAGACCTCGTGCTTGCGGCACCTGGCGAGGCTGGCCTCACGGTGCAGATCGATCTCGTCGAAGAGCTTGGCGCTGACGGCTACCTCTACGGTCACACGACCGGGGGAGAGGGCACCCAGATCGTCGCTCGAGTTGACGGCCGCAATCACCCGCAGGCAGGCGAGACCGTCACCCTCGTACCGAACCCCGCGCACCTGCACGTGTTCGACACCGCAACTGGCAACCGTATCTAATCGGGGCGGGGCGCGGGCGTTGTGCTTGCTCCCTGTGCTGCCCGCCCCGCCTCGCCGCCGCACCCCGCCTCGCCGCCGCACTCCGCCTCGCCGCCGCGAAAGAGTAGCGTTCCTGCACAAGACCCCGTTTCCAGCGGTAGGTTTCGGGCATTCTCGCGAGAAACCTGCTCTTTGGCTGGGGTGGGCTGGGGAATTGGCGAGGGCGTGAACTCGCCGTCACCAGCTTTGGGCTAGAAGATGACCCGCTGGCTGGTGAAAGCATCCGCGGGAGTTGAGGGCTGGAGCTGCGCGGAAGCGGTGAGGAGCTTGGCGGTTTGGGCGGCAGCTTCAATTGCGAGCTGCCCCAGCCTGCGAACCGTGTCCGGGGTGATGCGGTAGGTGGGCCCACCAATCCAAATCGCAAAACGGGGCAAATCACCAATGAGGACGGGTGCCGCTACGGAGGCGGCGTCTCGTTCTAGGGCTCCATAAAGCCAGGAGTAACCGTGGGTACGGGCTGGCTCGAGGGTGTCGATGAACATCTCAAGCGTCGAAGGATTCTCCTTCGGGTAGCTCGGTTCGAGAAGCTCGCGCACTACTTCGGGGTCGCGATATGACAACAAAGACTTGCCAGTGGAGGTGAGCCACGGAGGTTGCACTCGCGGCGTTGACTTGAGGGTCTGGCCAATAAGAGAGGGGCCCACGTTCTGCAGCAGGACCACGATGTCGTTGTCCTGCAGCATGTCGAACCCTGTCGTCTCCCCTGAAGCGTTCGACAGATTGGTCAAGATCTCGCGGATCGCCCGGAGCGTGCCTGTCTCCGTGAGTAGACCGCCGATGACTGATAGCGAGCCGACCGAAATGCGCGTCTTCTTCGTTTCATCATCCGTCACCAACATGCCTTCTTCTTCCAGCGTGGTGATGATGCGGAAGCAAGTTGCCTTAGGCACGCCTGACAGGCGAGTGAGTTCGCTGAGCCCGATCCCTTGCGGAAAAGTCGAGATTACTCGGAGCACGCGCATGGATCTATTGAGAAGTCCGTCGCGGCCTTTGCCTGTGTCTTCTGCGGTGTCGGGGCTCGTTGTTGAGGTCACAATCGCACTATATCAAACCGATAGTCCACTTTTGGAGGCGTTTGTGAGCGTCGTCACGGACTCCATGAGCGCGTCAATGATGCGGTTGTCGGCTTCGTCCTGGCTGAAGAGAAGCGGCACATGTGTAATGAGCCCAGCAAACGTGTTTGGCAGGTTCTCGTCAAGGGGGTCTGCAAGCCAAGCGTCGAGCAATCCGCCGGTGGAGCGGTCACCGTACCGCGCCGCGACTGCAGGTGAGGCGCATTCGACGCCAACGACGGCAAGGCAGCGGTCGAGCCATCCCCGGACCGGGCGGCCACCGATAACCGGTGAGAGTCCTATCACCGGCGCCGCGGCCTCGGCGATAGCCGCGCGAATGCCGGGTATTGCAAGAATCGGATCGATTGAGACGACTGGGTTGGAGGGGGCGATCACGATGATGTCGGCAGTGGCAAGTGATTCGAGCACGCCAGGCGCGGGCTTTGAATCCGTAGCGTGGGGAAATGCGAACGCGGTTGGTGAGGGATTCGCCTGGTTCCGCACCCACCACTCTTGAAACCCCATGGGAGCTGAAGCAGCGTGCTCGACGATTGTTGGCGAGGGGTCATCCGTTGCTGGAAGTACTGTGAAGCTGACGCCGTAGCGAGAATTTAGGAGGCGGGTCGCCTCGCTGAGCGAATGGCCGTTTTCGAGGAGCTGCGTGCGCATGAGATTGTGGGCGATATCTAAGTCACCGAGCTGGAACCAGCCCTCCTCCGGAAGAACGCGTGATATCTCGGTCAAGGTTCGGGTTGAATCGTCGGCCCTTCCCCACCCGCGCCCCTTGTCTCCCATGTCAGCAAGGTGATATGCCACCGAGTCTAGGTCGGGAGAGATGCGCAGGCCCATGTGAGTGAAATCGTCGCCCACATTCACAATCGCCGTGCAATTGAACGGACGACCGGAAGCTTCATTCCACGAATGGAGCGCTCTGGCGAACCTGGCGCCCCCAACGCCTCCGCTAAGGAACGTAATATTTCGGGTCATGTCAGTGCCTCCAAGGGTTCGATTGGTGCCCGCAAGGCAGCCGGTGGATCGTCGCGGGTCCCCGCGAGTTGTGCAGCCTCTGTGGCCTGCGAAGTGCGAGGTGGGAAGTCGTGTCGAAGGAGGTAGCGGCTTCTACTGCCGTCACTGGTGTGGATCATGTCCACGCCCCAATGATTTTGAATCATCGCGGGCGTGACCACACTTGCCGTTGGCCCCGCCGCGACAACGCTGCCGCAGTTCACAATGGCGGCACGGTCGGTGAACACCGAGGCAAGGTCGAGGTCGTGCAGGCTGACGATGAGTGCAACGCTGGTGCTCGCAAGAGTGCGAAGAAGCTCGACTGTGTCGCGGATGGCTGCAAGGTCGAGGTGGTTCGTCGGCTCGTCAAGGAGGAGGGCGCGTGGTTCCTGCGCGAGCGCACGAGCAATCTTCGCCCGTTGATGCTGGCCGCCGGAGAGTCTGTCGATCGATGTGTGCTGGATGGAGTCGAGCCCGCATTGTTCAAGCGCGTGATCGACGACATACCTGTCCGTTCGGGTGGTCGTGCGGAGCCAGCCGGTAAACGGGACGCGGCCAAGCTGTACGAACTGCCGAATCGAAAGATCCGAAGGGGCAGTGGAATCCTGCGCGACGAACGCAACGCGCCTTGCCCACTCGCGTTGCCCGAGCTTGGCCCGAGAAACACCATCCCACGAGACGGCCCGACGAGACTCCGGAAGGTGCCCTGCGAGGCTGTGGAGCAGTGTGCTTTTCCCGGCGCCGTTCGGGCCGAGGAGCCCAAAGATCTCGCCAGGGCGGAAATCGAGTGCGGGAACGGAGAGCTTAAAGTCGTGCCCGCGGCTTGCTGAGAAGGGGAGCGTGTGAAGGGTCATGAGTGTCCTTTCTGCTGCCGAAACATGATGACTCCAAACGCGATAGCGCCGAGCACGGAAGTGGTGATCCCGACCGGAAGCTCTTGTGGTTGCGCCGCGATGCGTGAGAGCGTGTCAGCCCACGTGAGAAGCAGCGCGCCAATGAGCGCAGAGGCCACGAGGTGCCTCGTGACGCTCCCAGAGGCAAACGGTCGAGCAAGGTGAGGAACGATAAGGCCGACAAAGCCGATCGCGCCAGAGACCGAGACCATTCCTGCCGCGACAAGCGCCGCGAGGGAGAGAACCCACGCCCGTGAGACCCGCACATTGATTCCTAGCGACTCGATGTCGTTGTCACTGAGCTTGAACACTCCGAGCAAACGGGATGAGGTCGCCAACGCCGACCCGAAGACTGCTAGCGTGACGGCCGCGATCAAAACGGTGCTCCAGTTTGAGCCGCCAAGTGACCCGAGTAGCCAGTGCAGTACCTGGCGGTAGCTGTCGCTGTCTGGGGATTGGAAAATGATGAAAGAAGTGCATGCGCTGAACAGTGCCGTGGTGGCCACTCCGGCAAGAATCACTCTTTCCGACGATGATCGGCGTTGACTACCGCTGAGGAAGAGAGTGGCGGCGAGCGCGAGTGCTCCGCCCACGAAGGCGGCAAATGGGAGCGCGAGTGTAAGCCCAAGCAAAATGACTGAGACCGCTCCAAGCGAGGCTCCCGAGGATACGCCGAGTAGGTAGGGCTCAGCGAGCGGGTTGCGAAGCACCGTTTGTAATGCAACACCAGAGACTGCGAGCCCCGCGCCAACACATGCCGCTGTGAGTACGCGCGGAAGCCTGACTTGCGTCAGGATGACTTCGTGGGTGCTCCAAGAGGTGGGATCAGTGCTCAGCGCCGAGGCAAGCGTTTGCCAGGGGATAGGGACTGCTCCGACAGAAGCGGCAAGAAAGAGCGAGGCAAGGAGCGCTGCGAGCAACAGGGCGGCGGCAACGGTGAAGCGTGACCTTGCGGACGTTGCCCGCGGTGGAGCTGCCTGCCCGCGTTGACGCACCTGCTCGCTTGTCACTGTGAGGCCGCTGCGTTTGCGATTGACTCGACGGCGTCGATGTTTCGCACGCCGGCCTCCGTGGTTGCGAAGTCGACAACGATAAAGCGCTCGTCTTTCACTGCGCGCATCGAGCTGGCTGCTGGGTGACCTTCGAGCAACGCCCGCTTCTTCTCCGCGGAGTTCCATGGCGCGTCTACCAGCACGATGACATCGGGATCGCTTGCGACAAAGCTCTCCCAGGGCATGCTGAACCAGCTTTGCGCTTCCGACTCTGCAACATTCGTGAGACCTGCTGCCCGCATGATCATGCTGGGAGTTCCAGTGCCACCGCCGACGAACGGCACGTCCTCGCCAGAGCTAAACCAGAGGGCGGATAGTGCGCCGTCGTTCTTTGGAATAGCTTTCAGCCTGCTGCGCTGATCACTGATGATTGACTCTGCTTCGTTGCTTGCATCGAACATCGCCCCGACCTCCGAGATCATGTCGAATACGTCATCGAACTCGAGCGGATCGGAGTTCTCGCTGCCAAACACGCAGGCGGGTGGAGCAACGTAGGTGTTGATGCCGAGACCCAGGAGCTCCGTTCGAGTACCCAGCCCGTCCTGGCCGAGGTTCGACTCCCAGCCAGCGAACACAAAGTCGGGCTCTGCGGCAAGGAGTACCTCACGGCTGGGAAGCTGGTCTGCCAGCACATTCGGTTCCCACTCTGCTGGTGCGAGGCCCTGCGGCACGGGACCATCAAGCATCGCAGAGCCAACGATGCGGCTTGACTGACCGAGGGCCAGCAGCAGTTCGAGCGGCGTTGATTTCACGGTGACCACGCGCTCAGGCGGGACGTCGAGTTCAACAGTGAACCCGCAGTTGTCTATGGCGGAAGCTGGCCCTGGAGTGACCTGTGCGGGGGCCTCCGGAGAGAGTGATGAGCACCCAGGGAGAAGCGCTAGAGCGCCGACAGTGAGAAGTGAGACCGTACATTTGAACCGACGGTTCGTTTTAATTTTCATCGTTGAAAACCAATGCCTTGAGTTGGCCGCTGGGTCGCGGGGGTTCGTTGGTGCCTCATAGTCTGAGGAATTTAAAGGATAGCGCAAGGCGTCCGTGGTGGATAGTGTGGATTCCTCGGAGCTCAAGGGGTTAAGAAAAATGAGCTTGCAAAAATTATGAACCGATGGTTCACTGTATTTACGTCGCTAATGTCAGGGAGGACATGATGTCACTACAGATCCGCAAACTCGTTCGTTTGGTCGAGGAAATCCACAGCGAGAACGGTCAGCAGCTCGCCAAACCACACCGTGTTGCAGTTGCCGCGGCTGTCATTGCGAACCCGTATGGCGCGGGCTACGTTGAAGATGTCGTCACGCTCGCTGACGAGCTTGGGGAAGCGATCGGGGGACTACTTGGCCCCGAATGTGTTCGGCTCTTGGACGATGAGGTTGAGGCCTTTGGTAAGGCAGCGTTGGTGGGCGTCGACGGCGAAACCGAGCACGGATCTGCGTTGATCCACAACCTGCGGTTTGGCAACGTATTCCGGCGTGCAGCCGGCGGAACGGAACTGTTGCCTGCAGCGGAAAAGATTGGCTTGCAGGGAGCTTCCATCGACGTTCCGTTGAAGCACAAGACTGACGCCAAGACGCGTTCGCATCATCAGACGGTCACCTTCCGCATTGAAGATGCCCCGCGTGCTGACGAGATTGTTGTCGCCTGCATCGCAGCGAATTCGGGGCGACCGCTTGCTCGTCTTGCGACCTTCGGGGCCGAGGCTCCCGTGAGCATCGCCTAATGGCGAAGGCACCGACGAAAAGAGTCAGAATTATGAACGCAGTCGCATGGTCAAAAGAAGAGCTCGTCGCGGCAGACAGTGAGTTCGTCATCCACTCGTGGTCGAAGCAGGGTGGTCTCAACGCCCGCCCCATCAAAGGCGCCGAGGGATCCTGGTTCTGGGATTACGATGGCAATCGTTTCCTGGACTTTCAGTCGCAGCTGGTGAACAGCAATCTTGGACACCAGAACCCCAAGCTTGTGCAGGCGATCAAAGATCAGGCTGACACGATGTGCTACATCGGGCCGGGATTTGCCGAGGAACAGCGAGCCCGTCTGGCGCAGAAACTCGCAGAGATTACGCCAGGTGACCTGAAGATGAGTTTCTTCACCACAGGTGGTGCCGCTGCGAACGAGAACGCCATCAGACTCGCGCGCCATGTCACGGGGCGCAACAAGATTGTTGCGCGATATCGCTCCTACCACGGGGCGACCGCGGGCGCGATCGCCTTGACCGGGGACCCGCGTCGTTGGCACGCTGAGCCCTCGATGCCGGGCGTGGTCCGAATGCTTGATCCTTACACTTACAGGTGCCCGGCGGGCCACCCCTCCCCGTGTCCTGTCTGCTCTGGTGGACCGCACCTGGAAGAGATTTTGCAGTTCGAGGACCCGTACTCGGTTGCCGCCGTCATTCTCGAACCAGTCACTGGGACTAACGGCCTCATCTACCCTGGTGAGAACTACCTGAGATCGATTCGTGAGGTGTGCAACAAGTACGGCATCATCCTCATTTTCGACGAAGTGATGGCTGGTTTCGGTCGCACGGGTGAGCTGTTCGCCTGTGACCACTGGGGCGTTACCCCAGACATTCTGATCACCGCAAAGGGGCTCAACTCAGGGTATGTCCCTCTCGGAGCGATGACAGTTTCGTCGAAGATCTCTGACTGGCTTCAGGACAATAAATTCTGGGGAGGGCTCACCTATGCGGGGCATCCTCTCGCGTGCGCCTCAGCTGTCGCGTCGCTCGAGATCATGGAAGAAGAAGGGGTTGTCGACAACGCGCGGCGCCAGGGCGAGCGACTTGGAGCCGGCCTCGCTGAACTTGCGAAACGCCACCCGTCTATTGGTGACATTCGTGGGCGTGGACTGTTCTATGGGCTCGAACTGGTTCGGAACCGTGACACCCGCGAGCCGCTCGTGCCGTTCAACGCGGTTGGGGAAGCCGCCAAGCCGATGCAGGAGATCAACAAGGCTGCAATGGCGAAGGGGCTGTACCTGGCATCGAACTTCAATGTGCTTCGGCTTACGCCGCCCCTCGTGATCAACGACGAGGAGATTAACTTGGCGCTCGAGATCCTCGACGAGGTGCTCGACATCGCCGATGTACACTACGACACTGCGGGAGGCCCCGCATCATGACGATGGAATCAGCGACAAACGCGGGGCACACTACACTCATCGCCGGTGGCACCGTGGTGAACGCGGAAGGCTTCGTCCGTGCTGATGTGCTGGTGCGCGGCGAACGGATCGTTGGCATCGGGGTTGAGCAAGCGTGGGATGCTGACGAGACGATCGACGCAACCGGGAAGTACATTTTGCCTGGTGGAATCGACGTTCACACTCACCTTGAGTATCCAATTGACGGCTTTACGACGCGAACGGCTGATGACTTCGCAACAGGCTCGGTTGCCGCTGCGTTCGGTGGCACTACTACCTTTATCGACTTCGTCAAGAAGCGCCCAGACGCTTCGCTGTTCGACACTTTTGTTGAGCGGCGCTCGATCGCAGAATCCAAGAGTGTTGTCGATTTTGGACTGCATGCGATCGTGCCGCCATTGGTTCAGCAGCCGGATGTCCACGACGATCTTGTTCGGCTCTTCACCGAGCAAGGCGTGTCGAGCTGGAAGTTCTTTATGGCGTACCCGGGTACGCAGATGGTTGAAGACGACGAACTTCTCGCTGGAATGGACCTCGCTCTCAAGCTCGGTGCGTTCCCGATGGTGCACGCTGAAAACGGGCACATGGTGAACCGGGCCGCTCAGCAGCTTCTGGATGAAGGGAAGACTGCCGAGATTTACCACGTCGATGCTCACGGCCATTCCCAGGAGGCTGAGGCGGTTCACCGGGCGATTGTGCTCGCTGCAGAAGTGGGCACGCCCCTGTACGTTGTTCACGTCTCGAGCGAGCAGGCTGCGGCCGAAATCGCAGCTGCGCGCAGTGAGGGCCTGCCCGTTTGGGGTGAAACTTGCCCGCAGTATCTCGTCACCGCGCTGGAAGATTATCAAGAGCTGGGGGAGCGGGCCGCTGGCTACATTTGCTCACCACCGATTCGTGAACGAGCAAATCAGGCCGCCCTCTGGAAATACCTTGGTGCAGACGGACTCTCGACGCTCGCGACGGACCATGCTGCGTTCTGTATGGAGCAGCCCGAAGACTTGCCTCCGCAGAAGCTTCGGTCTCCAGGGTATTTCCCGAAGACTCCGAATGGGGTGCCCGGACTCGAAGACCGCATGATGGTCGCCTGGGAAGCCGGCGTCGTGGGCGGAGCGCTCGACCTCTGCAGGTTTGTCGAGATCACGGCTGCTCGACCCGCCAAACTCTTTGGAATGTACCCCAACAAGGGAACGATCTCCGTCGGGGCAGACGCGGACATCGTGGTGTGGGACCCTGAGGCAGACCACACGATCACCGCTGCGGGTGGACATTCCCGAACCGACTACAACCTCTATGAGGGTATGCGCGTAAGCGGCCTTCCCGTAACGGTCATGAGCCGTGGGCGGACGCTGATCCTTGACCGTGAGCTGCAGGAGGTGGCCCGGACAACCCGTGGCCGCTACCTCTCTCGCGGCGCAGCCCAACTTTTCTAACCCACCGCTTACTGCCGCCAACGCAGGTTGGCAGAGCACCCCACGAAAGGCATCACAATGAAGTTTCCCATTGGAATCCATGTCGGCGACCGGATGACGCTCCCCGAGACATACGAGGTCGCGCAGTACACCGATGAGAAGGGTTTCGACTCGTTCTGGGTTGCAGAGGGCCGAATGGCTCGCGACGGCATTGTGCCCGCCGCGATTGTTGCTTCACAGACCAAGCAGATTCGCATCGGTACCGGCGTTGTCAACAATAAGAGTCGTAACGTCGCGCTCATGGGTGTGACATTCAAGACGCTCGACGAAGTCGCACCCGGTCGTGCGATTCTCGGCATTGGTGCGTGGTGGGAACCGCTCGCCACGAAGCTTGGCGCGCCCATCCGCAAACCTGTCGCCTCGATGCGCGAATACATTACGATCCTCAAGCAGCTCTTCAACAACGACACTGTGACGTTCAATGGTGAGTTCTACACGATCGACGGTGTTCGCTTCGACAGCATGTATCGCGAGAACACTGAGGTGCCGGTGCCGATCTATGTCGGTGCCGTCGGCCCGCGCATGCTTGAGCTTTCGGGTGAGATCGCAGACGGCGTACACATGGACTTCCTGTTGCCCCCCTCATACCTCGAAGGTGCGAAGCAAGCGATTGATGCCGGCCTCGCGAAGCGAACAGACGGTAAGTCAGAGATCGATCTGACACAGATCATCGCGTGCAGCGTGAACGATAAGGACCCGCAGGAAGCGATCGACCACTGCAAAGCCTTCTTGACCCTGTACCTGATGCAGCAGCCGCACATTGCCGCGCACTCGGGCGTCGAACCGGAGCTTGTCGAAGAGATTCAAAAGATCGCTGGTTGGCCTGCAACGAAGGAGGATATCCGACGTGCGATGCAGCTCGTCCCCAACGAGCTCGTGCAGAATGTCACTGCCTGCGGGTCGACGGACACGGTCGTGCAGAAGCTCGAAGAATACCGTGAGGCAGGGGTGCGAGTGCCTGTCCTCTCGACTCACGGAGACCACCGTACGACGCTCGTCAACATCACCGAAGCGCTGCAGTAGGGAACCGGCATGACCATCGCAATTGTTGGGGGCACTGGCCCCCAGGGAAGCGGGATCGGGCTGCGGCTCGCCCTTGCTGGTGAGACCGTGATCCTTGGATCACGCGACGGTGAGCGGGCAGCGACCGAAGCTGCCAAACTTACCTCCGAGCACGCGCCGCTGGGAGCAATCACCGGAGCGAACAACCGGGACGCAGTGGCCTCCGCCGACACCGTTATCCTCGCTGTGCCCTATAAGGGACACGAAGAACTCGTAGGCGGACTTGCTGACGTCATCGGGCACAAGCTCGTGGTGAGCTGCGTGAACCCGCTCTCATTCGACAAACAAGGTCCGGTTGGTACACAAATCCCCGATCTGAGCGCAGCCGAGGAAGCCGCGAGGCTGCTTCCCGAAGCAAATGTGACGGGTGCGTTTCACCACCTCTCGGCAGTCAACCTGCACAAGGTAGAGACTGACCTGAGCCACGAGGACGTGCTCGTTTGCGGCAACGACGAGTCGGGGAAGGCAGAGGTGATGCGCCTCGCATCGCTCGTGACTGGCGGTCGTGGCATCGATGTTGGAGCGCTTCGGCTAGCGCGGCACCTTGAGCCGTTCACTGCGGTGCTCATCTCGGTGAATAAGAAGTACCGCACCAATTCGAGCGTGGCGCTCACCGGCGTCCCTCAGACTGGAGAGAAGTAATGAAACTGGCAGCACTTCAACTGCGTGCGACAGATGACCGCGAGGCGACGCTTATGCGCGCCGGCGAGCTTATCGACGAGGCTGCCGTGCAAGGCGCGAAGGTCGTGCTCATGCCCGAGTTCTTCGCGATTCCCTTCGTGCAGCCTGAACCAGACCCCGCATACATCAAGTGGGCCGAGGATTTTGACGGACCCTCGAATGAGCTCGTGCGAGTGAAATCAGCGCAGCACGGCATCACGATCGTGTCGTCCTTCTTCGAAGGAACTGACCTGCCAGGTGTGTTCCACAACACTGCTGTGACGTTTGTGAACGGCGAGGCGCGTCATACCTACCGTAAGTCACATCTTCCGTTTTCGAATGGGTTCCCAGAGAAGTTTTATTTCAGGCCCGGTCAGGAAGCCCCTTCCGCTGTCGACACAGGTGAGGTGTCTGTTGGCACGATCATCTGCTACGAGAGGCACTTCCCCGAACTGTCTCGAGCCGTTGCGATGGCTGGTGGCGAGGTGCTCTGTGTGCCTGTTGCTTCCGCCTCTGCGCCGATGAAGGAGGTCTTCCAGCTCGAGCTCCGGGCGCACGCCGCCTTCAACCAGTTCTTTGTGATCTGCTCGAACCGGGTCGGTCTCGAAGGCACGAAGGATTACTTTGGCCTGAGCGCGGTTTACGGGCCTGACGGCACGGTGCTCGCGCAGGTCGCTGACGGTGAGGAAGGGGTCGCCGTCGCGGAAGTCGATCTCGATGAGATGCGTGCTTCGCGCATGCGACGTCCGTTCTTCCGCGACCGCCGGCCAGAACTCTACTCGGCCCTGACTGAGCAGTACTAGCCGAGCTGGGCGACGCGCGTTTTCATGCGCGCGTCGTCCGACTCGGGGTAGCGGCGTCACCGAAGACGGCCGACCCACACACAACAGACTTTCATCTCAGAGGTTTTCATGACAATCAACGAAGATTCAACCGGGCGCATTGAGCTCGTATCGACCCAAAACATTGAGACGAGTCGTCTCTACAACGATGACCTTGCGCCCGTCCCGTTGGCAGGCCGCACTTGGCACACCTACAACTATGCTGCGCTGTGGATGAGTATCGCCCACGGCATCCCGACCTATTACCTTGCATCCGGGCTCATTGACATGGGTATGAGTTGGGTGCAGGCCGTTGGCATTATCGGGCTTGGCAACCTGATCGTGATGATCCCCCTACTTCTTAACAGCCATGCTGGTGCGAAGTACGGGATTCCGTTTCCCATCATCGCGCGGGCGGCATTTGGAATTCGCGGAGCCAACGTCCCTGCGATCATTCGGGCTCTGTCTGCCTGCGGATGGTTCGGGATCCAGACCTGGGTCGGTGGACAAGCCATCTTTACCTTGAGCTCGGTATTCTTTGGCAGTTGGTGGTCAGAGGCCACGCCGATCGGAGGCCACCCCTGGACGATGTGGGTGTCGTTTGGCATCTTTTGGCTCATTCAGATGGGCCTCGTTCTTCGAGGTATTGAGTCGATTCGAACACTTGAGAACTGGGCCGCGCCGCTCATCCTTGTCGTCGCGTTCATCCTGATGATCTGGGTGATGAACCTCGCGGGAGATCTCGGAACCGTGCTGACCCCGCACTCCACACTCGGCTGGGGGCCGGAGTTCTGGACGATTTTCCCCGGCGCGCTTATGGGCATGATCGCCTTCTACGCCACGATGTCAGTGAATATCTCGGATTTCACTCGTTTTGCGCGCTCGCAGAAGGCACATATTGTTGGCCAGTCTGTTGGACTCACTCCCACTGTCGTCGTCTTCACAACCATTGGCGCCCTGACCACGGCTGCGACGGTTGAGGTTTGGGGTCGTCCAATTTGGGACCCTGTTGAGCTCGTCGGGATGATTCCGAACGCGGTCGTCGTCTTCTTTAGCCTGCTGTGTGTCATCGTTGCTACGGTCGCCGTCAACGTGGCTGCGAACACGGTCGGCCCGGCGTACGATTTCTCGAATGCATTCCCGCGCTTCGTCAGTTTCAAGATGGGCGGTCTCATCACTGGTGTGATCGCGATTCTCATGCAGCCCTGGAACCTTATGGCGAGCTCCAACCTCTACATTTTTGTGTGGCTTGGCATTACGGGTGCCTTCCTCGGGTCTGTCGGCGGGATTCTTGTAACTGAGTATTGGATTAACCGTAAGCGCTACCTCAACGTGGAAGAGCTCTACCAGTACGGGGGGCGGTACACCTACACCCGCGGCTTCAACTGGCGCGCCCTCACCGCTATGGCCGTTGCGCTCGTGTTGTCGGTAGGTGGAGCGTACTCCGATCCTGCGACCGGTGGACCTTTCCCGGAACACGGACTAATTCCCGTGCTCAAGCCACTCTTCGACCTCAACTGGGCGGTCGCTTTCCTCACCGGGTTACTCGTGCACCTGCTGCTCTCAAAGGCGTTCCCACCCGCTTCGTTCGCGCTCGATGAGGCTGATCGAGCGACGGGACAGCCTGGTACGGGAGCAATCCAGGTGCCCGGGATGCAGGAGCCGGCGGCCAGATACAGTGCCCCCAGCAGCCCCAAATCTGCAGACACCGAAGTCTGACACAGGCCCCCGATTTACGAAATCACACAAAGGACAGCAGCAATGAAAACACCAGCAGCGGCCGTGCTCAACGCAGGCGAGGAGTGGACGGTTACCGAGATCGATCTCGCAGAACCGCAGGCGGGGGAGGTGCTCGTCGAGTTTACTCATGCGGGCCTGTGCTTTTCAGACGAGCATCTCAGGCACGGCGGGCTCGGTGAGCTCCCTGCAGTCGGCGGACACGAGGGGGCTGGAATCGTGCGTGCACTCGGCCCGGGCGTCACGAGTCTGGCTGTCGGAGATCATGTTGCAGCCGCGTTTGTGCCCACATGTGGTCAATGCGACTGGTGCGTCACCGGCCACTCGAACCTCTGCACACAATCCGCAAATGCTCCCGGCGCGGCAGACCGGAGTCTGTACCGCTTCTCAACGGGAGGTGAAGCGATTGCGGCCAATTGTGGGCTCGGCACGTTTGCACAGTTCTCTGTCGTCTCAGAACGCTCACTTATTGCAGTCGATCCTTCGATCCCGCTATCCGTTGTCGCGGTCGCGAGTTGCGGGGTGCTGACCGGATGGGGCGCCGCAGTGCATGCCGCAGAGGTCTCTGTTGGCGACGTCGTAATCGTGCTCGGTGGCGGTGGGGTTGGGGTGAACGCCGTGCAGGGAGCCCGTCTGTCTGGTGCGCGAGAAGTCATCATGGTGGATACGAACCCGGCGAAGCTCGAAACTGCCACGCTTTTTGGTGCGAGTCGGACCTTCCAGTCGATGGATGACGCAGCGGAGTACGCTCGCGAGATCAACGGCGTCGTTGGAGGCGCGGACGCCGTGATTGTTTGCACTGGAAACACGGTCGAACCGATCGTGACGGCCGCCTACGGTGCTCTCGGAACCCGCGGGCGACTCGTGCTCGCAGGTATGTC
Source organism: Leucobacter sp. NPDC015123 (assembly GCF_043080205.1). Taxonomy (NCBI): domain Bacteria; kingdom Bacillati; phylum Actinomycetota; class Actinomycetes; order Micrococcales; family Microbacteriaceae; genus Leucobacter; species Leucobacter sp. NPDC015123. The sequence continues at coordinate 9,747 of NZ_JBIBVH010000006.1, read as the reverse complement.
GCAGGACGTTATGGAGAAGAATGTGCAACTGCCAGGAACACAGATCATCTTCAGAGAGCAGACGATCCGCGGAACGATCTATGGCTCGTGCAACCCGCGGCGAGATGTACCGTTGCTGCTTGACCTCTACAAGCGGGGGCTTTTGAAACTCGATGAGCTTGTCTCGCGGGAGTACTCGCTGTCGGATATCAATGAGGGTTTCGAGGATCTTCGAAAGGGTCGGAACCTGAGAGGAGTAGTCGCACATGGTTAGTGCAACGTTGTCGGCCGCCGCTGTGGACGAGGCTCGTACGGGCCCCCACGAAGCGGCGCTCCGCACACTGCGACAGGCTACTGAACACCTCGGACTGAGTGATGTGGTGCGGCAAGCGTATGCTCATTGCAAACGAGAGGTCGCCGTGTCGTTCCCGGTGCGTATGGACGACGGCAGCAGCCGTATCGTTACGGGCTACCGAGTGCATCACAATACCGCGCTTGGCCCGGCAAAGGGCGGTATTAGGTTCTCCCAGAACGTCGACATTGATGAGGTCCGGGCGCTCTCCATGTGGATGACCTGGAAGTGCGCGTTGCTCGGAATTCCATACGGCGGAGCAAAGGGCGGGCTTGCGATCAACCCCCGCGATTTCAGCAAAGCAGAGCTGGAGCGTGTGACACGTCGTTATACACGCGAGCTTGCGGATGTCTTTGGGCCGGACAAAGACATCCCCGCGCCCGACATCGGCACAGATCAACAGGTCATGGCTTGGATCCTTGACGAGTATTCGGTGGTCGCAGGACATCTTGCTCACGGTGTTGTTACCGGGAAGCCGCTCGAGCTTGGCGGGTCGCTAGGCCGAGCACTCGCCACCTCGCGTGGCGTGACTGAGATCGCCTTGGCTGCGGTCCGCGAAGAGATCGGCGAACCGACTGGGGCGACCGCGATCGTGCAGGGGTTTGGCAAGGTCGGAGAGGGAGTTGCGCAGCTCCTCCACGAGGCAGGAGTGCGGGTCGTTGCGGTGAGCGATGAGTTCGGAGCGCTGAGCAATGTGGACGGCCTCGACATTCCCGCACTGCAGCTTCACGTTGTAGAACATGGTCGCCTCGAGGGCTTCGCTGGTGCGATAGCCCGAGAGCGGGACTCGGTCTTGTTTGATGAGGCAGACCTGCTCGTTCCCGCTGCGGTCGAGGGCGTGTTACACGAGGGCAACGCTCACCTTGTTCGGGCGCGCATAGTTGTGGAAGGCGCGAATGGGCCAACCACGCCAGAGGGAGACCGACTCCTCGGCGAACGAGGGATTATCGTTGTCCCCGATATCCTCGCCAATGCAGGCGGTGTTGTGGTGTCGTACTTCGAATGGGCACAAGCCAACCAGGGATACCGTTGGAGTGAGCAGGTTGTCGAGGAACGTCTTCAGCAGCGAATGCTTTCTGCCTGGAATCGGGTGAAAGCATTCGCCGACAACGAAGATCTAGATCTTCGCGCGGCTGCGACAGTGCTTGCTGTCTCTGAAGTGCACCGAGCCCAACAGCTGCGCGAAGAACTTGTCGCCGGCTAGCAACTGACAGATTTGGGTGGCAACAGAGACCGTTCGCCACCAGAACACGGAGAAAACAATGGAACGGAATGAACTCTATGTTGGAGGGTCGTGGGTCACGCCAAGCACTTCCAGCCGCGGGGAGAACGTCGACTCGAACACAGAGGAACACCTAGGGAGCTACGCTCTGGCGGGCCCAGAAGAGGTCGATCGTGCGGTGGCAGCAGCGCGCGCTACGCTCAACGACCGCAATGGCTGGGCGGGGTACTCGCCCCAGCAGCGAGCCGCCGTAATGCGTCGGTTCGCCGACGCGATTGAACGACAACGGGACGCGATTGGCGGTCTCATCTCCCGAGAGGTCGGAACTCCATTCGAGCGTTCGCGGTTCAGCAATGCCGACACTGCTTCGTCGCTTCTGCGGTTCTACGCCGACATCATCGGGTCAACTGAGCTGGAGGATTTGCGGCCTGCCGGCCGGGGGCATTCGCTTGTGCGCCGCGAGGCCATCGGTGTCGTCGGGATGATCGCGCCCTGGAATTTTCCGCTCAGCACGTTGTTCTTCAAGCTTGCTCCTGCGCTCGCCGCTGGATGCACCGCCGTGATCAAGCCAGCATCGCTCACCGCGCTGAACTCGTTTCTGATTGCTGATGCGGCGGCCGAAGCGGGTATTCCCGCTGGCGTGATCAACATCCTGCCGTGTGACCGTGCGACGGGTGACCACCTCATCGGACATCCCGGGATCGACAAGATCGCGTTCACTGGCTCGACGCCTGTCGGTCGCAAGATTGGGCGTATGTGTGGCGAGAACCTGAAGCCAGTCACGCTCGAACTTGGTGGAAAATCGGCAGCGCTGCTGCTCGAGGACGCTTCCATCGACACGCTCATTTCCGAGTTGCACGACTTGAGCTTCTCGAACAACGGACAGGCCTGCACGAATAACTCACGCCTTATCGTGCCCGATGTGCTGTACGACGATGTCGTCGATGCCGTTGCGGCCGAGGTAGACCGATGGAAGGTAGGGAACTCGTTTGACCCGGAGACAGTCATTGGGCCGGTCGTGAGCGCAGGGCATCGCGAATCCATTGAACGCTACTACCGGATCGCGCGCGAGGAAGGTGGACGGGCTGTTGCGGGCGGGAACGCCGTGACCGGCAGGGGGTTCTTCGTCGAGCCGACCGTGTTCGCAGATGTAACACCCGACATGACGATCTTCCGCGAAGAGGTGTTCGGCCCGGCTGTATCGATCACGCGCTACAGCGGGGACCTCGAGGAGGGAATCGATCTCGCCAACGACTCGGAGTACGGGCTGTCGGGCGCCGTCTACACCGCCGACGAGACCCTAGGCATCGAAACCGCGCGGCGCATTGAGACTGGGACCGTTGCGTACAACATGTCGAACTTCGACATTGGTGCACCGTTCGGGGGTAGGAAGAACTCAGGGGTGGGCTTCGAGCTCGGTGCGGAAGCAATCATCCCGTACCTGCACTACAAGACGATCTTCACGCCGCAGGTTCCCGCGGGGTTCTGATCGTCCGCGCGGGGAGCCGGAACCCCCGGGCTCCCCTCGATCACCACAACTCACGTATCGCAAAGGAGCGAGGCGCATGCAACGAACACCTGGGTTAGAGATTATTCCGCTCATTGGCCTGCCCGAATTCACGCCGGACCACTCACTCGCGACGGAGATTGTTCGTTCGCTCGTTGGAATTGCGGTCGATGACGGTGACGTGCTTGCTGTCACAAGCAAGGTTGTCTCAAAGGTTGAGGACTGTTTCATCCCTGCCTCGGAACGCGCCAAACTCATCGAACGAGATACGGTCCGCGTTGTCGCGCGTATGCGCGGTCCCAACGCGTCTGCAATCGTCGAGAACCGCCTCGGGGTGGTCGCCGCAGCCGCGGGCGTGGACGCAAGTAACGTTGCTGGAGACTGGGTGCTCGCGCTCCCCGAGGATCCTGATGCGTCTGCTCGAAGGCTCGCGAACGAACTAAGAGATGCACTCGGCATTGATCTTGGGATCGTGATCACGGACACTGTCGGTCGGCCGTGGCGCTACGGGCAAACTGACATTGCGATCGGAAGTGCGAATGTTGCCCTCTACGCAGACGAGCGGGGAGGCGTGGACACCGCAGGGAAACCGCTTACGGTCACACAACGCTGCGTCGCTGATGAGATCGCAGCTGCTTCAGACCTCGTGAAAGGAAAGACAGCCGGAATCCCCGTAGCCCTCGTGCGGGGGTTGGGCGAGTATGTTGTTCCTGGGACTGATCAGCGCGCCCGGCATATCAACCGAGACCTCGAGTTGGATCTTTTCTCCCTCGGAACGCAAGAGGCTTTCGAAGAAGGGTACCGGTCCGCACTCGCCGCAGTTGCGGCGGGCAAGGTGCTGGACCCTCGGGCGGAGTAGGCCGATGGACGCTGCGACTGGGTGGACCGCTATCGTTCCTGTTCGCGGGTTTGGCACTGCGAAATCACGGTTGCGACCCGACCTGCCCGCTTCAACTGTGTCGGATATTGCGCGGCGTCTTGCCCAGGGATGCGTGAGAACCTTGAAACGTACGGCGCAAGTCGACGAGGTTATCGTCGTGTCTGACGTTGCAGTTCAGGAGCACTTTCCAGATGCTCAAGTGATCTTCCTTGTGCAGCAGGTTGGGGGCGGGCTCAACGGGGCCGTCCGCGAGGGGCTCGCGCTAGCTGCCAGGCGCAGTCCCCGTGCCCCACGTCTGGTGATCCATGCTGACCTTCCCGGGATCAACCCTCAGGCCGTGGACTCGCTCCTTGCCGACCTGCCAACCGGGGGCAAAGACGTTTACATTCCGGATCGTGCTGGCACAGGAACGACTGCTCTTGCTTTGCGCGCAGGCAGCCGACGCCCGGTTGGGTTTGGGGTGGGCTCTGCCGCGCGCCACTTGGCCCTCGGGTACGCACCGGTCAGGCTGCCGGCTGACAGCGTGCTGCGCAATGACCTCGACACGCTCGAGAGCTTGCGGGCACTTCGGTGGGGGTCAACCATCGACCTTTTCTCCGAGAATCCCGCGGCCTGAGCGCAAGAATCGAACCCCGTTCGGCGCACAAAGCTGTGTGATCGAAATGTGATGAGATTCGTAGCTGCGGATTCCGGAGCCGTCGGCTACCATAAATAGAACCAATGGTTCACTTTTGAAAGGGATGCAATGGCGCAGACCACATTGGCTCGGCCTTTAGCCAGTCAAAATAAGGAATTTAGGGATAAGCCGCGAGGGCCTTCCCGTCAAGGTATTCAAGCGGTCTATCGATTCATAATCACCGTTCTCGTTGCGATCCTGTCAGTTGTGCTGCTATGGGAAGGGTATAAGGCTCTTGGAACGCTCACCGGAGACAAGGTTCCGTTCACGCAGATTCCGCTGCCAATCTCAAGCTCTGACTACGCCATGCCCCATGTCGGAGTCATTCTTGGGGCGCTGGCTGAGCCCACAAGCGGAGGGGGCGGACAGACGCTCTTTGGGTATCTACTTACCCAGCTCTCTGTCACTCTCCGCGAGGCCGGAATTGGGCTCGTCATAGGCGCGTTTATCGGCTGTGTCCTGGCAGTTGCTCTTCGCGAGGTCGTTGTTCTGAGCCGCGGGCTGCTTCCGTGGCTCGTAATGTCACAAACCATCCCGCTTGTCGCATTGGCACCGATCATTGTTGTCTGGGCGGGTGCTGCTGGGCTCCCGAGCTGGGTCGCCGTCACCATCATTGCCGCGTACCTCTCGTTCTTTCCCGTTGTGATCAATATGCTTACTGGGCTGAACAGCCCTGACCCTGTGCAAGTGGAATTGATGCAGAGCGTCTCGGCCTCGCGCTGGCAGATCTTGTGGTGGCTGCGTTTCCCCTCCGCAGTGCCAAGCCTGTTCACTGGTTTGCGGCTGGCTGCGACTGCGTCGGTGATTGGTGCAATCGTTGGTGAGCTGTCCGCGGGAACGGGACTGGGGATTGGCCGGGCCATCCTTACAGCCGCGTATTACTACAGCAACTCTCCGGAGACACTTTTCGCCGCGGTACTCGTGGCCTCTCTCGGCGGGGTTGTCTTCGTGCAAATCATTACTCTCGTAGAACTCTTCGTACTGAGAAAGAGGAACGTCAATGGCTAACGCAATTTCCATCACAAACGCCAGTAAGACCTTTCACGTGTCTGGCCAGGCAATCCCGGCGCTCGCAGATATCAACCTTGATATCGAAGAGGGGGCCTTTGTCTCGCTACTCGGCCCTTCTGGATGCGGTAAGAGCACCCTGTTGAGGCTCATTGGTGACCTGCTTGACCCTGACGAGGGAGCGGTTGAAATCTTTGGCAAGAGTGCAAAGACGAGCCGTCGTGACCGTGACTACGGCATGGTCTTTCAGCAGCCGGGACTCATGGACTGGCGCACCATCCAACAAAACGTAGAGCTCCCGCTGCAGGTTGCAGGCGTGAATGCGCAAAAGCGCGCGTCAAAGGCTCGTGAGCTGCTTGAGCTCGTGCGGTTGGACGGATTCGAAAACCACAGGCCACGTCAGCTCTCGGGCGGAATGCAGCAGCGAGCCGCAATCGCCCGTGCTCTTTCCTTCGAGCCCAAGATCTTGTTGATGGACGAGCCGCTGGGGGCCCTCGACGAGATGAACCGTGAGTATCTGCAGAGAGAATTGTTGCGAATCTGGCGTGAGACTGGCACGACGATCGTGTTCGTTACGCACAGCGTTTCTGAGGCCACGTTCCTCTCCACCGAGGTAGTCGTGATGTCCCCACGCCCAGGGCGTATCGCAACGCGCATCCCCATTGACCTGCCGTACCCGCGGGTCGATGACACTCGTTCGAGCGAGGCGTTTCATGACGCCGAGACTCATGTTCGCGAGGCGCTGCATTCCGTACTCGAACCGACTGTGGCGGGTGTCTGATGACCGCAACACAGGCAATCGGGATCGGACGACAGCCGACGGTCCGGCTCGGGCAACTCCCCAAGCTCAAAGCCGCCGTACCCGCTCTCGTTGTTGGCCTTATCGTACTGGTGGGGTGGGAGTTGATCGTGCGAGGCGCAAACGTGCCAACGTACATTCTGCCGGCACCATCAGGGATCGTTGCCCGGTTCTTCTCTGACTTCGGTGCGCTCGTGTCAGCAGCTCGTGTTACCACCGTGGGCGTCTTTGGTGGGATCCTGCTTGGGGCGAGCCTGGCGATTGTCGCTTCCCTCGTTGTGAGCCTGTTCGAACGATTCGCGAAGACGGCGCTTGTTCTCGTTGCGATACTCAGCTGCGCTCCCGTGGTTGCTCTCGCACCGATCTTTAACGCGTGGTTTGGGAGTACGAACATTTTCTCCAAGATTGCCGTTGCGGCGATCATGGTGTTCTTCCCAGTGATGGTGAACACAACAAGAGGGCTGTTGGCGGTGAATCCGTTGCACCGGGAGCTCCTTGACTCTCTTGGCGCCTCGCGTCGCCAACTTCTGCTCTACGTTCGGATCCCTGGTGCGCTCCCGTCGCTCATCGACGGGCTCAAAGTCGGCGCGACGCTCTCGGTGATCGGCATCATTGTTGCCGAGTACTTTGGCGGCACAGCGAACGCTCTCGGTGTGATGATTGCGAACTCCGCAGCGCTCTCACAGTTCACTCTCACTTGGGCCGCTGTATTCGCAGCGAGCATTCTTGGCCTTGTCGCCTACGGAGTCGTTCTGCTCGTGGGCCGTGTGCTCGTGCCATGGCAGCAGACAGTTTTGTAAATACCTATACCGAAGTTCTGTACCTCAATTAAAGGAGACATCAATGAAGATGCAACACCTCTCTAGCCGGGCTCTGCTCGCGCTTGGGGCAACGTCAGCCCTCGTCGTCGGGCTCGCTGGCTGCTCGGGTATGTCGGACCCGGGAAGCTCGAGTCAGCCCGCAAATGAGAATTGCGAAAAGGTCGACGACGTCACCGTTGTGCTGCAGTGGGTCGCGCAGGCGCAGTTCGCCGGGTACTTTGCCGCTGCCGAGGAGGGATTTTATGCGGATCAATGCCTGAACGTCACGATTCAGGAGGGAGGCACGAATGTCGTGCCCCAACAGGTTCTCGCGTCAGGCAACGCGCAGTTTGCGGTGAGTCACGTGGTGAAGAGCATGGCCTCTCGGGAAGAGGGCGCGGACATTGTGAACATTTCGCAGATCTTCCAGCACGGAGCGTATCTCGAAGTGGCGTGGGCCGACTCCGGGATCGAAAAGCTCCAGGACTTTGTGGGGAAGAAGGTCGGTTCCTGGGGCGGCGGCAACGACCTGACCTTGAGATCGGCCCTCGAAGGCGAGGGTGTCGACTTCGAGAAGGACTTTGATGTCGTCCAGCAGCCGTTCGACATGTCGCTGCTGTTGAACCGCGAAGCTGACGTCGTTCAGGCGAAGACGTACAACGAGTATGCACAGCTGCTCGCCACGAAGAACCCCGACACGGGCGAGCTCTACCAGCCCGAGGACTTCTCTGTCATTAACCTCCAGGAGCTCGGCTACCAGACACTGGAGGACGGGATCTACGCGGGAGGAAAGTGGCTCAACGAAGGCGACAACGCTGACATCGCAGCCCGATTCCTCGCCGCAACTTATCAGGGGTGGGCTTCGTGCCGCGACGATGCCAAGCAGTGCGTTGGCTACGTTCTCGAACGGGGCAGCGCGCTCGGAGAGAGCCACCAGATGTGGATGATGAATGAGATCAATAAGCTCATCTGGGATGGGGCAACGGCAGAGATCGGAACGCTCAAGCAGGCTGATTGGGACCAGACGATCGACATAGCTTTGGCTGGCGGAGTGATCTCGGAGAAGCCTGATGCGGACGCCTTCCGGACCGATGTTCACACAGCAGCACTTGGATTGCTCGAGGAAAGTGACGTCGATTTGATCGGGGCTGACTTCGAACCGATGACGGTTACTCTCACCGAGGGCGGGAAGTAAACCGATGGTTGACCCGGACGAACGCTCGAGCACTAGCATCGTCGTAGCGTGCGCGCAGACGGACCCAATTCTGGGCGACATCGAAGCAAACACTGACATGACGGTGGAAGCTATCCGGGGCGCGGTAGCGCTCGGAGCGGACGTTATTGTCCTTCCAGAGTGTGCGAGTGGGGGCTGGGCGTTCGCCGACCGGGCAGAGTCTGCGGCTGCTGCGCAACCGCTCACCGGCTCGACAATTCGCGCCTGGGAACAGTTGGCCAAGGAGCACAACGTCTGGGTCAGCGGCGGCTTCGGCGAGAAGGCAGACGGGGGCGCGCTGTACAACAGCGCGGTGCTCGTTGGTCCGAACGGGGTCGAATCGCTCTACCGCAAGGTCCATCTTTGGAACTCGGAGAACCTGGCGTTTGATCCAGGCAACCTTGGGTACCCCGTTACCGAAACCCCGTTTGGACGGGTGGGGATGTTGATCTGCTACGACGCGTGGGTACCTGAGAGCTTTCGATCGCTGGCCGTGGAGGGTGCCGACCTGGTTCTCGCTCCGAGTGACTGGGTACCCAACCCACACCAACCCGCCGACATGCCGCCCCTTGCGCACCTCATGGTCACCGCAGGAGCGCACAGCAATCAAATGTATGTCGCAGCTGCAAGTAGGTACGGCATCGAGCGCGGACAGCAGTTCATCGGAAGCAGCATGATCGCCGATCACACCGGATGGCCGTTGGCACGGGCCGGAGGGGGCAAAGAGATCATCGTCGCGCAGATTGACCCCATAGGCTCTCGTAGCGCACGTCGAAACGACCCCTTCAACAGGCCGCTATGGGACCGGCGTGTAAGCCAGTACGAGATGGGTGAGGTCAGAGCACGCTGACACGAATACGGCGGCCTGGGGCAGGTTCCGCGAACGCGGGATCAACCCCAGGCCGCCTTCGTTGTTCCCATTTCCTGGCCGGCCTGGCGCGTGCTCGCGTAGTGGTCGAGCGCACCGTCGCGCATCGCCGCCCGAAGCACCTCGATCTCTGTCTAGTTGGGCAGCACGATCGACTGATCGTCACCATGGATGAGAGACATAGTCTTCGCGGACGGACCCAGGCGAGCTCTTCGGGGCCTTGTGAATCAAGTTGCTGCGGCGGGTAGCTGGATCTTGTCGTGCGGGGGCTGCGGGGCACGCTCTCCCTAGCCGCCGCGAAAGAGTAGTGTTCCTGCCAAACGGCCTGTTTTCAGCGGTAGGTTTCGGGGCGGTTTCAGGGTGTTAGTGCAACACCAGCCAATAGCTCGTTCAGTTTCTCACGAGGCGTCGCCCACCCCAACGTTTCCCGTGGACGATCATTC
>NZ_JBIBVH010000005.1:0-297969 GCF_043080205.1 Leucobacter sp. NPDC015123 | reverse complement strand
GGCTATACAAAACGACGGCGCCCCCCCCCCCACCAACAACAGGGGCGTCTTCGCGTGGCCCGCGGCGGGGCGGGGGGGGGGGGGGCGGCCCCCCCCCCCCCCCCCCCCCCCCCGCCGCTTCGCGTGCAGGAGTGAGCTACACGCCGAGCAGGGCCTCGATCGGGCCACGCGCGAAGAAGATCACGAACCCAAGGGAGACGATCCAGAGCAGCCAGTGGACCTGCTTCGCACGCCCGGTGAACGCGTGGATGAGCACCCACGAGATGAAGCCGGCGCCGATGCCGTTCGCGATCGAGTAGCTGAGCGGCATGACAGCTGCGGTGAGGAACACAGGCAGCAGCACGCGGAAGTCGCCGAGATCGATGTTCGAGATCTGCGACATCATCATTGCGCCCACGATAACAAGCGCTGCCGCAGCGACCTCGGTCGGGACGATCTGCGTGAGCGGCGTGAAGAACATCGCGAGGAGGAACACGCCGCCCGTGACGATGTTTGCGAGCCCCGTACGGGCGCCCTCACCGATACCGGCACCCGACTCGATGAACACAGTTGTCGAGGACGACGAGGTGCCGCCGCCGACAACGGCGCCAACACCCTCGACGACGAGCGCCGACTTGATGCGTGGGAAGTTGCCTTTTTCGTCGGCGAGCTGAGCCTCGCGCGACAGACCTGTCATCGTGCCCATAGCGTCAAAGAAGTTCGTGAAGAGGAGCGTGAAGACAAGCATGATGACAGTGACAACGCCAACCTTGCCGAAGTCGAAGCTTACGGCGCCAACGAGGCCGAGGTCGGGGACCGCGAACGGGTTGCCCTGCAGCACTGGCTCGGTGAGGCTCCAGCCGCCGGGGTTCAGCGAACCGTCAGCACCGAACTTCGGGCCGATCTTCCAGATCGCCTCAACGATCACGGCAATGACGGTGCCGCTGACGAGGCCGATCAGAATGCCGCCCTTCACCTTCTTCGCGACGAGAATGCCAGTCAGCACGAGGGTGACGACGAAGATCACTGTCGGAATTGTCGCGATGAACCCAACGCCCGACGGGCCGAGGCCAACAGGAGGCGACGACTGGCCAGTCGAATCAACGAAGCCCGAGTTCACAAACCCGATAAACGCGATGAAGAAGCCGATACCAACGGTAATAGCGAGCTTCAGCTGTACGGGAACGGCGTCGAAGATCATCCGACGCAGACCAGTCGCCGCGAGCAGCACAATGAGCAGACCGTTGATGATGACGATCGCCATCGCCTCAGGCCACGTGACCTCCTGGACGACGGAGAACGCGAGGAATGCGTTGATGCCGAGGCCTGCTGCGAACGCAAATGGCAGGCGCGACACGATTCCGAAGAGAATTGTCATGACGCCGGCAGCGAGGGCGGTCGCGGCGCTCACCTGACCGAAGTCGAGGATGTTGCCTGCGACGTCTTCCTTGCCCGACAGGATAATCGGGTTGAGGATCACGATGTAGGCCATCGTCACGAAGGTTACGAGTCCACCGCGAACCTCGGTCCCGATCGTTGAACCGCGCTTAGTGATCTCGAAGTAGCGGTCAAGAAAGCCCCGCTCCTTCACCTGCTGTTGTGTGGCGTCTGACACGCACCGCTCCTGTTCCTGAGTGTTGGCTGAACAGGAAAACGGTACCACCTTGCGCCGGGGCTTGGGGCCCGGGTGCAAAGCGGTACCGCTTTGTGAAGGGACGAGAGGGGCTAGCTGACGCCCTTGAGGTCGATGATAAAGATCAGCGTCTTGCCCGAAAGCGGGTGTCCGCCGCTTTCGCCGTAGGCCTGCGCCGGCGGCACGACAAGCTTGCGGCGTCCGCCGACCTTCATTCCGGGAATGCCGACCTGCCAGCCGGGAATCAGGGCCTTGAGCGGGAAGTTCACGGACTCACCGCGGCTCCAGGAGGAGTCGAACTCTTCGCCGGAATCGTACTCAACTCCGAGGTAGTGGACGTCGACTGTGGAACTTGCGGCAGCCTCCGCGCCGTCGCCAACGACGATATCGACGATCTCAAGTTCTGCGGGAGCGGGCCCCTCGGGTGCATCAATCTCTGGCTTAGTAAGCGGTGCATCAGTCATGGGCCCATTCTGACCGATTGCCGACAGCGGCACCATGAGGTTCGCTGAGAGGGGAACTTCTTCTCAGGATCTCCGCCGCGACCTCCCAGGCTCAATCGCCACAGGTGAACTGCGCGAACTTAGGCGGTGCGCGACAACGGCTCCAACACGAAAGCCCGGTAATCTAGTTGTGTGAGATTTGCGCATCTAACCCCCGAATCCGGTCCGACCCCCGAACTCTTCATCGAGCGGGGTGACCGGTTTGTCGCACTTCGCGACCTCGGGGAGACCTTCTCCAATTTGCAGGAACTGATCGAGGCGGGCCCCGATGCCCTCGCCCGTATCACCACCGCGTTGGCTGACCTTCCCGACGGTGAGGGAATCCCGAGTGACGGCGTCAGCTACGCCCCCGCGGTCATCAACCCACCCGTCGTTCTCGCGGTGGGGCTCAACTATGACGAGCACGCGAGCGAGCTCGCGCTCGACAACGATTCAGGGCCCGTGCTCTTCACGCTGTTCCCCAACTCCCTGAACGGGCATCAGGGCACTGTCGAGCTGCCGACGCGCATCAGCGAGGAAGTTGACTACGAGGGCGAGCTCGGGGTCATCATCGGCAAGCCTGCAAAGAACGTCACTCCCGAAGAAGCACTCGACTACGTCTTTGGGTACACAGCCATCAATGACATCACCGCGCGCAACGTCCAGTTCGCCGAACCGCAGTGGTCGCGCTGCAAGTCGTTCGACGGTTTCACACCGATCGGCCCAGTCGTTGTGACCGCAGACGAGATCCCTGACCCTCAGGCCCTCGCGATCACCACCGATGTCGACGACCTGCGGGTGCAGGACTCGACGACCGAGTTCATGATCCGCACAGTCGCAGAGCTCATCTCGTCGATCTCGCAGTCGCTCACGATCATGCCCGGAACCGTCATCTCGACGGGCTCCCCCGGCGGCGCCGGTAGGTCACGCAAGCCACCGCTGTATCTCACCGATGGCACCGTCGTGACCGTCACCATCGAGAAGATCGGCGCTGTCACTGCACACTGCGTCTCGATCTAGTCGACGGCAGCCAAACGCGCCCTGCAGCTCGGGGCGCCAGGAGAACCTACGCGGTTGACTCGAGCGAGGCAGCCGAGGCGGCTCGCAACAGAGAATGGCCCTCCAGGAATTCCTGGAGGGCCATTCTCGTGCAATTCGCTTGGCGCTCGGGCGCCGAGACGCTACGCTTCCGGGTTCGGATCGCCCGCGTCGCCAGACGCGGCGTCGTGCTCAATCACCGGGATGGCGCCGGTCTCAGGCGCGAGACCAGCGAGCTTCGATGGCTGCAGGATGTCGTCGAGCTGCGCCTGATCGAGCAGCCCGCGAGACACGACGAGGTCTGATACCTTCGCGTTTGTGGAGAGGGCCTCCTTTGCAAGCTTCGCGGCCTCGGCATAGCCGATGACAGGCGCAAGCGCGGTGATGACCGTGACCGAACGAGCAACCATGTCCTCAAGGCGATCCTCGTTGGCGGTGATCCCGTCGACGCAGTTCACGCGGAGCGTCTGGCAGGCGCGCTCAAGCCACGTGATCGACTGGAACAGCGAGTGCGCAATGATGGGCTCGAACGCGTTGAGCTGAAGCTGGCCAGCCTCGACGGCCATCGAGACAGTGACATCTGAGCCGGCAACGGCGTAGGCGACCTGCGAGACGGCTTCAGGGATCACCGGGTTCACCTTGCCCGGCATGATCGACGAGCCAGCCTGGCGAGCGGGCAGGTTGATCTCACCGAGGCCGGCCTGCGGGCCAGAGGAGAGCAGGCGAAGGTCGTTCGAGATCTTCGAGAGCTTCAGCGCCGAACGCTTGAGGGCACCGGAGAAGGTCACGAAGACCCCAGTGTCGCTCGTCGACTCAACGAGGTCACCAGCAGTGACAAGGTTGAGCTCCGTGATATCGCGCAGGTGGCGAATCACCGACTCCTTGTACCCCTTCGGCGCGTTGATGCCGGTACCGATAGCGGTCGCACCCATGTTCACCTCGCCGAGCAGCGACACTGCCTCCTGCAGGCGCTCGATGTCCTCGCGGAGCGTCACCGCGAACGCGTTGAACTCCTGGCCGAGGGTCATCGGAACCGCGTCCTGCAGCTGGGTACGCCCAACCTTGATGATGTGCGAGAACTCGCGCCCCTTGGCGGCGAACGACTCAGAGAGCAGGCGCAGCTCCTCGAGCAGGCTACCGAGCGAGAATGCGAGCGCAATCTTGATCGCAGTCGGGTAGGTGTCGTTCGTCGACTGGCTGTGGTTCGTGTGGTCGTTCGGGTTGATGTACGAGTAGTCACCCTTGGCGTGGCCCGCGAGCTCGAGCGCGCGGTTCGTGATGACCTCGTTCGCGTTCATGTTCGACGACGTACCCGCGCCACCCTGCACGACACCGACGACGAACTGATCGTGCAGCATACCGGTCTTGATCTCTTCGCACGCGCGGTCAATGAGGGTCGCACGCTGCTCATCGAGCGCGCCAATCTCAAAGTTTGCGCGCGCGGCGGCCTGCTTCACACATGCGAACGCACGGATGAAGTCGGGGTAGACCGAGATCGGCCTACGCGCGATTGGGAAGTTCTCGTGGGCGCGCGCCGTATGCACGCCCCAGTATGCCGATGCGGGTATTTCGACGCTGCCGAGTGAATCCGTTTCGGTACGGGTTTGGGCAGACATGAAGTCACTCACGAGTATCTCGCTCCAGTGGTTTAAGGGGTTACGCGGGCTGGCCCGCACAGCCCCTCTAGCCTACCCTCCGTTGCCCTCAGGATCGTCTTCCGCGCGCGGATTCTTCGGCTTCGGAAGTGGAATGATCCCTGTCGTCGGAGGCGCCTCCTGCGGCGCCGAATCCCAGTTCGCTTCGAGCGGGTCAACGATCTCTGGCTCGCGCCGCAGCACGTCGAGCGGGGCCGTGAGAGTTTCGACCTGACCGCGCCTACTGTCGTCGAGGTTTGGGCGGCCTGCGTGAGTGATCCTCGGGCCGCCATCCCACCGCAGCCGCAGTTTGCGTTCGCTCATAAGCCATGCCATGCCAATTGCGAAAGCGATGAGCGCGGCGATCCCGCTGATCACGAACGTCGACCGCGGACCAAGCACGTCGGCCGCGGCGCCAACGAGTGGCGCGCCGATCGGCGTTCCCCCCATCAGGATCGCCATATAGAGCGCCAGCACGCGGCCTCTGACGGCGGGATCGGACGTGGTCTGGACGAAGCCGTTCGCGGTCGTGAGCATCGTCGAGGTCGCGAGGCCGAAGAACACAAGAGTCGCCGCAAAGAGCCAGAACGTCGGCATCGTCGCGCCAAGCAGACTCACGACGCCGAGGCCTCCGACGGAGATGACAACGACGCGCATCCGGGCTGCCGGGCGCCTGGCTGCGAGAAGCGCCCCCGTCAGCGATCCAATCGCGAGGATCGACGACAGTAAGCCGTAGTCCCCCGCCCCTCGCCCAAACTCGACCGCCATGGTTGACGACATCACCGGGAAGTTCATGCTGAACGCGCCAACGAGGAACACCATCACAAAGATGACGAAAATGTCGTGGCGCCCCATGACGTACCGAAAGCCTGCAGAGAGCTGCCGAAGCTGCGACTCCCGCTTCGCACCGCCAGCGGGCCGCTCATGCCTCGTCGTGATGAGTAGCAGCGCGCCGAGCATAGCGAGAAATGAGGCCGCGTTGATCAGAAAGACCCAGCCCGAGCCGATCGCTGCGATGAGCACGCCGGCAACCGCCGGGCCGACGAGACGGGCCGAGTTGAACGACGCCGAGTTGAGCGCAACCGCGTTCGAGAGCTGGTCGTTTCCGACGAGGTCCGAGACGAACGCCTGGCGCGACGTCGCGTCGAACGCGTTCACAATCCCGAGCCCAAGCGCGAAGCCGTACAGGTGCCAGATTTCGGCAGCGCCAGTCACGAGAAGCAGCCCGAGGCCGAGCGCGAGAAGCATGAGCAGCGACTGCGTGACGAGCAGTACCTTGCGCCTGTCAAACCTGTCAGCGACCGCCCCGCTGAACGGAACGAGCAGCAGCTGTGGGCCGAACTGCAACGCCATCGTGATGCCCACTGCCGAGGCATTGTTGTCGGTCAACTCGGTGAGGACGACCCAGTTCTGCGTGGTTGCCTGCATCCAGGCTCCCACATTCGAGATGAACGCTCCGAAGAACCAGATCCGATAGTTGCGGATGGAGAGTGATCGGAACGTACCTGACACTGAGTAGACAACCCCCTTATTAGCTGTCCCCTACCCTACGCCTATTACGGCTGAGTTACATCTTCCCACCCATATCGAGCAGCCTGCGGATCCTGTCGGGAATCGGCGGGTGCGTCGCGAAGAGGCGCTGCATCACGCCCGGCTTCAGCGGATCCGCGATCCACAGGTGCGCCATGCTCGACTGCTGCTTCTGTAGCGGCCTGCCGTACTCTGACAACTTGTGCAGTGCGCTCGCAAGCGCCTCGGGGTGGCGAGTCGTGAGCGCCCCTGTGGCGTCGGCGAGGTACTCGCGCTGCCTCGACACGGCGAGCTGCACCATGCTCGCAACGAGTGGCGCAACGAGCATCGCGACGAGCCCAAAGATCAAAACGACCGGGTTGTTATTGTTGTTATTTCGGCCGAAGAACGCCATACGCACGAGCATGTCGGCGATCATGCCAACCGCCACGGTGAGCCCATACACGATCATCGATACGCGAATGTCGTAGTTGCGCACGTGCCCGAGCTCGTGCGCCATGACGCCCTCAAGCTCTGCGTCGGTCATGATGTCGAGCAGACCCGTCGTCGCGGCGACGATCGCGTGATCGGGGTCGCGGCCGGTTGCAAACGCGTTCGGTGCCGGGTCGTTGACAATGTAGACCTCTGGCATCGGCATACCAGTGGTGATCGCCAGGTTCTCGACGACGCGATAAAGCCGCGGGTTGTCGTGCGGGCCGATCTGTACAGCGCCGCTCATCGAGACGGCCTGCTTGCCAGCCATGAAGTACTGGATGAGCGCGTACACGAGGGCGAACCCCATGACAGCTATGACGATCCCAGGTGACTGGTAGATCGCCGATGCGAGCCAGCCCAGACCACCAACGATACCGAGGAACAGCACGATGATGAGGGCGCTATTGATCTTGTTCCGGCGAATGGCGCTATACACGCTGGCTCCTCCTGGGAGTCGCTAGGGCTAGAACTGGATGCGCGGGGGCTCAGCGATTGCCGCCGCGTCGTCGACCTCGAAGAAGTCGCGCTGCGTAAAGCCGAACGGACCGGCGAGAAGGTTGTTCGGGAACACCTGAATCTTCGTGTTCAGCTCGCGCACTCCGCCGTTGTAGAAGCGGCGCGATGCCTGCACCTTGTTCTCGGTGTCGACGAGCTCCGCCTGCAGCTGGAGGAAGTTCTGGCTCGCCTGCAACTGCGGG
Source organism: Leucobacter sp. NPDC015123 (assembly GCF_043080205.1). NCBI lineage: Bacteria > Bacillati > Actinomycetota > Actinomycetes > Micrococcales > Microbacteriaceae > Leucobacter > Leucobacter sp. NPDC015123. The sequence goes on along the minus strand of NZ_JBIBVH010000005.1, from coordinate 290,501 downwards.
TAGGCCTCTGCGACAGCGAAGATGCTCTTCAGCGCCGACTGCATGTGGTTCTCAGCGATCGATGCCTCGACGGGTCCCTGCGCCGAGATTGTCTCGGCACGTGCCTTCGTGACGGAGTCAAACACACCCTGCTCGTGTGCCGCGTAGCCCTTCACCGTCTCGACGAGGGCCGGGATCAGGTCAGCTCGGCGCTTCAGCTGGACAGTGATGTCACTCCACGCCTCTTCAACGCGCACGCGGAGCGTGACGAGTGAGTTGTAGGTAGCCCAGAGGTAGATGCCTGCGATGAGCACGAGGGCGACGACGACGAGCGTGATGACCAATCCGGTTGACATAGCTGAATACTAGCGCGGGACCTCATGAATCTGCTGTGAGAGTGCGGGCGCGTGTCACTCCCCCAGCACGCGGTCGAGGTAGGGGTTTGTGAACAGCCGTTCCGGATCCAGCCGGTCGCGAATCGAGACAAACTCGCCGAACTTCGGATAGCGCTCACTCAGGTCGCGGGCGCCGAGCGTATGCATCTTGCCCCAGTGCGGGCGCCCCGCGTGCGCGGCGAGCACGGCCTCCGCCTCACGGAAGTAGTTGTCCTCGCGATCCTTCCAATACCTGTGCACTGCAACGTATCCGCTCTCACGTCCGTGCGCCGTCGACAGCAGCAGATCGTCGGCGGCTGCGGCGCGCACCTCGATGGGGAACGAGACACGGAACCTTCGCCGCTCAATCAGCGCTTGCAGTTCGCGCAGCGCAGAAGGCACAGCTTCGAGGGGCAGCGAGTACTCCATTTCGCGGAAGTGCACGCGTCTGTTCGTCACATACACACGGTGTGATTCATCGATGTAGTCGCGTTCACTCGAGACCGTCTGAATAGCGCGGTTCACGGACGGGGTGGAGGCGGGGACCCAGCGTTCGAACCCAACCACTGCCCCGAGCATCGTGTTGTTCACGACCTCTTCGTCGATGTAGCGAGAGACGCGACCGAGCGGCCGCGCGCCGCTCCCTTCCGGCCCCAGCGCCGGATCGATAGGCATTCGAGTGTTCGTCTTCGTCCGGGCACCAGTCGTGTGTGGGAACCAGTAGAACTCGAAGTGGTCGACCGAACGGTTCCGGTCGACGTACTCGTCGAGCACTGCGTCAAGAGATTCAGGGGCCTCAACCGCGCGGAGCAGGTAGCGAGGAACGCACTGGATCGTCACTGTCACCAGCACCCCAAGCGCGCCGAGACCGAGCGCGACAGCGGGGAGGAGTTCTGGGTTCTCCTCTTCGGAGACGGTCAAAAGCTCGCCTGTTCCGGTCACGAGGGTCGCACCGACCACACCCGTCGAGATGCCTCCAAGGCCAAGACCTGTGCCGTGTGTTCCGGTCTGGGTCGCACCGGTGATCGTTTGCTTATCGATGTCGCCCATGTTCGCGAGCGCCAGTCCGAGCGGGCCGAGGATCGCGGGGAGTTCCCAGAGGTGGGTTCCCGCCCACAGCGTCACTCGGCCAGCAGCCGGGTCAGCCGACACGAGCCCGCGCATGCGATTCATCCCAAGCCGAATGCCGTCTGTTGCCCCGATCGCGGTGAAGCTGTGCGACGCCCCGATCGGCTTCACAGTGTGCCCGGTATCGCGAGCGCGTTCGACGGTGGCAATAATCTGTTCGGCTGACCGGGGAAAAACCTCGGTGGCGGGCGTCGACGACTCAGTTCGCGCCCAGTTGTGCCAGCGCTTGCTCACAGGAAGCACTTCCCTTCTCCGCGGTACGTGGGGAGCGGATCGCCGGCAACGTCGCCCGCGACGGGTACGACCGTGTTCGTGTGCTCCATTGGCTCCCCAGACTTCGTGTGCCGCAGCCAGACACGATCGCCAACGCGCAGCTCTCGCGCGGCGGCCCCGCTCACGGGCGTCTGCACTTCGCCCGCAGCCTCGCGTGGCGCGTACCGCAGCCCTTCGGGCCAGGTGAGCTGCGGCAGCCGATCCTCACCCGCCGGACCCGACGCGATCCAGCCGCCCCCGAGCAGCGTCGCAGTGTCGGCGTTCGGCCGCCGAACGACGTCGAGCGCGAATGCGACTGCCGGCGCTGGCGTGAACGACCTGTAGTTGTCGAACAGGTGCGGCCCAAACAGACCGCTCCCTGCCGCGACCTCGGTAATGCCTCCCTCGGCGACGGTGCTCTCGATCGAGCCTGTGCCCCCGCCATTCACGAACTCGAGGTCGACGATATCGCGCACGCGCTGCAGCGCTTCGGCCCGCCTGTCGACGAGCTCGGCCCGGCTCGCTCGCTGCATCGCGCGCATCACAAGGCCGGACGCAGGTTTGCCGACGGGCTCGTCGCCGACACCGGCGATCTGAGCCTCGTACGACATGATGCCAGCGATTGTGAATCCCTTGCGGCCGAGGATGTGCTCGGCGAACTCGCGGAGTCCCTCCGCCGTGAAGATCGGGCTACGAAAGACGCCGATATGCCCGAGCACTCGGCTGCGCCAGGAAGCATCGAAATCAAGGCAGAGCCTGATGTCTGGGCGTTTGTCTGGCGCGACGACTGAATCGATGAGGTCAAGCTGTGCCGGGCTGTCGACCATCAGGGTGACGCGTTCGGCGGCCCGGGGGTCTGCGGCGAGCGCGGCGATCGCGGCGCGGTCGGCAGTTGGATAGGCGACGACGATATCGTCGATCGTTTCACTCAGCCAGTTCGCCTCGGCGAGCGAGTAGCCGAGCACGCCCGCATATCCAGGGAGTGCGAGCACCGCATCGAGCACTTCTCGCACGCGGACTGATTTCGATGCGACCCTGATAGGGAGTCCCCCCGCACGACGGAGCATGTCGTGGGCGTTGTAGCTCAGCGCCTCCGTGTTGACTGCGACGACGGGGGCCGAATGCTCCCGTGTTGCAGTGGTCATGCCTGCCCAGTAGGTATCAGGAGAGAGCCATGGGGAGCGGTCGGCTGACGCGCGCAGCTCCGATGCCGCGAGATCGAGGGTCATGGCTGCATTCTAGTCCCGCTGCTGGGGCGCTCCGCGAGGCCTTGTCGTTATTCTCCAGCGTCGCGCTTGCGCCTGCGCTTGATGCGGAACTGCGTGTAGATGCCGGCGACAACTGCCGCGAGCAACAGGATGACGAGCAGTGCTTTCGCGAAGGCCATAGAGCCAGGGTAGCCGCCCGCGACGGATCTACTTGACCTTGACACTATGTCAAGGTGTTGGGTATTGATGAAAGGAGTTCATCATGCACACCACCCCACACGCCCAGCCACAGCCTTCCGCACGCCGCCCCGAGGAGGCGCTCGCTGTTGCTCTCACCTCCCCGGACAGCTCAGCGCGGCTCCAAGCAGCGATGACGGCCGGAAGCCGCCCACGCGCCGAGTATGTCGAAGTACTCGTGGCGCGCTCCGGCGTCGAGCCAGACTTTTCAATCAGGGAGACGCTGACCTGGGCGCTCACCCAGCACCCTGTCGACGACGTCCTCCCCCGCGTGCTCGAAGAGCTTCGCAGCGCAGTACCTCGCGCCGTGGCGCAGGCGCTGCACACAGTCTCAAAGCTCGGCGACGAACGAGCCTGGCCTGCGATCACGCATGCGCACCTTCACTCGCCGGACGATGAGATCGCCCGCACGGCGTGGCGTGCAGCGGCAGCAGTGGCCCCGGAGAGCGCGCACCACGCCCTCGCCGTTGAACTCGCTCGCGAGCTTGGCCGCGGCGACGTTGACACGATGCGCAGCCTCAGCCGGGCGCTCGCGACACTCGGCGAGGCTGCGGCCGGGCCGGTCGCCGCTGCAGCTGCGCTTCGGGGAGGCGACGTGGGAGTTGCTTCCCACGCGGGTGCGACCGAACGACTCATCGCTGATCCTGACGCAGCGTTCGCGTTCGACCCCGCCGACGCAGCCCGCTTCGCCCGGGCGTTCTCAGCCACCTCGGGGAACTAGCATGCGCATCGGCGAAGCCTCCGAGCGCTCGGGTGTCAGCGCCCGAATGCTCAGGCACTACGAGCGGCTGGGGCTCGTCACCCCAGCCGCTCGCACCCAAAACGGATACCGGGATTACAGTGCGACAGATCTCATGCGACTCACGCAGATCGAAGGCCTCCGAGCACTCGGCATGAGCCTCAGCCAAGTCGCCGACGCGCTCGCAGACGCGACAACGACCCCAGACGCCCTGATCGCAGACCTGGCCGCGCAGGCGCAGGAGCGCATCGATAGAGACACGGCGCTGCTCGCCAGACTACGCACGCTCGCCTCAGTGTCGCCTGGCGATTGGGAAGCCGCGCTCACTGCAGTTCGACTCGCACGCGGCCTCGAATCCCCCATCGCAGGCGAACGGCAGCGCGCGGCGCTCGAACTTGGCGCCAGCTCTCCGGCGACATCGGCTGCCCATCTCGTCGAGGCGCTCCTCTCAGAGGAAACCACGAACGCTGCCGGTGCACTGAGGTGGGCGATCGCGCAGTCAGGGGGCGGCCCCGAGCAGTTGCGGCAGGCGCTTGGCGACCCGGATCCTGACAGGCGTCTCCGCGCACTCACAGCGGTCGCCGACTTTCCCGGCGATGCAGCGACGGAGTTGCTGCTTGAACTCCTCACTGACCCAGTTGCTCGAGTCCGCCAGCATGCGGCCCTCGCGGCGGGAGCGCGCGGACATGCGGCGGCGGTTCCCGAGCTCATGGCGCTCGTGACGCACGGCCCGCGCGACGTCGAGGCGGCGGAGGCCCTCGCCGTGATCGCGCGCGCCCAACACCGCGAGACAGAGATTCTTGCTGATCTCACCGCTGCGCTTGACGCCGCGGACACGACGAGCGCCGCCCGCGGCAGGCTCACGCAGGCGCTCGGGGAGTTCGAGTCGACGGCGGCCACCGCAATCCTCACTGGGCTCGCGGCAGATAAGGATCGCGCTGTCGCCCGGATCGCCACATACTTGCTGGGGCGGGAGTGATAGTCGGGCTGCTCGCCGCCGGCCGTATCCATGGGATCGACGCACCCAATGCCCCAGACCCCCAAAAACCTACATAGTTACTGCAGATTCCAGGCGTTGAGGTTGACGCCTGCTGGCCCCCGAGCCAAGCGGCACCGGCCGTATCCATGGGATCGACGCACCCAATGCCCCAGACTCTCGAAACCTACATAGATACTGCAGATTCCAAGAGTTGAGGTTGACCCTTGCAGCCCCCGAGCCAGGCGCCACCCGCCGTATCCATGGGATCGACGCACCCAATCCCCCAGACCCCCAAAAACCTACATAGATACTGCAGATTCCAAGAGTTGGGGCAGTGAAGTTGAGGCCGTGAGATCGGGGCAGTGGGGTTGAGGCAGAGGAGGTCGTGAGCGCGACGGGTCCTAGCCCTCGAGGTCGACCGCGAACTCCGCGCCTGTCTTCTCGCGCACTTCCGCCTCGGTGTGCCCGGGGGCGATCCGCCTGAGGGTCAGTGCCCCATCGGCGATGTCAAAGACTGCAAGGTCGGAGATGATGCGATCGACGACGCCGACGCCCGTGAGCGGTAGGTCGCACTCAGTGACGATCTTTGGTGAGCCGTCCTTCGCGACGTGCTCGGTAATCACGATCACCCGCGGAGTCCCAGCGACGAGGTCCATCGCCCCGCCCATACCTTTCACGAGCTTGCCCGGGATCGTCCAGTTCGCGAGGTCGCCGTTGCCTGCAACTTGCAGAGCGCCAAGGATCGCGGTCTGCACGTGTCCCCCACGAATCATGCCGAACGAGGTCGCAGAGTCGAAGATCGAGGCCCCGGGGACAAGCGTCACAGTCTGCTTGCCCGCATTGATGAGGTCTGCGTCTTCCTCCCCCTCGTAGGGGAACGGCCCCATGCCCAGGATGCCGTTCTCGCTCTGAAGCATGACGCTGACACCGGCGGGCAGATGATTTGCAACAAGCGTCGGAATGCCGATGCCAAGGTTCACGTACTGGCCGTCTTCAAGCTCTGCCGCGGCGATCGCGGCCATCTCATCACGAGTCCACATGGTTATGCCGCCTCTCGGGTGCGCACGGTTCGCTGTTCGATGTCTTTCACGGGGTCTTCTGCGACGACAAGCCGCTGCACGAAGACGCCCTGAGTGTCGATGCGCTCAGGATCAAGGTATTCCTCACTCAGGTGTTCGACCTCCGCGAGTGTCACCCGCCCCGACATTGCGACAAGCGGGTTGAAGTTCTTTGCAGTGAACCGGTACCGCAGGTTTCCTTCACTGTCTCCCGTGTGAGCGCGCACGAGCGCGAGGTCGGCAACGATACCGCGCTCAAGAATGGCGCGTTTGCCGTCGAACTCGGCTTCCTCTTTGCCCTCGGCGATAGGGGTCCCGACGCCTGTCGGCGTATAGAACGCAGGGATGCCTGAGCCGCCCGCACGGAGGCGCTCGGCGAGGGTGCCCTGGGGCACGAACTCGACCTCGAGCGCACCGCTCAAGTACTGCTCGGCGAAGAGTTTGTTCTCGCCGACGTACGACCCGAGCACTTTCGATACCTGCCTGTTCTCAAGGAGCAGCCCGAGGCCCTTGCCGTCGACGCCCATATTGTTCGAGACGATCGTGAGGTCTTTCACGCCGGTATCTCGCAACGCGACGATGAGGTTGTGCGGGATGCCAGACAACCCGAACCCTCCGACAGCGATTGTCATTCCGTCGCGCGCAACGTCTGCGATTGCTTCCGCGGCGGTGCTCCAGGTCTTTGATGCCACCTTTGCCACCTTTCGTTCACAATGCGGTCACGCGGACCGCCTTGCAGCGAGCGTAGAAGATTGTTTCGTCGCAACGCAACCACCACGCTGACGCGTGATTTGAACTGCTCATACCCTGAGTGCATCGCGTGCTATCGTTCACAATATGGACAGAACCCCGCTACCGGGCGCACAAGTCGTCGGCCGCGTGGCGGCGCTGCTGCGCGAGCTCAGCACAACGATGCCCGACGGAATCGGTACCACCGCGCTCGCTACTGCCACGTCAATCTCACGCCCAACCGCGCACAGGCTGCTCTCTGCCCTCGCAGAACAGGGTTTCGTCGATCGCGACACCCGAACCGGCAACTGGCTCCTCGGGCCGGAGCTGTTTCTCATGGGAACCGTCGCAGCCGAACGCTACGACGTCACCGAAATCGCACGAGAACACGTCTCAGCGCTCGCCGCCGCAACAGGCGAGAGCGCGTTCTTCTCGGTCAGGCGAGGCAACGAGACAGTGTGCCTCGTTCGGCAGGATGGCAGCTTCCCGATCCGCTCCTTCGTGCTCCACGAGGGGAAGCGATTCCCACTCGGAGTGGCCTCCGCGGGCCTGGCGATCCTGTCTTACCTGCCTGCGTCCGCCGCGGAACGTTACCTCTCGGACACCGACCTCACTGTCGAGTACGGTGCATCCCATGCGCCAGACGCGCTCCGCGGCCGGATCGCCGCAACGCGCAACACTGGCTATGCCGTGAACCCGGCGCTCATCGTGCCTGGCAGCTGGGGCATGGGGGCAGCAGTATTTACAGCAAGCGGTCAGCCGGCCTGGGCCCTGAGCCTCACCGGCACAGAGCACAGATTCGCTCCGGAGCGGCAGCCCGAGCTCGGTCGCCTCCTGCTCGACCACGCGCACCGGCTCACGGAGCGGCTCGCACGCGACTGAGGGCTGGTGTCTGAATTGGCGGGCGCCGCCGCCACCCAACGCACGGCCCTGACCACGGCGCGGCCCCGGCTGCGGCTGCGGCACCGATTGCGGCGCGGTGCATCGTCCCAGTGTGGGAGGATTACAGCACCCCCTATAGCCCAACTGGCAGAGGCAGAAGACTTAAAATCTTTTCAGTCAGGGTTCGAATCCCTGTGGGGGGACGAATGCACGGAGCCCCCGGCGAGATGCCGGGGGCTCCGTTGTCGTTCGGCGACGGTCACACCGAACGGGTGCAGGCAGGAGCCTGTCAGACCTGTGCGCGTGCACTGCGGTCGCGCGGCACGAAATCCAGGATCGCGATGAGCGCCGACAGCCCGACGAGGATGTAGACGACCTTGGACAGGACAGAACCAACGCCAAAGATCGCATCAACGAGGTTGAAGTCGAAGAGCCCGACGAGCCCCCAGTTCAATCCCCCGACGATGATCAGAACTTTCGCGATGTTGAGCACGATATTCATGATGCTTCCTCTCGTTGAACACGCCTCGGGCGATACCCCAAAACGCTTGCCGAAGATATTACATGCCTAGCTAGCTACTTGTCGAGGGCCTAGCTCCGGCTCCCTACTCTCCCTGCCCCCGTCACTGCCCTCTCTTCCCGACTTGCGCATGAAGATGACCTCCACCGAGAGCACAAAAGCAGCGACGATCGCGAGCGAGGCCGGAACGAAGTACACGAGCACGTGGATCATCTCGTTGTCCTCTGGCAAGAACAATTCCACCCACACCACCGCGAGAGCCGTGACCGCCGCAAGTCCACCGACGATGCTCGAGATGCGAAACAGCGCCTTCTGCGACGAATCACGCCTGCGGAACCTGAACTTCGCGTCAATGCTGAAGAAGATGAGCAACGTAACGAGCAAGCCGGCAAACTCGGACAACTGGTCGCGCGAGAGCTCAGCAATCATCATCATTTCTCCCCTGCTTCACAGGCACATCAATTCCACCGACAGCACAGCCCCTGGCATCCAGCCATAAACCACCAGGGCAATAAAACTAAGTCGCTAGACAACTTCACATCAACCCCCTTGACTCCCCCGCCACTTGTGATCTACCTTTGGGACTTGCAACCTGAATCAGGTTTCATAAACCAACCTTCCAAGGACGAAAGGTACGCGCATGCGCATCGGAAAGAAACTCGCGTTTGGCGCCCTCGTGGCCTCAACTGCACTTGTCCTGTCGGCGTGCGCGCCGGCAGCTTCGGCCCCTGAGGCAAGCGGCGATTCCGAGGGCCCCGCCTCGGTCACCGTCGGCATCATCACGAGCGAAACCGGCCCTCTCGCCGGCTACGGAGCCCAGTACCTCGACGGCTTCAAGGCCGGCCTCGACTACGCAACAGACGGCACGGGTGAGGTCGCTGGCACCAAGCTCGACATCACATACGTCGACGACGCAGGTGACCCAGACAAGGCTGTCACGGCGGCGAAGGATCTCATCGGGCAGGGAGTCAACCTGCTTGCGGGCAGCGCTTCATCAGGCGTCGCCGCTGTCGTCGCCGAGCAAGCCGCACAGAACAAGGTGCTCTTCATCTCGGGCCCGGCAGCAGCCGACGCAATCACAGGCATCAACGACTACACGTTCAGGTCTGGCCGCCAGAGCGCGCAAGACGTCGCGACGGCTGGCACCTTCCTCGACGACATCAGCGGCAAGACAGTCGCGGTGCTCGCCCAGAACAACGCGTTCGGCCAGGGCAACGTCACCGCGGTCGAGGCCATCCTGGGCGCGAAGGGAGCCTCGATCACTCCCGTGCTCGTCGCCGAAGACGTCACCGAGTTCACGCCGTTCGCAACCCAGGTGCTCGACACGAAGGCGGACCTTGTGTTCGTCGCGTGGGCAGGGGCGACGACGGGCGCGATGTGGCAGGCGATGAGCCAGCAGGGCGTATTTGATGCAATGCCCGTCGTTACGGGACTCGGCGACGCCGCAACATTTGGGGCATACGGAGAGGCCTCAGAAAAGATCAGCTTCTTGAACCACTACTTCGCAGGCGCTCCAGATAACGAGGTGAACGCCGCGATGGTGAAGGCTGTCGAAGAAGCTGGTGGCACGCCAGACCTGTTCACTCCTGACGGTTTCAATGCCGCACTCATGGTCGTGCAGGCAGTCAAGGAAGGCAAGGGCGACGTCGACGCCATGATCGACTCGCTGAACGACTTCTCGTTCGATGGCCCGAAGGGCAAGACAACCGTTCGCGGGAGCGACCACGCCCTCATCCAAGAGATGTACCAGGTGAAGCTCGTCGCACAGGACGGCAGCTTCGTCCCAGAGCTTGTCGCCACAGTCGCCGCAGACGACGTCGCCCCCGCAGAAGCGAAGTAGGAACACACGTGCACACCCAGCCCCCGTCCGCCCTCACTGTCTCGGGCCTTGGCCTGAAGATCGGCGGCGCTACCATCCTCGACAGCGTTGACCTCGATGTCCCACAGGGATCTATCGTCGGTGTCATCGGCCCGAACGGTGCTGGCAAGACGACGCTCTTTAATGTCGTGTCAGGTCTCATTCCCCCGACGAGCGGCACTGTGTCGCTCCACGGCGAGACAATCACGAAGAGCTCCGTCGCCGCCCGCGCGCGGGCGGGGCTGGGTCGCACATTCCAGACCTCCAGCTACTTCCCGGGCCTCAGCGTGCTTGAGAACGTCAGGCTCGCCGCCCAGGCGACGGCAGGCGGCAGCATGTCGCTGCTTCGCTTCCCCAAACGCAGCGACGAGGCCACGCAGCTCGCCTTTGACACGCTTGCGACAGTCGGGCTCACTCACCAGGCGGCGACGCTCGCAGGCGATATCTCGCACGGCGACAAGCGCAAGCTCGAGATTGCCGTGCTGCTCGTCACTGACTCGAGTGTCGTATTGCTCGATGAGCCCATGGCGGGCGTTGCCTCCGGCGACGTCGCGGGGCTCGTGAAAAACATCAGGGACATGCAGGCCGAAAAACAGTGCACTGTGCTGATGGTCGAACACCACATCGACGTGCTCCTCGGATTCGTCGACCGCGTCGCCGTCATGTATTTCGGCAACATCATCGCCTACGACACTCCCCAGAACATCATGGAGAATCCCACCGTGCAGAGCGCATATCTCGGACGTGCAGTATGAGCGCGCCAATCCTGACAGTCGCCAACCTCGAATGTTCAATCGCAGGGCAGCAGGTTGTCGAAGATGTCTCTTTCGAAGTACCTTCGACTGGAATCACCGCGGTGCTTGGGCGCAACGGCGCCGGCAAGACGTCGACGCTGCGCGGCATCATGGGGCTCATCACCCGCTCGGGTGAGGTCCGTCTCGCGGGCGAGCGAATCGACGCCATGCCAACCCACAAGCTTGTGCAGCGCGGGATCGGCTATGTCCCCGAGGATCGCGAGGTGTTCGGCTCTTTGAGCGTCGCCGAGAACCTCGCGCTCGCAGAGCGCGGCCCGAACCCGCGGCGCGAGTTCGTCGCCGAGCTTTTCCCCGACCTTGTCGCGCGCCGCGATCAGGCGGCGGGAACCCTCTCGGGAGGCCAGCAACAGATGGTCTCGGTCGCCCGCGCCCTCATCAATGACAACAAGTTGTTACTCGTTGACGAACCGACAAAGGGCCTCGCCCCCAAGATCGTGCAGGAGGTCTCAGATGCACTCGCGGAGGCCGCGACAACAGTCCCCGTGCTCCTCGTCGAGCAGAACCTCGAGGTCGTCAGGCAGCTCGCCGACGACGCGATCGTGATCTCTTCAGGCCGCGTCGTCTACGCGGGCAAGGCAGCCGACATTCTCGACGACGAGCAGCTCACCACGCAGCTGCTCGGCGTCCACGTAGAGGGAGGGATCCAACTGTGAGCGCACTCGTTCTCACCCTCATCACCGGCGTCGGCCTCGGCGCCCTCTACTTCCTCGTCGCTTCGGGGCTGAGCCTCATCTATGGGCTCATGCACGTGCTCAACTTCGCGCACGGTGCCTTCCTCACGCTCGCTGCCTTCATCGGCTGGCGAACGGCGCAGGCGCTCGGCACGGACAGCTGGTTCGCGCTCGTGGTGTCCGTGCTGGTTGGAGCCCTCGTGGGCGCCGTCTTCGCGACGCTCACCGAGCTGCTGCTCATTCGGCCACTCTATGAACGTCACATCGAGCAGGTGCTTGTGACTGTCGGTCTCTCCTTCGCAGCCGTCGCGCTCTTTGAGGGCATCTGGGGTTCCGACCCGATCACCGTCGCGGGCCCTGCCTGGCTCAAGCAGACAACGTTCGTGCTCGGCGCGAAGATCCCGAACGTGTACTGGATTCTGATTCTCACCGCAGGCCTCGTACTGACCGCGCTCATCCTGTTCCTCAAGAAGACTCGCTACGGCATGATCATTCGCGCGGGCGTCGAGAACCGAGCAATGGTTACGGCGCTCGGTATCGACGTCCGCAGGGCGTTCACGCTCGTCTTCGCGATTGGCGGCGCCGCAGCCGGCATCGGCGGCGTTCTCGCGATGCACTACATGACGTTCGTGTCGGCGCATCTCGGCCAGACGCTGCTCATCTTCGCGTTCATCGTGACTGTCGTCGGTGGCCTCGGGTCGCTCGCGGGTGCGGCAGTCGCGTCGGTTCTGGTGGCGGTGTTGCAGCAATTCGCAAACTTCTATTTGGGCGGCACCGGCGATTTCATCGTCGTTATTTTGCTCGCCGTGGTGCTGCTCGTGCGGCCTCGCGGTCTCATGGGACGAAAGGTGGCGCAGTAATGTCAACCCCCACGATGCAGCCGGAACAGTCGATGCAAACTGGCGCGTCTCGCCGGTCGATCCTTCCCGTCGCCGCCTCCGTGGCGCTCGTCGCGGTCGCGGCTGCGCTCCCGCTCCTCAACCTCCAGATTCCTGGGATCCTGCCGACGCCGACGTACATGCCTGGCAGTCTCGCGCTGCTGTCTCTGTGCATGGTGTTCGCCGCGCTCGCGCTCTCGTACAACATGCTGCTCGGTACCGCTGGCATGCTGTCGTTTGGGCACGCGCTGTCATTCGGCGGCGGCGCGTATCTCCTCGGGATTGCACTCGCGCAGTTCGAGCTGCCGCTCGTACCGGCAGTCCTCCTCGCGCTCATCGGCGGCCTCGTCATCGCACTCATCACCGGCTCGGTCGCGAACCGCGTTTCGGGTATCCCGTTCGCGATGGTGACGCTCGCATTCGCGCAGGCAGGATCAGTGCTCGTTCGCCGCAACGCTCAGGTGACTGGCGGGGAGGAGGGGCTCAGCCTCGCGACAGCCCAGGTGCCAGACTGGCTCGTCGGGGTCGTGAATACGCGAAACCTGTACTGGGTGATCCTGGCGATCTTGGTGTTCGTCTACCTTGTTGCGCTCTGGGTCGACCGCAGCCGTCTCGGGCATCTGGCGCGTGCGTCTCGCGAGAACCCCGAGCGGGTGAAGGTGCTTGGCCTCAGCCCGTACGCCGCGAAGCTCACAATCTTCGTCATCGCTGCGGTCCTCGCGAGCCTCGCTGGCGTCGGCTACATGCTGCTCCAGTCAGGGACGGTGCCGCGGGCGGTCTCTGCTGACCTCACAATTACAGTGCTCGTGATGGTGGTACTCGGTGGCGTCGGCTACCGGTGGGGCGCAATCGTGGGCGGCTTCATCTACACGATCCTTGATCAGCGCCTCACTGTGCTTGCCAAGGCCGAGGTGATCCAGGGGCTACCTGACGTGCTCAGGATCCCGCTCTCTGAGCCGCTCTTCCTGCTCGGTACGCTGTTCATTCTCGTCGTCATGTTCCTTCCCGGCGGAATCGCTGGCACGCTTGATACAGCATGGAAGAAACGCACACGGAAGAGCCGCGCATGAGCGACTACACAATCGGCAGTTGGCTGGCGGATCGCGCCGCGATCGACGGGTCACATATCGCGATTGACGACCGCGGCGTGCTCACCTCGTACCGGGCACTCAACGAGCGCGCCCGTGCGCTCGCATCCCGCCTCGGCGAGGCCGGGTACGGCGCAGGCGGGCGAATCGCGACGGTGTCGGGAAACTCGACAGACCACGTCGTCGCGTTCTTCGCCTGCGCTATCCTCGGCATCGCGTTCATCCCGCTCTCGTGGCGTCTCACCGCTGGTGAGCTTGGTGAGCTCATCGGACGCTCTCGCGCAGACCTGCTCCTCGTGGAAGACGAGTACGCAGGGCTCGGCGAGCAGGCGCTCACGGCGCTTCGAGAGTCGGGCGGCGTCGCTCCCCCGTGCGCGGAGCCGGGCCCGGCTGGGATCGAGCAGTGGGCGCCGCCGGCGGTTCGCCTGCGGGAGCGTAGGGACGCCTCGGCGAGTGACCCGCTGCTTGTTGTCTTCACGTCGGGCAGCGAGGCGGCGCCGAAGGGTGTCGTGCTCACTCACCGGTCCTGCTTCTGGACGAACCTCGCGCTCTCGCGCGCAATGCCAATGAGCTCTGCAGACGTTGTGCTGTCGATTCTGCCGCAGCATCATGTCGCAGCCTGGAACGTGCAGCCGTTGCTCGCATGGTGGGTCGGCGCGACAGTGGTGCTCGAGCGCTCCTTTCAACCAGGCCGCGTCCTGCAGCTCATCCGCGACCGGAAGGTCACGACGATGATGGGGGTGCCGACCCAGTATCAGATGCTGTTTGCGCAGCCCGGTATCGACGGGGCCGATCTGGGGTCGCTCTCGCGCGTGCTCGTCGGCGGTTCCACAATTCCCGAGGAGCTCGCCGTCGAAGCCGCAAGGCTCGGACTGCCCCTCACCCAGGGGTACGGGCTCACGGAGGCCGGCCCGAACGTGCTGCAGTTGCAGTCTGCCGAGCTTGCGGAGTTCCCCGGAGCCGTCGGGCGCCCCTACCCCACTGTTGAGACAGCCATCGTCGATACTGCGAGCGGGTTACCACTCACTGGTGCCGCTACCGGCGAACTGTGGGTGCGTGGTCCGAGCTTGTTCACTGGTTACCTCGACGACGACGCTGCAACCGAGCGGGCGATGGCAGGCAGCTGGCTGCGCACCGGCGACATTGTCTCGCGTGACACCGGCGGAATCCACAGGGTCGTCGACAGGGTCAAGAACATCTACGTTTCGGGCGGCGAGAACGTCGCCCCCGCCGAGGTTGAGGCGGCGCTCTGTACCCACCCTCTCGTGATTGACGCCGCCGTTGTTGGCGTCGCTGATGCGGTGTGGGGCGAGCGAGGCTACGCATTCGTCGTGACAGCTTCGCCGCTGTCGCGCGACGAACTGCTCGCCCATGCCCGCACAGTCCTCGCCCCGTTTAAGCTCCCGGCTCACGTCGAGTTCGTCGACGAGCTGCCCCGTTCCACAATCGAAAAGGTCGCCCGCGGGGCGCTTGCGGACAGAGCCCGCACCGCCTTAGCCGCGCACGACAAGACAGGCATCGCATGATCTCCCCCACCGAATCAGCATCCCCCACCGGTGACCAGATCCCGGTTGACGCCAGTGATCCAGTCTCACCAGCGACCGGTCGCCCGCTCACGAAACGCGGCCTCGCGACCAGGCGTCGCATCCTCGAGGCCGCGGAAGACGTGTTCGCGGAGCTTGGCTATCACGAGGCATCGATCGTGAAGGTCACCGAGCGCGCTGGGGTCGCTCTCGGTACGTTCTACCTGTACTTCGACAGTAAGCAGAGCATCTTCGAGGCGCTCGTGATCGACCTGAACGACCGCGTTCGGCAGTCAATGACTGAGTCGATGGCTGGCGCAGCGAACCGCATCGAGGCTGAGCGCGGCGGGTTCGAAGGGTTCTTCAGGTTTACCGCGAAGCACCCGGCACTGTATCGGGTTGTCAGGGAGGCCGAGTTTGTATCGCCGGAGACGATGAGGTTGCACTACGAGCGCATTGTCGCGGGGTACACGGCAGGCCTACAAGCGGCGCAGTCGGCGGGCGACATCGATCCGACTCTCGACCCTGAGATTGCCGCGTGGGCGCTCATGGGCCTTGGCGAGCTCATCGGTATGCGTTACATCCTGTGGGAGCGCGACGCCGACGGGACGGCGCCAGATCGCATCGCACCGCATGTCCTCGACAGCATGATGCAATTCATCAATGGCGCGCTTGGCGGGTCACACACACAGGAAGGGTCACAGTCATGACAGATCAGGATCTCGCGGGCCGCAGCGCCCTCATCACGGGAGGCGGCTCGGGCATCGGGCTCGCGTGCGCACACGAGTTCGCGGCGCGCGGCGCACGCATCACCATCGCCGACATCACGGCAGACGCAGCAGACAACGCTGTCGCGCGCATCGTGGCGGCCGGCGGCTCGGCCGAGTCCTGGGTCGTGGATCTCGCCGATACTAGAGCGCTCGACGAACTCGAGCTCGACGTTGACATCATCGTGAATAACGCTGGCGTGCAACGCGTGAGCCCGATTGAGGAGTTCGACCCGGAGGCCTTTCGATTCATCCAGCGGCTCATGCTCGAGGCCCCCTTCCTGCTCATCCGCGCCGCGCTTCCTGGAATGTACAGTCGCGGGTGGGGCCGCATCATCAATCTGTCGAGTGTGCACGGCCTGCGGGCGAGCGCGTTCAAGTCTGCGTACGTCGCGGCTAAGCATGGCCTTGAGGGGCTGTCGAAGGTGACCGCGCTCGAGGGCGGACCGCACGGCGTGACGAGCAACTGCGTCAATCCGGGGTATGTGCGCACTCCGCTCGTTGAACGGCAGATCGCCGATCAGGCGAAGGCGCACGGTATCCCCGAGAGCGAGGTCGTCGAGCGGATCATGCTCACCGAGAGCTCTGTGAAGCGGCTCGTCGAACCGGCGGAGGTCGCCTCGCTCGTCGGCTGGCTCGCTTCAGACATGTCTGGCATGGTGACGGGGGCCTCCTACACCATGGATGGCGGCTGGAGCGCTCGATGAAGTCGCACAGCTACCGCACCGTCGACGTTGCTGTCAGCGGTGGGCTGCTGAGGGTCGGCGTCTGGGATCCGGTGTCTCCCGCGGACGGCGCGCCCACAGTGCTCGCCATTCACGGCGTCACTGCGTCTCATCTCGCCTGGCCATTTGTCGTTGGGGAGCTCCCAGGGGTCAGGATCATCGCCCCCGACCTGCGCGGGCGCGGAGCGAGCAACACCGTCGACGGGCCCGCGGGAATGCGCGCGCATGCAGCTGACCTCGTCGCCGTGCTCGACAACTTCGGGGAGCGCTCGGTACCGGTGTTCGGGCATTCGATGGGGGCGTTCGTCGCGGTCACCCTTGCCCATCTCGCGCCCGAGCGGGTCTCTCGCCTCGTGCTCATCGACGGCGGTCTCCCGCTCGATACTCCAGCAGGGGTCAGCGCCGAGGCGCTCGTCCAGGCGATCCTCGGGCCGACGGCTGACCGCCTCTCGCGGCGATTCGCCGACGTTCCCGCATACCTCGACTTCTGGCGGGCACACCCGGCGTTCGCACGCGACTGGAGCGGCGAACTCGAGGCGTATTTCGCCTACGACCTCGTACCGGCTGGCGACGGGCTTCGACCCGCGACAAGTCTCGCGACGACGACCGACGACACCGTCGACATGAACACGGGCTCGACGCTCGCCGACGCCCTCGCGGCACTGCCTGCGTTTTCTGGCCCTGTCGAGCTCATCACCGTGCCACGTGGGCTCCTCGACGAGCCACCTGGGCTCTACCCGCCTGCCCACCTCGCTACACTGCTCAGCGCGCTACCTCACGTGAGGCACGTCGAACTCGAAGACCTCAACCACTACACGGTTGTCATGAGCGAGCGGGGGGCGCGGGCGCTCGCCCCGATCCTGCACGGCGAACTCTCCGCGCGCTGAGCGCGTGAATGGCCGGGCACATACGACGAGAGGGCGGTGTGACGGGAGCTATCCCTGTCACACCGCCCTCTCGCGTTGCGTTGGCCTGCTACGGGCGGGGTGCTACTTCCCGAGGCGCTCGCGCAGTGCGTTGAGCTCGGCAGTCAGCTCAGCGGGAAGGCGATCACCAAACTGGGCGAAGTACTCCTCAGTGAGGTCTGCCTCTGCGAGCCATGAGGTCGGGTCGATCGCGAAGATCTTGTCGAGATCCTTCTCGACATCTTCGATACCTGTCAGGTTCAGCTCGCCCGGTGCGGGGATGGTTCCCACCGCGGTCTCGACGCCTGTGTGCTCGCCCTCAACGCGGCGAATCACCCAGTCAATGACACGGGAGTTGTCGCCGAAGCCAGGCCACATGAACTTGCCGTCTTCGTCCTTGCGGAACCAGTTGACCTGGAACATCTTCGGCGCGTTCTCGCCGAGCTGTTCCCCCATCTCGAGCCAGTGGCCCCAGTAGTCGGCCATGTTGTAGCCGCAGAACGGAAGCATCGCGAAGGGGTCGCGGCGGAGCTCACCGACGGTGCCCTCCTGCGCGGCGGTCTTCTCCGACGAGATCGTCGCACCGACAAAGACGCCGTGGTTCCACGAGCGCGACTGCGCGACGAGCGGCACGTTTGTCGCGCGGCGGCCGCCGAACAGGATCGCGTCAAGCGGGACGCCGTCTTGCTCGTACCAGTCACGCGCGAGCGACGGGGTCTGCTGGATCGGCACGGTGAAGCGCGAGTTCGGGTGCGCTGCGGGGCGGCCGGACTCGGGTGTCCAGTCGTTACCCTGCCAGTCGATGAGGTGCTCGGGGACCGAATCGGTCATGCCCTCCCACCACACGTCGCCGTTGTCGGTGAGCGCAACGTTCGTGAAGATCGTGTTTCCCCAGAGGGTTTCCATTGCGACGGGGTTCGTCGACTCGCCGGTGCCTGGAGCGACACCGAAGAAGCCAGCCTCGGGGTTGATCGCGTACAGGCGGCCGTCCTTACCCGGGCGGAGCCAGGCGATGTCGTCACCGATCGTCTCGACCTTCCAGCCGGGAATCGTCGGCTGGAGCATCGCGAGGTTGGTCTTGCCACAGGCGGAGGGGAACGCAGCCGAGAGGTGGTAGTCCTTGCCGGTCTCGGTGTTCGTCAGCTTCAAGAGGAGCATGTGCTCGGCGAGCCAGCCCTCGTTCTTGCCCATGACGCTCGCAATGCGAAGCGCGAAGCACTTCTTCGAGAGCAGCGCGTTGCCGCCGTAGCCTGAGCCGTACGACCAGACCTCGAGCGTGTCAGGGAAGTGGGTGATGTACTTCGTATCGTTGCACGGCCACGCTGAATCCTCAGCGCCGTCCACGAGGGGCGCGCCGACCGAGTGCACCGTGCGCACCCACTCGCTACCGGGGGTAATGCCGTCGAGAGCCTGCTGGCCCATACGGGTCATGATGCGCATGTTGAGCACAGCGTATGGCGAGTCGGTGATCTCGATACCGAGCTGCGTGATGGCGCCACCAACGGGGCCCATGGAGAACGGCACGACGTACATCGTGCGGCCGCGCATGGAGCCTGCAAAGAGGGGCATGAGCTCTGCGCGCATAGCGTCGGGAGCAACCCAGTTGTTCGTGGGCCCTGCGTCTGCCTCGTTCTCCGAGCAGATGAAGGTGCGGTCTTCAACGCGGGCGACATCGGCGGGGTGCGAACGGGCGAGGAAGCTTCCCGGGCGGAGGTTCTTGTCGAGCGGAATCAGCGATCCCGCCTCAACCATCTCGCTGGTGATGCGGTTCCATTCGTCCTGCGAACCGTCGCACCAGAGAATCGAGTCAGGCTGCGTGAGCTCCGCAACCTCAGTGACCCACTGCAGAACCTCTGCGTTGTCGGTCGTGGCGGTCTCGCGAACGAGATCAGTGATCGAAGCGAGAGTAGCGTTACTCATACCGTCGAGTCTCCTTGGGGTTTCGTCGAACCGGGCTGTATTTCTATTCTCGTGGGCCTCGTAACCTCTCATTCACCAAAACGGCTGTCAAATTTTCAGCTTTTTGACATATAGTCAACTTATGAGCCCACAACTCACTCCTTCGTTGAGCGCAGCCACAGTCGACCGCCTCGTCCTCGGCAAGCGCCTCAGGCACTACCGCAACCAGGCAGGCCTCACCCTCGAGCAGCTCGGCAGCCGCGTCGGCGTCGTCCCCAGCCAGCTCTCACTGGTCGAAAACGGCAAGCGAGAGCCAAAGCTCACACTCATCCAAGCAATCGCGCGCGAGCTCGCGATCGATCCTGGCGAACTCCTCAGCGAGGAGGCGCCAGACAAGCGCAGCGAGCTCGAGATCGAGCTCGAACGGGCCCAAAGCACGCTTGGCTACGAGCAGCTCGGGCTCCCCCGGATCCGGACCCCGCGCTCACTGAGCGACGACACCCTCGAGGCACTCATCGGCCTCCATCGAGAGCTGGCCAGGAGAACCCGCGCCGCAGAGACAACCTCGGAAGAGGCGCGGCGAGCGAACACCATGATTCGATTGCAAATGCAGGCGCGCGACAATTATCTGCCCGACATCGAGCTCATCGCGTCAGACCTGATGCGCCGAATCGGACACACTGTCGGCGCCGTCACCCACCGCGACGTCGCGATGCTTGCTGAGATGCTCGGCTTCACCCTCATCTTCGTCGACGATCTTCCCCCCAACACCCGAAGCATCACCGACCTCGAGAACGGGCGCATCTACCTGCCGCCCACGTCGATCCCTGGCGGCCACGGCCTGCGCTCGCTCGCCCTCCAAGCGATGGGACACCGCGTGCTCGGGCACTCCGAGCCCAAGAGCTACGCGCAGTTCCTCGAGCAGCGACTCCAAATCAACTACTTTGCCGCAGCCTGCCTCCTCCCCGAGGCGCGCGCCGTTGACTACCTGCAGCAAGCCAAACGCAACCGCAATCTCGCAATCGAAGACTTTCGCGACGCGTTCGGCGTCACGCACGAGGCGGCAGCGCACAGGTTCACCAACCTTGCGACGCGGCACCTCGACCTCCGGGTGCATCACTACCGCACCGACGGCGCCGGCGCTCTCGTACGCGGGTACGAAAACGACGGCAAGCCCTTCCCCACCGACGAGGGCGGTGCAATTGAGGGTGAGCTTTTGTGTGCGAAGTGGGGCGGGCGCACCGCGTTTCATCGCCAGAACCGCACGAGCGAGTTCTACCAGTTCACCGACACCCCGAACGGCACCTACTGGACAAGCGTACAGACAGGCGACGCAGAGCAGGGCCCGTTCGCAATCGCCTGTGGCGTCCAGTTCGACGACGCCCGCTGGTTCCGCGGCCGCGACACGCAGGTACGCAAGCGCTCAACATGCCCCGACACCGCATGCTGCCGCACGGCTTCCCCGACGCTCCGAGAGCGCTGGGAGGGCAAAGCGTGGCCCAGCGCGCGCATGCACCAGCACGTGCTGACGCCCCTGCCAACCGGCACGTTCCCAGGCGTCGATGACACATCGATGTACGAGTTCTTGTCGAAGCACGCACCCGAGATCTAGGGGCCTCGCGCAGCCGCGCTCGACGACATCGCAGGACGTGACTGCCGGAGAAGTTCCGGCCTCCTACAACGCGAAAGGCCACAAACCCCGAGGGGTTCGTGGCCTTTCGCGTAGTTTGCTACCCAGTAGCGTCTCAGGCTAGTCCGCGGCGGGACGTGGGCGCGACGCGAACTCTTCGAAGATCGCACGCGGCTCGGTCACAGCCTCGATGTTGACGATGTCACGACCGAGGAAGAAGTGCCCAACCCAGCCGCCGAACACGCGCCACTTGCGCTCCCATGTGGGAATCGCAAGGCCGTGGTAGAAACGGTGCGCCAGCCACGCAATGTAGCCCTTGAGCGTGAAGTTGCCCGAGCGGAACACGCCGGTGTTCATGCCAAGGCCAGCAACCGCGCCCTGGTTCTTGTGGTTGTACTCGACGACGCCCTCGCCGCGCAGCGACGCGACGATGTTCTTCGCGAGCAGACGGCCCTGGCGCACGGCGTGCTGTGCGTTGGGAACGCAGAAGCCGCCAGGGCCGGGGGTCGAGGAAATGTCGGGAACCTGCGAGGTGTCGCCCGCGGTCCAGGCGCCCTCGACGATCTCGCCCTCTTCGGTCGCGACGCGCAGCGACGGCGTACCGACGACGTGGCCACGTGCACCAATCGGGAGGTCGGTTCCGCGGAGGAACGGACGGGGCATAACACCAGCTGTCCAGACGATGAGGTCAGACTCGTACTTCTCGCCGGTCGACAGCTCGATGTTGCCGCCCTCTGCAGAGGAAAGCTGCGTGTCGAGGTGGATGTTCACGCCGCGACGGGTCTGGTCCTTGACAACCCAGTCAGCGAGGCCCTCGGTGACCTCGGGCATGATGCGGCCCATGGCCTCAACGAGGTGGAACTTCGTCTCGTCGAACGTGATCTCAGGGTAGCGGCGAAGCAGCGCGGTCGCGAACGAGCGCAGCTCGGCCACCGACTCGATGCCAGCGAAGCCACCACCAACGACGGTGACGGTGAGCAGGCGGGCGCGCTCAGCCGAGTCCTTCGGCAGCGACGCGGCGCGCTCGAAGTTACCAACCATGCGGTCGCGGATCGCGACTGCTTCTTCGATCGTCTTCATGCCGATGGCGCGGTCAGCGATGCCCGGAATCGGGAACGTGCGCGAGACCGAACCGGTGGTGATGACGATCTGGTCGTACTCGAAGTCGTACGCCTCGCCGGTGTTCGGCGTGATCGTTGCGGTCTTGGTAGCGTGCGAGATGCCTGTCACCTTGCCCGCGACGTTCACGGTCTTCTTGAGGTGACGGCGACGCGCCACAACCGCGTGGCGGGGCTCGATCGAGCCGGCAGCAACCTCGGGAAGGAACGGCAGGTATGCCATGTACGGAAGCGGGTCAACGATGGTGACCTCAGCTTCGCCAGCACGAAGAAGCTTCTCGAGCTTCCATGCGGTGTAGAAGCCGGCGTAGCCGCCGCCAACGATCAGAATCTTCTTCGCCACGAAGCGATCTCCTTGATGATCAAATTTGCACAAAATGCAGGCTGCAAGGTGCGCCCGCTTGTTTGCGCGGGAAGCCAGCTGGGTAAGATTCACCCAACCCGAACCACTTTACCTGCAAATTTGCTGCAGATCGTCACAAACAGCGAGACGGCGCAATCAAACCGATGATTATTCGCTACCTGGGCGAGAATTCCGCATCAAATGCGCGGCTAGGCGCTCCAGCCTGAACGCTCAAGCGCCAAGTCGCCAATCGGGTTCACCCCGGGCCCGGCTGCGAGCGAGTGACCGATCAGCGCGTGCAGGCACTTGACCCGGGTCGGCATTCCGCCAGCGCTGATCCCTGCAAGCTCCGGGACCTCGCCGATCGCATCGCGATCCGCAATGTACTGCATGTGAGCCCGCTCGTAGGCGGCACGCAACTCTTCGTCATCGGCGAGCATCTCGTTGAACTCAACCATCATGCCGGCGGCCTCGAGCCGCGACGCGGCGGCCACGACCTCGGGATGCGACAGGTAGTAGAAGGTTGGGAACGGCGAGCCGTCTGGCAGGCGCGGCGATGTCGCCACGACGGTCGGGCTCCCGTCAGCGGCGCGGGCAGCGATACCGACAACGCCACGAGCCTCGCGTCCAAGCTGTTCACTCACCGCCGCGATGTCTGCTGCTGTCGGTTCGGGGAATGGGGGCCGGCTCACTTGCTACTCCTTGCGGCTTCTTCTTCAGATGGGGTGTCGGGCACCGCGGTACCCGAGGCGATAACCGAGCCAAGAAGATCCTTCGCCCAGTTCCGCTCGACCTGCGTGAGGTCGGCGCTCGTTTCTTCGTCTGACTCGACGGGCAGCACGACATCGGAAATGATACTGAGCTGCGTCTCGCCTGGAAGCACGTACGACAGCCTGTCACGGGCTTGGGCCCGCACGTACGACGGATCCTTCCAGCGTGTGCGCTCGGCATCGATCGCTTCCACGGCTTCGCGGTGCTGCCGCACGCTCTCTCGCAGCTGCGCGATCTCGCGTTGCTGCTGCACGTACGTCGAAATATTTGGGCTGAGGATCAGCGCCCCAGCAATCACCGAGACAACAACGACAACGGTGAAGACGCTGAAGCGCAGACTTGCGACCCACGCCGCAATGTCTGCGCCCCAGTTCTTCACCGTGTGCTCCCCGGATTAGACGAGAAATTACGCCTGGAAACGCGGGAACGCGCCGCGGCCTGCGTAGCGAGCCGCATCGCCGAGCTCTTCCTCGATGCGAAGAAGCTGGTTGTACTTCGCGACGCGGTCCGAGCGTGCGGGCGCGCCCGTCTTGATCTGGCCGCAGTCGGTAGCGACTGCGAGATCGGCAATCGTGACGTCTTCGGTCTCGCCGGAACGGTGCGACATGACTGCCGTGTAGCCCGAACGCTGCGCGAGCTGCACTGCGTCAAACGTCTCAGTCAGCGTGCCGATCTGGTTGACCTTGACGAGCAGCGAGTTCGCGACACCCTTGGCGATGCCGTCGGCGAGGCGCTCGGGGTTCGTCACGAACAGGTCGTCACCAACAAGCTGGACACGCTCACCGACGCGGTCGGTGAGTTCCTGCCAGCCGTCCCAGTCTGCCTCGTCAAGGGGATCCTCAATCGAGACGAGCGGGTACCTGTCGAGCAGGTCCGCGTAGTAGTCGGCCATCTCGGCGGCCGTGCGATCCTTCCCTTCGAACTTGTAGACACCGTTCTCGTAGAACTCCGACGAAGCGACGTCGAGGGCCACGGCAACGTCCTTGCCTGGCTCGAGGCCGGCACGCTTGATCGCCTCGACAATCAGGTCGAGCGCAGCCGCGTTGTTCTCGAGGTTCGGAGCGAAGCCGCCCTCATCGCCGAGACCCGTCGAGAGCCCCTTCTCGTTGAGCAGCGACTTGAGCGCGTGGTACACCTCGACGCCCCACCGGAGGCCCTCAGAGAAGCTCTCGGCGCCAAGCGGCACCGCCATGAACTCCTGGATGTCGACATCGGTGTCGGCGTGCGCGCCGCCGTTGATGATGTTCATGAGCGGCACTGGAAGCGTGCATGCCGTCGGGCCGCCGAGGTAACGGTAGAGCGGCAGCTCAGCTGACGCAGCAGCGGCGTGCGCGACGGCGAGGCTGACGCCGAGGATCGAGTTCGCTCCGAGCCGGGACTTGTTGTCGGTACCGTCGATCTCGCGCAGCACAGTGTCAATGATGCGCTGATCGTCTGCGGCGAACCCCTCGATCGCGGGCGCAAGCTCGTCAAACACAGCGTCGACTGCCTTCAGCACGCCCTTGCCGAAGTAACGATCCTTGTCACCGTCGCGCAGTTCGTACGCTTCGAATGCGCCGGTCGAGGCGCCCGAGGGCACTGCCGCGCGCCCGACCGAGTCGTCGGTCAGGCCGATCTCGACCTCAACGGTCGGGTTTCCGCGCGAATCAAGAATCTCGCGTGCGATCACCGCGTCGATAAATGCCACAGTCTGCTCCTTGTGGTGGAAGTCATGAGACGCGTGTTCCGCGCCTCTTCTCAGTGTAGAGGGTGAGGGGCCCGCGACCCCTGGAGATCAGGCCATTACTCGCCGAGTTCGCGCCACGACAGGGACGCCGCGTCGCGATCGCCCGGGCGCACGTTGGCGAATCGGGTGAAGCCCTCGGCCTCGAGTCGTGCAAGCAGCGTCTTCATGTTCTTCTGGCGCTTCTCGAGTCGCACGCGCAACCCGTCGGTAACGAGGGCGCGCTTGAGCACCATGAGATCGTCGAGCGGTGTTTCTTGGTCTGCGACGAGCGCGACCGCTGCCGGCCCCGCGTTCGCGTCGAGCTCGATGAGGTCGACAACGCGTTCGAACCCGATAGAGAAACCGACGGCCGGCACGTCCTGTCCAAGGAAACGACCGATCATGCCGTCGTAGCGGCCACCGCCGCCAACCGACGACCCGGATCCAGGATGCGCGATCTCGAAGATTGTGCCCGTGTAATACCCCATGCCGCGCACGAGGGTCGGATCGAAACGAATCTCGACGCCTTCGGGGAGTCCCCCTGCAAGCGCCTCACCGAGAGTGACGAGGCTCGCAACGCCGTCCTCCGCGGCTCCAGTAGGCAGCACCGCCGCGATCGCCTCGCGTGTGACAGGGATGCCCGCGGCGAGCGCCTCGTCGACGCCCGCGAGGATTCCGCGCATCGCCTCGGCCGCAGCTTCGTTCGTCTCAGCAAGCTCAGCTGTGACGCCTTCGACGCCGATCTTGTCGAGCTTGTCGACGGTGATGAGCGCCCCAGCCTGCTCCTCAGGAGCGAAACCGCAGTGGTCGAGCAGGCCGAAGAGGATCCGTCTGTCGTTCACTCGAATCACACAGTCCTTGAGCCCGAGCTGCGCGAGCACCTGTGACGTCGCAGTGATGAGCTCAATCTCGGCAATCACCCCCGACTCTCCGATGATGTCGATGTCTGCCTGAACGAACTGGCGATAGCGCCCCTTCTGTGGGCGCTCTGCACGCCACACGGGGGCGATCTGGATCGATCTGAACACCGGCGGCAGCTCTGCTCTATGCGAGGCGTAGAAGCGCGCGAGCGGCACGGTGAGGTCGAAGCGCAGCCCGAGGTCAGCGAGCTGTTCTGGGTCGCCCGCCTCGGCCGCTGCGGCGAGCGCCTCGGGCTTGATCCCACGTTTCAGGATCGAGAAACTCAGCTTTTCGTTGTCGCCGCCAAGCCCCGAGTGGAGTCGCGCGTGGTCTTCGACAACGGGTGTCTCGATCTCGTCAAAGCCGTGCGAGCGGTAGACGCCGCGGATGATGCCGAGGGCGTGCTCCCGGCGGGCTTTGTCGGCTGGCAGAAAGTCGCGCATGCCGCGCGGCGGGTTCACTGGGTTAGCCATGGGTCCCATTCTTCCATGTCGGAGAGCAACACCGGACCGTCGGGGGCGCGGGAAGCGAGCGCGCACGCACGCTAGTTGCGTTTGGCGAGAAGCTGCCCGATGGACCGCGCGGCCCGAGCGACATGGTCGACAAGCACTGCCGTCGCTGGCAGGGTCTCGCGCGTCGACACCGAGACCGACCCGAGCGGGTCATTGCCGAGCTTCACGGGCATCGCGAGCGCCGAGACCTGCTCGTCATACTCCCCGCGGGTGACGCAGTAGCCGAGGCCCCGAATTCGAGCGAACTCTCCCTCGAGCTCTTGGGGGTTCATGCTCGTTTCCGCGGTGTAGCGAGCGAGTGGTCGTTGGCTTGTGTAATGGTCACGTTTTGCGCGAGGGAGATGCGCGAAGTATGCCTTCGAGATTGCGCCGACGTGAGCCGGGAACAGTTCGCCTGCCATCGGGTAGTCGCGCAGCGGCCCCTCTGGCCCATCTACTGAGATGACCGCGCGCATGTGCGCGTGATCCGCGATTGCGAAGGTCGCTGTGAGACCTGTCGTTTCGGCGAGCAGTGTCACTGCTGGCCTTGCGATGCTCGCAAGCGAGGCTGTGCTCTGCCAGGCGCGCGAGAGATGCAGCACGCCAGTTCCAAGCCTGTAGACGCGGCGGTGATCGTCTCTGCGCAGGAACTGCATCTTCGTCAGTGTGTGAATCGTGCGCTGGGCGCTCGACGTCGAGCAGCCGAGCAGGCCGGCGAGTTCAGTGACTCCGATCTCTCGCCTGTCCGCGTCGAAAAGGAGTAGCGCGGTGAGCGCCCGTTCGACGCTGTCGAGTGTTTCAGCCATGCACCGATTATCCCGCATAGCGGCATATCCCTTGCCGGGCTCGTTCCGATGGCGAATTCTAAGTGAGCGTCTCCGGGAGAGGCGCGACACAGGAAAGAGGCGTTCCAATGACGGACTGGCAGGCGCACCAGGATGCGAATCGCGCGGGCACGGAGCTCGACGGCAAGTACATGTACTTTGACACGGCCGCAGCGGCTCCCCCGGTGATCGGCGCGGTGGAAGCCGCAACCAACTACCTTGAGCAGACCGCCAAGACCGGCCCCTACCTTCCGAGTCTGCGCGCTCGTGTCTACAGTCAACTCGACGAGATCCGTGCGGATGTCGCGGGCTTCGTTGGCGCGACCCCTGATGAGGTTGCATTCACCCGCAACGGAACCGAGTCAATCAGCCTCGTCGCTCGCGGCCTGAGCTGGAACGAGGGCGACGAGATACTCGTCCCAGACACCGAGATGCTCTCAAACATCGCCATCTGGCGCATGGTCGCTCAGGAGACCGGCGCAAAAATCGTGACAGTCGAGGGAGGCATCACCGGACTTCTCGACCCCGAGGTCGTGCGCGCGGCGATCACTGACCGCACGAGACTCATCACGTTCGCGGCGATGTCAAACGTAACGGGCGCGGTCCAGCCGGTCCGCGAGATCTGCGAGGTCGCCAGAGCACGCGGCGTGCTCACCCATGTAAACGCGGCGCAGGCGCTCGGCATGATGCCCGTCGGTCTCGACATCTGGCCGTGCGACTTCATCTCGGCGTGCACCCGCAAGGGGCTCCGCGCGATCGAGGGCTCCGGGGTGCTCGTTGTCAGACAGCACCACATCGAGGGTATGACGCCCGCACTCGCCGGCTGGTGGAACGCGAGCTTTGACGACACGGGCAGTGTCCAGTTCCCCGCCACCGCACGGAAGTTCGAGGCAGGCTCGCCAAACATCCCCGCGATCCTCGCGCTCGGCGCCGCAGTTGAGACCGCTACGGGGCTCGGGATCGAGCGTATCCACGCCCGCGTCCGCGAGCTCACCGCGTACGCCGCGGCTCGTCTTCGCGCGATCGCGGGCACCCAGATCTATGGCCCTGAGCGAGATGAGGATCGCCTGGGGATCCTGCCTTTCAACATAGACGGCGCCGACCCAACAAAGCTCACCCTCGCCCTCGAGGCGCGCGGCATCATCATCGAAGCCGGCCACTTCATGGCAACCCCGATCCTCGCAGCGTACGGCGTCGAGCGGATGGCGCGCGTGTCGCTCCACTACTTCAACACGACAGCAGAGATCGACGCCCTCGCCAGGGCGATTGAATCCGAGAGAGGAATCACCGCATGACCAACGCACTTCTCATGAGCAGCTCCCGCATGGGCAGCCTCGGCTATCTCGAGCACGCCGCGAGCCAGCTCACCACGATCCTTGAGGGGACAAGCCGCAAGGTCCTGTTCGTTCCGTTCGCGGCCGTCTCATTCTCGTACGACGCCTACGAGGATCTCGCCGCTCCCCCGTTCGCCGCGGTCGACGCTGAGCTCACCGCGATCCACAGGTTTGACGACCCCGTGCATGCAGTTCGCGAAGCCGACGTCATCGCAGTCGGCGGTGGCAACAGTTTCGCGCTACTGAACAGGCTCTATGGTGCCGGAATCGTGTCTGAAATCCGCGAGCGCGTCACTCAGCACGGTGCGCGCTACATCGGCTGGAGCGCAGGCACCAACGTCGCGACTCCGTCGATCCGCACGACGAACGACATGCCGATTGTGGAGCCGCCGTCGTTCAATGCGATCGGGCTCGTGCCGTTCCAGATCAACCCACACTTCATTCCAGGCAAGCCCGCGGGCCACAACGGCGAGAGCCGCGAAGAGCGCCTCGCAGAGTTCACCGCGATCAACCCGGGCGAGGAGGTGCTCGGCCTCATCGAGGGCAGCGCGCTCCACGTCACCGGTTCGACAGGCACGATCCTCGGCGACAGCGACGCCCTCGTGTTTGCGCAGGATGCGCCGGCGCGCACGATCGCCGCGGGCTCGTCGTTCGAGCTCGCCGAGATCTCGGGCCCGGTGGCGTAATGTCACTTCGCGAAATCCTTGAGGTCTCTGACCAGATGGACGATCCCCGACTCTCGGGCGAGCGGATCGTCGATCTCCTCCGCAGCGCTGGTGCGCCAGGATGCGAGATCACCGTCACGAGCGTGCCGTACGAGGCACCGGAAGACACGAGCCAACTGTGCGACTTCGTGAGGGTGGTCATTCCCGGGGAGCAGGGCAAGATCGCGGGCGGCCAGGCCCCGACTCTGGGCCTTATTGGCAGGCTCGGCGCCCAGCAGGCCCAGCCCGAGCGTATCGGCTACGTCTCAGACGCCGACGGCTCGATCGTCGCGATCGCGGCGGCCCTCAGGTTGCTCCGTCTCGTGGCGGCAGGGGCGACGCTGCGGGGCGACATCATCGTGACAACGCACATCGCGACGCACGTGAGTATCACTCCGCGCGAACCCGTCGACTTCATGGGCACACCGGTCTCATCCGAGCGGATGAACGAATTCGAGGTTGACGACCGGATGGACGCGATCCTCTCGTTCGACACGTCAAAGGGCAACAGGCTCATTAACCACCGCGGCGTGGCCATCTCGCCGACCGCTAAGGCGGGCTACCTCCTTCCCGTCTCCCCCGACCTCATCACAGTGCTCGAGTACGCGACCGGCGAGCCGGCCCGCACGTTCCCGCTTGCGCAGCAAGACATCACGCCGTACGGCAACGGGTACCGTCACTTCAACTCGATCATGCAGCCGACGATCGCGACAGCTGCCCCCGTCGTCGGCGTCGCGCTCACCGCGCGCGCTGTAGTCCCGGGATCCTCAACAGGCGCGAGCTACGAGGGAGCGTTGCTCGACGCGACGAGGTTCGCCGTCGAAGTCGCGAAGAGCTATACCCGCGGTGAGATCGCGTTCTACGACAGCGAGGAGCATGCCGCACTCACTGCCCAGTACGGCGAACTTGCCTCCTTCCAGCAGTAACCCTGCCTCCCATCGCGCGCCGCACCTGACGCGCGATGGGAGAATCCCCCTAATGAGAAAAGACAGATCATGAAATCACGCACAGGTGCGCAGCTCGGCGACGTTGCCGCGGCGCATCCCAGAGCATTCGAGCTCGGCACTCTCCTCGTCTCGGCGCTCCTCAGCTTGCTCGGCGCCGTCATCGGCGTCCACCTCATCACTACCCTCGGCATCTCGGCGAACACGAGTGTTATTGGCGCAGTCATCGCGATGCTCATCGGCCGCTTCTCGTTCCTTGGGCTGAGCAAGTTCCGAGACCCACACCGGCAAAACATCGTGCAATCGGCGATCTCCAGTGCAACCTTTGCGGCCGCGAACGGACTGCTCGCGCCCATCGCGATCCCCTACGCGCTCGGGATGCCGGAGCTCGTGTGGCCCATGCTCATCGGCTGCGCGCTCGGGATCCTGATCGACGTCTTTATCCTGTACCGTGCGTTCGGCTCGCGGTTCATGCCAGCGTCGGCGCCGTGGCCTCCCGGAGTTGCGGCCGCCGAGACAATCAAGGCTGGCGCCGAGGGCGGCAAGCGTGCACTCGTGCTCGTTGGCGGCGCTGCCGTTGGCGTCGTTGGCTCACTCTTCTCGCTCCCGATGGCAGCCGCGGGCGTCGCGCTCATTGGGAATTTCTGGGCACTCCTGATGTTCGGCATCGGCCTCCTGCTCTCGCAGTACGCTCCGGCGCTCTGGAACGTAAACCTCGGCGAGATGTACGTCGCCCACGGCGTCATGATCGGAGCGGGCGTCGTCGCGCTGCTGCAGGTCGTGTGGCTCATCGTCGGGTCGCGTACGAAGAAGGCAAAGCTTACCGAGACCGCACGCATCCAGGCGGTTGCTGAGGATGAGACGCTGCAGTACACGATCGACGGCACGAAGCTCGGCCGGTCGCTCGGGCTCGGCTACGTGCTCTTCGTGCTCGGTGCCCTGCTCATCGCACTCATCGGCGGCGCGATGAACGACCTCACCATCTGGGGCCTCATCGGGTTCGTGCTCTTCGCTGGCATCGCGGCAATTGTTCACGAGCTCATAGTGGGCCTCGCTGCAATGCATGCAGGCTGGTTCCCGGCGTTCGCAGTCACGCTCATCTTCCTGATTTTCGGTCTCGTCCTCGGGCTTCCAACCGTGCCCCTCGTGATGCTCGTCGCCTATTGCTCAGCCACCGGCCCCGCTTTTGCTGACATGGGTTACGACTACAAGACCGGCTGGATCTTGCGTCGCGAGCTGAAGCCGTGGAAAGCCTCGGAGCTCGCGGGCCGTCGGGAACAGCTCAAGGCCTCCATCGTCGCGATTGCCGTTGCCATCGGCGTCGTCGCAGTGTCGTGGGAGGGACTGTTCTCCGAGGGCAAGCTGCCCCCGTCGTCACAGGTCTTCGCCGACACAATCATGGCTGGCCTCACTGATCCGAAGATCATGGTCACAATGGCGCTATGGGCGATTCCTGGAGCCCTCATTCAGTTCTTTGGCGGTTCGAAGCGGCAGATGGGTGTGCTCTTCGCGACTGGCCTCCTCGTTGCGACCCCGAACGCAGGCTGGCTCGTACTCGTTGCGCTCGTCACCCGAATCGTGTGGACGAAGTACCGAGGCGAGAAGGGCGAGCAGGAGCTCTCCCTCGTGGGTGCCGGTGTTATCGCCGCCGACTCAATCATGAACGTGGGCAAGGTCATCAAGTTCTAGCACCCGTTCGGATCATGCAGCGAGGAGGGGCCCCGACACACTGTGACGGGGCCCCTCTTGTCTGCGGCCGGCCACTGACAGCACGGGTGACCGCGAGTGAACTGTCAGTGACCGCCGAGCCTAGTGGTTCACTGGCGGCTCTGCGCCGTAGCCTGTAAGTGCACGCACCTCCATCTCAGCGGCGAGCTTCTTCGACTCGACAGTCTTGTCGGTGACAGTGCCAAGCCATGCGAGGAAGAATCCGACGGGGATCGACACGATTCCTGGGTTCGCGAGCGGGAAGATCGCGAAATCAATGTTCTCGCCGAGCATCGACGTCGGCGACCCCGACATCACTGGTGACAGGATGATCAGGCCGATCGCCGTGACAAGCCCGCCAATCATCGACCAGACCGCGCCACGGGTTGTGAACCGCTTCCAGAACAACGAGAACAGGATCGTTGGGAGGTTTGCCGACGCGGCAACTGCGAACGCGAGCGCCACGAGGAACGCGACGTTCTGGCCCTGCACCCCGATGCCTCCCGCAATGGCGACGACGCCGATCACGAGGGTCGTGATCCGTGCAACCTTTACTTCCTGTTTCGCGGTGACGTTTCCCTTCTTGATCACGCTCGAGTAAATGTCGTGCGCGAACGATGCCGATGCGGTGATGGTGAGGCCAGCGACGACAGCGAGAATCGTCGCGAATGCGACAGCCGAGATGAATCCGAGCAGCAGCGGGCCGCCGAGTTCTGCGGCAAGCAGTGGGGCCGCCGAGTTGACGCCGCCGGGCGCTGACTTGATCGTCTCCGGGCCAACGAATGCTGCAGCGCCGTAGCCGAGCACGAGAGTGAACAGGTAGAAGATACCGATGAGCCAGATCGCCCACACGACCGATCGGCGCGCCTCACGCGCCGTCGGCACCGTGTAGAACCGCATGAGCACGTGCGGCAGGCCCGCCGTTCCGAGGACGAGCGCGAGTGCGAGCGACACGAAGTCGAGCGGCATCGCGCCGTACTGGATTCCCGGGGCGAGGATCGCGTCGCCGTTCGTGTTCTCGGGGTTGTTCACGGCGGCTTCGAGTACCGCACCGAAGTTGAATCCCTTGAGCGCAAGCACCCAGATCGTCATGGCACCTGCGCCGAGGATCAGGAGCGCGGCTTTGATGATCTGCACCCAGGTAGTGCCCTTCATGCCGCCGATGAGCACGTACAGGATCATCACGATGCCGACGACTGCGACAACGACTGACTGGCCGATCTTGTCGTCGATGCCGAGTAGCAGCGACACGAGGCCGCCGGCACCCGCCATCTGCGCGAGCAGATAGAAGAACGTCACTGCAAGTGTCGTGAGGGCTGCCGCCATACGTACCGGGCGCTGCTTCAGCCTGAACGACAGCACGTCGGCCATCGTGAACTTCGCCGTGTTGCGCATGAGCTCGGCGACGAGTAGCAGTGCGACGAGCCACGCAACAAGGAAGCCGATCGAGTAGAGAAACCCGTCGTACCCGTTGATCGCGATCGCACCACAGATGCCGAGAAACGACGCCGCCGAAAGGTAGTCGCCAGCGATCGCGAGCCCGTTCTGACGCCCAGTGAATGAGCGGCCGCCTGCGTAGAAGTCTGCTGCGGTTTTCGTGTTACGGCTCGCCCGAATCACGATCACCATCGTCACCGCGACGAAGGCGCCGAAGATCGAGATGTTGAGGATCGGGTTCTGAGCTGCCGAGGTTTCAAACTTGAAGAGTTGGGCCGCGACCGGCCCTACTGTGGCGAGTCCGTTCATTGTGCGGCTCCTTCGGCATCGCGGGCGAGGTCTTCGAGTTCAGCGCGCAGCGCTTCGGTGCGCGGGTCGATGCGCTTGTTTGCGAACATCACGTATGCGGTGGTGATCGCGAAGGTTGAAACGAATTGCAGCAGCCCCAACCAGATTGCGACGTTCAAGCCGAGGAACGGCTGCGCCATAAAATCATGGGCGAACGCGCCGAGCATCACGTAGAGCAAGAACCACGCGAGGAATGCGGCTGTGAGCGGGAAGATGAAGCTTCGCAGCCTGCGCTTCAATTCTTGAAATTCTGGGCTTGCTTGAAACTTTTCGTAATCAATTGGAGGAGCGTGTGTCTCCGCCTGTGCGGGGATATCTTCGGACATCTGGGCCTCCTTGCCCTGTCTCGTTGGAATCAGGAGCAGTGCGACCCTGCCGCCACATGTGGCCAGCGTGACTCTCCTGATCAACCGCGACGCTGCGGTCTGTCACCGATGCTAGAAATCATGGTAAGCATGTAGTACCCCCGAAAGTTGGGAGTGCCAATGGTGCCACCTGTAACCGTGACGAAGCAGCGTATCCTCCAGGACGCCGTGACGGAGTTCTCCCGAGCAACCGGTTTTACTCTCGCCTTCGGAGGGTATGAGGCCGATGGTGTGACGACAGTGTCTGCCCTCTCAGGCACTGAGGGTGACAGCTTGCAGGGTCTTCGCGTTGCGAACTGGCGCGGCCTCGGCGGCAAGGCGATGATCGAACTTCGCCCACGGTTCACGCGCGACTACATGTCGTCGCAGACGATCAGCCATGACTACGACCTCGAGATCGGCGCCGAGCGAATCGTGATGCTCGTCGCCGTACCTGTCATCGTCGACGGCGTCACGCGCGCCGTGTTGTACGGCGGCACTCGGGGCGATTCCTCACCCGACGCGACGTTCATGCAGGCGGCCGCCGGTGTGAGCGAGGAGCTTGCCCGGGTCATTAGCGCTGAGGATCGCGCGCAAACCCAGCTACGCTTCCCGACAGACCCGACGGAGCTGCCTGGGAGCGTGCTCGAAGAGCTACGAAGCAGCCACGCTGAGATTCGCAGGATCGCGGCTGAGACGACTGATCCCGTCGCGCGCGAGCGCCTCGCCGCGATCGAGCAAAAGCTCGCAGGGATTGGCAAGCCGCACACTGCAGCGCCCGAAATACATCTCACGTCGCGCGAGATTGACGTGCTCTGCCAGGCTGCGCTCGGCGGTACGAACGCGAGTATCGGGCAGGCCCTTGGAATCGCTGAGAGCACGGTGAAGAGCTATCTCAAGACGGCGATGGGCAAGCTCGAAGCGCCCACGCGGCACGCGGCGGTCACTGCCGCTCGGGGGTACGGGCTTATTCCGTAGCTGTCACTGGCTGCTTGGCACGTCAGTCTGCGGTCACACGCGCCGCTAGCCTGTCGCTGGCGAGCCTGAGTGCGCGATCGGGGTCCACGCCCGCCGCGTTCGCCCTGATCACGAGCGCGAGCATTGCGTCACCAATGCCGACCTCTGCCATCGCGGCCTCCTGCGGACCGATCGCCGCCGACAGCGGGTCCTCTGCGGAGCGCTCTGCCGCAGCCGGGTCAACGAGGCCCGCCCGCTTGAGCCGTTCAACAACTTTCGCTGCACGTGCGAGGGTCGGCATGCCCGCTGGCACGCCGTCGAGTGGGGCGCGCGACCCGCGCTCTTCCCCAGCAGCGTCCTCCTTCAGGCGCTCCCACTCAGCGTTGAGTTCTTCGACTGTCATGTAGCCGCGGTCACCGAACACGTGAGGGTGGCGAGCGATGAGTTTCTCGTTGAGCGTCCGGGCGACAGATTCGAGGTTGTAGCCTTCACCGTCGCGCTCCGCGATTGCCGCGTGGAAGAGCACTTGGTAGAGCACGTCGCCGAGTTCGCCGCGTACCTCGTCAGCTTCGAGATCGCGTTCAACGGCGTCGATGAACTCGAATGTCTCCTCGATGAGAAATGGGACGAGCGTCTCGTGAGTCTGAACTGCGTGCCAGGCGCACCCGCCCTCGGCAACGAGGCGGCGCACCGTGTCAAGCACCTCCTGCACTGCGTCGTTTGTGGGGGTGGGTTTGGGTCTGTCAGCGCCAGCATCCATACGACGAGCCTAACGGCTGCGCCACAAAGGTTCCGCAGAGAGTGCGGCGCTTCGCCACCCTCGCGCTGAATCTCAGGTGCGCTCCCGGCACCGCCGTTAGGCTCTCGGTATGAACACTGTGACTCCGAAGCTTCTCGCTGCCGCCGGTGCCACGGCGCTCGCCCTCGCCCTCTCTGGGTGCGTCACGTTCTCGGCTGCGCTCCCAGGTACGTCTCCAAGCGCGGGGGCACCGAACCGGATCGGCCCCGAGGGCTGTGGGGTGAGCGCCGACAAGGTTTCGACGCTCGTCGATGACGTACTCGCAGAGCTCGGCACGGTGCAGGAGTCGGCGCTTGCCGGCGACATCCCCGACCTCTCGAAACTGCTCACGCCGTTTCAGGACGATGTTGCAACACTCACCGACGGCGTGACCGACCCGGAACTGCTCGCGGCGCTCACCGATGTGCAGGCCGGTTTCACTGGGTTCGCTGAGATTCCCGCGCCGCAGAACGTGCTCGAGGGCGCCGGCTGGGTTCAGGAGTTCACAGCCCAGCTCCAGGAGCTTCGCGACAGCGGTGCAGCGCTCAAGGAGCTCTGCACCGCCCCGTAAGCACTGTCGCTAGCGGGTCGCTGCCGGATCAGGATCGGGTTCCAGCAGCGTCGCAACCACGGTCGATGTCCACTTCACGATGTCGCCGTCGTCTGGAGTTGCGCGCTGCCCGACGCCCGCGAGTGGGCTCCGCGCGCTTGCAGTGCCTCCCGGGAGCGGGATCTGTAGCGTTTTCGTGGATTCTGTGTACTTGCCTCCCGGGTACATGCGAGTCATGCGCATCCGCCTGGAGTCGAGCAGCGTGACTGGTTCGAGCTTCAGCGTCGGCCCGAGCGCGACAACCTTCGTAAGTCCAAGGATCGATGCACGTCGCCGCAGCGCCGAGACCGCGGCGAGGCGCTGCACTTCCGCGGGCGGCTCACCGTAGCGGTCGGTGAGTTCTTCGAGCACCAGCTCGACGTTCTCAGCTGGCGCCTGCGGGTGTGAAGCGGC
Source organism: Leucobacter sp. NPDC015123 (assembly GCF_043080205.1). NCBI lineage: Bacteria > Bacillati > Actinomycetota > Actinomycetes > Micrococcales > Microbacteriaceae > Leucobacter > Leucobacter sp. NPDC015123. Next base: position 253,949 of record NZ_JBIBVH010000005.1, on the reverse strand, counting down.
AGAGAACTTCTGATAGGCCTCAAGTCTGAGCCGCTCACTCTCGACATAGTCCTCGGGAATGTGTGCGTCCACTGGAAGCTCAAGAATGAGCTCAGTGTTCGTCTGGACGTCCTCGCCCTTGAACGTGTTCACTGCTTCGCCGATCATACGCAGGTATAGGTCGAACCCAACGCCCGCGATGTGGCCCGACTGCTCGCCCCCGAGCAGGTTGCCCGCGCCGCGCAACTCGAGGTCCTTCAGCGCGACCTGCATACCCGAGCCGAGCTCGTTGTTCGCGGCGAGGGTCTCGAGTCGCTCATTCGCGTGCTCGGTGAGGGGCTTGTCTGGGTCGTACAGGAAGTAGGCGTATGCCCGCTCGCGGCTGCGGCCGACGCGACCGCGCAGCTGGTGGAGCTGGCTGAGCCCGTACTTGTCTGCCTGATCGATGATGATCGTGTTCGCGTTCGCGATGTCGAGCCCCGTCTCGATGATCGTCGTCGACACGAGCACATCGAACTTTCGCTCCCAGAAGTCCTGCACGACTTGCTCGAGCTGATGCTCGGAGAGCTTTCCGTGGGCGACTGCGACGCGCGCCTCGGGCACGAGCTCGGCAATCTTTGCGGCAGTTCGGCCAATCGAGCTCACCCGGTTGTGCACGAAGAACACCTGCCCCTCGCGGAGCAGCTCGCGGCGAATCGCCGCCGAAATCTGCCGATCGCTGCGTGGCCCAACGAAGGTGAGGATCGGGTGTCGATCTTCCGGCGGAGTCGCGAGCGTCGACATCTCTCGAATGCCCGTGACCGCCATCTCGAGGGTGCGCGGGATCGGAGTCGCGCTCATCGCGAGGATGTCGACGCCAGTTTTCAGCGCCTTGAGTTTGTCCTTGTGCTCGACGCCGAAGCGCTGCTCCTCGTCGATGATGAGGAGGCCGAGATCCTTATAGATCACGCCGTCGGCGAGCAGTCGATGAGTGCCAATGACGACGTCGACAGTTCCCGCTGCGAGCCCCTCGATGGTCTCCTTCGCCTCTTTGTCGGTCTGGAACCGGCTGAGCGCGCGGAGCTGCACGGGAAACCCTGCGAAGCGGTTCTGGAACGTCTCGAAGTGCTGGTTCGCGAGGAGCGTTGTTGGCACGAGCATCGCGACCTGCTTGCCGTCTTGCACTGCTTTGAATGCTGCACGAACCGCGACCTCGGTCTTGCCAAACCCGACGTCGCCAGCAAGCAGCCTGTCCATCGGTACCGGACGCTCCATGTCACGCTTCACCTCGTCGATCGTGGTGAGCTGGTCGAGCGTCTCGGCGTACGGGAATGCCTCTTCGAGTTCGCGCTGCCATGGCGTATCAATTGAGAATGCGTGGCCAGGCGACGCCATGCGGGCTGAGTACAGCTTGACGAGTTCAACAGCGATGTCGCGGACAGCCTTGCGGGCCTTCTTCTTCGCGTTCGACCAGTCACTGCCGCCCATTTTCGAAAGTGCTGGAGCCTCGCCACCAACGTACCGCGACAGCTGGTCAAGCTGGTCCGTCGGCACGTAGAGCTTGTCCTTGGGCATGCCGCGCTTCGTCGAGGCGTACTCGATGACAAGGTATTCGCGTAGGGCTTTGCCTGCGTCCCTCCCGATACCCGTGGGCACCATACGCCGGGTAAGCTCGACGAACTGGCCAATGCCGTGCGTCTCGTGCACGACGTGGTCGCCAGCAACAAGTTTCAGCGGATCTACAACGTTCTTGCCGCGCCGCCGCGCGAGCTTCTGGCCGCTCTGCCCCTGGGAGGTAACAGTTCGCCCGAAGAACTCTGCCTCGGTTTCAAGCAGCAGTTTCGCTTCTTCGCTCTCGAACCCCTGCCAGGCAATACCTGTGACGAGGTAGATGACTCCGGCTTCGAGCGCCGACGGGAGCTCGTCGACGATACGTGCGGCCGCACCAGTCTCGGTGAGGAGGTCGCGGGCGCGCTCGACAAGCCCCGCCCCCTGCGCGGTGACGATCGCGCGCCAGCCTTCGGCGAGCCTGCGGCTCAGGTGCACGAGCGCTTGAGCAGTCGCGTCGTTGTCTGTCGCTGACCGACGCACGGGTCCACCAGCAACAGTGATGATCGCATCGTCGACTCCGTCGATCACGGTGAGCCCGCGTGACTCGTCGCTCGCAGGCGGCTCTCCGCCGCCCGCGTCATCGGCGTCGCGCACGAACCCGGTCATGCTCCACCAGGGGCGGTCGTGCGAGGCACGACGAAGCTCAGCGACAGTCAGCATGCCGCTGTCGCCCGTCGGCACCGGCGTCTCCGCCCCGACGGTCGCAGCGTGCCAGGCGGCCTCGAGAAACTCTCGGTTGGTGTCGGCGAGGCTCACGGCGCGACCCGCGACGCGTTCTGGCGACACCACGAGCACGGCGCCGCCATCGGGCAGCAACGAGGTCAGTGGCGCGAGCCCGGGTACGAGCTGCGGCAGCAGGCTCTCCATGCCCTCAACCGAGATCCCCTCAGACATCTTCTCGAGCATCGTCGAAAGCGCCGGGAACTTCGGCAGCAGGTCGGCTGCGCGGGCGCGAACCTCGTCGGTGAGGAGCAGCTCGCGCGCTGGCCACAGCTCGAGAAGCTCTACGGGGTCGCCGGCGCTTCGCTGGTCTGACACCGAGAATCTGCGGATCTGATCGACCTCGTCGCCGAAGAAGTCGACGCGCATCGCTTGCTCGGCCGCTGGCGGGAAGACGTCGAGGATCCCGCCACGCACGGCGAACTCGCCTCGCCGCGTCACCATGTCGACGCGAGTGTACGCAAAGTCAACAAGCTTTCGAGCGAGCGCGTCAAGGCCCGCGCCTTCGCCGCCGATCCGCGGTTCCTCGCCAGCGCGCAACACGACAGGCTCGGCGAGCGCGGCGTGTGGCGACACGGGCTGCAGCGCAGCGCGGACGGAGGCGACCATGACAAGCGGGCCGGCCTCGGACTGCTCGGGGTTATCGCGGTAGTCCCGGAGCATGCGGAGTGCCTCAGCTCGGCGTCCAACGGTCTCCGCGCTTGGACTCAATCGTTCGTGCGGCAGCGTTTCCCAGGCCGGAAACTCGGCAGTCCTCGCCTCCGGGATGAGGGATGCGACTGCTTGCCGGACTGAGTCCGCCTCACGGCTCGTCGCGGCGATCAAGAGGTATGCGCCGCGGTCGCCTGAGGCACGACGCCGACGGATGAGGCCGGCGATCAGCGGCGCCCGGAGTCCATCTGCGACCGAGAATTCTGCGTCGAGACCAGCAGCATCGAGCGCGCGCGCAAACGACGGCGCGCCCTCGAGCAGCCCGTCAAGCCCTCGGAGACTCATCGTGCGCCCCCGTGGAATCGCTGTTGGGTGGCGGTGAGCCCGTCAGTGACGAGCATCTCCGTGGCGTCAGCAGCGTCTTCAAGCAGCACGGCGAGCGTGTCACGCTCGCCGGACGCGAACGGCTTCAGCACAAAGTCCGCCGGGTCTTGCTGCCCTGGCGGGCGCCCGATCCCGATCCTCACCCGCAGAAATTCTGGTGTGCCGAGCGCCTTCGCAATGTCGCGGAGTCCGTTGTGGCCGCCGTGGCCACCGCCCTGCTTGAGTTTCAGCGAGTCGAACGGCAGGTCGAGCTCATCGTGGAGCACGATGACGCGTTCGGCATCGATACCGAAGTACTTCGCAAGCGCCGATACGGGACCGCCAGATGTGTTCATGAACCCGTTCGACTTCGCAAGAATAAGCTTCGGCCCACCAGGCACGAGCCGGCCTTCGGCGACCCGCGAGTTTGTCTTGTGAGGAGAAAACTTCGACCCCATGCGCGCAACGAGCACGTCGAGCGCCATCTGGCCAACATTGTGCCGTGTCGCCTCGTACTTCGGCCCGGGGTTTCCGAGGCCGACGACCAGCCAACTATCACTCGCCACGGTCTCAACGTCCTTTTTCTTTCGCAGGCCAAACACCCTCTAAGCCTATGCGGCGTTGGGCGGCCGGGAGTGCGAAATTGCTCTCGGCTGAACTGTTTGCTTGGACACACAAAACCCGCCGGGCGGTGCGGCACCGCCCGGCGGGTTGTGTGAAGCGTGCGAGAGTTACTCTGCGGCTGCCTCTTCGGCGCCCTCAGCGTCCTCCTCGTCCGCAGCTGCGCCGCGGGGAACAACGACCTGCACAACGAGGTGCTCAGTGTCGTCGAGGAGCTCAGCGCCCTTGGGAAGCTCGAGGTCGCCCGCGAGAACCTGGGTGCCCTCTTCGGCGCCTTCGATGCTGACCTCGACCGAGTCGGGGATCGAAGTTGCGGGGACGAGCAGCCGGACCGTGTTGAGATCCTGCAGCGAGGTGGTGCCCGAGAACGAGGTGCCGGTCACGTGGATCGGAACCTCGACCTCGACCTTCTCGCCCTTCTTCACGATAAGCATGTCGACGTGCTCGATGATCTGGCGTACGGGATCCTTCTGCACGTCCTTGACGAGCACGAGCTCCTTCTTGCCCTCGATGTCGAGTTCGATGAGCGCGTTAGCCTGGCGCACGATCAGGCTCAGCGGGTGCGTCTCAACGGTGATGTGCTTGGGATCGGTGCCGTGACCGTAGACGACTACGGGGGTCTTGCCAGCAGCACGGAGCTTGCGGGCCGCGCCCTTGCCAAAGTTGTCGCGTGCAGCTGCGTCGAGCTTGTTCTCTACGCTCATAATGATTCTCCTTGCGGGCTCTCGCCCCGTGTCGGGTGGGTATCCCCACCGGCGTGGTTTCTCGCACTTGTAACGTGCGACGCAGCGATGCCCCGATGTGGGGAGTTCGTTCCGCGTCGATAACGGGCGCTCGCGCGCCCCTCGCCGAAGTACAGCCACTAATCTTACACGACTTGAACCTCTGCTACGACCCGAGGTTCGCGACAGCCCGCTCGATCTCAGTATCACCGTCGAGGATGTCAACGGTTAGGCCCCTGAGCTTAGGGCGTGCGACGATTTCGGCGAGCACCCGAGCGACGTTGTCGCGGCTCACCGGACCGCGATCGAGTCGCGCACCGACAGTCACTCGACCTGCCCCCGCGTCGTTCGTCAGCGTTCCTGGCCGCACGATGACCCAGTCAAGCCCGCTCGCTTCGAGCGCAAGATCTGCTGCGTACTTCGCCCGCTGGTAGGCGGCAAAGTCGACGCCCATCGACTCCGGCGGCGCGGTGGCGACCCCGATGTAGGAGATCTGCACGACCCGCGCACCGAGCTGCGCTGCCGCGGTCATCGTTGTGAGCGCCCCCTGATGGTCGACGGTCTCCTTGCGCTCTGGCCCTGAACCGGGCCCAGCGCCGGCGGCGAACACCAGCGTGCCTGCGGCGCCGAGCGCACGCGCGAGCTCGTCACCATTCGTTCGTTCAAGGTCAAGCATCACTGGCTCACCGCCCGCGAGTTCGACGTCGGCGGCGTGGTCGGGGTTTCGAATGACGCTCAACACTCGGTGCCCCACCGCGCTCAGCAGCCTGGTCGTTCTCAGCGCGATCTGGCCGTGACCGCCGATCATGCCAACGACGGTTGGAGAGGACTCGTTCACGTTGCACTCCTATTCAGTTGCGGCGCCAGTCAGCTGCACGATGTCGGCACCATACGCCTGGGCGAGCTCGTCAGCGCTTACGAGCGCACCAATTCCCGGGCTGCCAGCGCCAACGACAACTGTCTGACCGCTCAGGCTTTCGTCAATGATGACCGGCCAAGCTGTGTTCGACCCGAGCGGCGTGATGGTGCCGCGCTTGTACCCGGTTGCGGTGTAGGCCGCGTCGGCGTCAGGCAGTGAGAGCCGGTTCACGCCGAGGTGGGCTCGCAGTTTCGCCCAGCTGAACTGGCCGTCGAGCGGGGTGAGTACGAAGACGAATCCCTCCCCGCGCTGCACGACGACGCTCTTCACGATCTGCGCGCCGCCGAAGTCTGCGCGCGTCGGTCGGCCGGTGCCGTCACGCACCACGAACTCGACTGCAAGGCCACGCGCTTCCGCGTCGGACGCGGCCCTGTACACCTCGGAAGGCACGTCTGTCTCAGTTCCCGCCGCGTGTGTCATTGCCGCCTCGTTTCTTCCGGGAGCGTTTCCCAGTCGGTGAAACGCTCCCGGGGAAGAAACTATTTCACCGGATCAGGATGCCGCGGGCTAGTCGTTCCACGACCAAATGTCGTCGCCGCGGAGCGTCGCATCTGCGCCACCGTCGCAGTAGATGACCTGACCGGCCATGTGGGTGTTTTGCTCGTCGGTCAGCCACACCAGCACGTCAGCGATCGACTGCGCAGGCTGATGCGAGTTGAGCGGCATCGGTACGGCGGAGTCGACCATAGCGCGCCCCTCTACCGTCGCGAGGAGTTCCTCGGTCATGGGGGTGATGACTGTGCCCGGCGCGACGGCGTTGAGGGCGATGCCTGCGCCGGCCCACGTCGGGGTGACTGCCTCGCGGCGCACCCAGCGAGCGATCGCCCGCTTGGACGACGGGTAGACGAGGTAGCCAACCTCTGGGCCCTGTGCGACGACTGCGTCGGCGACGGCGAGGGTCTTGGCCTCGTCGCCTGAGAGCGCGGCCTCGACCATCTCCTTCGAGTTGGGCTGCAGCGATGCCATCGACGAGACGACAGCAGCGCGGGGCGCTTCAGCTGCGGCGAGCGCCGGCTGAAGGGCCTCGAGGAGCTCGGTCACACCGAAGTAGTTGATCGAGATTGTCTTCGAGATCGGCGCCGAGATGCCTGCGCAGGCGATAACGCCGTCGATCACGCCGCCGGCGAGCTCGGTCGCACGCGCGGCCGCGTCGATTCGGCCTTCGCGGCTCGACAGGTCCGCTTCAACCTCTGCGTTTTTCAGGTCGATGCCGATCACACGGTCTCCCCTGTCGCGCAAGGTCTTCGCGGTTGTGGCTCCAATGCCTGAGGCCGAACCAGTCACTACGTACGTGCGGGTCATTGTGTTTCTCCTTCGGTTGCATGCGCAGCCCCGATCGGAGCGGCGCTGTGGCGGCGATGCAGCCGCCAGCTTCTAGCCGTGGGTTTCCGGCCGAAGCAGCCTCGTTGCGACGCCAGTCACTGTGCGAATCTCTGCGGGCGTCAGCTGCGCGGTCGCCTCCTCGACGATGCGTACGCCAGCCTCGACGAGCCTTGCGTAGGCGGCCTCACCCTCGCGTGTGAGTGAGAGCGTTATCGATCTGGCGTCGGTCGCGCTTTGGGACTTCTCGACGAGCCCGGCTACGGTGAGCCGCGCGAGCGCCTTGCTCATCGTAGGCCTGCTCAATCGCAGCTCGTCCGCGAGCTCAGCGGGCCTCACGCCCGTGCTCGTGTCCGCGCCGTGTGTCCCGATGAGGTACAGGGCGCGCACGTCGCCCTCGGCGATGTCGACACCGACCTCGGCGGCGATGCTGCCGTGCGTGACCGCGGCCGTCCAGTTCGACACCAGGCCGACGATCGCCGCGAGGAGTTCTGCAGCGGCGTTCTCAGAAGGGTTCACTGGCATATGCCCAGCCTACTCTTTTAGTTGCCATTGGCAACTACTTGCCCCGGTCTAGCGCTCAGGGCGTAATTTCACAGCGGATTCACCCTCCAGCCGTGACGAGCCCCGACTCGTACGCTGCGATCACGAGCTGGGTTCGGTCGCGAAGACCGAGTTTGCTCAGCAAGCGCGAGACGTGCGTCTTCACGGTCTGCTCCGAGAGAAACAGGTGCCCCGCGATCTCGGCATTCGTATTCCCGGCCGCAACCAGTCGCATCACGTCGAGCTCACGCTCGGTCACCTGAGATAGGCTCGCCGACGGCTTTCGTTCGGGGCGCGCAGCGTAGTCCGCGATGAGCCGACGAGTCACTGACGGCGAGAGGAGCGCCTCACCGGCGGCAACGATCCTCACCGCCCCAATGAGATCCTCGGCGCTTGCGTCCTTCAATAGGAACCCACTCGCTCCCGCCCGAAGCGCCGAGAACACATACTCGTCGGCATCAAACGTCGTCAGCATGATGACGCGCGGGTGCACGTTGCCAGGCGCAGTGAGAACCGCACGCGTCGCGTCAAGTCCATTCATTCGCGGCATGCGAATGTCCATCAAGATCACGTCGGGTCGCGTCCGGCGAACAAGTTCGGTGACCTCGTCACCGTCAGCCGCGTCCCCAACGACAGTGATGTCGGGCTGCGCGCCAAGCAGCGCACCAAAGCCCTGACGCACCATGGCCTGGTCATCGACAATCGCGACACGGATTGACGAGCGATCGGATTCGGAAATGGGCATGTGTCGATCCTATGCTCGAGCGCACCCTACGGCCGCGCAGAACAGAGGAACCCCCAACTTCACTCTCGCGGGTGACCCCTCAGGCGATCGAATTCACTCGCCAGGGTGACGCGCTCCAGCAAGCGCGCCCTCTACAGTTGGCATCACCGGCACCACCAATGCCGGCGGATTGGCCTCACCGGCCGCTGGCCGGACGAGAGACAGGGATTGAACCATGGTGAAGACAACAACTCAAGCGGCGCCACACCGAGCGCGTGCTTGCGCCTGGTCGGGCCTCTACAACCCGGCCCTCGTGATGCGCGATATCGGCTACGTCCTTCCGGGTTTCTTCATCTCACTCTTCGCCTTCTCGCTCCTTGTCCCGCTCGCATCGGTCGGCATCGCTACCCTCGTCATCTGGCTGGGGGCCCTGCTCCTGCCAGCGACGCTCCTCCTCGCGACGAAGTTCGCTGAACTGTCACGGACGCGGGCCGCCTGGTGGGGTGCGGCAGTCCCCGCGCCCGCGTACCGGGCGCCTAGCCCCGGCCTCGGCGGGTTCATGCGCATCATGGCTGACGGCCGTCGCTGGCTCGACCTCGCATTCGAGACGCTTGTCGCGTTCCCTGTGCGCGCCATCACTTTCTCCGTCGGTGTCGCATGGCTCGCTGCAGCTCTCGGCGGAACGACATGGGCCATTTGGGCCCGCTTCCTCCCCGAAAACGACAGCGTCTTTCCGGGCAACATGCTCCGTGCCATCTTCGGCGATGCCCTCACCCTCGAGGCCGCCTACTCCCGCGCAGCCGAGAGCCTGACGTACACACTCTTCGGCGTTATCGCCCTCGCGCTGACCCCCGTCGTCATGCGCGCACTCGCCACGTTCGACATCTCGCTGACCCGGGCAGGGCTCGGCGGAACCACCCCCTCGACACCGGGCAATGGGGCTACGAGAACCCCGGCAGCAGACGGGGCCTCGACTTCTCAGCTCGCATTCACATCGTTCACAGGCTGGTCCTGGATCCTAATCGGATTTGCGGCAGTCGCGACGATCGCCGTCTCCTGGCCACTCCTCGCCACGCTCTACGATGTACATCCCGCGATCGCCATGGTGCTCGCAACAGCAGAAGCAACAGCCGTGGCGCTCGCGCTGCGCCTCCCTGCCATCGCGATTGCCCTCGGCACCATCGCGCCGGCCGCAATGGCGCTCATCACCGCGGAGCCAGTCGAGACACCGTGGCCGTGGCCCGTGCCAGCGCTCATCGTGCAGGCCCTCCTGGCGTTCATCATCGGGCTGCGTCACGATTGGCGCTGGGTACTAGCGGCACTCGCGCTGCCCCAACTCGCAGTTATCGCGGCCGTAGCGATGTCAGGTACGGGCTTCACAGCAGGCGCGATCACCAGCCTCGTCATCAGCAGTTCTGTGGCGCTCGGCCTCGGGCTCGGCGGAATCGTGCTGCAGGGAATCCTTGAAAACCGCGGGGCGCTCCGCGCCGAACGCCAGCACAGCGCAGAACTCGACGCGAAACAGCGCGAACTCTCGGAGCGCAACCTCGTCGCCCGGGAACTCCACGACGTTGTCGCACACAGCATGTCTGTCGTGAGTATCCAAGCAAACACGGCAAAGTACCGCATTCCCGGGCTCGGCGACGAGGCAGAGGCAGAGTTTGCGGCAATCGCGCAGTCCTCACGTCAGGCGCTCTCGGAGATGCGGGGGCTCCTCGCAACCCTCCGCGACAGCGACGGCACGGCCCCGCTCGCGCCGCAGCCGACGCTCTCAGACCTGCCAGCACTCATCGAAGGCAGCCGCAACTCGGGCGCGGAGATCACGTTCACCCAAAGCGGCGGCGTCACCACCGAACCCGTGCTCTCCGCGACGGGCCTGACCGTCTATCGGGTCGTCCAAGAAAGCCTCGCGAACGCCATGCGTCACGCCCCCGGCGCGGCGATCGACGTGACAGTCACACTTGGTGACGACGAGATCACTGTCGCCGTCGAGAACAGTCACGCGCCCGTCGAAGCGCCGCCCGCGCCCGGGTCAGGCCTCGGCCTCGCCGGTCTGCGCGAGCGTGTAGCGGCGCTCGGCGGCACAGTCACTGCTGGCCCAACAGGCGAAACCGGCGCGGGCGAAGGATTCGCGGTCCACGCGACGTTGCCACGCTAAGCCTGCGAAACGCGAGCGCCCCGCACCCACCGACTCTCGGGGGTGCGGGGCACTCGCGTGTTGCAGGGGGCAGGCCGCCTAGGCGACGCCGTTGAAGCGGTCGAGCCGCATCTGCGCTGTGGCCTCATGGGCCGTCATCCCCTCAGACGCCGAGATGGTGATCGTCGCAGGCGCAACAGTCGGCGTTGCCTCCCGCTCGACGCGCTGGTACGTCAGCGGCTTGAGGTAGCGCGACACCGAGAGTCCCGCGCTGTGCTTCGCGCCGCCAGCGGTCGGCAGCGTGTGGTTCGTGCCCGCCATCCCCTTGTCGGAATAGGCAACCGTGCTCCACTCGCCAACGAAGATCGAACCGTAGTTGCGAAGGTTCTCGTGATACCACTCGTCGTCACCGGTGATGACCTCAAGGTGCTCCGGGGCCAGATCGTCCATGAGCGCCGCAGCAACTTCGCGGCTCTCTGCAACAGTGACCGAACCGTAGTCGCGCCATGCTGGGCCACAGATCTCGGCTGTCGACAGTGTCTGCAGCTGGCGTTCGACCGCCTCCATGACCGCCAGGCCGTGAGCCTCATCGGTGGTAACAAGGGCGGCCGGGGAGTTCGGGCCGTGCTCTGCCTGACCAAGCAGGTCGGCTGCCACGATCTCTGGGTCGGCAGTCTCATCGGAGATCACCGCAACCTCAGATGGGCCAGCAAGCAGGTCAATCGCGACCCTGCCAAAGAGTTGACGCTTCGCCTCGGCGACAAATGCATTGCCTGCGCCAACGAGCATGTCTGCCGGCAGTTCGTCGATCAGCCCAAACGCCATCGCGGCGAGCGCCTGAACTCCCCCGAGCATGAAGACCCGGTCCGCACCCGACACGTGCGCCGTGTAGAGCACGGCGTCGTTTGCTTGCCCGTTGGGCTGCGGCGGGGTGCACGCAACAACGTGGGGCACGCCGGCTGCTTTGGCAACGCCGACAGTCATGAAGGCGCTCGCTGTGAGCGGGAATCGCCCTGCGGGCATGTATGCGCCAACGCGGCCAACGGGAATGTAGCGCACTCCGGTGTGCAGGCCTGGCGCGAGCTCGACGTCGAAGTCAACGTGCCCCTCGCGCTGGCGGCGAGCGAACGCCTGGGTCCGCTCAGCTCCGAGCTCGATTGCAGCACGCAGGTCAGGGGCGATGCGATCTCCACTGCTCGCGATTGTCTCCCGAGAGATCTCGAAGTCGCTACCATCCCAGCGGTCAAGCTTGCGGGCGTAGTCGCGAACAGCGTCGAGGCCTCGCTTCTCGATATCGAGGAGCATCGCGGACACTGTCTCAACGACCTGGGGATCGCGCTGCGCCGCGGGAACGTCGAGTGGGGTCTTCAGCCGGGTGAACCGGCCGTCGTACTTTGTCAGAATTGGGGTGGTGAACTTCATAGCTCTGATCGTAAAAACGCGAGAGCAACAATACAACGGGGCAGTGAACTAGAGATCACATAGGGTTAGGCTATGACAATCACTCAGCTTCGGGCATTTGTGTACGCCGCCGAGCATGGCTCCTTCACAAGTGCAGCGAGCCGCCTCGGCGTTTCGCAGCCGACGATCTCGGCGCTCATCAGAAAACTTGAGGAGCACCACGAGTTGCCGCTCTTCATACGCACTGGTCGCAGGCTCGCGCTGACAGCGGCGGGCAACGAGCTGCTGGGCTGGGCGCGCCAGATTGTCGAGACGTCCGAGCTCGCTGACGAGGCACTCATCGAGCTTCGGGGAATACAGCGCGGATCAATCTCGCTCGGGGTGCTGCGCAACGCAAACTTCTACTTCCTCCCCGACATGGTCGAGAGGTTTCATAGGCGCCGCCCGAACGTCAACCTTCGCCTCTTCGGCCAGAACTCCTTCGAAGTCGTCGAGGGCGTTCGAAACGGTCAACTCGAGGCGGGCATCGTGGTCCTCCCGGTGCCTGACGAAGAGCTTGAGGTGTTCCCGCTTGTGCAGGACGAGGTCCTCTGGGCCTCAATTCATCCTGAGCGAGTGGCGACGGCAGTGAGCATCGATCAGATCGTCGCGCACCCTGTCGTGCTGTACGACGCAAGCTACAGCTGGAATGACCCCACGCGGCGACAGCTCAGCGAGCGCGCGCAGGAGCGCGGTCTGCGCCTCCAGCCACGCTTCGAGGTGGAATACCTGGAGGCCGCACTCGAACTCGTCAAGCGCGGCCTCGGTGACACAATGGTGTCGCGAGCCGTGACTCAGAACGTCAGCTTTCCACCAGAGATCCACGTGGCCCCGTTTGAGACGCCACTCTACGACACGATCGCAGTGATCCGTCGCCGGAACAGCGTGTACTCCCCCGCGATTCGCGAACTCATTGACATCGTGAACGACATCCTCAAGGAGCGCGCGTACGGCAACGGCCGTCCTGGCCGGACGAATCCAGCGCAGAACGGCCGTAATAGCGAGAACCCTCGCGCTTAGTCTTCGTCGACCTCCGGGAAGACTGTGACAGCCTCGGTCTCAGGCGTGTCCAAGATTCCCGAGCGGCGAAGCAGCGCCCGCGTGCGCGAGTGCTGCGGGTCCCCAAAGACGTCCTCGGGAGGGCCCTGCTCGACGATCTGGCCACCGTCCATCACCACGATGCGGTCGCCGATCTCGCGAGCGAACTGCATTTCGTGGGTCACGATAACCATTGTTGTCCCCGACGCAGCGATGTTCTTGATGACTGCGAGAACTTCGCCGACGAGCTCTGGGTCGAGCGCCGAGGTCGGCTCGTCGAACAGCATGACGTTTGGTTCCATGGCCATCGCACGTGCGATCGCAACGCGCTGTTTCTGGCCGCCCGAAAGCCTGGACGGGTAGTTCGCCATGCGGTCAGCCAGGCCGACCCTCGCAAGCGCCGGCTCGGCGAGGGCACGCGCCTGCTGCTGTGACAGCTTCTTCACGTGCATGAGCGGCGCCATGACGTTCTCAAGCGCCGTCTTGTTCATGAAAAGGTTGAAGTGCTGGAACACCATTCCGATGTCCGTGCGCTTGCGAGCAGTCTCTCTCGCCGACTCCGCGACAAGCCCCCCGGCGCTCTCGCGGTACCCCACCAGGTGATCGTTCACGAGAATCTTGCCGCTGTCGATCACCTCAAGCTTGTTGATGCAGCGCAGCAGTGTTGACTTCCCTGAGCCGCTCGATCCGATCAACACGACGGTCTCGCCGGGCAACACGTCAAGATCAACGCCCTTGAGAACCTCAAGGGTTCTACGGGTGTCCTTGCCTCCGATGAGCCGCTTCCAGAAGCTTGGCTTCTCCCCGATAAGGAAGCTCTTATGCACATCCTGAATCTGAATGACTGGGTTAGGCACGGCTTCTCACCTTCTTCTCAAGTACGATCACGAGCCGCGAGAGCGGCAGCGACAACGCAAGGTACAGGACCGCTGCTGCGGTGTAAATCTCGACTGTCTGGAATGTCTGGGAATTCAGCGTATTTGCGGTCTTCAAGATCTCAGAGACTGCGATGACGGAAGTCAGTGCCGTGTCCTTGACCATTGCAATGAAGTAGTTGCCGATCGGACCAAGCGCAACCTTGAATGACTGCGGGATCACGATACGCCAGAGCGCCTTCGTGGGTGTGTACCCGAGCGACAGCGCAGCCTCGGTTTGACCGCTGTCGATTGCAAGAATCGAGGTCCGGTAGACCTCGGACAGGTACGCGGCATAGTTCAGCCCGAGACCGATAATGCCGGCTGCGATTGGGTCGAGCTGCACACCAACGACTGGGAGCACGAAGTAAATGTAGACGAGCTGCACGAGCAGCGGGGTGCCGCGGAGCACTTCGACATAGACCACAGCGATACCGCGCAGAATGCGGCTCGATGAGAGGCGGGCAAGGGCGATGAGCAGGCCAAGCACCAGGGCAAGGATCATCGCCCCGAGCGCGAGCTGCGCGACGACAGGCACGCCCTTGATGAGCTTCGGCATCACACCGATCACATTTTCAATGAATTCCAAGACTTCTCCTCAAACGGAGATAGTGGAGCACGTGCAGTGCTCCACTATCGACGCGTTCGTTACTCCGCGATGTTGTCTTCGCCGAGGCCGTACTTCTGCAAGATCTCGAGGTACTTCGGCGAAGCCTTGAGGTTCGCGAGCGCACCGTTGAGCTCTTCACGCATTGCGTCGCTGTCTGCGTCCTGTCGGAAGGCGGCCGCGATGGTTCCCGGGAAGTACGGATCGTAGGGCGAAACGAGCTTCACCTTGTCGTTCGGGTTCTGCACCAGACTCCACGCCACCACTGCCTGGTCGGTGAAGCCTGCGTCAACCTGACCGTTCGCGATCGCCTGGATGAGGTTTGCCTGCGAGTCGTACTGCTTGATGTTCGCCTCGTCGGTCAGCTCCTGGGCGATCTCGAGGTGCGTGGTCCCAGTCATCACGCCTACAGTCTTGCCGCGCGCATCATCGCGTGACGCGAACGTCGAGTTCGCGGGAACAAGCATTCCCTCGCCCTGGTAGTACCATGTGTCCGAGAACGCGAGCGTCTCCTTACGCGAGTCGGTCACGTACAGGCCGTCGGCAATGAAATCAGCCTTCTTCGAGAGCACGGTCTGCGGCATCGTCGCAAAGTCGGTGACGACGACTTCGATCTTCCAATTGAGCTCTTCTGCCATCGCACCGAGCATCTCACCGTCGATCCCCGTCAGTTCACCCGTCGCTTCGTCAACGAACGAGAAGGGGGCATCGTTTGATGTCACGATCTTCACGGTGCGCTCGGCATCGCCGCCCTCTGCTTCAGGAGCCGCCGAGCTGCAGGCACTCAGTGCGAGCGCACTCACCGCGAGAGCGGCAATGAGAGAAAACTTCTTCTTCATAGTCATGGGTGTGACTCTTCCTTATTCCAGGCTTGTGAGACTGCAGCGTTGCTGCCTCCGATTACACAGTCTTCGGAATCTCGGAGTATTGCACAAGAACTGTGGAATCTATATTCCACATAGCTCTTCACTATAGCTTCGCGTTGGGGCCCAAGTTTCTCGGGCGATCGCAGCACGCGGCACCGCACTGCATCACGCGGCATCGCGCAGTCGGAAGCCTGACGCCCGATACTAGAGCTCGGCGAGAAGGTGCTCGAAATCCTTGAGCACTGCGGCAACAGTCGCCTGCGGCGTCGATGCGCCACCGACGAGCGTGTACTCGCCGAAACCTTCGGCCGTCACCATCAGAGCCTTCGTGCTTCCCCTCGCCGCCGAGTAGGGGTGCGTTTGGTCGTAGGATCGCAGCTCGACCCGAGCAGCATAGCCAGTTCCCACGCGCTCGAGGACTCCAACAAGCGCGGCCTTGGCGCCTGTCTGCCGCCAGGCGCGCACCTGGTGGTCGGACACTTCGAACACGCTCTCACGCTCCACGCTCTCAAGCGGCAGCCACACACCGAGCGCAATACCGGCGATGACGACAAGCTTGGCAGCCGTATCCCGGCCGTCAAGGTCGAATGCGGGGTCGGGCTCCGCGATCCCGCGCGCTACCGCATCGGCGATTGCGGCCTCGAGCGTCGATCCTGATCTCACAACCTCGTCGAGCACGAACGAGCTCGTTCCAGTGAGCGCCGCCTCGACGCGTGTGATTTCTGCACCCGCGAGATTGTGTCGCAGAAAATCAACGGCGGGCAGCGCCGCCGAACTCGCCCCGCTCGCGTGCACTCGGCTTCCGCTTGCCTGCGCGGTCTCGAAAAGCCTCGCCCCGTGCAGCGCGAGCGCGCTCTTCGACACCATGATCGCGTGGATGCCACGCCGCGTCGCCCAGTCGAGGTGGTCGAGCCCCGGCCCACCCGACACGTAATCGTTCGGCCCGGCGTCAATCACGACGTCGGGGTTTGCCTGTTCAAGAAAGGTCGCGCCGACAAGCCGCGGCGCCCACCCGTCCCGTTCGGCGATGTCTGCCGCGGTGAGACCACTGTCACGCACGATCCCAGACGCGCTCCCGCACACCGCGACAAGTCGCACGTCGACACCCCAGCGTGCAGACAAGCGAGCGCGCCGATCGAGCAGCGCCACCGCGACGCGGGACCCGATCCCGCCGCACCCGGTGAGCGCCACTCGTACGACGCGCATGGCTACGCCGCGCCTGACTAGGCGGCGCCCTCAAACATCGACGTCACCGATCCATCTTCGAAGACCTCGTGAATCGCCTTCGCAAGCAGCGGGGCGATCGGCAGCACCGTGAGCTTCTCAAAGCGCTTCTCTTCGGGAACCGGCAGGGTATCCATGACGACGACCTGATCGATGAAGTCACGCGACAGGTGCTCAATCGCCTTACCCGAGAAAATAGCATGCGTCGCGGCAATCGTCACCCCGCGGGCGCCGGCCTGCTTGAGCGCCTCGGCAGCCTTCGAGATAGTGCCGCCGGTGTCGATCATGTCGTCGACCATGAGGCACCAGCGATCCTTCACGTCGCCGACGATGCCGTGCACCGAGGCCTGGTTCGCGACAGACGGGTCGCGACGCTTGTGGATGATCGCAAGCGGAGCACCGAGGCGGTCGCTCCAGACGTCCGCGACGCGAACGCGCCCCATGTCGGGCGACACGACCGTCAGGTCGTCACGGTTCAGGTTCTTCTCGAAGTGCTCGAGCAGCACAGGCATCGCAAACAGGTGATCGAGTGGGCCGTCGAAGAAGCCCTGAATCTGCGGTGCGTGCAGGTCGACCGACATGATGCGGTTGGCCCCAGCCGTCTTAAACAGGTCTGCGATGAGGCGCGCCGAGATGGGCTCGCGGCCGCGGCCCTTCTTGTCCTGGCGCGAGTACGGGTAGAACGGCGCCACAACTGTGATGCGCTTCGCCGAGGCGCGCTTCAGGGCATCGACCATGATGAGCTGCTCCATGAGCCACTCATTGATCGGGTCAGTGTGCGACTGAATGACAAACGCGTCCGATCCGCGGACACTCTCATCGAACCGAGCGTAGAGCTCGCCGTTCGCAAAGGTTCGGGCATCGGTGGGAACGAGTTCAGCGCCGAGTTCAGCGGCAACTTGTTCGGCGAGCTCAGGATACGCTCGGCCGGTAATGAGAACGAGCTTCTTCTGCCCGGTCATCTCGATTTTGCTCATCAGTGCTTTCCCACTTGCCCTTCAGTGATTACTTTGTATGAGATGTGTCGTTGAGTGAGTCTGAGGCGGCCTCGGGGCTCGCGGCCCGCTCGGCAGCGGCAGCGGAACTCGTTCCGGGGCGGTTCGCAGCGACCCAGCCCTCCAGATTCCGCTGAGGGGCAACCGTCATCGCGAGCGCACCAGCGGGCACGGGCTTACGCACGATTGTTCCCGCCGCGGTGTACGTTCCGTCTTCAATGGTAACCGGTGCGATGAGCACGTTCTTCGAACCGATTCGCACCGCATCCCCGACAACGGTCTGATGCTTGTTCACGCCGTCATAGTTCGCGACAATCGTGCCCGCACCGATATTCGAGCCGGTACCGATCGTGACATCACCGACGTAGCTCAGGTGTGGCACCTTCGAGCCCTCACCGATCTGCGCATTCTTCGCCTCGACGAACGCCCCGATCTTGCCGCCCTCGCCAAGCTCGGTGCCCGGACGGATGAACGCGAACGGGCCAACCTCTGCACCCGCGTGGAACGCCGCAAGCGTCGCCTCAGAACGGCGAACGCGCGCCCCCTCACCGACCTCGCAGTCAGTCAGGGTCGTGTCGGGGCCGATGATGGCTCCTGTCGCAATTGACGTCGCGCCATGCAGGAACGTTCCAGGCAGAATCTCGACATCCGACTCGATCGACACGTCAGCGTCGATCCACGTCGTCGCCGGGTCCATGATTGTCACGCCATTTCGCTGATGCTCGCGGATGATGCGAGCGTTCAGCTCACGGCCAGCATCGGCGAGCTGAGCGCGGTCGTTCACGCCCGCGACGACCCACGGATCGTTCGTCGCGACAGCCTCAACCCCGCCGCCTCTCGCGAGGATGCGCGCGGCCGCATCAGTCAGGTACTTCTCGCCCTGCGCGTTGTTCGTGTCGATCTCACCGAGCGCCTGCGCCAGAGCGCGGTGCGTGAAGACGTAGATGCCGCCGTTGATCTCACCGATCCTACGCTGCTCGTCCGTCGCGTCCTTTTCTTCGACGATGCCAGTCATGCCGCCATCCGCGTCGCGAAGGATGCGGCCAAGGCCTGTCGGGTTATCGAGTAGCGCGGACAGCAGTGTCATGTCGCGGTGCTCGGCGAAATGGCCATCGAGCAGGCTGCGAATAGACGGGCCATCGACAAGCGGAGCGTCGCCCGACAGCACGACGACCGAGCCGTCGAAGTCAGCGGGGAGCGCCGCAAGCGCGAGCTCGACCGCGCGGCCAGTGCCGGGCACCTCGTCCTGATCAACAATGATCGTGTCGGGGGCGTGGTTCAGGATCGCCTCGGCAACCCGTTCACGCTCATGCCGAACGACGGCGACGATTTTCTGCGGCGAGACAGCCGCCGCAGTGTCGAGCACATGCTCGATGAGTGAGCGTCCGCCGATGCGGTGCAGCACCTTGGGAAGCGTCGACTTCATCCGAGTGCCCTGGCCAGCGGCCAGAATGACGACAGCGAGAGAACGTTCTGTCATGTCGGGTGTCCCTTTCTCGTTCGCGAGTGCGTGAGCACTGCGCGGAACTGCGCCGATACCGACGCGCGGCGGTGGGTTCGCCCCAGCCGCCACCGCTCCGCCCCTAGGATTCGAACCTAGACTTAACAGCTCCAAAGGCTGTCGTGCTGCCATTACACCAAGGCGGATCGCACCGAAGCCGGTACAGATATAGTCTGCCAGACCTCGCGACTACTTTCGCACGTCTCGGGCAGAACGGGGCAAACTGCGGCGGGTTCACGGGGAAAAAACTTCAGCAACCCGAGATAATGAGCAGATGGAAGACCGCACGCCAGACTCGACCGACGAGGTTGACGGGATCATCGCGTCGTGGAGCGCAGCACGCCCAGACCTCGATTTCGCACCACTCACCGTGTTCTCGCGGCTCTCGCGAATCGCGAAACATCTCGACCGGGCGCGCTCCCACGCGTTCGAGCGTTCAGGGCTCGCCTCATGGGAGTTTGATGTACTCGCTGTGCTGCGCCGCGGTGGCGCACCCTACCGACAAAGCCCGAAAGTGCTTGTGCAGCAGACAATGGTCTCAAGCGGCACCATGACGAACAGGATCGACAGGCTCGTCGAACGCGAGCTCGTGCGCCGCCTCACCGACCCCAACGACGGCAGAGGCGTGCTTGTCGAAATGACCCCCCTCGGCCAGACACTCGTCGATGCGGCGATGACACGACTCACTGATTCAGAGGAGCGCCTCCTCGGCGCAATGAGCAGGCCGGAACGCGAGCGCCTTGCCGTCCTGCTGCGAAAGCTTGCGCGAAGCGTTGACCGTTATGAGCCCGTCTCTGAGGCAGCCGACGACCCGGTGGTCTAGGAACCGGCCCCACGCGCCGGGCGCGAGCACGAGTGGCCTGCCCCACGGAGCCCGTGCGGTGCGCATAGCGCGGCACGCACGCGGCGCTCTCAGAGGGCTGGCGTCGACTCAGGAGCGACACGGAGCGATCCGTCGCCGGCCGCCTCGAAAAGTGTGCCGAGACGCAGCAGCTCGGGGTCTGAATACGCGGCGCCGGCGAACGTGAGCCCAACAGGCATGCCAATATCGGCCATGACTCCCATCGCGACGGTGACCGTGGGAATTCCGAGGTGGCGCAGTGCGTAGTTCCCGTTCGAGAAGAAGACGCCGTTCGACCACGCGTGGTCCGCAGCTGCCTTCTCACGCTCGGCCGATTCGCGCCCCACGTCGGCGTTTGCCGGGAACACGACGGCGTCGAACCCTTCGGTCTGCAGCCACGACTCGAACAGGTCCTCGCGCAACTGAACGAGCGCGCGCAGACCGGCAGCGAAGTCGGGGCGCTCCCGCGGGTCCGGGATGCCAGCCTTCGCGAACGCGACGACCGCGCGGTAACGGTTCGCGTAGTCTTCGACTTCTTCGTAACGGTCGGGCAGCGTGCCTGGGGGCTGCGGGAAGATCGTATCGGGGTCGACGTCCGCGAGCGTGGGGATCGCGGGGTCGCCGTTTGCGCGAAGGAAGTCGTCCCAGCCGTACGCGAGGAAGTGGTTGAACTCGGTGTCCATCCAGCCGTCGGGCAGCACCCCGAGCTCGCCGACGTTTTCCTGGCCGGGGCGATCGCCCTCGTAGCGTTCGATGAGGGGGAAACCAGTTTCGACGACCTCGGCGCCAAGCGCTTCGAGACGGGCGCACGCGTCCGCCCACAGGTCGAGCACTGTCGGGCGAACCGCAATGGGGAAGTCAGGATCGAGGCCGAGGTACATCTTCGGCACCGCGAAACGTTTGCCCGCAAGCGGCTGGGCATGCAGTTCGGGCCCGGCTTTCGACTCCCCCTCGCGTTCTGGCGCTTCCGCGAGGGCAAGGTATGACTCTGGCCGATGCTCGCTCGGCGCGGGCACAGGGACGGCGTTCTGGGCCCGCCAGAAGTCCCCGCGGGTGACCTCGTCGTCCTGCACGAGCACGTCGAGCAACCTGAGCATGTCTGGCATTGACCGCGTGTGCGGAACGACGACGTCGCGCGCCGGGAACAGCGGCCAGTTCCCGCGGATTGACAGCACGCCCCAGGAGGGGGTGTAGGCGCACAGGCCGTTGTTTGAGGCCGGGCTGCGGCCGCTTGAGACTGTTTCCTCGCCCATGCCGAAGACTGCAAGGTTTGCTGCCGTCGCGACGGCCGACCCGTTCGAAGACCCTGAGGCGTAGGCTGCTGCAAGGTAGTCGCGGTTGTAGGGCGACTCGGCTCGTCCGTAGACGCCACGCTGCATGCCGCCGTCGGCCATGGGCGGCATGTTTGTCTTGCCGATGAGCACCGCCCCCGCTTCCCGGAGCTTCTCGACTGAGAATGCATCCCACTGCGCGACGAGGTGCTCGAACGCCGGTGAGCCTGAGGCGACAGTGAGGCCACGCACCATGTACGAATCTTTGACGGTGAATGGCACGCCCTCGAGCGCGCGCTGCGTGCCAGCTTTCCAGCGGGCGTCGGACTCTGCCGCTTGAGCGAGCGCGTCTGGGTTGGGCACAACGACAGCGTGAAGTCCGTCATCGCCAAGGTCGTACGCTTCGATGCGAGCGAGGTAGCTTTCGGTCACGCTCGTCGGCGTGGCCGACCCTGTTTCGTAGGCTCCGAGCACGTCTGCGATGCTCGCT
Organism: Leucobacter sp. NPDC015123; assembly: GCF_043080205.1. NCBI lineage: Bacteria > Bacillati > Actinomycetota > Actinomycetes > Micrococcales > Microbacteriaceae > Leucobacter > Leucobacter sp. NPDC015123. The sequence goes on along the minus strand of NZ_JBIBVH010000005.1, from coordinate 232,473 downwards.
TCGATGAGTTGAAAAGACTCGCGCATGCCCCCATGCTAGTGGGGACATGCGCGAGTCTTGTGCGTTCTTTCGGCGCAGTGCCGACAGCGCTACTTTCGGCCGGTCACTGCGCGCGCAACGATCTCACGCATGACCTCGTTGGTGCCGCCGTAGATTCGGTGGACGCGCGCATCGAGGAATGCGCGCGCGATCGGGTACTCGGTGATGTAGCCGTAGCCACCGTGGAGCTGGACGCCCTGGTCGAGGATCTCCCACTCGCGCTCGGTGCACCAGAACTTGACCTTGGCAGCCTCGTCTGCGGTGAGCTTGCCCTCCATGAACAGCTTCATGGCACGGTCGATGTATGCCCACATAACGTCGACCGTTGTTGCCATGTCAGCGAGGCTGAAGCGCGAGTTCTGGAAGTCGGCGACGGGCTTTCCAAACGCCTCGCGGCTCTTCGTGTAGTCGAGCGTCCACTGGAACCCCGCAGCAGCGATTGCCGTCGCAGCGACACCGATCGAGAGGCGCTCGAGCGGGAGGTTCTCCATGAGCTGCACGAATCCGTGCCCCTCGACACCCCCGATGAGGTTCTCGTCTGGAACGAACACGTCAACAAAGCTGAGCTCGGCGGTGTCGTGGCCGTGCGAACCCATCTTGTGAAGCTTGCGGCCGTGGTCGAAGCCGTCCATGCCGTCTTCGATAATGATGAGGCTGAAGGCGTCGGGGCGATTGCCCTCGCCGGTCTTCACGAAAGTCACGATGATGTCGGCTGTCTTGCCGCTCGAGATGAACGTCTTTGCTCCGTTGACGATGTAGCCGCCATCAGTCTTCTTCGCAGTCGTTGTGACGCCGCGCAGGTCGCTGCCGGCGCCTGGCTCAGTCATTGCGAGTGCTCCAAGCACCTCGCACGTCGCCATCTTCGGGAGCCACTTGGCCTTCTGCTCGTCAGTGCCGAAGCGTGCAATGTACGGAACCGCGAGGTCGTCCTGAATTCCGACTGCGCCTGCGAGCGCGGCGCCGGTGCCCGAGAGCGTGAGCTCCTCGAGCACGATTGACCTGAAACGGTAGTCCTCAAGCATGCCGGCTCCGCCGAACTCTTCGGGAACCGAGAGACCGACAATGCCGTGTTCAGCCGCCGCGAGCATCGTCGCGCGGTCGACCTCACCTGCCTCTTCCCACTCGTTCATCTTCTCGGTGGTGACGTAGCGCTTGATGAATTGCTTGACCATCTCACGGAAGTCATCGTGGATCTCTTCGTAAATTTCGCGTTCCATGTGCGTGTTCCCTTCGCGTCGTCGCGTTCGCAGGTTGTGATGGGCGGAGCCTGCTGGGCGTACCCACATGGGAACCCTCAGCGTCGGCTTTCGGTACACCCAGCATGAATGACCTTGCGATGCAACGTCAAGAGATTTGTTGCGTAGCTCCAGCTTTTTCGATCACTTCAGCCTGTGGTCTGCGCAACAACTCCACCAGCAGGAGCGTCGCGAGGAACCAGCCAAGCGCTGCGAGCACGCTCGCAAGCGAAATCGGGCGGTTCAAGAACACTACGAGTACTGTCGCCGCTACGGCGACGGACCAAATCATTGGGCGGATCCGATCGATCCAACTGCCGACGGCGCCGGTGTTGAGGTGCAGCCTGTCGAGGCCAGCCCGCGCACGGTCGAAGCCCCTGTTGGCTGCGCTTCTGATCGCACGCGCCTGTCGTGAAGAACCAAACAGCCACGCGGCGACAGCAATGAGCGCCGAGAGAACTGTGAGCGCGACAAGGATCGCGTGAATGTTCAACGTCACTTGCCCAAACAGCGCTTCGGCAGTAGCGACGGGCATGAACGCCGGACTCACTGTCGCAACGAAGAAGAGCTTACCCGTGCCGATCCCTGCGATCAGCAGCAGGAAGGAGGCAGCAAGCCCGATTCCCGCTCCCAGCGTCGCGCGGGCACGCTTGCGAGCTATCGCGATCGCTGCGACAAGCAGCCCGAGCACAAGCCAAGGGAGCCAGTATCCGACCGCCGTGGCGAACGTATACGCGGTGCGTACGGATGCGAGCGAGTCAGAGGTCACCAGCGGGATTGAGCGATCGATCTCCGGGATCAAGCTTGCGAGGTCGACGCCCTGAGCTTGGAGCATTGTTTTGGCCTCGGCGATGATCGTGCCGAGCTCGACAGAGACGGTCCCGTCGTCAGAGAGCTGGAGCGCACTGTTGGGGTCGCCCTGGATCACGGCGATCGCGCGCGCGTGGGTTTGCCGCAGCGCGACCTCCCAGATCTGTGCAAACTGCGGCGACGTGACCATGCGGTCGACAGTGGTGCGCAGGATCGACTGGATGCCGTGCACTGCGGGGCCCTCAAGCATCGTGAACGCTGCCGCGGCCTGCGGCGGCAGATCGAGCGCACTCAAACCGCTCACGGCGTCGTGCACGACTGCCTCGATATCGAGGCTCTCTTCGATCGCGTCGACGACTTCGTCGGAGATGAACGACTGCACCGCCGGCTTCTCGGCGAGCGGCGCGAGCCCGGAAACGAAGCGATCTGTGTCGATAAGTTCGGCCCGCACCCACGTGCTCACGACCGCGGCGGGCGCAAGCAGCGCGGCGACGACGATCAGGATTACGGCGAGCACCGAACGTGCGCGAGCGCCAGCCCGGGTGCCGGTAGCGCGTTTCAGCTCGGTGTTCTCGCTCTCGAGAGCCTCTACACGGTCGCGCAGCTCCTCGAGCTCACCGCCTGGCCCGCTCATCGGGTCACGGCCTGTCGCGCCGAGTCATCCTGTGGACCTCCAGAGAATCTGCTCATAGCTGGAGATTAGCGCACCAAGAGTTCGTGGTCATCAAGCTCTTTCGACGCTGCGTCGTGCGTTTCTCGTTAGGGAACATCGGTTGCCCGTATGGATTCCGTTAGGACGCGTGATTTCCCTCGCTCGCGGGTATTCAATCAAGGCATGCGCCACCGCGGCGCCCGCCCCTGACAGCGTTCAGCGAGGCATATTTCGAACGGAGATCATCGTGCTCGATGTGGTCTACGCGCTCGGCGCGATCGCCCTCTTCGCGCTCATTGGCGTTGTTGCAAAGGCGGTGGAGAAGCTGTGATCGTTTTCGACATTCTCGCCGCACTCCTCGCAATCTCGGCCCTCGTCTTTCTTGGAGTTGCGCTCACCCGACCGGAGAAGTTCTGATGGGGTGGGTCGGTGCGCTTCTCGCGGTCGGCACTGTCGCGGTAATCATCGCCGTCCTGTACCGCCCCCTCGGCGACTACATCGCATGGGTGTACACGTCGCAGCGGGACTCGCGCGTTGAGCGCGGGATCTACCGCCTGATAGGGGTCGACGCGCGGGCCGAGCAAAGCTGGCAGGCGTACCTGCGCAGCGTGCTCACGTTCTCGGTCGTGGGACTGCTGCTCGTCTACGGGATGCAGCGCCTCCAACATGTGCTGCCGCTCTCGCTCGGGCTCCCCGCACCGAGCGCGCCCCTGTCGTTCAACACCGCAGCCTCGTTTGTCGGGAATACGAACTGGCAGTCGTACTCCCCCGAGGCAACGCTCGGCTATGCGGCACAGATGGCCGGCCTCGCCGTACAAAACTTCACGTCCGCAGCTGTCGGAATCGCTGTCGCCGTCGCGCTCGTACGCGGCTTCGCCTACCGACGCTCTGGCACGATCGGCAACTTCTGGGTTGACGTCACTCGCGGCATCCTCAGGCTCTTGCTGCCAGTTGCAGCTGTGAGCGCCGTTGTGCTCATCAGCGCCGGCGTGATCCAGAACTTCAACGGGTTCACCGACGTGACAACGCTTGCCGGAGCATCTCAGTCGATCCCCGGTGGCCCCACTGCGTCGCAGGAAGCGATCAAGCTGCTCGGCACGAACGGCGGCGGGTTCTTCAATGCGAACTCATCGCATCCATTCGAGAACCCAACGGGCTGGACGAACTTGTTCGAGATTGTTCTCATGCTCGCCATTCCGTTCGCGCTGCCGCGAGCCTTCGGCAGGATTGTTGGTGACAACCGTCAGGGGTACGCGATCCTCGGAGTGATGGGTGTGCTGTATCTCGGATCATTCGCCGCCCTCACCGCTGTCGAGCTCGCAGGCAACGGCACGGCACCGGAGCTCGCGGGAGCGGCGCTCGAAGGTAAGGAACAGCGTTTCGGGATCATTGGGTCGACGCTGTTCGCGACGACGAGCACCGGCACTTCAACGGGCGCGGTGAACTCGATGCACGACTCGTACACCGCGCTCGGCGGCTTCTTCCCAACGCTCAACATGATGCTCGGCGAGGTTTCGCCTGGCGGGGTCGGCTCGGGCCTCTACGCTCTGCTCGTGCTCGCCGTGATCACGGTGTTCATCGCAGGGCTCCTCATCGGGCGCACCCCCGAGTACCTCGGGAAGAAGATCGGGCCGAAAGAGGTCAAGCTTGCTGCGCTCTACATCCTCGTCATGCCGATGCTCGTGCTGACGGGAACCGCACTCAGCTTTGCTGTCCCGGGGGTACGCGAGAGCGTCACCGAAGACTCGATCCTCAACGACGGCGTCCACGGCATGTCCGAGGTGCTCTACGCGTTCACCTCAGCAGCGAACAACAACGGTTCAGCGTTCGCCGGGCTCACCGCGGACACCCCGTGGTTGAACACGGCGCTTGGCGTCACGATCCTGCTCGGCCGGTTCCTCCCCATCATGCTCGTGCTCGCGCTCGCGGGTTCCCTCGCGGCGCAGGACACAGTCCCCGCGACCTCGGGCACCCTTCCCACCCACCGCCCGCTGTTCGTCGGGCTGCTTGCAGCGGTCACCATCCTCCTCTCCGCGCTCGCGTTCCTCCCCGTTCTCGCGCTAGGCCCCCTAGCTGAAGGGCTCATGTAACCATGTCAACGCACACTCTCCCCACCCGCAGCGGGTTCTCGCTCGCCCAGCTCAGCCACGCACTCCCCGGGGCGCTGCGAAAGCTCGACCCGATTCAGCAGTGGCGCAACCCAGTGATGTTTATCGTCTGGGTCGGCGCCGCGCTCACGACCGCACTCGCGCTCGCCGAGCCATTCCTCGGAGGCCCATCTGATTCAGGCGGCAGCTCGGTGCCAGTCTCATTCACGGCGGCGATCGCCGTGTGGCTGTGGTTGACAGTGTTCTTCGCGAACATTGCCGAGTCGGTCGCCGAGGGCCGCGGCAAGGCGCAAGCTGAATCGCTCCGTAAGACGCGGACGAGCACCACGGCGAACCGCGTCGACCAGTACACCCCCGATTCCGACCCCGCTGCTGCCGACTCGGCAGTGACCCCGGCCGCCTCCTCCGAGCTGCGCATCGGCGACACAGTCGTGGTTGTCGCTGGCGAGCTGATCCCTGGCGACGGTGACATTGTTTGGGGCATCGCCTCCGTCGATGAGTCGGCGATCACCGGAGAGTCTGCACCGGTCGTGCGCGAGTCGGGCGGCGACAGGTCCGCTGTCACAGGCGGCACCCGGGTGCTCTCTGACCGCATCGTCGTGCGAATCACCTCACAGCCTGGCGACACCTTCGTCGACAGGATGATCGCCCTCGTCGAGGGCGCCGCGCGACAGAAGACTCCGAACGAGATCGCCCTCAACATCCTGCTCGCGAGCCTGTCAATCGTGTTCGTGATCGTCGTGCTCACGCTCAACCCGATTGCGTCGTACGCCGCCGCACCTGTCAGCCTTGCAGTGCTCACCGCACTGCTTGTCTGCCTCATCCCCACAACAATCGGCGCGCTCCTCAGCGCCGTCGGCATCGCCGGCATGGACAGGCTCGTGCAGCGCAACGTGCTCGCCACATCGGGGCGCGCGGTTGAGGCGGCTGGCGACGTCACCACGCTGCTCCTCGACAAGACAGGCACCATCACATACGGCAACCGCCGAGCAAGCAATTTCATCCCCCTCCTCGGAATCGCAGACACCGAACTCATTGCCGCAGCAGCGCTGTCGTCGCTCGCAGACCCCACCCCGGAGGGAAGCTCGATCGTCGAACTCGCCAACACACTCGGGGCGACGTACGACACGAACACCACGGGTGAGATCGTGCCGTTCACCGCGCAGACCCGAATGTCGGGGCTCAACCTCCCAGACGGCACAGAGATCCGTAAGGGCGCCGGCTCCGCAGTGCTTGCGTGGCTCGAAGATGGCGGCGCCCCGCTCCCTCCGCAACGGTCGGCCGAGCTCCAGCAACGCATCGCCGAGGTTTCTGAGAGCGGCGGCACGCCGCTCGTCGTCGCCACGCGTGCCGGTTCCGAGCGGAAGCTCCTCGGCGTTGTTCATCTCAAGGACGTCGTGAAGGAGGGGCTCCCGGAGAAGTTTCGCGAGCTGCGTGCAATGGGGATCCGAACAGTCATGATCACCGGCGACAACGCACTCACCGCGGCCGCGATCTCGCGCGAAGCTGGCGTCGACGACTTTCTCGCCGAGGCAACTCCCGAAGACAAGCTCGCCTACATTCGCGCAGAACAGGCGGGCGGCAACCTCGTCGCGATGACCGGAGACGGCACGAACGATGCCCCCGCACTCGCGCAGGCAGACGTCGGCGTCGCCATGAACTCGGGGACCTCGGCGGCCAAAGAGGCTGGCAACATGGTTGACCTAGACTCCGACCCGTCGAAGCTCATCGATATCGTCCGCATCGGCAAGCAGCTGCTCATCACCCGTGGCGCGCTCACAACGTTCTCGATCGCGAACGACATCGCGAAGTACTTCGCGATCATTCCCGCGATGTTCATGGGGATCTTCCCCGGCCTCGCCGCGCTGAACATCATGGGCCTGCACTCGGCGGCATCCGCCGTGCTCTCCGCAATCATCTTCAACGCCATCGTGATCGTGTTTCTCATTCCGCTCGCGCTGCGCGGGGTGAAGTACAGGCCAGGCACTGCCGCGAGCATTCTCGGCCGCAACCTCACGGTATACGGGCTCGGCGGTGTCGTCGCCCCCTTCGTCGGGATCTGGCTCATCGACCAACTCGTCCGACTCATCCCCGGGTTCTAACCCATCAGAAAGAGGCACACACAATGAATGCCGCACCACGCACCACCCGCCGCACACTGTGGGTCGCGATTCGCGCGATGGTGATCTTCACCCTCCTGCTCGGCATCGCCTACCCGCTCGCACTCACCGGCATCGGCCAGCTCGCGTTCCCGTGGCAGGCAAACGGCTCGCTGCGAGCCAACGCAACCGGCGAGGTTGTCGGATCGGCCCACCTCGGGCAGCAGTTCCTCACTGAAAGCGGCGAACCCGATCCGCAGTTCTTCCAGCCCCGCCCATCCGCAGCCGGCGACGGCTACGACGGCGCCGCGTCCTCCGGTTCAAACCTTGGGCCCGAAAACCCCGACCTCGTCGCGGCAATCGCCGAACGACGGGCTGCAGTTGCGAGGTTCAATGGGGTCACGGAGTCCGAGGTCCCGGCCGACGCCGTGACAGCGTCCTCCTCCGGCCTGGATCCTCATATCAGCGCCGACTACGCCGCCGTGCAGATCAGCCGAGTCGCGGACGCACGCGGACTCGATCGAAGCGAGGTTCAAAACCTCGTACGCGCCCACACGCAGGCCCCAGACCTCGGCTTCCTTGGCGAGAGTAGGGTGAACGTACTCGAGTTGAATCTGGCGCTCGAACAGTTGCGGAGGTGAGCATGGACAAGCGAGGGCGGCTGCGGGTCTTTCTCGGCGCCGCCCCCGGCGTGGGAAAGACCTTCTCGATGCTCGAAGAGGGAAGACGTCTCCTCGCCGACGGGCGCGACGTCGTCGTCGCCATCGTCGAATCTCACGGACGCGCAGCGACCGCCGCACTCACCGAAGGCCTCCCCCACATTTCCCGAGCGCGTCTCAGCCACCGCGGCGTTTCCCTCGACGAGATGGACCTCGCCGCGGTACTCGAACGGCGGCCCGAGATCGCTCTCGTCGACGAACTCGCGCACACAAACGCTCCCGGGGCTGCCAACGAGAAGCGCTGGCAAGATGTCGCAGAACTCCTCGCGGCGGGCATCGACGTCATCTCAACGCTCAATGTGCAGCACATCGAGTCATTGAACGATGTTGTCGAACAGATCACCGGAGTTCCACAACAGGAGACGGTGCCAGACAGCTTCCTCCGGGGAGCGGACGAACTCGAGCTCGTCGACCTCGCGCCACAGTCGCTCCGTGACAGGTTGGCCGACGGCTACGTCTACCCGGCCGAACGTATCGACGCCGCGCTCTCGCACTACTTCAGGCTCGGCAACCTCACCGCGCTTCGCGAACTCGCGCTCGTGTGGCTCGCAGACGAGGTTGACCAGGCGCTCCGCGGCTACCGCGCCGAGCACGGGATTGACGGCACGTGGGAGGCACGTGAGCGCGTTGTCGTCGCGCTGACTGGCGGCCCCGAGGGCGACACCCTCTTGCGTCGCGGTGCACGGATCGCCGCGAGGTCATCTGGCGGCGAGCTGCTCGCGGTACACGTCACGAGTCAAGACGGGCTCAGGAGTGCCGCGCCCGACGTGCTCGCGAACCAGCGCGCGCTCGTGGAGAAGCTCAACGGCAGCTACCATCAGGTCGTCGGCGAAGACGTGCCGACGGCGCTCGTCGAATTCGCCAGGTCCGTGAACGCGACACAGCTCGTGCTCGGAGCGAGCCGCCGCGGCAGGTTCGCCGCCGCCCTCACTGGTCCAGGGATCGGCGCGACGGTGGTGCGGGAGTCGGGTGAAATCGACGTCCACATGGTCAATCATTCGGCCGCGGCCCGCCGGTTCGCACTGCCGCCACTCACTGGCGCGCTCACGGCGCGTCGACGAATCCTCGGCTTCGTCGTCGCGCTCGTCGGCGGACCCGTTCTCACATACTTCCTCACGCTCTCACGCAGCCCCGATTCGATCACCGCAGACGTGCTGAGCTATCAGCTGCTGACTGTCATCGTTGCACTCGTCGGCGGGATCTGGCCTGCCCTCTTCGCCGCCGTGCTTTCGGGGCTCACCCTCGACTATTTCTTCATCGAACCGATCTTCACTGTGCACATTCACGAGCCGCTGCACTTGCTGTCGCTCGGCCTGTACGTGATTATTGCGAGCCTCGTCAGCTTCATCGTCGATCGCGCTGCCCGCCATACGAGGGCCGCCCGCCGATCGGCTGCAGAATCAGAACTGATCCAAACCATCGCGGGCAGTGTCCTCCGCGGTGACGACGCCGCACAGGCACTCGCCGATCGCACCCGCGAAGCGTTTCAGCTCGAGGCCGTGCGAGTCGTGCACGAGGGCACCGGGCGGATAGTTGCAGCCTCGGGCGCAGTCATCGACGGCGACAAGCGCACCCGGGCGGCGCTCGGAGAGCACGCCTGGCTGGAACTCTACGGCCAGCCGCTCGCCGCTGGCGAGCAGCGTCTGCTCTCAGTCGTCGTCGCACAGCTCTCGGCGGCCCTCGCCCGCCAGGAGCTCGAGGAAACCGCCCGAGAGATCGGTCCGATTGCGGCATCCGACCGTGTACGCGGCGCGCTGCTCACCGCCCTCAGCCATGACCTCCGTCGCCCACTCGCTGCCGCGACTGCAGCCGTCGGCGGGCTCCGGGCTGCGGGCGCCAGGCTCACGTTCGAAGACCGCGCCGAGCTGCTCGACACCGCCGAGGAGAGCCTCGGAGCCCTCGGTACGCTGCTCACCGATCTCCTCGACGTGAGCCGTCTGCAGGGCGGCGTACTCAGCATCGCGAACCTCCCGACCGACCCAGCAGAAGCGATTGCCCCCGCACTCGACGAGCTTGGACTCGGCCCCAGTGAGGTTCGTCTCGCCCTCGGTCACGGCGAAGGCCGCGCGAATGCCGACCCTGTGCTGCTGCAGCGCGTGATCGTGAACCTCTTGGCGAACGCACTGCGGCACTCTCCCGCAGGCTCGAGCATCATCGTCAGCACGAGCGTCTTCGGCGATGTGCTCGAGATTCGTATTATCGATCACGGTCCAGGTGTACCCCGTGACCGGCTCGAAGACATCTTCGTCCCGTTCCAGCGCCTCGGGGACACAGACAACGAAACAGGGCTCGGCCTTGGGCTTGCGCTCTCGCGTGGCTTCGTCGAGGCGATGGGAGGTACTCTCACACCAGAAGAGACACCGGGAGGGGGCCTCACAATGGTCGTTGCACTCACACGCCCCGAAGGACACACTGCATGAAGATCCTCATCGCTGACGACGACCCACAGATCCTGCGCGCACTGCGAATCACGCTCACAGCGAAGGGCTACGAAGTTGTTACTGCGGCCGACGGGAAGGATGCGATTGCGGTGGCAATCGATCACGACCCGGATCTGTTGGTGCTCGACCTCGGCATGCCGCAGCTCGATGGGCTCGCAGTGATCCAAGCCTTTCGCGGGTGGTCACACGCCCCCATACTTGTCGTTTCGGGTCGGGCAGGAGCCGACGACAAGATCGAAGCGCTCGACGCTGGCGCCGACGACTACGTCACGAAACCATTCTCGGTTGGAGAACTGCTCGCGCGCATCAGGGCACTCACCAGGCGCAGCCCACAGGGCGAGGCCGCACCCACCGCGCGGCTCGGCGCGGTCACCGTCGACCTCGCGGCGCACAGCATCGTGCGCGAGACCCCAACGGGCGACAAACAGATCAAGCTCACGCCCACGGAGTGGCAGGTGATTGACATCCTCATCCGCAACATGGGGAAGCTCGTGACTCGACACACACTCCTCACCAGCATCTGGGGCACCGAACATGCCGAGGACACCGGGTATCTCAGGCTGTACGTCTCGCAGCTGCGCAAGAAGATAGAGGATGACCCAGCTCATCCCGTGCATATTCTCACCGAGCCCGGCATGGGATACCGGCTCTCGGAGTAACCCCTCGCCCGCGGGCCGAGGGCCGCAGTGAGAGAGCCGGCGACTACGCCTAGGCGGACGCCACGACGAGGATCGGATCGCTCGTCGGCGCCCCGGTCGGAGAACCGCCCCGCGCTTCCACCGTCACGGCGACTGCATCGCCGGGCCGAAATCCCGTCGCGATCATGGCAGTGTCGCTGTCGCCGTCAGCATGCACGACGCCGAGCGAGATAGGGGTTTCCCCCCGCACGATCCACAGCTCAAAGTCCCGCTGGTCGTCGAGACTTGGCAGTCCCTCGGCCACGAACACCGCTGTTTGCGCAGAGTCCGACCAATGTACGCTCGCCTCGCCCGATTCCCCGAAGGTCGCAGTCGCGACGGCTGCGTCCGGGGCATCAGCGATCTGCTCAAGCGCGAGCGCAACTGGGTCGTTCGGGAGAAAAAGGTCTCGCGCAAACGGTGTGAGGCTCAACGTGGCCAGCACTGCAATTGACGCGGCGAGGGCAAACCAGCCTGCCCACCGTCGAGTTGGCCGAGGAGCGAACTCGTCGCGAACACGACGCTCAGGCTCAGGCAATGCCTCGGCCGTCCGCCCATCACGGTCGTCGTGTTCGCTTGCACGCCTATCGCCGTGGTTTTCTCCAGATGCGGGGTCTTGCGGAAGGCCCGCAATCGCAGCGAGGATAGCGTTCCGCGAGGCCTGCGACGGTTCGACCGTGCCAGCGCCAGCGTCTGCGGCCGCTTCACCGAGCGCCGCTGCAACCTCGCGGTCCGCATCAACGATCTCGCTCCAGCCTGGGTTCGCGGCGAGCGCGGCCGCAAAGGCCTGCTCCTCGTCGGGTGAGAGCGCGTGTAGCGCGCGCCCCGCGGAGAGCACTCGGAACTCTTGTTCGTTCATGGCGCCACCTCCAATACTGTTCTCAGTCTCGTCAGCCCGTCTCTCAACCGGGTCTTGATCGTTCCAAGCGGCGTGGCAAGCAGCACCGCGATCTCACTCTGGGTGTACCCACCAAAGTAAGCGAGCACGAGCGCCTGCCGTTGAGCCTCTGGCAATTCGGAAAGCCCAGCGACGGCCGCTGAACCGTCAATCAAGAGCTCGACCTCCTCCTCGACAACCGGGCCCGAACTCGCTTGCTCCCTGGCGCCGGCAAGAAGATCTCGGCGACGCGACGCCTGCACCGCACGCACCCGGTCTACAGCCCGTCGATGCGCTATGGTCAGCACCCACGCGCGTGCATGCCCACGCTCAGGATCAAACGATGTCGCTCCCTGCCACACCTCAAGGAACACGTCTTGCAAGACTTCTTCGCTCAACGCCCTGTCAACGAGCACGCGAAGTATCAAGCGGAAGACTCTCCCGGAGAGCATGTCGTACAGTGCAGCGAAGGCCTCTCCGTCGCCGGCTGCTGCCCGCACGAGCGCGTCATCGGCAGGATCGGCGCGCTCGCCGTCCTCCGATACTTCCACTCCGTCGATCACCATCTCCCCTAGCATGACGCATTCACCTCCGTTCGTCGTGCTGTGTGACCCTGCGAGTCGCCTCGCGAGCAACTGCTCCGCGTGTTCGTTGACGCAAGCGCTCGCACGAGCGCTACCCAAACGTGAATGAGTAGACCTCAATACCCGTCGGGACCTGCAGTTCAAGTGCCCCTTCCGAAGCATCGCCGGGTTCAACCAAGCGATAGGACTGCGGAGTACCACCAACAGCGACTGTCCGAACGCCACCACCTGGGAGCGTGACTGTGAGTTCGCCGTCCCCAGCCACAACCACCCTCACCTCTGACCCGCGGTAGTTGAGCCGCACGGCCGCGGGCTCACCCGCGTTCGATAGCGGTGTCGCGTATTGGGTCTGGACGTCCCATGCACCTGCAAGGGCGAACGTGTCCGGGCCCTGTTTGGCCGGAAAATCGAACGTTCCCTCGCCCGGCCCGTACCTGCCAGCCCCTGCGTAGTTGTGGTCTTTTGCAGAACCGAGGAATGTCTCGGGGGTGGTGCTCCCGTTCTCGGGCGTGACGTCGCTCGTGTTGGTGGTGGCCGGGAGATCGACATCGGAATCTGCTTCAACGAGTAGCTCGCGGATTAAGCGTTCGGTGGTCTCGTAGTTTCCTTCACCAAACGAAATGTGGCGCACCGTACCCGTGGCGTCGATCAGGTAGTGGGCCGGCCAATAGCGGTTACGGTATTTGGTCCAGGTCGCAAGACTGTTGTCGAGGGCGACCGGGTACTCGATCTCAAATTTGTTCGCCCCAGCCTCAACGTTGCTAGCGTCCTTCTCGAACGCGTACTCGGGCGAGTGCACGCCAATCACCCGCAACCCAGCATCACGGTAGGCCCGATCCCACGCGACAACGTGCGGGATCGAGCGTTGGCAGTTGATGCACGAGTAGGCCCAGAAGTCGACGAGCACAACGTTACCCCGGAGGTCGTCGAGGTCGACCGGAGCCCCGCCCTCAGTGTTCAGCCACGCCTCGATGCCGGAGAGCGCTGGCGCGGTACCGCACGAGCGAAGCTCCTCGGCGTTGGCTGCACAGTTGTCAAGCTCCCGGTTCTCATCAGTGACCAAGCCACCCAGACTGAGCGTGCGCTCGGCGGCGTCGCTTCCGGCGAGCTGTTGTTGGAGCCCAGCCGTGTAGTCCGGCACGAGACGCTGGAGCGCCTGCGGCACATCGAACGCGAGACCAGCGGCAAGCGCGATCAGCGCGATCCCGCCGGCGATCCGGATGCCGCGTTCGCGTCGCCTAAAGCCCCGAATTCGCTGCGCGACGCTACTCCCCGCGAGCGCAAACACGAGTAACGGCACTGCGACGCCAATCGCAAACGACACCGTAAGAAGAACCGTGTCTGGGCCGATCGAACCTGTGGCTCCCGCGACGATGATCGCGGCAAGCACCGGCCCGGCGCACGGCACAAACACCGTGCCGAGGGCGAGCCCCATACCAAATCCGTTTCCGCCATCGCCGACCTTGCGACGCGGCAACCGCTGAAACGGCTTCTCAAGCAGTTGCTCGAACCCTGGAAACAGCATCCCTACTCCGATAACCAACAGCACCGCAACGCCCACCCACCGAATGGCGGTCGGCGGGATGTGGAGCAGGCCGAGCAGCAGGGAACCAATCAGGGTGACCACGGAAAAACTCAACACGAGTCCACCAATGATCCAGAATGGCCTGCTGCGTTTGGCGGGAATGACCACAGGCGCCTTGCCAGGACCTGCCTGCGTTGCGCCGGCTGTGAGGAAGATCACTGGGAGTACCGGGAGGATGCACGGTGATATTCCCGTGATGAGCCCGCCGAGTAGTCCAATAAGCACTGTGTCCATGAGCCGCTCCCCTTTCTGTCTCTGTGACGCGAGACGTCGCCGTGAAGTGAGTTGTCACAGAGGTGTTCGGAGCCACGGACTACGCGGATTGCTGCTAGCCCTTTCGCACCGACGAAAAAATTCTTTTCACAATTTCCAATCCGATGATCGGGCGACTCCGAAGAACCCAATAAGCCGCGAAAATCCGCGGAACAACGTTCGAAGGAGCAACCCATGTTCACCAAGAAGAAGACTCTCGGCACTGCGTTCGCACTCACGCTCGTCGCGGCCGCAGCGCTCACCGGATGCTCGATGGATTCAGCGGAGCCAGAGAAGGCCCCGTCGACCGAACAGTCGGGGCCGAGTGAGACCGAGCAGCAAGTGGATCCCGCTGCGAATCTCGTCGGAACCGGCTGCGCCGCATACGCCGAAGCAGTGCCGTCCGGCGCGGGCTCAATTGTCGGCATGTCTCAGGATCCAGTCGCCGTTGCGGCGTCGAATAATCCCTTGCTCACCACGCTCGTCGCCGCAGTGAGCGGCGGCCTGAACCCTGACGTCGACCTCGTCGACACGCTGAACAGCGACGAGTTCACGGTGTTCGCTCCCGTTGACGACGCTTTTGCCAAGGTCGATTCGGCAACGATCGACACGCTGAAGACCGACAGTGAGATGCTCTCGTCAATCCTCACCTACCACGTAGTGCCCGGCCAGATCGAGCCAGCCGACATCGCCGGCACGCACACAACAGTCAACGGTGCCGAACTCACGGTGACTGGCGAGGGCGACGCTTTGAAGGTGAACGACGCAAACGTGATCTGTGGCGGCGTACAGACCGCCAACGCTGTCGTCTATCTCGTTGACAGCGTTCTCCTGCCTCCGGCGACCGAGAAGTAGCGGGGAAGCCCTTCTCGACAGCCGTTGGGCGACGCCGGTGAGGCCACGACTTTCCGTGGCCTCACCGGCGTTTTCGGTTCGTCGTTTCGCCAGCCCAGCCAGTGGAAGTGAGCGTTGGCTGCGTGAGTGCGGGGCCAGCGAAGTACCAGCCATTCCCCTGAGCCCTCGGTTAGCGTCGATCGCCATGACTGAGCATCAAACTGCTCAGTGACGCCGCATTGGGGCGCCGGATTCCAGGTTTGGACTACTCAAGCGACAGCCCCAATATCACAAATGTTGCCGAAAACTCCACCTGCCATGCAGTGAGACGACGCACTAGATTTACGCTCTTCAAGCACCGCGTAGCCGTGCCGTCGTCGATTACAACCGACGCGAGACAACGAACTCGAAGGATCACGCATGCCACACTCCACCCGCCTCGGAGGCTTCCTTGCTGCGACGCTTGCAGCCTCCACACTCGCGATCGCACCCGGTGCCGCGCAGGCGGTGCAGGACCCGCTCCCCGACGGCAAGGCCGAAGGGAGCGGCGAGTACGGGCTCATCGGCGACAGCCTCGAGACGATTCCGAACATCTACGGCGTCACAATCGACGATGCCGGGAGCATCTGGTACGCAGTCACCGACGGCGCATCGCGCGGCATCACCGAGTACCGGCCGGGAACGCTCGACCCGAACGCCGGCGATTACCTCGGCAACGGCGAGTACGCGGATGGAACCGGGTACCTTGGCGCCGGCTGGAACGCCCCACTGCACTACGCCAATCGAGATTCCGACCGCGACAATCCGGCTGGCGGCACCGAGCCGTGGGCAGAGCCGCGCGGCATCGAGGCCCTCCCTGGCGGCGGCATCGCCGTCTCAGACACCAACGGCAACGTCTCGACACCGACGGGCACAATCCTGTTCTACGACGAGGGCCACACGGTCATCGGCAACGCTGGCGTCGGCGGCGACCAGGGATGCACCCAGCTCGCCGAGGGCGAGCTGGCATGGGGACCCTACTTTGCGGTGCTCGACGACAAGCTCTACGCACCCTACGAAGGTTGCAACGTCGTCAGTGTCTTTTCAGTGCCAGACGGCGAACCGCTCCACCGGCTCACCGGCGAGGGCCAGACTGCCGGGGCATTCCCCAACCCCGCCGCGACCAACGGGCCAGGCGGGCTGAGCGACATCTACGGAGTGTCCACGGACGGCCTGTCAATCTACACAACCGACCTCGGGTACGACAGGACCCCCGCCGCTGGCATGGTGCAGCGATGGACCCTCACCGACGACGGATCCGACTGGCAGCTCGACCACACGTTCGCGGAAGACGGCGCGCTGAGCTTCCCGGGGGTCATGATGTACAACACGGTCATCGGACCAGCGAATGGCCTGTACACGATTCCGCAGAGCGGCCCCGTGCAGAGGTTCACGCACGCCGGCGAGTACGTCGCAGACGTGCAGGTGCGTGACGTGCCGTATACCTCGGCGCGCGATCTCGCGATCACGGAGGAGGGCTGGATCGTGATGACAGCGAAAGGCGAACACAGCCTCCGCATTCTCGCGGAGAGCCCCTCGCCAGTGTCCGGGCTCGCCGGCAAGACTGGTGCCGCCGCGGGAACCGTCGAGCTGTCATGGGATGCGGTTGAAACTACCTACGGTCAGGCGCCCGTACTCGACTACGTCATCGAGCGCTCTCACGACGGCGGGGCGACCTGGCAGGCAATCGAACGAGACGTCAGCCTCAGCACCACTGCGGTGATCGACGGTCTCGCACCCGGCGCGTACGACTTCCGCGTGAGCGCGTACAGCGAGGCCGGCAGGGGCGACAGTGCGATCGTTGACGCCGTTGTTGCGGCCGATGCAGCGCCCGCTGTCGCAACAACGCTCACCGGGACGGCTCCTGAGGTGACCGCACTCGGCGCGGGCGTGACGTGGGAAGCGACGATCACCAATCCAGGCAATACGCCGCTCGCTGACGTCGCCGCGGTGTTTGAGGGTGACACTGGCGGCGTGGCTAAGACCGTCGCGGTCGGTGACCTTGAGGTGGGCGAGTCGACGCGGGTCGAGATCGTCACGCCATTGACCGAGGCACATCTCGCGGACCTCACGGCTGCGAACTCCGTCTCTGTGGTCGGGGTCGCACCCGACGGCACGGCAGTCACCGCCTTGGCGGCGGCGCAGGTTGAGCTCGCTGAGGTTCCGGATCCAGATCCCACCGATCCAGACCCCACCGATCCAGATCCCACCGATCCAGATCCCACGAACCCCGCCCCCACCGGCCCGACGGCCCCCGGCACTGGCGGCGACGGCTCGGGCACTCATCAGACCCCGAAAGGCGGCGCTAACGCGCTGGCACAGAGCGGCTCTAGCGTACCGATCAGCCTGGCAGTTGGCGCGGCCCTCGTCGCCGCGGGCGCGATGTGGCTCCTCGCGCGGAGGCGCCGCACGACAGCCTAGATCGCAAGTGCGGGGCCGGCTGCAAACAGCTAGGCCCCGCACAACTCGAATGGGTCAGCCCGCCCCCACGACGGCCTGACCCATTCGAGAGCTCGGTGCGGCGACGCTACTCGGCGGTGCCCCCGAGCACGCGATCGAGCAGGATCTCGGGCTCGACACGCGGACCAGTGAAGAACGGCGTCTCTTCGATCACATGGCGACGGGCCTCTGTCGCGCGAAGCTCACGCATCAAGTCCACGATGCGCGTCAGGTCGGCCGACTCGAACGCGAGCAGCCACTCGTAGTCGCCGAGCGCGAACGACGCGACAGTGTTCGCGAGCACGTCTCCGTAGTCACGCGCCGCTGCACCGTGCTCCCGGAGCATCTTCGAGCGCTCCTCGTCTGGCAGCAGATACCATTCGCGGCTGCGCACGAACGGGTACACGCAGAGGTAATCGCCCGGGGTCTCACCCGCAAGAAAGGCGGGGATGTGTGCCCTGTTGAACTCGGCTGCGCGGTGCACACCGATGTTCGACCACACAGGTGCGAGTCTGCCGCCTGCGCCAGTGAGGATCGCACGGTAGCCCGCTTGTAGTGCCTCGGTCGAGGGGGCGTGGAGCCAGACGAGCACGTCGGCGTCCGCGCGGAAGCCGGCGACGTCGTACCATCCGCGGACGCTCAGTCCGTCGACCGCAGCCAGCGCCGCGACAGTCGCAGAGACCGCTGCCGCGGGATTCGCCACTGCGGCGGCGGCGCGCTCCTCGCGGAACACCGCGAACATTGTGTAGTTCACCGCCTCGTTGATGGACTCGGCAATTGCGCTGTGGTCAATGACAGGGCGAACAGTCTCGGTCACGATCTCTCCTTCGGTTAATCCTCGGCCCCGGCGAGCACAGGAATGCCTGTCACCTCGCCGTGGCGCATACGGCAGCTCCCGGGTGGGGCGACGTCTGGCAGCGCCGGGTACTCCCCGACGGTCACTGGCCTGGCGTCCTCGCCCCGCTCACGGGCGGCACGCTCGACGACGAGGTCGACGAGGCCGGACACGAACTTGTCTCGCACTCCGACCGTGTCGGCTCTGACGGCCTGAATCCCGAGTTCGCCAGCTGTCTCCATCGCCTCGGTGTCGAGGTCGAATGCGACCTCCATGTGGTCGGATATGAAACCGATCGGGGCGATAACAACCTTGCGCACGCCCTGTTTTGCAAGCTCTTCGAGGTGATCGTTGACGTCAGGTTCGAGCCACGGGGTCCGCGGGTCGCCTGAACGCGAGCAGTACGCGAGCGAGGATTCGAATGCCGGCGCGACATCGCCAGCGAGAAGCGCGTTGATCGTCGCAAGCACATCCTCGTGCTGCTCACGGTACCCGGGTCCGGTCTCGGCCGACGCGTCCTGCATCGTGTCCGGGATCGAGTGGGTGACGTAGACGACGTGGGCGCCGGCGAGACCGCCGTCGAGCTTCACCGCGGCTTCCGCAATTGCGTCTGCGTTTGCGGCGACGAAGCCCGGGTCATTGAAGAACGGTCGAACGATATCAATCTCTGGGGCCGCGTCACCGAGATCGGCGACCGCCGCAGCGAGGTGCTCGCGGTACTGGCGGCTCCCCGAGTACGAGGCGTAGGCGCTCGTGACGATGGTGAGTACGCGCTTCGCGCCAAACGCAACAGCATCGCGAAGAGTGTCGACTGTGTACGGGTGCCAGTTTCGGTTGCCCCAGACGACCGGCAGTTCGATGCCGCGGCGTTCGAGCTCGACCTGCAGCGCCCGCAACAGGTCAAGGTTTTGCTCGTTGATCGGACTCTTGCCCTCGAAGTGCCCGTAGTGCTCACCCACTTCGACGAGTCGGTCCTCCGGGATGTTCTTGCCAACGGTGACATTGCGCAAGAACGGAAGCACGTCGTCGGGCCCGTTGGGGCCGCCAAAGGAGCAGAGGAGCAGGGCATCGTAAGGAGCCGCGAGTGCGGCGGGCGAATTCTCAGTCACGCTCCGTACGCTATTCGACCGAACCTGAACGTCTGATGTGAAAGATCTGACTTATTAGATCTGATCTATGGCTAGAGTGGACCAGGCGCCATTCGACGCCCGCACTCAATCGGCACCAGGAGATCCGTGAGCCGCACACGACACCCAGCGATGTGGACCGCAATCGTCGGAACACTCGCGCTCGGCGTATGCGCACTGTTCTCGCTCATGCTTGGCATCGTACGCCTTAGCCCTACCGAGACGCTCGGCGCCCTCTTCGCGCCAGCCAACGCAGAAATGCAGGCGGCGACTGTCGTGTGGTCGATCAGACTCCCCCGGATTGCCGTGGCAGCGCTCGTCGGCGCGGCGCTCGCCGTCGTCGGAACCGTCATGCAGGCCATCCTGCGAAACCCGCTCGCAGAGCCAGGCATCACCGGCGTGTCCGCAGGCGCTGCAGTCGGGGCTGTCGCCGGCATCACTCTCGGGTTCTCTGGCACGCATCAGTGGGGAGTCCCGGTCGCAGCATTCGCCGGAGCCGCCACAGTCGCCCTAATTCTGCTCAGCGTGCTGCGGAGCCGTCGCGACCTTGGACCAGGCACCATCATCCTCGTCGGCGTTTCAATCAGTGCCCTCGCCGGCGCGCTCATCAACGTTCTCATTGCGAACGCGAAAGACGACGCGCTCGTACGCAGCGCAATGTTCTGGCTCGCCGGAGACCTCGAACTGCGGAGCTGGGATCACGTCACGCTCGCCATTGCCCCAATCCTGATCGGCGTCGCCTACCTCGCGACGCGAGTGCGTGCGCTAGACGCGCTCGCGCTCGGCGAAGAAATCGCCGCGACGTCCGGGGTGAACGTCACGCGAGAGCGCACGGTACTTCTGCTCGTCGCCGCGCTCGTCACAGGAGCCGCAGTCGCGGTGAGCGGAATCATCAGCTTCGTCGGTCTCGTTGTACCCCACTTTCTTCGACTACTCGTCGGCGCGTCGCACGCGCGACTCCTGCCTCTCGCGGCACTCGGTGGGGCGCTCTTCCTCATCGCCGCCGACACCGTCGCGCGCACCGCATTCGGAGCAGTCGTCGTGCAGACAGGCGTCGTCGCCGCGCTCGTCGGCGCGCCCGTGTTCCTCGCGCTCCTGCTTCGAAAGGGCCGCTCGTGATCCCCGCCCCGAGCGTGCTGCAGTCGCTAGAGCTCACTGAGTTCGGTGCAATACGCGGCAGCGTTTCGCTGAGCGACCCGCTGTCGCTGCGGCTCGAGCCCGGCACGGTGCTGGGGATCGTCGGCCCGAACGGCGTCGGAAAGTCCTCCCTGCTCGGCGCGATCGCGCACTCGGGCGTCACAAGCTACGGTCGAGCGGTGTTCGGAGGTGAGGATCTCGGCAGGCTCCGCCCGAAACGCCGTGCCCAGGTCGTCTCGCTCATGGCGCAGGATCACGGAGCGCCCGGCGAGCTGCGCGTCAACGAGCTTGTCGGGGTTGGCGCCTGGGCCTCGGGGCGGGAGGATCCGTCCGAAGCTGTCGCGGCGGCACTCACGCGCGCCGGGATATCGAACCTCGCCGACCGCCGGTACGGGACGCTCTCTGGAGGCCAGCGCCAGCTCGTTCAACTCGCGCGCGTGCTCGCACAGAACACCCCAATTGTGGTCATGGACGAACCGACGAGCGCGCTCGATCTCGCCCACCAACGCGCGGTCGAGCAGATCATGCGAGGCCTCGGCAACCAGGGCCGGATCGTGATCGCCGCAATTCATGACCTCAGCCTCGCACTCAACACGTGCACACGAGTGCTCCTGCTCGATCCTGGCGGCGCGTCGCACAGCGGTCCGCCTCATGAGGTGCTCGGGCCCGAGCGCGTGTTCGCAGCGTATGGAGTACGCACCACGATCCACACCACCCCGCAGGGCCGCCGCATTCTCGCGGCGGATGACTGATCGGGGAGCGCCAGGCGCCCCTCGCGAAAGGAAGACATGAAGACAACTCGCACGCTCACCACGGTTGCGCTCATCGCCCTCTCGGCGATGGCGCTCACAGGCTGCGCTGCAGCAGCACCTGCCGAGCAATCAGGATCGTCTGAGCACGACACGGGCGCGCAGCGAGGACAGGGCTTTCCGCGCACCATCGAGATTCCCGCGGGTCGCGGCGGTGACGCACACAGCCTCACGATTGAGGCTCAGCCGAAGGCGATCGCTGCCCTCGACTACGAAAGCGCCGAGGTGCTTGCCGATCTCGGGCTCGCCGACAGTGTCGTGCTCATCCCCGAGGCTGTACTCAATCCGGCGCTCGGCGGTCACACTGAGGAGCTTGCCAACGTTCCAGCCACATTCCCCGTCGCGATGAACCTCGATACCGAGACGGTGATCGCTGCTGCGCCCGACCTCGTCATCATGAGCCCTCGGCACGGAGCGGAATCGTCAATCGGTGCAGTGCTTGCAGAGGCCGGCCTCCCGACCTTGCAGCTGCCAGACCCCTGGACGAGTCCGAGCATCCTCGCGAAAAACGTCTCCCTCATCGGCCAGGCGACGGGTACTGAGGCACACGCGGACGCGCTTGTTGCGGCGATCGACGACGGGCTCACCGAGAGCGCGGCGAAAGTCTCCGGGGCGAAAGCGTCTGACGCCCCGCGAGTGCTCGTACTCACCAACCAGGCCGGCAGACCGTTCGCGACAGGAGGTGACGCGTTCCCGCTGCACCTCCTCGATCTTGCGGGCGCCGTCAGCGTGTCTGATGAACTCGGGATGGAGACAACTGGGCCGATCAGCGCCGAGCAGATTGTCGAGGCGAACCCAGACGGCATCGTACTCATCGACATGAATGGCACAGGCGACCGCATGTATGCGGAGCTGCTCGCGAACCCCGCAGTCGCCACCGTTCCTGCCGCGGCAGACGACATGCTCATGCGGGTCACGGGCCGAGAAGTGCAGGCGTTGGGCCTCGACTCGACCGTCGGCGGCCTCAAATCTCTCACCGACTGGGTGGCGACACTCGGGTAGCCCCGCACACTACCTGAGCGCGTGCCGCCCCCAATGCGGTGCGCGCTCGATACACTCAGTGCATGTCCTCCACACAGCTCGGTTCGCACAAGGTGCGCGAGGCTCATGATTTCCTCCGTTCGCGCATCAGCACGGGTGAGTGGCCAATCGGCCAGCTCATCCCGAAAGAGCCTGAGCTCATGGACCTCATCGGCGTTGGCAGGTCAACAGTGCGCGAAGCTGTCCGCTCGCTCACGACCCTCGGAATGCTCGAGCCAGTTCCCGGCGTCGGAACGTTCGTGCGCGCTCGGACCCCAGTGAGCTCACTGCTCACCGAGTTTCTCATCGAGCAAGACCTTGAAGAGGTGCTCATCTACCGCCGCTCACTCGAAATCGAGGCGGCACAGACTGCGGCGGTCAAGCGCAGTGACGCGCAGCTGGCTGCGCTGCGTGCGAGTTACGAGCGGAGTCTCACATTCGACGAGGCTCCCGAGGGTGCAGCGATGAACCCAGCAAACTGCGAGCGCTGCAACGATATCGCCCGGCCCGACTCTTTTCACAGGTTGATCGTAGAGGCGAGCGGCAGCAAACTCCTGCTCGACCTGTACACGGGAGTCATGACTGTCCTCGGCCGGGCCGTGGCGCGCGGGGTTGTATTTCTTGGCATCTCTTCAGACACGATGCACGTCGACCATGGGGCGCTGCTGAAGGCTATCGAGGAGCGTGACGTGCGCGACGCCGCACACACAATGGCGTTGCACGCTGACCGCGACCTCGGGGTGCACGCAGACATGCTCGATCTCAGCCCGAACACTGAGCGCGCAGAAAGCCTCATCGGGGCCGGCTACGACCCACAGGGCCTGGCCACAGAGACCCCCTAGGCGGCGCCTGTGTAGTGCGTTGGCGCCGCGACGCACTACGCGCTGCGCAGGCTCCCCGGGCTTTCTACTACGCCTGGGATCTGCACTACACATGCCCAAACGCTGGGCGGAGCAGCAGATCTTCTGCAGATCACAGACCTACGCGCCGACGCCCCAGCCGCGGGCACACCCCCGGGATGGCGCGCCTAGGCCCTGAGCGTCACCCGCCCGCGCATCTCTTGCACGCTGTCAACGCCGGTCAGTTGCATGGTGCGCACGGCTTCCGACCTCATGATCTCGAACATCCTGTCGACGCCACGCTCTCCCCCGGCCATAAGGCCATAGAGGTACGCCCGCCCAACCATGCAGGCGTCGGCGCCCAAGCCAACGGCAGCGAGCACGTCTGCGCCCGAGAGGATGCCGGTGTCGAGGAAGACCTGGGCCCTCCCGTTCACCGCCTCAGCCACCCGCGGCAGCAGCTCGAGCGGTGTTGGCGCGCGGTCGAGCTGACGCCCGCCGTGGTTCGATACCACGACCGCGTCGACACCCAGCTCGACGACTCGCTTCGCGTCATCGACTGACTGGATGCCCTTCACAACGAGGGAACCCTCCCATTCGTCGCGGAGCCACTTCACGTCATCAAGGCTGAGGCTCGGGTCGAACATCTTGCCGACGAGCTCCGCGACTGTGCCGTCAAACGATTTCAGGCTGGCGAACTCGATCGGCTCTGTCGTGAGGATGTTTGCCCACCAATTCGGGTACAGGGCAAAGTCGACAAAGGTCTTCACGCTCAGCGACGGCGGGATCGTCAGGCCGTTTCGTGTGTCGCGCAGGCGGTTGCCCGCCACCGGAGTGTCTACAGTCAGTACGAGGGTGTCGTAGCCGGCTTCACGTACCTGGTCGATGAGCTGCTTCGTTGCTGCGCGGTCTCTCCAGAGGTACAGCTGGAACCAGTTGTCGCCGCTGGGCACGGCCGACTGCAGATCTCCAGGGGCCGTGGTACCCATCGTCGAAAGGGTGTACGGCACACCGGCGCGAGCCGCGGCCCGCGCAACGGCGACCTCGCCCTCATGCTGCATCATCCGGGTGAAGCCAGTGGGGGCAAGGATAAGCGGGAAGCTCGCTTCCTTGCCGAGGATGGTGGTTCGTGTGTCGACGTTCGCGACGTCGTGCAGCACGCGCGGCTCGAACTCGACTCGCGAGAACGCGTCGCGTGCACGCCAGATCGAGAGCTCTCCCTCTGCCGCGCCGTGTACGTAGTAGAACACCGATTTTGGGGTGCGCCTGCGCGCCGCCTCCGCAAGGTCCTTGACAGTCAGCGCACGCTGGAGTCGACGTTCGACGGGGTCGAGTTCGGGCTTCTTGAAGCCGAGGAATGGCGAGATTTCGCTCCACTTCGGCAGCTTGCGTGCAATCTTGCGAGTTCCGAGGGAGTCAGCGTTCTCGCTACTCACTTGTCTCCACCACCAGTTCCGAGGTATGCCTGAATGATTCCGTCGTCTGCGAGAAGCTCAGCCCCCGTGCCGGAGCGCACGATTTCACCGTTCTGGAGGATGTGGCCCTCGTCTGCTGCTTGGAGTGCCCTGCGTGCGTTCTGCTCGACGAGCACGACAGTGGTACCGCCTGAGCGGATCTCCTCGATGACTTTGAACACCTCGTCGACGATCTTCGGCGCGAGTCCCATCGATGGCTCGTCCATGAAGATCACGCGCGGCTCAGCGAGCATTGCTCGTCCGATCGCGAGCATCTGTTGTTCGCCGCCTGACAGGGATCCGGCGGGCAGCTGCCGCCGCTCGCCGAGCACGGGGAACCGCTCGTAGATACCGTCGATCGCGGCAGCTGCACCTCCGCGCAGTTTTCGCGCTCCGAGCTGCAGGTTCTCGCCGATCGTCAGCGTGCTGAGCACCTGGCGCCCTTCAGGAACCTGCACAAGGCCGCGGCCAACGAGCTTGTGCGCGCTTGTCTTCGTGATGTCTTGCCCCTCGAAGAAGATCTTTCCGCCGGTGGGCTTCACAATGCCAGAGATCGCATTAATGATCGACGATTTGCCGGCGCCGTTCGCGCCAACGAGCGTCACAAGTGACCCTCGCTGCACCTCAAACGAGATACCGCGCACAGCTTCGACCTTGCCATATGACACTTTGAGGTCGGTGACGCGAAGAATTGGCTCTGTCATGGTTAGGCCCTCCCGGTTGTCGAGTCGGAGCCCGAAGCTGCGTCTGCGTCTGGTTCCTGCACCGCGCCGAGGTACGCCTCGATGACTCGCTCGTCAGCCTCAATTTCTGCAGGCGTGCCGCTCGCGAGGAGCTGGCCGAAGTTGAGCACCGCGATGTGGTCACAGGTGCCCAGCACCATTCCGACGTTGTGCTCGATGAAGATGATTGTCAGCCCGTCGTTTGCGAGTGACCTGATGAGCTCGGAAAGTGCCTCGGCCTCGACGTGGTTCATGCCTGCGGCTGGCTCGTCAAGGATCAGGACAGAGGGGTCAGCCGCGAGGGCCCGTGCGATCTCGAGTCGCCGCTGGTCGCCGTACGAAAGCCCCTTCGCTTCGACGTTCGCCTTGTCGACGAGACCAACTCTGTCGAGGCAGCGAGCGGCCTGAGCGAGCGCCGCACGCTCGTCTCGGCGCGCCGACGGCAGCCACAGGAGGCGCCGCAGGAATGTCGGCTTCGCGACGAGGTGGGTGCCGATGAGAACGTTCTCGAGCGCCGTCAGCCTGTTGAAGAGCTTCGAGTGCTGGAACGTTCGAGTGACGCCGGCCGCTGCAATCTTGTGGACCGGGGTGCGCCCCACCTCGACGCCGAGCACTGTCGCCGACCCGCTCGAGGGCGGGATGAGTCCGCTGATCATGTTCACGAGCGTTGTCTTACCTGCGCCATTTGGCCCGATGAGGCCGACTACGTCGCCGCTTCGGATCGTGAGGTCGACGCCCTGCACCGCGTGTACTCCGCCGTACTCCTTAGCGAGCCCTTCGAGCTGCACGACGACCTCGCCCTTGGCTGGGTGCGAACGCATTGCTGCGGGGGCAGCGCCAGGCGCGGTGAGAGCCGCGACGTCAATCTTCTGCTTGCGGCGCGGCACGAGGCTCGCGATGCCGCCGGGGAGGTACAGGATCACGATGAGGAGGAGCAGCCCGGAGATGAAGGGGCGCAGCCACCCGGCTTCGATTCCGACCGCCCGCTGCAGCTCGGGCAGCATTGTCTGGAAGCCAGAGCCAAGAATCGGGCCGAAGAAGTTCGTTGAGCCACCGACGACAGCCGTGACGAGGCCATCGATGGCGGTGGAGAAGCTGAAGTCCTCGGGTGCGATGATACGCATGAAGTATGCCCCCAGCACGCCGTACAGGCCAGCGATTGCACCAGCCGACACGAAGGCTGCGAGGCGATGGCGGCCGACATCGATCCCGATCGAGCGAGCGGCCAGCTCGTCTTCGCGGATAGCTTCGAGCGCGCGACCGTAGCGTGACCTGCCCTGACGCCAGAACCAGTACGCGACGACTACGAGCAGTACCCAGGCAAGCTCGGGGCCGACGATCTTCGGCACCGACATGCCCTGAGCGCCGCCGGTCCAAGACTGGTTGAGAATGAAGATTCGAATACCCTCGGCGAAACCGAGCGTCGCGATCGCGAGGAAGACGCCACGCAGTCGCATTGTCGGGATGCCGAGAATCACCGCTGCGAGCGAGCCAACGACCATGCCGATGAGGATCGCGACGATGAGTGTCGGCACTGGGCCCCACGACGCGGGGGTGGGTGCAAGGGTGGCGGCAACGAAGGCTGCAATACCTGCGAAGCCGGCCTGGCCGAGGCTGAGCTGGCCAGCGACGAGCACTGCGTAGAACGAGTAGGCGAAGATGCCGTTGAGGGCGATGAAGACGAGAACTGATTCTGTAAACATGTGTTTAGACCTCGCGCACCTTCCGCTTGCCGAAGATTCCCTGCGGCATGAGCAGCAGGATGACAAACAGCAGCGCGAACGCGATGAAGTCGCGCCAGCTCGATCCGATGTACTGGATCGCGAAGACTTCAGCGATTCCAAGCACGAGTCCGCCGACGAGTGCGCCCGGCAGCGACCCCATTCCGCCGACGATGATGACAGCGAGGCCCTTCAGCTCGATCGCGGTTCCCATGCCGAGCTGTGCACTGTTCACGTTGAGCGCGAACAGGACGCCTGCGACGGCACCGAGTGCCGACGATATTGAGAACGTCATTGCAGTGACGCGGTCAACGTTGATTCCGAGTACGCGCGCCGCGGTCGGGTTCTCGGCGACTGCGCGCATCGAGCGGCCAAGCGACGAGCGCTTCACGAGCACGTTGAGTGCGATGACGAGGCCGATGCAGATCACGACGATTGCGAGCTGCACGTAGGTGGCGCTCGCGCCGAACAGCTCGACCTTCCCCTCGGGCGCTGTGCCCTCGGGGAATCGCCGCGTCTGCGGGCCGAAAAAGGCTTGCAGCACTGCGACGATCATTCCTGCCATCGCGATCGACGCGATCAGCCCCGCAAAGTGGGCGTCTGGCCGGTTCTTGAGCGGGCGGAAGGCCACCCGCTCGATCACCAAGCCGAGGAGCGCCCCGGATACAAACACGAGAACGAGGATCACCCAGATCGATAGTTCGAACGCTTCGGCGAGGCCGATGCCGACGAACGCCGAGGCCGCGAACACGGCTGGATGCGCCAAGTTGAGGCGATCCAGAATGCCAAACACCAGTGTGAAGCCGATGGCGAAAAGCGCGTAGATCGAGCCTATGAATAGGCCGTTAAGCAATTGCTGCATGGGTGATCCTCGTTCAGGGGTGGTGCGTGCTTAGCGCAGAACGGCGAACTTGCCGTCCTTGACGATCTGCACGACTGCCGGGTGCTCTGCGTCGCGGTTCTCGTTGATGCTGACCGCGCCGAGTGGCGTTGCGACATCCTTGAGCTGAGCGATCGAGTCGCGAAGGTCGGCACGCTCAGCCGAGCAGGTGCTACGGATCGCGTCGTCGATGAGGTAGAGCGCCGAGTACGCCTGGGCCGCGAACTGGTCGGGCTGCGCGCCGAACTTTTCTTCGTATGCTGCGAGGAACGCCTGGTTCTCAGCGTTGTCCGACGCCGAGTTCCACGCAGCACCGACGACGACGCCCTCTGCCGCATCACCCGCGTCTGCCATGAGCTTCGGGTTGTTGAACCCGTTGCCGCCGATGATCGGCTGATCGATGCCGAGCTCGCGCGCCTGCGTGACGAGCGGGATGGCTGCCTCGATCAGCGCCGAGACGACGATTGCGTCGGGGTTCTTGTCCTTTGCCGCTGTGAGGAGGCTACGGAAGTCGGTATCTGCCTTCGAGAATGTGAGAGTGTCGAGTACCTCGACGTCGGTGCCCTCGAGCGTCTCTGCCATGACTTCGTAGCCCGATTCGGTGAAGGCGTCGTCGTTCGAGTACATCACGACGACCTTCTTCAGCCCGAACTCGTCGATGACGGCGTCGATCGTCTGCGGGATCACCTGTGCTTCGGTGAGCGAGTCACGGAAAACGAACTCGCCGATGTCGATGATGCCGCCTGCCGTCGTCGAGATGCCCATGACTGGCATGCCTGCCTCGTTGGCGATTGGCATTGCAGCGACCGCGGTGTTCGAGAGCGTCGGGCCGAGCACGATGCTTGTGCCGTCGCCTGCGAATGTCTCCATCACGCTAATGCCCTGGCGCGGCTCGGACGCGTCGTCTTCAATGCTGAGCTTGTACTCGATGCCGTCGGCAGCGTTGAGCTCGGCGAGCGCAAGCTCGAGGCCCTGCTGCTGCGACGCGCCGTAGCTACCAGCGCCGCCAGTCAGGCTCAGCGCCGCACCGATCTTGACGGGGCTGTCGATGACGCAGCTGTCGCCCGATCCGGTTCCGACGAGGCCGCCCGCCTCACCGCCGGATTCGCCTCCCCCACCGGTGCTGCAACCGGCGAGCAACAGGGCGGACGCTGACACAACTGCGGCGGCGCGAAGCTTCATCTTCATTGAGTTCTCCTAGCAGAATTGAGCACGCAAAAACGTGTGGAAATAGACGATAGTTATCCGACCACGCTGTCATAACACCCATTGGTTTTCAAAGACTCGCCGGAAAACTTGACCAGATGTGCCCAGATTGCAACATATGGAGACTGGGTGGCTACAACATTTCTGGGTGTGAATTCGTGCCCGGCGCTCAGGCCGCGTGTTGGCGCTGCTCGGAATCCACGCCTCGGGCAGTATCGAGTCTTCGGATGCTGCCGTCACCGCCCAACTGGACTTCCCCGTCGCAGCACCCACCGAGTCCGTCCGAGCTGCGGGCGAACACGAGAAGCGCAACCCCGTCGACGCTGCGCGCACGTGCGCAGGCTGCGAAGAGACCAGCCTCACGCTGAGCTTCGCCCCCATCGAGCACGAGCACACTCGGGTCGTGGGCGAGCGCGCGAGCAAGCGCGAGTCTGAGCTGCTCGGCTCGAGGCAGGTCACACACCCGCTCGAGCAGCAGCGTTGGGCTGAGCTCAGTGAGCGCGAGGATGGCAGAGACCCTGGATCCAACCGCACTCGAGGACGCGCCCGGCCGCGCGCGCCTGATTGCTCGCCGCAGTTGCGTGCGGACCGTGTGCGTCTCGGATGTCGCACGGTCGGAGGAGTATGAAACAAGCTGGATCGCCCGGCGCTCTTCTGGCGTTCGCACGGCTGCGCGCGGTTGCTGCTGAACTCCATGGATCAGGAGCCCACCCCCAATTCGCAGCGCCGAGCTCGGGCTCAGCCCGCCGACGATCGCGAGTGCGAGCATGCTCTTGCCGCTGCCGGTGGGGCCTGTCACCGCGAGCCCCTCCCCACGCCCAAGCGCTACCGACAGCGGAGCCGTCGACCCTGGCACAGCTGGCAGAGCGACTGCTAAGTCACGAAGTTCGAGCGAGTGACTCACCGCTCGCGAACATGCCGGGTCCTCGCCGCCGCCAAGTTCGGCGCCCGCACGGCGAACGACGCCGCGCGCCGTGATCGCGTTCCCTGCAGAAGCCACCGACGTAGGCATGCAAAGGGGAAGACTGGCCGGTTGCGCGAGCGCGCGCCGCGGTGCCTGGGCAGTCCGCCGCCCGAGAGCACTCTCTGGGCAGAACGTTTCGACTATCTGTCCGTTCTCAAGCACGGAGATCTCGTCGGCAAATCGCTGCGCGAGCTCGAGGTCTCGTGTGAGCACTATCACGGTCGTGCGGATTGCGCGACGCATCCCCGCGAGCGCCTCAATCACCTCGACTGCAACTGGGCGTTCCAGGCCAGCAAGCGGCTCGTCAAGAACGACAAGTTTGGGTGAGCCGACGCTGACAGGCCGGGCGAGCGCTTGCGCAAGTGCCACCCGGCGCCGGAGCCCCGGCGGCAGCTGCTGGGGCTCGCGGTCAAGGACTCTCGGATCGTTGATACCGAGCCTGGCGAGTGCGGCGTAAAGCGTGAGGTCGTCGAAGGCGAGCCCTGGAAAGCGCGCCGAAAGCGACGAGGCGAGTGCGTCGCGCACCGTGGGCTCCCCGCGAAGTTCGCCCTCGGGGTCGTCCCCCAGCCAGGCGACGTGCGTTGGGGTCGCTGCAAGGCCTGCGTTATCGAGTGGATCAAACCCACCGACACGCACGCTTCCGGCCGTCCGATGCAGGCCAGGACAGAGCGCACCCCTGAGTGCCCAGCCAAGTACAGTCTTGCCGGCGCCCTTGCCGCCCACGACAGCGCGAACTTTGCCGTGCTCGATGCGGGCCGAGATGCCTCGGAGCACGGGCTTGGCAGCGCCAGCAGCACCGCCGACGGTGAGGCCTTCGCACGTAATCATGTCTCCCCTAACGAGCGCGGCCGCGCCGAAGTGCTCAGTGTCGGTGCGAAACTTGCACAACGACTCAATTCATCTGATGATTGCTTTCACCAGATAGTAGCACCGAGTTAGGTAAACCTCACCCACGTCTGACGTGAAGAGTGGCTGTGACGTGCGGCGACTACCCGACTGCCGCGAGGCCAGCAGCTGCAGCCTCGTCGAGGAACCAATGCACGTTCTGGTGGGTTTGCAAGAGGCTCGCTGGCAGCGCCTCGGTGACTTCGCCCTCGATCGCCGCTTGAACTGCCGCGGCCTTCGCCGGCCCTACTGCGATCACAAGCAGCTCCCGTGCTTCAAAGATCGTTCCGAGCCCCTGCGTGATCGCCGCCGTGGGAACGTCTTCCTGCCGTTCGAAGAATCGTGCATTGTCTGAGATCGTCGTCTCCGCGAGACTCACAACGCGCGTCCGTGATGTGGCAGACGAACCCGGCTCATTGAACCCAAGGTGCCCGTTGCGGCCAAGCCCGAGCACCTGGACATCGACGCCACCCGCCTCCATGATCGTTCGCTCGTACTCCTCGGCGGCATCGGGTCTGCCCGAACCATCAGGGATCCGCACGAGCTCGGCGTTGAGCCCAGCCCCAGCGACGGCGTCCCGCCGAATGACGGCGTGGTAGCTTCGCGGGTCAGACGGGTCAAGCCCGAGATACTCGTCGAGCGCGAAGCCTCGAACGCCCGACTGGTCAAGCCCGAGCTCGCGCGCTTGCCTGCCCCACTCCGCATACACCGCAACTGGAGACGAGCCGGTCGCAAGCCCGACGACAGCCGAGGCGTCTGCGCGCACGCGATCAACGATTCGTTTGGCCGCGGCCTGCGCGAGCTCAGCCTCGGTCGTGAAGACGTGAATGTGCACTGTAGTACTCACTTTCTGCGCTTTGCGGGCGCACTAGCGATCGACAACGCGCGAGTACACGCAGCCGTCGATATCGAGCGTCTGCGCGACGCCATCGATGAAGTTTCTGAACCTCGCCCGCTCGGGCGTGCCCGGCTCTGCTCCAACAGCGAACGTTGCCGGTTCTGGGAGCGCCACAAGCGGCGTATCTTCGGTTGGAGCCTCAACTCCGCTATACGCCCGGAGCACGAGATGCCCAGCGGTGCCGGGCTCGGCTGAAACGCCGACCTCGTAGTGCGGACACCAGGGTGTGTAGCTCCGATAATGGCCACTCAACCCGGAGACCTCCGCACCCCCCGTTGAGAGCGGCCCCCGCGAGACGCGAATGGCCGCGACGGGATCGGTCGCACCAGGCGCGACCGCGCCGCCTGCGGCGTCCCCGCTCTCCACACACGTTACGAGCTCGGCGTGGATTGCCCGTGCGAGCAGCTCAGCGTGCGGCCACTCCCCCGGTGTGCTGAGGGCGACGGCAACAGTGAGGTCGAGATCTGGGTGCGAAATCAGGAAGGCGCCGTAGCCGATCATGCCGCCGCCGTGAGTGAGCATCGAGCCGAGCGCCGTCGGTTCGACGTTCGCACCAAGCCCGTACCGCGCACCATGCACCTGCAGGTGTGGCCCTGCCGCAAGGATGTCTTCACCGCTGGGCGCCGTAGGCGTCGCAATCGCGGCGACGGCGGCGGGGAGCCACGCGCGCTCGCGCGGGAATGCGGCGGGCCGGGTGAGCGCGAGCCCAAACTGGAGGAGCTCTCGGGCGCTCGCACCGACATTGCCGTCGGCGCCCGCGGGCTCGACCCAATTCTGTTGACTCAGCGGATCGCCGGGTGCCCAGTGCGCGTCATCGCGCGTCGGCACCGTTCCTGGGCACAGCCTGGCCCGCTCGGCACCCGTGATGCTCCCGAGCGCCCCAGGCAGCCCGAGGGGCTCAAAAATGCGCTCCCTGAGCAGGTGCGGAAAGCGTGTGCCCGCCGCCTCGGCGAGCGCGAGGCCGAGCACGACGTATCCCACATTCGAGTAGTGAAAGCGTTCACCCGGCGCGGTGATGGCGCGCGTACCCGGAAGCTCAAGCGCCTGCGCGATTTCTCCGGGCATGGCAGAGTTGCCTGCGATCCAGCCAGCCGTGTGCGAAAGCAACTCGCGCAGCGTCGGCTCCGAGGCGCCCTCCGGCAGCTCAAGCCACGGCAGGTACGAACGGACCCTGTCGTCGAGCCGCACGACGCCCTCCACCTCGAGCCGGGCGGCGGCGAGCGCGGTGATCGTCTTTGAGATCGAACCAATCTCGAATCTATCGTGCACTTCAACTGGGAGGCCCCCGGGGCCTCTCGTGCCAAACGCAAGCTGCTCGATGAAGTCGCCGCGGGCGAGCGCGACAGCGCCCCCTGTGACCGGCGCTTGGGCGAGCAACTGCCTGAGGAGACCAGTGACGGGATCGCTGCCAAGTACGTTGTGCATCGACGAGGCGCTCACAGCGTTCCCTCCCCTGCACGCCAGGCGGGATCGTCAGCACGCGCTACCGCGGCACGGGACCGCTCGCGCTCGAGGTCGCTGTCGTGTCGCGCAGCAAGAGCCTCCCACACCGCCGCGCGGCCTGGATCCGGCGCGTAACGCGAAAGCGTGGCGGCACGCGTTGGAGGCTTCTTGCCGAGGCCGACGAGCAGTGTTGCGATCGCCCCAAGCGCCGAGTGGTCCGCGTCGCTCTCATCTGCGAGCACTTCCCTGCCGCACGCATCGGCGAGGTCTTGGAGCGCCAGCGGCGACGCGAGCGAGCTACCGGAGGCAATGATGCGCCCGTCGACGTCTGGCCCGATCGCGAAGATGCACCGTCGAAGCTCGAGGATCACGCCCGTGAGAAGCCCGCGCATGAGTGCGCCTCGCGTTGTGGCGAGTGTCAGTCCGTGGAACGCACCGAAGATACCTGGTTCCCAGAGCGCTCCCTGTTCTCCGGGCCCCACGTATGGAAGTACAGCAGGCGCGGCGAGCGGGTCGACAGTGCTCGCCTCTGCCATGAGGTCGGCAACGCTCGTTGCGCCTGTCAGGCCTGTCAACCATTGGAAGGCGGAGCCCGTCGCGACGAGGTCCATTTCGAGGCCGTAGCCCCCGAGCGCGAGCGGAGTGACGAGCGCCTGCCCCTCTGCTCGCAGTTCGAGTTCACGCCTGGTGCCGAGCACGACGGTGCTCGTCCCCGAGATGATTGCGACGTCGAGCCCTGGCCGCGTTCCGAGAGCCTCGGCGCCGAGCACCGAGTCGGCGCCTCCAAGAGCGACAGGAATTCCCGCGCGTACCCCGATGAGCCTGGCGACGCCGGCGTCGAGCCCGCGAGACTCGCTCGACTGCGCAATTGGTGGAAGCTCCGGCCACGGGCCAGCGGCGTACGCGCCAGTGGTGAGATCGTAGACGCCACTCCCCGCGGCCGTCGAGGGGTCCGTAAGCAGTTCGCCGGTGAGCTGTTCGAACAGGTAATCCTTTGCTCCCGCGAGGCGAACTGTTCGGGATGCGACCTCGGGATCGCTGTCACGCAGCCGGAGAAACATCGGCACGAGGTATCGGCCGTCAAATTGCTGGCCGGTTCGCTCATAAGCGACCGCGTTCGCGTGTTCGCGTCGCAGCCACTCGGCCTCTGTCTCGGCGCGTGTGTCTTCCCAGACGATAGCGCTCCCAACAGGTTCTCCGTCGGCGTCGAGACACACGAGCGTCGGCAGCATCGCCGAGAGCCCGATGCCCACCCAACGTTCGGCCCCGGTCGCGGCGGCGAGGCGCGCGAGCGCACCGATCGCCGCCGCCATCCAGTCTTGGGGCGCCTGTTCAGCTGCCCCGAGCTCTGGTCTGTGCGTCGGGTACGGCTGACGCTCCCTAAAAAGCACCCGACCGGATTCAACCCCAACAGCAATTGCTTTGAGGCTTGAAGTGCCAAGGTCGAGTCCGATCGCGATGCCCTCGGGAGGCGTCATGCCGCGCCCTTTCGTCGTTGAATCGCTTAGCGCGAGAATTCTTGCTTCAGCACCTTCATGGCGCCAGCAGCGGCCTCAAGCGTGTCGTCAATGTCGCGGTCGTCGTGAACGAGCGACACGAAGAGGTTCTCAAACTGTAGCGGGTGAAAGAGCACGCCGCGCACAAGCATTTCTTCGTACCAGCGCTTGAAAACGCCCTCGCGGGTGTGGGCTACGGCGTCGCGCCAGTTCTTAATCGGTCCGTCTGCGAACCAGAGCTGGAATACGGTGCCGAGGCCAGTCACGTACGCGTCGATCCCGTTCTCATTGGCGATCGATTCGAGCCCACGCGCGAGCCTGTCGCCGAGCGCGCGCTGCCGCTCGTAGAGCCCTGGCTCAGCGAGCAGGTCCATCGTTGCCGAGACAGCCGCGCACTGCACGACGTTCGCGTTGTAGGTACCCGAGTGGGAGTAGGTACCGTCGGCGATGAGGCGCATCGCTTCGGTCGTGCCGCCAATTGCGGCAACTGGGAAGCCGCCGCCGACGCCCTTAGCGTAGGTGGTGAGGTCGGGGATGACGCCGTAGTACTCGTGCGCACCGCCGCGTGCGATCCTGAAACCGGTGATGACCTCATCAAAGATGAGCATCGCGCCGTACTTGGTCGTCTCGCTGCGGAGGAGCTCGAGGTAACCAGGCTCGGGGAGGATGCAGCCCGTGTTGAGCACCGCCGGCTCGGTAATAACGGCGGCAATCTCCTCGCCGCGCTCTTCCATGAGCTTAACGAAGCTCTCAGCATCGTTCCAGGTGAGCACGACAAGCGTCTCTTCGAGCTCCGCGGGCACCCCGAGCCCCATCGCGACGGGGCGGGGGCGATCTGCGGAACCCGCCTTGTCGAGGTCGACGTGATTCGACCAGTACACACTGTCCTGCCACCCGTGGTAGAGGCCTTCAAAGCGAACAATGATGCGGCGGCCCGTCGTTGCGCGAGCAATGCGTACGGCCTGGCCGACTGCCTCGGAGCCCGAGTTCGCAAAGCGCACCTGTTCGACGCCTGGAACTGCTGCGACAACCTTTTCCGAAGCCTCAATCTCGAGCTCGTATGGAAGGCCGAAGCTCGTGCCCTGTTCCTGCACAGCCTTCACTACGGCCTCGGTAACGACTGGGTGGCGGTGGCCGAGGATGTCTGGGCCGAGGCCGAGCAGATAGTCGACGTACTCGTTGCCGTCGACGTCGGTGATGCGCGAGCCCTGACCCTGCTCGATGAAGAGCGGGTAGGGGTTCCAGCCGTTGCGCGGGAGGCGGGCGGTACTGCCCGCGCCGCCGGGAATCGTGAGCTTTGCGCGCTCGAAGAGTTCGCGAGAGCGCGCGGTGCGCGCGGGGAACGCCGAATCGAATGTGAGGTCCACGTTGAGCCTTTCAATTACCGCGGGGAGGATCTCCGCCGCTAGCTTGTCATACTAAGCATATACAGAGTGGTGACGGTGCGCAATACCTAGCGCAATGATCCGGCAGCCCACTCTCCAATTGCGGCGGCGACGGCGAGCGTTGCCGCACCGGTTGGCCCCTCTGGCCACCCGGCAATCGGCGCCTCAAGGTAGGCGACCCCACCGATGTCGAGGTGCGCCCACGGGACCTCACCGACAAACTCGGCGAGAAACCCCGCTGCGTGGCGACCAAGATCCGGGCGGTCAAGTGGCGCGTTCTTTGCGTCGGCGACGCGGCTCTCAAGCACCACTTCTTCGCCATACGGAAGCGGGATGGGCCAGAGCGGGTCTGCGACGCCGCCCCCGACTGCCTGCAGCCGCGACGCAAGAAGCGCATCGTTCGACCACAGCCCGGCGGCCCGGAGCCCCGCGCCGCCGTCAGTGAGCGTGCCCAGGTCGAGCAGAGCCGCCGCCCCTTCCGCGCGCAGCCAGGCGAGTCCGTCGGCGATCACGAGCCTGCCCTCGCAGTCGGTATCCACAACCTCTGTTGTGCGGCCGTCGGGGTGCGTGACGACATCGCCCGGCCTGACAGAGCTCCCAGACACCGCGTTGTCACACAGCGGAAGAATCGCCTCGACTGGCGCGCCGGGCTTCCCCAAGCGAGACGCGAGCACAAGCGCGGCGGCGACAGTGGCGGCCGACGCCATGTCGCTCTTCATCCAGGCGAGCTCACCCGGGTCCTTCTTCACATTGAGCCCACCCGAGTCGAAGGTGACCCCTTTCCCGACAACGCCGAGTGTTGGGCCCCCCTGGCCCGCAGCGGACCAGCGCAGCCGCACGACAATAGGCTGGCGACTCGAGCCGGCACCCACCGCGACGAGCGCGCCGAAACCCCGTTCGCTGGCGTCATCAGCCGACCAGAGTTCGACCGTCACGCCTTTGCCGTGAGCCTCGGCAAGCCTCGCGATCTCATCGCCAAGCTCCTGCGGTCCGAGCAGGTTCGCCGGCCGCTCAGTGAGCTCGCGCACCCACCCGCGGGCGCGCGCCCGAAACACCGCGGGAGACGACTGCGCCACGCCGTCCCCAAATACAGGCATGAGATCTTCGTCGAGGGCGGCAGCCGGCCGCTGGGTCGCAAGCCACGCACCGCTCCACAGTGCATCACGCAGCGGCCCCGGGAGCTCGCCGAGCGCGACATCGGCAGCTGCCCGGCCCGAGAACCACAGCTGCGCTCGCCCGCCACCTGCTGCCCCGAGCCGTAACCCCGCCTCGAAGAATCGCTCCTCGTCGCTCGGCGCTCCGGGGCCGCGGCGTGCGCCGGGGAGCCGGCACACAACCACGGTGACCGGCCCCGAGGCCAGTGGAATCACGATCCTGCTGGGCTCGCTCCCCGCACGCGCATCCACGGCCCCGGCGACCGTAGCGGCGAGTTCGGAGTCGGTAACGCCCAACTCGGCGGCGAGGCGGTGAAGCCCATCACCCTCAGGCGCGTGCCCACCAACGCGCCACCCGTCACCCAGCAGCAGCAGTGATTCCTGCATCTGAACCCCTCGCTACTTCTCGGCCTTGTGCACACCCGTGAGGGTCTGCGTCGAGAGGTTATTGATCGATCCAACGAGCGGAGACAACACGAAGCCGTCCCAGGCGGGGTTGAACGCTTCGATCACATTCGGGTAGGCGTAGACGATGTACGGCCGGTCGTCAAAGATGATCTGCTGCATCTCGTTGATGATCTCCTGGCGCTTTACGGCGTCAAGCTCGGTGCCCTGCGCCTTGTAGAGCTCGTCGTACTTCGGGTTGCAGTAGCCGCTGTCTGAGTTTCCTCCGAGGGAGTCGCACGTCAGCGTACTGAGGATGAAGTCAGGCTCGTACGGTGGCGCCCAGTTCCACATTGCAATGTCAAAGTCGAGGTACTTGTTGTCTGGGGCTGTGATCGCGTCCCAGGCGGCGTCTGAGTCCATCTTGCGCTGCTCGACCTTGATGCCGAGCTTCTCCCAGCCGCGCTGCATCGTCTGGAACGCGCGGTCACCCGACCCTGACTCAGCCGTCGGGAACACAAGCTCGTACGCCATCTTCTCGCCGTCGGCGACGCGAATACCATCGTCACCAGGTAGGTAACCGAGATCATCGAGGATCTTGTTTCCAGCCTCAATGTCGTACGGGAGCCCTGGAAGAGATTCGTTCTTGAATCCCGAGATCGGGGTCAGCAGCGTCGACCCTGGCTCCGCGTTTCCGAGGTAGGTCTGCTCAACAATTTCATTCCTGTCGATGCCGTACTCAAGCGCCT
Organism: Leucobacter sp. NPDC015123; assembly: GCF_043080205.1. Classification (NCBI taxonomy): domain Bacteria; kingdom Bacillati; phylum Actinomycetota; class Actinomycetes; order Micrococcales; family Microbacteriaceae; genus Leucobacter; species Leucobacter sp. NPDC015123. The sequence goes on along the minus strand of NZ_JBIBVH010000005.1, from coordinate 193,975 downwards.
TGCGCACCTCGGGGTTGAGCAGCTCGCGGTGCGCGGTCTTCTCGGGATTCGTGTTGATGACGACGTTCTTGATCGAGACGCTCTGCCCGGTCTGCACAGTCATGCCGTCTGCCTTCAGCTTCTCAACCGCTGTCGGCGGCGTTGTGAGGCCAACCATGTCGACCTGGCCGCTCTTGAGCGCAGACACCATGGCGTCGTCGTTCGCGAAGAACTGCAACCCCCATCCGTCTATCTCTGGAGCCTTGCCGTACCAGTTCGGGTTTGTCTTGTACATCATCATCTGGTCCTTTTTGTAGGACTCAAGCGTGAATGGGCCGCCGGAGACGATCGGCGGGGCGTTGTCGAAATTCGTGAGCTCGATGCCGTCACCTGTCGCCTTCGGCGCCCAAATGTGCTCCGGGAGAATATGGAGAGCCTGCACCTGCGTCAGCACGTTAGCGACTGGCGCGTCATAGGTGAAGACGACAGTGTTGGCGTCTGTCGCCTCCGCCTTATTCAAGTGCGCCACCCACCCCGACAGAATGCCAGTGGGCCCGTCTGCGTATTCAAGGATAAGGTTTGCGGTGAACGCGACATCCTCGGCGTCAAGCGCCTCACCGTCGCTCCACTTCGCGTCCTTCACTGTATTGAACGTCCACGTGGTGCCATCTGCGCTCGACTCCCACGACTCTGCGAATGACGGGACGATTTCGAGGTTCTCGTCGTACTCGGTGAGGTGCGGGTAGATGTACTGGTACATCACGCTCGAGTAGTCGGAGTCCGACACAAACGGGTTGAGCGAGTCGACAACCGCGGTCGCCCCGACCCGCAGGAAGTTGCTGCCCCCGCCTGCGCTTCCTGATCCGCCAGGAGAGCAGGCGGAGACTGATATGACAAGTGCGGCCGCGGCTGCGACAGCCAGGCCCGCGCGTACTGCGATCTTCATTGATCCTCCATCGACTGATCGGTGCGCGCGGCCCGCGCACCTCTCTCAGTAGACTTAGCATACTATATGGCGCTACTTCTCATATAGGCAGTAAAGTAGTTCCATCGCCCGAGGATATCTCGGGCCGCATGCACCGTCGCTGCACTGAAAGGACCCCCGATGCATCGAGGAAGATATATCTGGCGCAGGACTCTGTTCGCGCTCGTCACGGTCTTCGTGGCCGTCACAATTAACTTCCTGCTATTTCGCGTACTGCCAGGATCGGCGGCCAATCGTCTCTCACGCGTGCCAGGCGCCTCAGCCGAGATGAAGGCAACCCTTGAGCGGCAATTCGGCATCGACAAGCCGCTCTGGGAGCAATACCTGCTCTACCTCAAGGGGCTGTTCACCGGAAACCTTGGCATCTCGTTCTCGAACAGGCAACCGGTCGCGGCAAATCTCGCGGAGGCCTTCCTCAACACGCTCCCCCTCGTGCTGAGCGGCACCATCATCGCGCTCGCTATCGGCATCACACTCGGCATCCTGAGCGCCGTGCGGCGCGGCACCGTCTTCGACCACGCGATGACGAACATCTCGGTAATCTTCTACGCGTTTCCGACCCAGTTCGTCGGGGCAATGCTGCTCATTTTCTTCGCCGGTGTCCTGCCCTCAGCCGGCATGGCAGATCCGTTCGCAATCGCGTTGGGTCCCGGCGAGCAGTTCGCAGACAGACTTCGACACCTCATACTCCCGGTCGCGACACTCGCCCTCACCCTCTACGCCGAGTACCTCCTCATCATGCGTTCGTCAGTTCTCGAGACACTCGGCGAGGATTACGTGCTGACTGCACGCGCGAAGGGGCTTCCGCGTGGCAGGATCATCCGTTCGTACTCGGTGCGCAACGCGATGCTCCCCACAGTCACGATGGTCGCGCTTGCGCTCGGGACAGTCGTGAGCGGCGCGATCCTGATCGAGGTCATCTACTCGTGGCCGGGTATCGGCCGCGAGCTCTACCAGGCGGTGCTGCAGCGCGACTACCCGATGCTCCAAGGCGGGTTCCTCGTCATCACAATCACCGTCGTCGTCTTCAACTACCTCGCCGACCTCGCATATGCGTGGCTCGATCCGCGGGTCTCCGATTGAGCAAGGAGCACACAATGGCAGCACCAGGCACCACACTTTTCTCGCTCCCCCGGAGGCGCAGGCCGAAGGACCGCCGCCGCGGCGCGTTCGCGACCGCGCTCAGGCAACCGAGCGCCATCATTGGGCTCGCGATCATCGCTTTCTTCCTCCTCGTCTCAATCTTCGCACCACTCCTCACCCCCTACGCGGGAAACGAGGTGAGCTGCGGAGTCTTCGAGGCACCCTCGCCAGCGCACTGGTTCGGCTGCGACGACGGTGGTATCGACGTGCTCACGCTGGTGCTTGAGGGCGGCAGAGTGTCAATGTGGGTGGGTTTCACGGCGGCGGCGATCGCGATCGTGATCGGCTCGGCGGTCGGCATCCTCTCCGGCTACTTCGGCGGCTGGGTCGACACCGTGCTCATGCGCATCACCGATTACTTCCTGGTAATCCCACAAATCGTACTCATGATTGTCATTGCCGCGGTGTGGGGCCCAAGCCTCAACCACGTCATCATCGTGATCGGCGTACTCATGTGGACGGGCACCGCCCGCATCGTAAGGTCGCAGGTGAAGAGCCTGCGCGAGCGCGTGTACGTCAAGCGAGTTGAGGCGCTCGGCGGCAGCCACCTTCGCATCATCATGCGGCACATCCTGCCGCAGCTCGGGCCGCTCCTCGCGGCGAGCGGCGTGCTCGCCATCACCGTCGCGATCTTCAACGAGACGGCGCTTGCCTTCCTCGGCCTGTCTGACCCAAACACAGTTACGTGGGGCGTCATCATGGAGCACGCGTTTAGTCGCGCCGCGATCAGCACAGGCGCCTGGTGGGCAATCGTTCCAGCCGGCGTCGCAGTGGCGCTGCTCATCCTCGGCTGCTACCTCGTCGGCCGCGCCATCGAGGACGCGCTCAACCCGCGCCTGAAGATCTCTCACCTCGCATTGCGCACGTGGGCGATCCGCCCGCTCGGGTCGACCGAAGACGCGAAGGCCCGCGCGACGACGAAGCGACCCCCGACACACTCAGTTACTGCTACGAACGGAGCGGGCGAATGACCGCAGCACCTTCCCCCACCCCCGTGCTTGAAATCCGCGACCTGCGGGTCTGGTTCGCAAACGACCGCGGCGACGAGACCGAGACAGTCCACGGCATCTCCCTCGCGCTCGCGCCAGGCGAGCGGCTCGGCCTCGTCGGCGAGTCGGGCTGCGGCAAGACGACAACAATTCTCGCCGCCCTGGGCCTGCTGCCAGCGAACGCAACAGTGGGCGGCCAGATTCTGCTCGACGGCGTCGACATCATTGCGGGCGGCGACGCGACCGTTCGCCCCCACCGCTGGAAAGACATCGCGATGGTGTTCCAGGGCGCGATGAGCGCGTTTAACCCGGTCAAGACGATCGGCTGGCAGATTGAGGAGGCGCTGCGCTTCCACGGCTTCCCCAAGGCAACAATGCAGGAACGGGTGCGTGAGCTGCTCGGCCTCGTCGGCCTTCCCGAGGGCACCGAAAAGCGATACCCGCACGAGCTATCTGGCGGCATGAAGCAGCGCGCTGTCATCGCGATGGCTCTCTCGTGTGAGCCCAAGGTGCTGCTCGCCGATGAGCCGACAACGGCGCTCGATGTCGTTGTGCAGGATCAGATCCTCGGGCTCCTCGTCGAGCTCTCGGAGCGGCTGGGGCTTGCGGTGATCCTCGTTACCCACGACCTCGGCGTCGTTGCGCAAAGCTGCTCGCGAGCCGCGGTGATGCGTGCGGGCGAGATCGTTGAGATCGGCGCAGTCGAGCAGCTCTACCGCGCCCCCGCGCACGAATACACACGCACGCTGTTCGAGTCGACGCCCGACATCGCTGCCGTTGCGAACGCGAGCCGCGCACACGCGCCCGCCGCCGAGCCACTACTCGCGGTGCGCGACCTCACCGTGCACTACGCCGGTCGCCGTGAGCATCGCGCCGTTGACGGGATCTCGTTTGATGTCGATCGGGGTGAACTCGTCGCGCTCGTCGGCCAGTCGGGGTGCGGCAAGACGACAACGATGCAGTCGATCATGGGACTCATCCCCGAGGCCGCTGGCAGCATCGAAGTTGCCGGGATCAGCGCGCTTGGGGCTCGGCGCGCGGCGCGCAAGCAGCTGCGGTCGCTCGTGCAGCCGATCTTTCAAGACCCGTACGAGTCTCTCGATGTGCGCTTCACTGTCGCGGACACGCTTGAGGAGCCCCTACTCATTCACAAGGTGTGCAAGACCCGCGAGGAGCGGATGGCACGGATTGTCTCCGCGCTCGAGTCGGTGGGCCTCACACCCGTGGAGCAGTACCTCGACCGCTATCCGCACCAGCTGTCAGGCGGGCAACGCCAGCGCGTCGCAATCGCGTCGGGGCTCGTGTTGACGCCGTCGCTGCTGCTCGCCGACGAGCCAGTGAGCATGCTCGACGTGTCGGTGCGCTCGGGAGTGTTGCAGCTGCTCGCCGAGCTGAAGGACTCTGCCGGCCTCGGGATCCTGATGATCACGCACGACCTGTCAACTGCCGCGGAGTACGCCGACCGCATCATGGTGATGCGCGAGGGCAGGATCATTGAATCGGGCACCCCAGACGACGTCGTGAATCGCCCGCAGGATCCATACACCCAGCTGCTCATCAACAGCATCCCGAGCCCTGACCCAGCCCACAGTCGGGCGTGATAAGGCGCGCGCTCGGCTACTCAGTGCCGAGTGCGCGCACGCCCCAGGTGCCGGCGCTGTCGGGGCTCAGCAGCCGCGGTGTCGAGCGCGCGCCCTGGACGTAGAACAGAAACTCGTCTGCGCGGTACGACTGCTGGTATGAGTCGAACGCGATGTCGTCTTCGGTATAGCTCACGCCGCGGACGCGCATCACGGTGTCGTTCGGGCCGAGGCCAAGCTGCTCGCGCTCCCACTGGCTCGGGCGGTCAACTTGGAAGACCTGCTCGGCGTATGCCTCAGTGATGCCGTGCAACTCCTCGAGCAACTCGTAGAGTGAGCGCCCCTCGGCGAGCTCCGCCTCGTCAAGCGCTGGGACCAGGCTGAGCGGGAGGGTAGCGCGCTCTGCGACAGTCTCTCGCCCGTCGCGAAGCCGGACGCGGGAGATCTCCCACACCGGCTGACCTTCTTGAATGTCGAGCGCTCTCACATGGTTACGACTCGGCATGCCCACGGCGATGCGGAGCAGGCGGGTTGTGAATTGCACAGGCTGCTCGTCCTGCGAGATCGTGCCGAGCAGCGCGCCCGCGCGCCCCGGCTGGCTGATGAGGCGGGGCTTTGCGACAAATGTTCCGAGGCCCTGGTGGCGCTCGATGACTCCGTCGTGGTCGAGCTCGTCGAGCGCGCGGCGGACGGAAATGACGCTCACATCAGCGAGCTTTGTGAGTTCGGCGGTGCTCGGGAGCTTGTCACCAGGCTCAAGGCCGTCCTCTTCAATGAGGCGAAGCACGAGGTCGTAGACCCGCTGGTAGCGAAGCTCGCGCCCAGCCGGTTGCTCGGCCGATACCGCCTGGCCCGTCTTTGTCGCCGTCAACGTACTACCTCCCGTGTACCGATATGAACTTATTATTCACAAGCTTGGGCCAGAAAGCTAATCTCACGCCATATACTGCTAGGTATAATAAGAATCGAGGAAGATGAGATGACCGCAGCGCACGCCACAGCCGCCCACGCCGCTCGACTGAGCGAGATGCTCCCTGAGCACAGCTCCATCACCGACGAAGGCACCCTGGCGATCGGCGGAGTGCCTGTCACCGAGCTTGTCGAACAGTACGGCACGCCACTACACGTCTTCGACGAAGCCGGGCTTCGCGAGCAGGCGCGCCGCTTCGTCATTGGGCTTCGCGACAGGTGGCCAAACTCCGACGTACTCTTCGCATCGAAGTCACTCCCCGCCGTTGGGATGTACCAGATCGCCAAGGAGGAGGGTCTCGCAGTTGACGTCGCGGGGGCAGGCGAACTGCATCTTGCGCTCGCCGCCGGCGTCGATCCCGCACGCATCTACTTTCACGGGAACGCAAAAACAACTGAGGAACTCGCGTTCGCGCTCGATCGCGGGGTCGGCACGATCATCGTCGACAACACCGATGAGCTCGACAGGCTCGAAACGCTGCTCACCACCCCGCAGGCGCTCTTGCTTCGCGTGATTCCAGGTGTCGAGGCCGAGACCCACGCCTCGCAGGCGACCGGCGGCGCGCGCTCGAAGTTCGGCCTCCCGATGGACCAGGCGCTCGCCGCGATCGAGCGCATGCGCACGCACCCGCTCATGCGTTTCGAAGGCGTGCACCTACACATCGGCTCGCAGATTCTCAACACCGCACAGTTCGCGGAGGCCGTCGAGAACATTTCGAGCGCGGGCCACTTCCCCACCTACGACATCGGCGGCGGCCTTGGCGTGAAGTACACGCACGCCGATGAGGCACCGACCGTCGAAGAGTACCTCGACGAGATCGTTGCCGCGGCGAAAGCGCACCTCCCCGAGGGGTCGCGACTGCTCATCGAGCCCGGCCGCTCACTCGTTGCCCGCGCCGGAGTCTCCGCCTATCGCGTCGTCTCAGTGAAGCGCACCGGGCAAGTCTTCGTTGCGGTCGACGGCGGGATGGCGGACCAGCTTGACGTCGCGCTCACGCTGCAGCGATACGAGGCCGTCATTGCAAACCGAGCGACTGAGCCCGCGACAGAGGCCGTGCAACTCGTGGGCCGCCAGTGCGAGTCGGGCGACCTCCTCATCGACGGCGCCGAGCTTCCGGCGGCTCGGATCGGCGACGTTGTCGTCATGGCAACGACAGGCGCGTACTCATACACAACGTCAAACAACTACAACGGCGCGCTCAAGCCTGCAATCGTCTTCGTCGCAGACGGAGAGGCGCGTCTCGTCACCCGGCGCGAGACCTACGCAGACCTACTCGCAACGCACGCGCCGGCGCTCGAGGGTTAGCTCAGCCTCGTCTTCGGTGAGACCGAGTAGGTGTCTTGCGGGTCGCTATACACAGCGTCGCCGAGCGCCTCGTCAATCGCCGCGAGCGTTGATGCGTCGAGCGTGACCCCCGAAGCCTTAACGGTGTCGGCAAGCTGCTCCGGGCGCGAAGCCCCGACGAGCGCAGCCGCAACGTTCGGGTTCTGCAGCACCCACGCGATTGCGAGTTGCGGCATCGTCAGCCCGGCTTGCTCGGCAATTGGCTTCAACCGCTGCACCGCGACGAGCAGCTCCTCACGCAGAAAGTCGTGAATGAACCTCGCACCACTGCGTTCATCCGTCGCGCGCGAGCCCGCCGGGAGCGGCTGGCCCGGAAGGTACTTCCCGGTGAGCACGCCCTGCGCCATCGGCGACCACACAATCTGCGAGATGCCGAGCTCCTCGGAGGCAGGCACTACCTTGCCCTCAATCACTCGCCAGAGCATCGAATACTGCGGCTGGTTCGAGATGAGCTGAATACCGAGCTGCTTCGCGAGCGCATGGCCCTCGCGAAGCTGCTCGGCTGTCCACTCAGACACACCGATGTAGAGCACTTTACCCTGCCTGACGACGTCGGCGAAGGCCTGGAACGTCTCCTCAAGCGGGGTCTCGTAGTCAAACCTGTGCGCCTGGTACAGGTCGACATAATCGGTACCGAGCCTGGCGAGCGAGCCATTGATCGACTCGAAAATATGCTTGCGGCTCAGCCCAGTGTCGTTCGGCCCCTTTGCGCCGACAGGGAAATAGCACTTCGTGAAAATCTCGAGGCCCTCGCGGCGCTGACCAGCCAGGGCCTTGCCAAGCACAACCTCGGCGGCCTGATTTGCGTAGGTGTCAGCAGTGTCGAAGGTCGTGATGCCGGCATCGAGCGCCGCATGCACAGTCTTCGTCGCGGCCTCGTCTGCGACCTGAGAGGCGTGGGTGATCCAGTTGCCGTAGGTGATCTCAGAGACCTTCAGGCCGCTGTTTCCGAGGTAGCGATAGTTGACCATGTGCCAACGCTAGTGCCGCTACCCCGGCGAGCGGAAGCCTAACCCAGGAAGATGTCAGGGTAGAGGGCGCTGTCTGGTGTTCCCGGTACCGCGGCGTACCCGGAGAAATCTGTGACGCCCTCACCACGAAGCACGTCCTCTGCAATCAGCGACTGGCCTGTGTACTCTCGGGCGGGCTTCGTGAGCACTGCGTACGCGGCATCGGCGTAGACCGCTGGCGTGCGGCTCGCGGCCATGACTTTGTCGCCACCGAGGAGGTTCTGCACTGCTGCGGTCGCGATAGTTGTGGCTGGCCACAGCGTGTTCGCCGCAACGCCCGCTTCCGCGAACTCGGCTGCCATACCAAGCGTCGACATCGTCATGCCGTACTTCGCGAGCGTGTAGCCTGTGTGCGCGCCAAGCCACTTCGGATCGAGGTTCAGCGGCGGCGAGAGCGACAAGATGTGCGGGTTCTCGGCAAGCTTGAGGAGCGGAAGTGCCGCACGGGAGAGCATAAAAGTGCCGCGCACGTTCACGTCCTGCATCAAGTCGTACTTCTTGGGGTTCAGATCGAGCGTGCCCGACAGGTCGATGACACTCGCGTTGTTCACGACAATATCGACCCCACCGAACTCGGCGCGCGTCTGTTCGACGGCGGCCGCAATGTCTTCATCGCTGCGCACGTCGCCGACGATGGCGAGCGCATTGCCACCCGCGGCCCGAATCTCTTCCGCCGCCGTGTGCACTGTGCCCGCGAGCTTTGGGTGCGGGGTATCTGTCTTCGCAAGCATCGCGACGTTCGCCCCGTCGGCCGCGGCGCGCAGCGCGATCGCGAGCCCAATGCCCCTGCTGCCGCCCGACATGAGGATCGTCTTCCCGTGAAGTGTCATAGCTACTCCTTTGTGCTGTCGATTTCAGCGCAAGTCTGGCATGCACGAGACACATTCGCGAACGTTGCGTGGAGATCGTGCATCCTGGGCGCAGACGGCTGACAGTATTGGTGCATGTCGCACGATGCAGGGTCGTGCCGTCCGCACTAACGCGCGCTCCTTGAGCAATTCGACCGGGCACGCACGCGCGGGTTCTGGCTGATTCTCCATCGCGTGCGCGACGGCTACACCGCTGGGAGCGCGGCACGGAAGACTCCCCGGGGCAGCATCCGGGCTGTACACCGCGACGGATGCGAAAAGGTCTCGAGTGGCTTACCGAGCCGGCTGACACATGAGAATTCGATTACAAAGACGACTCCGTTGCGCGCTTCGCGGGACCCACACACCAGCGCGCTTTTCGAGGTGGGGGCAGGAATCGAACCTGCGTGCACAGCCTTGCGGACTGCTACCTCGCCACTCGGTCACCCCACCGGGTTCGCGGAATATTTCCATCGACATAACCCATGTTATTGTTTGTCCTATGACAATGCAAATCTCCCGCAATATGCGCACAACTGTGGCGGCGAAGGAAGCACAAGCGCCCGTCGCCTACGTGGTACAACATGTCGCCTTCGAAGGGCCTGGCACGCTCCACAGCGTGCTCACTGAGCTTGGGTACGAGGTGAGGGTGCGTCTTGCGGGTCTCGACTCGCTTCACGTCAATTCGTTCTCCGACGGCGCCCTCCTTGCCGTGTTCGGCGGCCCAATCGGGGCGGCAGAAACCGCAGCGTACCCGTTTCTGCATGAAGAAAAGCGCCTGATCCGTAGGTGGCTCGAGCTTGAACGCCCTCTGCTCGGCATCTGTCTTGGCGCCCAGCTCATAGCTGAAGCGATGGGGGCCGAAATCCGTGCGCTCCCCTCCCCTGAAATCGGCTACGCACCGCTAACACTCACACAGGCGGGCGCACGCAGCGTGCTCGGCCCGCTCGCACACCTCTCTGTGCTGCACTGGCACGGTGAGCATGCGGGTCTTCCGCCAGGTGCGCGGCGGCTCGCGCAGACCTCAGCAACGCCCGTACAAGCTTTTGCGCGTGGCGAGCACGTACTCGGGTTGCAGTTCCACATTGAAGCCGATCACGCGGCTATCGAGGAGTGGCTCATTGGGCACGCTCTCGAACTCCGCACGGCGGGCATTGATCCCGGCGCGATCCGCGCACAAGCGTCCGAGTACGGGCCCGCGCTCGAATCAGCAGGCCGAGCAGTGCTGCGCGCGTGGCTCGGGCGTCTCCCGGGCCACGCGCGCACGCCCGCTCTCTGGCCGGCCACCGCTGCCGCGAACCGTGACAGATAACACAAGCGCGACCCGGCTCGCCCTTGTCGCCCGAGAAGCAGCCGCAGCGGGCGTATCACCGCGGCCGTCAGCGCTTTCCGAGGCTGAAACGGAACTCGCCGAGCGAGTGCGGGCGCTGCGGATAGGCGCCCTTGGCCAAGGGCTGCAAACGACAGCGTCTGCGGAGCTCAGCGTGAGATTCTCCGAGACCCGCCTCGCCACGGAACTACTCGCGCGCGAGCTCAAGGTCACCGCTCCCCCTTTCGAGGAGTTCTTTGCCTTAGGCGCTGAGGCCCCTTCGCTCGAACAGGCGGCCGCGGGTGAACTTGTTCCCGTCCTCGCGCCGCATGGACTCGGCGCGGCAGTCTGGCAGCGGGTAGCGGCAGCAAACGGTGTGCTTCCGCCGATTGAGTGCGCCACCGAAGTGCTTCGCTGGTTTGCCGCACTCGATCGGCCGGCACTCGAGTCAGCGGCGCCAACGGTACGAAACGCGAGCGTCCACGGCTCAGTTACTTGGACGCTCCGCTGGATCTCAGCATCCGCTGCCCCTTCGAGTGGGACTTCAGTAGCGTCTCCGACGCCAGAGCTTACGGCCGGGCAGGCTTGGCCGTCGCTCCCGGAGATGCTCGCACTGCAGGCCAGGCAGCGATCCCTTGCCGCTCCACTGGTCGACGGGCGCACCTTCACCTGGCTTGCCGGAGTTCTCCCAGACCGTACCCTCGCAGCGCGACACACTTTCGACGGCACCACGGGATCAATTCGAATCAGCACAAGGGTGAGATCTGACCACGGCAGCCACGTGGGCACCCGGAGGGTGTGCTAGGCCGAAGGGTGGCTACCTTATGCTCCCCAACGCCGGTGCTCGCTGAGCAGCTGTGCGAGCGCGGCGGGCAGCTCCCGCACAGACCCAATCGACGTGAGGTCGGGCCGGAAGAGTTCCATCCCACCAGTCGCACCGATTCCGACCCCGCACACCTCGATTCCTGCAGATCGCGCTCTTGCGAGCACGCCCGCTAGTGCACGACCCTCAGCGTCTTCCTGGCTAGCCTCGAACCCCCCGTCACTCACGAAGACAAGCACTCGACGCTGCGTCGCACCCCCAGTCCGCTGGACAGTCAGCAGTTCACGCATCGCGAGTTCGATCGCCGGGACCGGGTGTGTCTGCCCCTCCGCTGTCGCCAGCGCTTCGCGCAGGGAAACCCGGTGAAGGTCCGTGAGCTGTTCACCACAACGCTTGACCAAAGTCGCCACGCTATCAAATACGACGAGCCCGGAGCGCACGATACTCGGAGCCCGACTGGGGAACCGGGCTTCAAGCTCACGGAGCTCTCTCGCTGCGCCCGCTAGTGCCTCCAGAAAGACCATCGCAGCATCCGTCGAAAGCTGCGCCGCTTGGCCCCGCATAGACCCTGACCTGTCGAGCACAAGCACGGTGTCTGTCTGCCCGAGACCAGGGCCGCGCACTGTCAACGGCTTGCGAATACGGTAAGCGCTCGGCCTGGGGACGCCGCCGCGAGACTCCGCGACAGTTTCGGCCAGCCGACCTGTGTGGATCGATCCAGGCTCGGGCCCGGCAGCACCGGTCTCGGGCCGCACGACTCGCAGGCTCTCTCGCAGCAATCGCCGCCACACGTCACCGACAGCTCGCACCTCGTCACGGTGGGTAGCAAGCCGGTGCCGGTACTCAGCGAGCGCGGCCGCACGTCCGTGCCGCCAACCATTCGTCGGCCCAGGTTCGGGAAAGCCGCGCACCGCAACTCCGCCGTCCTCTGTCTGCGTCCCCAGGTCCCCGTGTGGTGGCGCGAGCGACGGTCGCAGAGAGGAGAGCGGTGTCTCACTCAGCACCAGTGGCGTGTCGCCCGAATCAATCTCAACGAGGGGGTCCTGAATGGCCGTGACGGATAGCAGCGGATCCGGAGGCACCAGTGGGGGGACCTCGCTCTCAGGTCCCCCTTCGTTTCCGGTTCCGCGTTCTTCTTCCTGGTCCATTGCGCCATCTGCGCCGATTTCCGCCGCTCCAGGGCTCCCCAGGTCGCCGATTCCTTCTCCTTCGACGCGCTCTCCTTGGCGATTGCCCGCGGCCCCATCCGCGGCATCACCTAGCCCGTTGCCTGCGGCGAGCGCCTCGTGCACGGGCACAGCAACAGCAAGCAATTGATCGAGCCCTTCCACGGGGTCGACCGCTGCCGCCCCCTCAAGCGCAGCGCGGACCACAGCGGTGAACTGTCGCCCGACCACTTCGTGAACGTGTGCTGGAAGCCCCAGCGATGCGCGCTGCAACAGCCCAAGCCACTGAGCGCTGGGTGGCCAACCCACAAGCGTCTGAGGAATATCGCGGCGAACTGCCCGAAATAGCTCCTTCCCAAACCCAGGTACGACGTCGAGCAACGCACGCTGCGCCTGCACCCTGTCGAGAGTGACCATGAGTACGTGGAGATCGGGGCGAGCAACGAGCACTCGTGATCGCCTGTGCTCGCGGCCCATGGAGCGGCCCACACCCGAAACAAACCAGAGTTCGCGCACAGTCAACGCGACCGCTGCACCGACGTCATGCCCGCGCCGCGTGAAATACTCCCGCCCCACCGCAAGCTGCCCGCCGTCGACTCGCCATTCCTCTCCAGCAACAACGGTGACGCGCAGGCCGAGGAGCCGGCCAGTCGCGGCCAACTCGCCGTCGAACAGAGAAGTTTCGCCGGTCTGGCTTCGCTCAACCCAGCCTTCCTCGCTCATCTGAGCAGCCCTTGTCCGGCGAGTATCAGCCGGAGCACTGCCCGGTCCTCCGTGTGCATCACCCCGTCCACGAACCGCTCCATCGCGCCCGTGAGCGCGGACGCCCCACCCTGGAGCATCACTCCTTCGAGCACAGCAGCGAGCGTACGCGGGGCGATGACGGTCTCCGCAAGCCCTGGCTGCTCGTCGAACTCATGCTCGGTTCCACGGTAGCGGTCGAGGGCCTCATCGGGATTTCCCACGAACACCTGCTGACTGATGAAGGCCGCGCGCGCGAGTGGGGTCAGCTCCGCCAGGCCGAGCCCGGGCGGCATCGAGCCATCCGGGCCAGCAACGACGGCTGCCGCCAATAGGAGGTTCTCTGCTGGGACATCTTCGATGTTCGCTCCAGCGTCAGGGTAGTGCACCCGAAATGTGGCCGAACCGAATCGGTTGACGAGCTCAGTGCTCAACGGTTCAATGCCGCGGTATCTGTGAGGTGAGTATTCGTTTGCGGTCGCCAAGACGACGAAGCCGCTGGCAATTTCGATGGTAAGTCCCGGTTGCTCCTGCACCGCAAATCTCGAACCTGGGCGTAACTGTAGGACCCGGTTCAGGCGTTTGAGAAACTCGGGCGGCATGGCGTTTATCTCGTCGAGAATAATCGGCACGCCGCGCTGCATCGCACGCAGCAGGGGCCCCGGTGCAAACTCCGTTACCGTCGCATCGCCCACTGCCCGAAGCTCGTGGGTGCCAACGATCTGGGCGCCGGTGATGTCGCCATAGCCTGACACGAACTCATGGGCTTCGCCTTCCAGACCAGCGAGGTACTCGGCAAGGGCGGTCTTGGCACCTCCGGTCTCACCGATCAGCAGGATCGGCGCTCCCGCCAGCACCGCGGGCGTTGCCGCGGCAACAAGCTCACGCATCTTTTCGTTGAGCACAAGCCCCGCGTCGAGCTCACGACGGGCCTGCCGAATGCGAATTTGGAGCACCGCGTCGAGCACCGCATGGTCTTCGCCCGCTTCCAGTTGCATGCCCGGCCTGCCCTCCCCGAGCCGGACCGCAGGGCTCTGCGATCCACGCGCTTGTGTCACGTGATTCGCTGCCGCTGCGATCGTCGCCTGTTCCTCCCTCGTGAGCGGCCGCGATCGCCGAGCGGCGTGCCGCACGAGGGCGTCGACGGGCCCCAGGCGAGTAGCCTGCGCATGAGGGGATGCGGAGCGACCCCTCATGCTCGCTTCGCCCTCAGCGCCGTCGACCGCTCGCACTAAAGCAATGGCCTGGCGCAGCACCCGAGCCCGCGCCGTGCTCGCGGAGGCAAGTAACTCTGCGACCTCGGGATCGGAGAGCAGCCGTTCCCACTGTTCTGACAGTTCGCGCATACAAGCTATTCCGTGCGCGATTGACGCTTGCGCGTCACGCTCTGCTTGCGTGCGCGGCGCGGCTTCGGCACGCGTGGGCGCTTGTTCGGGGAGGGTGGCGGCGAGATTCATTTCTTCGCCGTAGTGGCGCCGCCAGTCAGCCCGAAGCACGCGGATCGTTTCCCGCAGCGCCGAGCGCACGTCGAGAGCATTCGCCACAAGAGGCGATTCAAGCGTCGCCGCCTCGTACGGAGACGTGGCGCCACCAACATGCTGGCTTGCAATGGGGACCTGCGCCCCCGCGCCGATTACCGGGTGGGCTGTCACTGTGCCTAGTGCTGTCATAGTCCTCGTCCCTGCTCGGCGCACTCGCGCCGGTTCGTTCTATCAAGCCAATGTTACACTTTGTCATAGGACAAAAAGTTCGACGCAGATCTTCTGCCTGACAGACACGCGAAGGGTCATTCACCCATGGACCTCACCTACCCCAGCACGCTTCCCCGCTATCCACTGCGCGACGGACGGTTCGGAAGTGGCCCGGCAAAGATCAGGCCCACACAACTCCAAGACCTTGTAGCTGATCCCCTTCGACTGTTGGGCACCTCTCATCGACAACCACCCGTGAGCCGACTCGTAGGCCGCATCCAGGAACAGCTACACGAACTCTTCGACGCACCCGAGGGCTACGAGGTGGTGCTTGGCAACGGCGGCTCTACGGCATTCTGGGATATTGCCGCATTCTCGCTCGTCGATACGCGCGCCCAATGCCTTGACTTCGGCGTCTTCGGCAGCCGCTTCGCGCGGGCCGCGGCAGCGCCATGGCTGACGCCCCCGGATGTGCGCACAGCTCCTCATGGCGAACTCGTCCTCACCGAAGAACTGGAAGGGATTGACACCTACGCATGGCCCCACAATGAGACTTCGACAGGCGTGCTTGCCCCCGTGCGCCGGGTGGGCGCGACTGAAGATGCCATTACACTCATCGACGGCACGAGCGCAGCGGGCGGCACGGAATTCGATGCCCGCAACGCCGACGTCTATTACTTCGCACCGCAGAAGAACTTTGGCTCTGACGCAGGAATATGGATCGCGCTCCTCTCCCCAGCCGCGATTGATCGCGCGAGCCGGATAGCGACGTCGGGGCGATACATTCCTGATTTCTTGAATCTTTACCTCGCGATCGAGCAGTCTCGCAAGCAGCAAACCCTGAACACTCCGGCGCTCGCGACACTCATGCTCCTTGAGAACCAGATCAGTTGGATTCTGGAGCACGGAGGCCTCGCATGGGCGGCCGGACGCACTCGTTCGCTGTCCACCGAGATCTACGATTGGGCGGAACGCAGCCGGTACTCAGCGCCCTTCGTTACGAACCCAGCGCTCCGTTCTCCAACAAACGTAACCCTCGAGATCGACCCCAGAGCAGACACTCGCACTCTTGCCGCCCTGCTCCGAAGCGCAGGTATCTTCGACACCGACGGATACGTCGGTGTCGGGCGCAATCAACTCAGGATCGGCACCTACGTCTCCATCGATCCCGCAGACGTCGGCCAGTTACTCCAGAACCTCGATGTGCTCATCCCGCACGCGATAAAATCCGGCGAACGTCCGACCACCGAGGGCTAACCAGGTGGCCGCGTCCCGAGGGTGTTAGCCGAGCGTCTCGGAGAGCTCTAGCCAGCGCTCCTCGAGACCCTCGACCTCTGCCTCAAGAGCGGTGATCTTCGCCATCTCGGCGTTCAACAGCGCAAAGTCTGCCTGGTCAAGGTCAGCGAGTCCGTCACGCGACTTCACGATGTCGTCCTGCAGCTTCTCCATCTTGCGCTCCACCGACGACAGTTCCTTCTGAGCGTCGCGCAGCTCACGCCCCGATAGCTTTGGCTGCGCTGGCTGAGCGGCCTTCGTCCCGGATGCCTGGGAGACAGCCCGATCAGCCTGCGTCGACCCTCCGCCCACGGCAGCGGCTTCCTTCGCACGCTCCTCCGCCTGGCGCAGCTTCAGGTACTCGTCGACCCCACCCGGCAGGTGCCTCAGCTGATTGTCGAGAATCGCGTACTGCTGGTCGGTCACGCGCTCGAGGAAGTACCGATCGTGTGAAACGACGATGAGGGTGCCAGGCCAGGAATCGAGCAGATCCTCCATGGCCGCGAGCATGTCGGTGTCGAGGTCGTTCGTCGGCTCGTCGAGGATGAGCACGTTCGGCTGGTCGAGCAGGATCAAGAGCAGCTGCAGTCGGCGCTTCTGGCCGCCCGAGAGATCCTTCACGGGGGTCGACAGTTGCGCACTTGTGAAGCCCATGCGCTCGAGCAGCTGCCCGGGCGTGAGCTCCTGCGCCTTCGAACCCGACCCGACGGTGAAGCTCGTGCGCAGCCTGCCGATGACGACACGCACTGGCTCATTGAGGTGCGCCTCAAGCTCGTCGAGGCGCTGCGTGAGCTGCGCAACCTTCACTGTCTTGCCGGTCTTCACGGTGCCGCTCGTCGGTTCGACCGCACCCGAAATGAGGCCGAGCAGCGTCGACTTGCCCGCGCCGTTCACGCCGAGGATACCCGTGCGCTCGCCCGGAGCGATCCGCCACTCGACGTCGCGCAGCACCTCCCGGTCTTCGCCAGTCTTCGGGTCTGCGTAGGTGACACCGGCGTCGAGGATGTTCACGACCTCCTTGCCGAGGCGCGAGACAGCCATCGACTGCAGCGACACCTTGTCGCGGATCTCGGGGACGTCGGCAATGAGTTCGTTCGCAGCGTCGATCCTAAACTTCGGCTTCGCAGTGCGCGCTGGCGCGCCGCGCCTGAGCCACGCAAGCTCCTTTCGAGCGAGGTTCTGACGCTTCTGCTCAATCACCGCCGCCTGCCGATCGCGCTCCACGCGCTGCAGGATGTAGGCGGCGTAGCCGCCCTCGAACGGCTCGACGATACGGTCGTGGACCTCCCAGGTCGCGGTACACACTTCGTCGAGGAACCACCTGTCGTGCGTGACGACGAGAAGCGCGCCCTGGCCGTTCGGCCAGCGGCGCTTCAGGTGATCGGCGAGCCAGGCGACAGCCTCGACGTCGAGGTGGTTCGTTGGCTCGTCGAGAAACAGCACGTCCCAGTCGCCGACGAGAAGCCGGGCGAGCGCAACGCGGCGGCGCTGGCCGCCCGAGAGCGACTCGAGCTCGGCGTCCCACGGCAGGTCCGAAACGAGGCCCGCGATAACCTCGCGCACCTTCGGATCGCCCGCCCACTCGTACTCTGGGGTGTCGCCAACGATCGCATTACCGACAGTCTCACCGTCATCGAATTTGTCGGCCTGGTCGAGCACGCCGATGGTCGTGCCGCCCCGGTACGTCACGCGGCCGGAGTCTGGCTCCCGCCGCCCCGCAAGCATCATGAGCAGGGACGACTTGCCGTCGCCGTTGCGGCCGACGATCCCGATACGATCGCCCTCATCGACGCCGAGCGTCACTGAGTCGAACACCGTCTTCGTGGGCACCTCAAGTTGCAGGGCCTCAGCCCCGAGAATATGCGCCATACCTGCCTCAATAGTCGCGTGGATCCCCCGGCGCATGAGACCGCCTGGGGCGTTGCCGCCCGATTCGCTGTGCGCGCCGGAAGGAGTACGTATCGAGAATAGTCGACTGGCCTGTGCGCCGACGCGCTGGGGCAGCTCGCCCGCCCGGCCCGGGTCGATGCGCGACGCCGTAGGATGGTGCCGGTACGCTTACCGCATGACCGCATACCCCGACGTCACGCACCCCGCACTCGGTACGCTGCGCCGTTCCTCGTTCACGCTCACCGACGGCGAGACACAGTACATGGAGAGCTACGCCGGCGAGATCGACCTTGCGGGAACGGCAGTGGAGCTGCTCGTTGAAAGCAGCGACCCCGCGGTCGTGGAGAAGCTCTCCGAACGGCTCGCGGCCGCCCTCGCGCAGCTGCCGAGGCTCGTGCGGCGCGCCACCGATGCAATCGTCGCCGAGTTCAGCGATCAGGATCCCACGGAGGCAGACCGCGACGAGGCAGCCAGGGATCTCGCGTTACAGACGCTTGCCGTGCTCCCCGACGGGCGGCTCGTGCTGCATCTCGATGACACGACAAGCACACACTTCCCGGAGGGTCGCTGGCCCGCGGTCTACCTTGGGGGCGATAACGAGGTGCTCGACGTCACCGTGGAGGCGTGACAGCGAGGTAGTCTGAACGCGTTATACCGCACGCATTACCCGCTCGACCAAAGGGCGAAACCGAGCCAAACGAGGGAGGCGGAGTGCCGCTGAAATCCACGATCACCGCCTCACTTTCATCGTATGCGGGTCCGGTGCGTGCGCTCATCGGCATCGCCGGTGTCGCCCTTGGCGTGCTGCTCGTTCTTGCCCCACTGTCGACGCATCAGATCGCGGTGGTCACGGGCATTGGTCTCGCTCTCGCGGGTGTTGCAGCTGCCCTGCTTCCAACGCTCGATGGGTTCACCAAGGTGTCAGCGCGCGTGTTCGGCGTCGTGCTGTTTCTGCTCGGCGCGATCATCGCGGTCTGGCCCGAAGGCGGCGCGCCCTGGATCGCATTTATCGTTGGAGCGTCACTCATCGGGCACGGGGTACTCCAGACAGTCCAGGTGATCCGGCACGGTGGCGATCAGCGCGCGACGAGCGTTGTGATTGCGCTCGCGAGCATCCTCTTCGGTGTCGTCGCGCTCGCCTGGCCAGTACTAACACTCACGTTCTTCAGGCTCGGCGTTGGTGCGTGGTTCGTCTTCTTCGGGCTGCAGCTCGTCATGGCAGCGCTGTACAGGCACAGCCCTGAGCAGCGCAGGCCTCGCGGCAAGTTCGCGCGCTGGTCTCGCACAATCGGCGCAAGCCTCGCTCTCGTGCTCGCCGTCGTCGTCGCGAGCGGCTCGAATTGGGCGCTCGGTGGCGTGCCGCTCCCGCAGCCTGGGGCCTTCTACAATGCGCCTGCCAGCGTGCCCGAAGAGCCCGGCAAACTCATTCGTTCCGAGCCGCTGCGCGAGGGAGTGCCGCGCGGCGCAGAAGCCTGGCGAATTCTCTACACGACCACACGCTCAGACGGCTCGCCCGCAATCTCGAGCGGCACGATCATCGCGCCGAAAACCCGAGGCGATGAGCCGCTTCGGCTCCTCTCCGTCGCTCACGGCACAACCGGTGTTGCAGCGAAGTGCGCCCCATCGCTCAGCGCCACACCGTTCTCGGACGGCGCAGGCGCGGCGCTCGAGCAGCTTGTTATCGACAACGGCTGGGCCGCAGTCACGTCGGACTACATCGGTCTCGGCACCGCGGGTGCACACCCGTACCTCATCGGCGACGCCGAGGCACGGAACGTCCTCGACGCGGCGAGAGCAGCTCGAGAGTTCTCGGAGGTTTCGGTAACGAACGAGACCGTCGTCTGGGGCCACTCGCAAGGCGGCCAGGGCTCGCTGTGGACGGGGCAGCTCGCAGAGAGCTACGCACCCGATATCACCGTGCAAGGGATCGCCGCCTTCGCGCCAGCGGCCGACCTCTTCGGGCTCGCCGAAGTCAACAAGAACGACGCAGCAGGCAAGACAGTCTCGGCCTACATCGCCGCGACCTGGGGTGAGCTGTACCCGCAGCTTGGCCTCGCCGCTCAGCTCACGCCCGGGTCTGCCCGCGGCGTTGAAAAGGTCAAGGACCTGTGTTTCAACGGGCAGGACGTGCTCGCGGCGATCCTTCACGGCACCCAGGTGCCAAACCAGATCTTCCCAGATTCCCTGCTCGACGGCGAATTCGGCGACCTGCTGAGGGCCCAGACTCCCGTTGGTCCTTTCCCAGCCCCTGTGCTCGTAGCCCAGGGGCTCGCTGACCCGCTTGTTCGCCCCGAGCAGCAACGGGAGTGGGTTGCCGCCCGGTGCGCCGCAGGCGCTGACCTCGACTACCGAGAGTTTGCGGGGCTCGATCATCTCTCGCTCGTCGCCGCGGAGTCGCCTCTGACACCGCAGCTCGTCGAATGGACACTTGCCCGGGCCGCGGGCGAGGCGGCGACGCCAAACTGCGAGACGCAGCAGGGCTAACACCTGCGAACTGGATTCCTCAATCACTACATCTGTGATCTGCAGACCCCATGCCACTTTCGGCTTTGTGGGGCATTCCTATCGCAGATTACAGGCGCAAGTGCGGCCCTCAGACGGAGCACGGGCACCCCTGAAACAACCTCCGAATACACACAAGCGGCGCACCCCGAAGAGTGCGCCGCCGAACTGCGTGAATCCTTAGCCCTCGCCAGGCATGCAGCAGCTTCCGCCACAGCAGGAGCCACCCGTAGCGCTATCACCGAGGAGATTCAGGATCTCCGCGGTCTCTGCACCCGCGAACGCCGCAGCGCCTGCGATGCTCGCGTCAGTGTTCAGCTCGACAATGTCGGCAGGGGTCTCGGTCTTCTCGGTTGTTGTATCGCTCATACTCGATCCTCTCTCGGGTGAATTGTAGTTCGGCTGACCGACGTACGGCCGCCCGCCCACTGTTCTCTCAGTGGAGGCTCAGTCTGCCGAGGCGGCCTCGGCTTCGAGGGTGAGCACCTGCTCGAATGCGCTCACAAACATTTCAGGCTGCTGGGCACCCGAGACGCCGTACTTCTCGTTGATGAGGTAGAACGGCACACCAGATACCCCGAGCATCCGCGCACGCGTGATGTCGCTCTCGACAGCCTCGCCGTAGCTCTCATCTTCGAAGGCGTCGCGAACCTCGTCGGGGTCGAGCCCGACCTCGTCGACGACCTGTGCGATCTGCTCGGGGTCGCCAACATTCACGCCCTCCTCAAAGTAGGCCTTGAAGAGACGCGCGAGCACCTCGTCGTAGATGCCCTGCTCTTTGGCGAGGTGCAGCACTCGGTGCGCGGCAGCCGTATTCGAATGCGCGACCTTGTCAAAATCAAAGGTGATGCCCTCGGCAGCGGCCATGGCGGTCATCTGCCCGAGCATGTCTTCGACCTGCTCGCGGGGCATGCCTTTGTGCTTGACGAGAAAATCGATCTCGCTCCCCTCAAAGTTCAGCGGGGTGTCTGGGGCGAGCTCGTAGCTGTGCCCCTCGACCTCGAACTCAACTTCTGGGTTGTCGGCCTGAAACTGCGCGACGGCCTGGCGAAAGCGATGTGCCCCGATGTAGCACCAGGGGCAGGCGATGTCAGACCAAATGTCAATGCGAATCGTATTACTCACGTCCCGTTAAACCCTGCGTCGTCACGAAGTATTCCTCGGAAGAGCGACGAAGTTCTAGCCTTCGATGACGCGAGCGCCGTGCACCGGACCGGTAACAGTGAGGGCGCTGACTCCAGCGCGGGTCAGCACCGACTTCAGTTCCGACGCTTCTTGCGCGCTCTCGACCAGGAACGCGACGGTCGGTCCGGAGCCGGACACGATCCCGGCGAGCGCACCTCGCGACTCCCCGAGTTCAAGGAGCTTCGTGAGCTCTGGCGCGAGGCGCAGCGCCGCGGCCTGCAGGTCGTTGTGCATGGAGTCAGCGAGCGACTCGGCGTCACCGACTCGCACGGCTTGCAGCACTGCGGTCTCCACCTTCACGTATTCGGGCTGCTCGCCGAGCTCATTTGCGTGGTCGTCGCGGTGGCGATCCAGCATGTTATAGACCTCCGGCGTGCTGAGCCCGCCGTCGGACAGGGCGAGCACCCAGTGGAAGGTCCCCTTCGCGAGCGCCTGACTCAGTTCGTCGCCGCGACCAGTGCCGACGGCGGTGCCGCCTTCAAGCGCGAACGGCACGTCAGCGCCGAGCTCTGCAGCAAGCGAGGCGAGCCCGGAGCGCCCAACCCCCGTGCACCACAGTTCGTCACACGCGAGCAGGGTCGCCGCTGCGTCGGCTGACCCGCCGCCCATGCCGCCCGCAATCGGTACGCGCTTGAGCACGGTGAGATCGACCCCGCCTTCGTAGCCAGTGTGAGCCGCAAGCAGCTTCGCCGCTCGAATCGCGAGGTTCGAGTCGTCTGTCGCGAGCCCAGTCGTGTCGATGGGGCCCCCGAAGCGCAGCGAGAACGTGTCGGACTCGGTCGCCGTCACTTCTTCAAACAGCGAGACCGCCTGGTAGAGCGAGGCAACCTCGTGGTAGCCGTCGTCTTGGAGCGCACCAACGCGAAAGTAGACGTTGATCTTGCCGGGCGCTCGCACGGTGATCGATCTTCGCTGGTCGCTCCGCATGCTTCCTACGCTAGCGCAAGTCTGAGGCCGCTCGTGACCGTGCGATCGCGAGGAAGTCGGTGATGTGTAGCTGCTCTGCTCGCGCCGTGGGAGCAATGCCGGCGTGTTCGATGATCTCGACGGCGTGTTCTGCCCCGAGCACAGGCTGGAGCGCCTGACGAATCATCTTTCGACGCTGCGCGAAGGCCGCGTTCACGAGCTCGAACGTGTGGCCACGTTCGGCCTCGGTTCCGAGATGCTCGGCGCGTCGCTCGTAGGAAACGAGCACCGAGTCGACGCCGGGCACTGGCCAGAAGATTCGACGGCTCACGGTGCCCGCGATCCCCCACTCCCCATACCAGGTGGCCTTCGCGCTCGGCGCGCCGTACTCCTTCGTTCCGGGCCCTGCAGCGATCCTGTACCCCACCTCGGCCTGCACCATCACCAGCCCGCGATCGAGCGTCGGAATGAGCTCGAGGAGGTGCATGAGGATCGGCACAGACACGTTGTACGGCAGGTTCGCGACGACGGCAGTCGGCTGGCTTGGAAGGCCCGCGAGGTGCTCGGCCGAAAGGTCAAGCGCGTCTGTGTGGATCACGCGGAAGCGCTCGGCCGCCTCCGGCTGCATGGTGCGAATGGTGGCCGGCAGCTCGGCAGCGAGTCGAGAGTCGATCTCGATCGCGGTGACGTCGGCGCCGACCTCGGTGATGCCGAGCGTCAACGACCCGAGACCGGGTCCGATCTCGATGACTGCGGTATCCGCTCCGACGCCCGCGAGCCGCACAATCTTGCGCACGGTGTTCGGGTCGATCACGAAGTTCTGGCCGAGCTTTTTCGTCGGCGAGACGTCGAGCCGTTCCGCCAGTTCGCGGACCTCGACGGGGCCGAGCAGCGCGCTACTCATTGGTATCCATCTCCCACGTGCCATACACGCGCTCAGTGTTTGCCGCGAGCTGGCGGCACACGTCTTCCAGCGGCAGGTCCTGCACCTCGGCGAGGCGTCGAACAGTGTGCGGCATGAGGTAGGGCGCGTTTGGGCGGCCGCGCAGCGGCTCGGGTGTGAGGAAGGGCGCGTCGGTCTCGACGAGCACGAGTTCTGGCTTAGCTGTCGCGAGCGCCTCGCGCAGCGCCGGCGCGTTCTTGAACGTCATGGTTCCCGCGAACGACATGTACCAGCCACGCTCGTTGCAGATCTTCGCGAGCGCCGCGTCGCCCGAGAAGCAGTGGAACACCGTGCGCTCGGGGGCTCCCACGCGGGTGAGCGTCGCGACGACCTCGTCGTGCGCATCGCGGTCGTGAATCTGCAACGCGATGCCGTTCGCTTTCGCGATCTCAATGTGCGTCTCAAACGACTCGTACTGCGCCTCGCGCCCGTCTTCGCCCGTGCGGAAGAAGTCGAGGCCTGTCTCCCCCACCGCACGCACGCGGGGCTGGGTGGCAAGCCGCGCAATCTCCGAGAGGTGTTCTGAGAGGGTGCCAGCTGCTGCGAGCCGCGGCGCTTCATTCGGGTGCAGCGCGACCGCGGCGAGAACGCGCGCGTCGTTCGCGGCGAACTCAGCACTCCAACGGCTCGTCTCGAGATCGGTGCCGACCTGCACGACTCCGCGCACGCCGACAGCCTCGGCCCGCGCGAGCGATTCGAGCGGGTCGAGCTGCGTGACGCCATCCTCAAACTCGAGGTGCGTGTGGTTGTCATACAGCGGGAACGGTAGCGGCTCCGGGCTTGCAGGTCGCGTCAAGTCACGCGTCTGCTTCCCAGGCCCGTCGGGCGCTTCGCGACGCTTGCGGATTCCGCCAGCAGGAGTCTGCGAAGGGGTCGCCCCCTCAGCTGCGGGGCTCACTTACCGTCGCCCTCGGTCTCGATCCGGGGGAAGAGAACGGGAAGCGGATGCTGGGTCGCGCCCGCGGGCAGGCGTCCCCAGGTGCCAGCGTCGCGTAGCGACTGCGCGGCGAGCGCTCCGAGGCTCTCCTCCGCTCCGAGCGCTGCCCAGAGCTTGCCTGTCGATTCAGGGATCACGGGGTGCAAGAGCTCAGCGAGCACGCGCAGGCCCTCAGAGACGGTGTAGAGCACGGTGCCGAGGCGCTCGCGCTTGGTTTCGTCCTTTGCGAGCACCCATGGCGTCTGCTCTGTGATGTAGCCGTTGAGCGCGTCGACGAGCTCCCAGATTGAGGTAAGCGCCTCATGGATAGCGAACGCCTCAATGTGGGCGTCAGCGTCGGCAGCTGCCTTCGCGGCGAGCTCGCGGATCGCGGCATCAGCCGGCTCCTCGGCCCCAGCGGCGGGAACAACACCGTCGAAGTACTTGACGTTCATCGCAAGCAGACGGCTCGCGAGGTTTCCGAAGCCGTTCGCGAGCTCTGCCTGGTAGCGCGCTGCGAGGTCCTCCCAGCTGAACGAGCCATCATGGCCGAACGATACTGCGCGCATGAAGTAGTAGCGGAACGCATCGGCACCGAAGGTGTCAGTGATCTCGTTCGGCGCGATGCCAGTGAGCTTCGACTTTGACATCTTCTCGCCACCGACGAGCAACCAGCCGTGTGCGAACACATTTGACGGCACCTCGAGGCCAGCTGCCATGAGCATCGCGGGCCAAATCACGGCGTGGAAGCGCAGAATGTCCTTGCCGACGATCTGCACAGCCGGCCAATGCTTGAGATCGGCTGTCGGATCGGCGGGGTTCTGCCCGTAGCCGCGCGCGGTGATGTAGTTGAGCAGCGCGTCGAACCACACGTAAGTAACGTGCGCAGAGTCCCACGGGATCGGGATACCCCAGTCAAACGACGTGCGTGAGATTGAAAGGTCTTCAAGGCCCTGCTGCACGAAGGCGATTACCTCGTTGCGCGCACTCGCAGGCTGCACGAAGTCGGGGCGCTCCTCGTAGAGCGCGAGCAACCGATCCTGGAACGCGCTCATCTTGAAGAAGTAGTTCTTCTCCTGGAGCAGTTCAAGAGGCTTCGAGTGGATCGCGCAGACCTTCTCGCCCTCGAATGCACCCTCGCCGTCGACGATCTCGCTCTTCGGTTTGAACTCCTCACACCCGACGCAGTAGAGCGCTTCGAACTCGCCGGCATAGACGTGGCCGTCGTCGTGCAGCCGCTGCAAGAACGTCCCGACACCAACCTTGTGTCGCTCATCGGTCGTGCGAATGAAGTCATCGTTCGAGATGTTGATGGTGTCGAGCAGCGGGCGCCACGACGACTCAACCAGGCGGTCTGCCCACTCCTTCGGGTGCACGCCGTTCGCCGTCGCGGTGCGCAGGATCTTCTGCCCGTGCTCGTCCGTGCCGGTGAGGAAGAACGTCTCGTCGCCAGCCTGGCGGTGCCAGCGAGCAAGCACGTCGGCAGCCACCTCGGTGTAGGCATGCCCGATGTGCGGGGCATCGTTGACGTAGAAGATCGGCGTGGAGACGGAGAACGAAGAGGACTGGGCCATGAGTTCCATTCTATTGGGAGCGCGGGGCGCCTGGGGCCGTGTTACGCCGACAGCGCCACGCACCGAGGAAGCTGACTAGCCGACTGTAATTGTCGGCTCGTGCGTGACCGGGAAGTTCACCGACCTCGCAATGAAGCAGTTCTCGAACGCGTCACGGTGCGCGGCGCGTGCAGCATCGATCATGGATGCATCAGAGACGGTCACTTGCGGCCTGAGCGTCACCTCGGTGAACTCGCCCCCGAGCCCCTCCTGGCGCATCACGCCGACTGCGGCGTCACGGTACGAGGTCACGACGACACCCGCACGCACAGCCATGTGCAGGTACGACAGCATGTGGCACTGGGCCAGTGCCGTAACGAGCAACTCCTCGGGGTTCCAGCGACCGCGATCACCCCGGAACGTCGGGTCAGCCGACCCCTGGAGTTCTTCTTTGCCTGCTGCGCGGATGACGAGCTCCCGACCATAGTCACGGTAGCCGCTCGTGCCGGTCCCACGGTTTCCCTGCCACTCGACTTCGATCTGGTATTCGTGCTCGTTTTGCATAGCCCTATCGTAGAGTCCTCGGATAGTCGGGAGTAAGCTTGCTCCATGACCTCAGACATGTTGGAAGCAGAAATTACTCAGGAGCGTAAGCTCGTCACCGAGATTCCAGGACCGCGTTCACGCGAGATCCACGAGCGTCGTCAGCGAGTCATCCCACCGGGCGTCCACACAGTCTTCCCCGTCTACATCGATCGTGCGCACGATTCGATCGTCGTTGACGTTGATGGCAACCAGCTCATCGACGTCTGCGGTGGTATTGGCGTCACCACGATCGGCCACACCGACGAGGCTGTCGTCGCTGCCGCTCGCGAGCAGGTCGGCAAAGTCACTCACACGCTGTTCACAATGAACGCCTACGAGCCCTACGTTCGAGTCGCTGAGCTGCTTGCCCAGCACGTTCCCGGCGACGGCGACTACAAGACGCTGCTCATGAACTCAGGCGCGGAGGCTGTCGAGAACGGCGTCAAGATCGCCCGCAAGTTCACGGGTCGTCCTGGTGTCGCGGTGCTCGAGCACGCCTACCACGGTCGCACGATGCTCACGAGCAGCATGAACCATAAGGGTGCACCGTACGCGCTCGGCTACGGCCCCCGCGCCGGCGACATCTACCGCGCACCGAACTCGCACCCCCTCCACGACGGTCTGACCGGCGAGGAGGCTGCGAAGCGCACAATCAAGTACCTCGAGAAGACCGCTGGCGCGTCTGACCTTGCGTGCCTCGTCGTCGAGCCGATCCAGGGTGAGGGCGGCTTCGTTGTCCCCGCTGACGGCTACCTGCCCGCGCTCGCCGCGTGGTGCAAGGAGAACGGGATCGTCTTCATCGCTGACGAGGTGCAGGCCGGCATGGCCCGCACAGGCACCATGTTCTCGATCGAGCAGTTTGGTGTGCAGCCCGACATCGTGCTCTCGGCGAAGGGCATCGCTGGCGGCCTTCCGCTCGCGGGCATCACCGGACGCGCGGAGATCATGGACAAGTCGATGCCCGGTGGCCTTGGCGGCACCTTCGGCGGCAACCCAGTCTCGTGCGCTGCCGCGGTCGCGGTGTTCGAGCGCGTCGAGAGCCTCGGCTTGCTTGCAGAGGCGAAGCGCATCGAGCAGACCTTCGGCGGGGCGCTGCGCGAGCTCCAGAGCGAGTTCGACGCAATTGCCGAGGTCCGCGGCAAGGGCGCCATGCTCGCGATCGAGATTGTGAAGCCGGGCACCCTTGAGCCCGACGCAGACCGCGTCAACGCGATCATCGACTACGCGGGCAAGCAGGGCGTCATCCTGCTGTCGGCTGGCCTGTACGGCGAGGTGATCCGCTTCCTGCCGTCGTTGAAGATGAGCGACGAGCTGCTGCTCGACGTTGTGAGCGTGCTGCGAGAGGCATTCCCGGCCACCGCGTAGCACCTCCACGCAACGCAGAAGGGGTCCGGTCCACGGTTGGCCTGGGCCCCTTCTGCGTTCTCGATCCCAGGCACCACCCCTCACGCCTCACGCACCACACCCCACCGAGGCTCCGCCGAAGAGCCACATCCCTGCAGCAGGTCCCCTTGCCAACCGTCTGGATGTGGCGGTCTTGCAAGAATGGGGCTCTCTGGCCGGGGTTGGCGGAGTGAGGGGTTGAGGGTCACAGCGCAGGCGACCCCTGCAATACTAGGCCGTTGAGGGCCCGCCCGCCCGTTCCTCTGGTGTCACCCCAAGCAACAGTGTCCGCAGCGCCAACTCCGCGACGGCAGACTCGTCTCGATCGAGCGCCCGAGACTGCGTGAGCCCCGCATCACCGAGTCTGCGCTCCGCGGCCGCAAGTGCCGCAATGAGTTCCGCGACGATGGTTCGGACCTCCTCTCGACGGTCGGGGGTACGCCGCCCGAACAGCATCGCCTCAAGAGTCAGCGTGACCGCCTGGGCAAGCCGCTGCGATTCGGGCTGCGCCGCGGCACCGGTCACGGTACTCGACACGGGCCCACCTGCGGCCCGTGCTTCATCTGGCGCGCTCCCGCTCTCAGCCGCCCCCTGAAGGCCGAGGCCAGCGAGTTCCTCTGCAGCGGCGCGGAGTGCGGCGAGGAACGTCTGTTCCTTCGACCCGAAGTGGCTGTAAACAGCACCCTTCGTGAACCCAGCTGCCTGTGCGATGTCCTCAAGCGAGACACCGGCGTAGCCACGTTCGGCGAAGAGCCGCACTGCCTGTTCGAGCAGTTTTTCCTTGGTAGTCAGCGGCTTTGCTCGCTGTTCAACCCAGGCGCTCGCCTGCGCAAGGGCCTGAGCCGCAGCGAGAAGCCCCTTCGTCACCCCGGTCTCTGCCTGCGCGCCGGCACTGCCGAGCGACTGCCCAAACTGGCCAGCGGCTTCAGCTAGCGCCCTGGCGGCGTCGCGCAGGCGCTGTTCGCCGCTCAGGTCTGGTCCCCCAGGAGGTTGTGTAGCCATGTCACAAGCGTACCCGAGATACCCGGAAAGATCCCCTTGCGTCATTTAGATACCTATGAGTATATTCATACCAATCAGTATCTGACTCGTTAGGAGCATCTCGATGTCCCCCATCCATTCGTCGCCTGCCAGCGACCCAGCACTGCTGCCAGCGGCGAGTGCGACAGGCGAGCCAGTGCTCTCAATCGAGCACCTCGTGAAGCAGTACGGCGGCAAAAAGGCCCCCGCGAACGACGACGTCTCACTCACCGCTCACGCCGGCCGGGTTCTCGGTGTGCTCGGGCACAATGGCGCAGGAAAGACGACGATGGTGAACCAGATCGTCGGGCTACTTCGCCCCACGTCGGGCACCATTCGCGTAAGCGGCGTCGACGCCGTCGCCCATCCCGCCCGAGCGCGCGAGATCGTCGCAGTACAGGCCCAGGCGAACGTGCCCATCACCGGGCTCACCCCGCGAAAGGCGGTCGAACTCGTTGGCCGTATTCGTGGCGGGGCGCCAGAAGCCGTACGCCGCCGCACGAACAATCTCCTCGAAGCGCTCGATCTCGGCCCCTGGGCAGACACCCCGGCAGAGAAGATCTCTGGCGGGGTCGCGCGGCTCACCGCATTCTGCATGACCGTCGTTCAGCCAGCCGACCTCGTGATTCTTGACGAGCCAACAAACGACGTCGATCCGGCAAGGCGCCGTCTCCTCTGGGATGCGATTCGCGAGACAGCCGCGGCCGGCGCGGCAGTGCTCCTTGTCACGCACAACGTCCGGGAGGCCGAGCGCACAGTCGATGACCTGGTGGTGCTCGACGGCGGTCGGGTGCTCGCGGCCGGCAGCCCCGCCGAGCTCACGGCGCACCTTCGCGGCGAGCTCTTTCTTGAGCTCGACGGCCGAGACCTTCCCACTCTTCCACCGGGGCTTCGCCCGAGCGTCACACGCCCAGCGCAGAGCATCGTCCCTGTCCCCGCCGCACGCGGAGCCGAGGTTGTGGCGTGGGCACAGACAGCGGTCGAGCGAGGCGAAGTCGAGCGGTTCTCACTCACACCGGCCTCGCTTGAGGACGCGTACCTTGAGCTCGTCGGCGCGGGGACGGAGGTCGCAGCATGACCTCCTCCCTCACGACCGCTCCGACGCTCGTCAGCACGCCCGCACCGGGCGGGTCCCCCGCCGCCCGCACACTGCGCGGCCTCCGCGGAACGCTGCTTCTCATTCAGTGGCAGGTCAGACGCCAAGCACAGTTCCTCCCGCTCATGGCAGTCGTCCAGACGGCGCTCGCCGTGTCCACTGTGCTCGGCTACGGGCTACTCATTGGCGACGTCAACCATGAGGCTGCACTGTTCCTGGCGACTGGGGCCCCGACGATCACGCTTATCGTGATCGGCCTCGTGATGACTCCGCAGGCGATGGTGCAGGCACGCACCGAGGGGAGCGCCGATTGGTTGCGAACGCTCCCACTCCCCCGCGGCGCGTTTCTCGCCGCAGACCTCACGGTGTGGACGCTGCTCGCGCTCCCCGGCCTGATCCTGGGGACGATTGTTGGCGCGCTCCGCTACGACATCACCTACCAGTTGGCGCCGTGGGTGCTGCCCGTCGCGATTCTGATTTCGCTGACAGCCGCGTCGATCGGGTACGCGTTTGCGGCGCTGCTGCCACCAATGATCACTCAGCTCGTCTCGCAGATGCTTGTCTTTCTGCTGTTGCTGTTCTCGCCAGTCAGCTTCCCAGCCGCCAACCTGCCGGACTGGCTTCGCGCGGCGCACGAGATCCTTCCAATCGAGCCAATGGCGAACCTCATGCGCGCTGGCCTCGCCGGCCAGGCGTTCGACGCGACACCACGAGACCTCGTCACTGTGGTTGTCTGGTGCGCAGCTGCCGTCGCAGCTGCCGTGCTGGCGCTGCGCCGCCGCGGATAGCGAAACACCGGGCGCCCCATGCGGGCGCCCGGTGTCATCACGCAGCGATCAGGATCGGGTCTACTTGGCCTCGGTGAATCCGCTGTCAGTCAGGGTCTTCACTGCTTCCTTGAGGCTCACGTCGCGCGCCTCCTCGGGGTTCTCCCCGGGGTCGCCGCCGGTGACAGACGCCAGCTTCTCGAGATCAAGATCCGCGTAGGTGAGTGTGACTGTCTCGGTGAGCTCATCGTCCCCGAAGTCGATCGAATGCTCGACACCCTTGATTCCCTTGTACTGCTCGGCGAGCGGAGCAACCGACTCCTCGGCAGCCGCGCGATCTGCGATACCGCTGGCCTCATAGTTGACGACGTTCTTGGTCGTCTGCTTGGTCACCTTGTCGCCGTCGGCGACGTAGGTCACCGTGAGCTCAGCGCCCTCGACCGAACGAGTGAGCGTCGTTTCGGTGGTCTCACCCGTGGTGTCACCACCACCGCTGCATCCCGTGAGGGCGAGCGCAGCGGCGACAATCACTGCCGCGACCTTGCCTGTTCGCTTGGTGGCCTGGGGGCTAAGCTTCGTCAGCACTCTTCTCCTCAACTGATGGAGCGTCGCCGCTCGGTTCCAACTCGACACCGCTCGAAGCAAGGCTTCCGGTGTCGATCACGTCACCAACTGCGTGAACGTCGATCACCACGACCGTAACATTGTCGCGGCCGGCGTTGTTGAGTGCTTGCTCAACGAGTGTGTTCGCTGCGTCTTCAGCACTGTGCTGAGTGGAGAGGAAGTACTGGATACCGACCTCTGTGAGCTCCTTGGTGAGCCCGTCTGAGCAGATCAGGATGCGCTGGCCCGGAATCAGGGCGAGCGTCGTGTAATCGGGCAGCGGCGCTTCGCCAAGCCCGACAGCCCTGGTGATTACGTTTGCGTGCGGGTGAACCTCGGCCTCTTCCTCGGTGATCGCACCGGTATCGAGGAGGTGTTGTACGACCGAATGATCGACAGTGATCTGGCTGAGCGCGCCCTTGAAGTACTGATAAACGCGGGAGTCTCCGATGTTGAAGACCTTCCACACGGGGGTGTCGCTCTGCTCACTCACAATGACGCCAGTCACTGTTGTGCCCGCACCAAGTTCGGTGTCGCCAGTGTCGATTTCGATGTCATCGACGGCCTGAGTGAGGATCTCGAGAATGTCGTCTTCCGTCACCGTGAGGTCGCCGGCGAGCTCGTTCAGCCGGCGCACCACCGCAGCCGACGCAACCTCGCCAGCCGAGTGACCGCCCATGCCGTCAGCGACGGCGAACACCGGCGGCACTGTAATGAAACTGTCTTGGTTCGTCTCTCGGCGGTTGCCGACGTGCGTGATAGCGTGCCAGGAGAGCTCAATGTCGGCCTCCCCGCCCTGACGGTACGCGAGGCGTCGCCTCACCGCGTTCTCACCGTGGGTGGTCACCAGCTCATCTCCTGCACTCATGTATTCTAGCGGCTCGCTGCCGGGACGCCCTGAAGCGTCACCAGTCGAAGCGCTGACGCGTCGGCGCCCGCGCCGAGCTCAAGCCCAGTTGCGCGGGCCCACTCGAGCAACTCAGACCGAGACGAGATCGCAGGCGCACTTTCTGCGAGACGTCGAACGAGGTCGCCCTTTGCTGCCTTGTTGAAATGGTTCAGAGCGCGAACCTCACCATCGTCTGAGCGCGCCACCACTTCGAGGTAGTCAGTCTCTTCCGCTCCGAGCGCGCCGAGCGGAGCGAGGGCTGCGTAGTCCTTTGACCTCAAGTCGAGAACGTACGCAGATCCCTCGAGCGCGCCCTCGTGTGGCGCAGCCCACAGCTTTGCGAGCGGTGAGCCAAGCTCTGGGAGCCGAGAGGATGCCGAGACGCGGTACGCAGGTATGGCGTCTCCACCACGCACGAGACCAAAGAGCGCTGACTGCACGAACACATGATCGCGGAGCCAAGCGAGTGCCTCAGGCGCGAGGGTATCGGGGTCGAGGGCGTCGTACAGCACGCCCGTGTAGCGCTCAATCGCCGGCATTGCGCCGCTCGCATCGAGTTCAAGGTTTCGCAGCCGCTCGTCGCGGTTCTTCACGCCAAGCTTGAGCGCCTTCGTCGCCGCGCTCTCATCGCCGCTTACTGATTCGAGTGCCCGCTGGGCCGCGGCGCGCGGGGCGGCGAGCCGCTCCCCGAGGAAGAGCTCGCGGGGGGAAAACGGAAGCCGCCCTCCGAGACGTTTGGTCTCAGAGGGCGGCAACAGGATACGCATAGTGACTCTAGCCTAGCGCGGTGCGGGCAGCAGCCCGTCCGTTTCTGTGACAGCCAGCCTACGCGACGAGCACGGCGTCGCCGGCTACGACGGTGACGGTGTCGTGGTCGACAGACAGGAACCCGTCCTCAGCGTTCACGGTAACCTTCTCGCCCGCCGAAGTCGTCACGCGTACCTCACCCTTCGCGAGGAGAGCGAGGAACGGCTGGTGGCCGGTGAGGATACCAATCTCGCCTTCGACAGTGTTCGCGACAACCTGGCTGGCTGCGCCAGACCAGATCTCGCTCGTTGCCGAGACAACCTTGACGTTGAGCGCCATGATTAGGCCATATCCTTCTGCATCTGAGCCCACTTCTCTTCAACGTCGGAGATTCCACCAACGTTGAAGAATGCCTGCTCAGCGACGTGGTCGAACTCGCCCTTGGTGATTGCATCGAACGACTCGATGGTCTCCTTGAGTGGAACCGTCGAGCCCTCAACACCGGTGAACTTCTTCGCCATGTAGGTGTTCTGCGAGAGGAACTGCTGGATGCGGCGTGCGCGCGAGACGGTGATCTTGTCGTCTTCCGAGAGCTCGTCGACACCAAGGATCGCGATGATCTCCTGGAGTTCCTTGTTCTTCTGCAGGATCTGCTTGACGGTGGTTGCCACGCGGTAGTGATCCTCGCCCAAGTAACGGGGATCCATGATGCGCGAGGACGAGGTCAGCGGATCGATTGCGGGGTACAGACCCTGCGACGCGATCTCACGCGAGAGCTCGGTTGTCGCGTCAAGGTGCGCGAAGGTGGTTGCCGGGGCCGGGTCAGTGTAGTCGTCTGCAGGAACGTAAATTGCCTGCAGCGAGGTGATCGAGTGGCCGCGGGTCGAGGTGATGCGCTCCTGGAGGATGCCCATCTCGTCCGCGAGGTTGGGCTGGTAGCCCACAGCCGACGGCATACGACCGAGAAGGGTCGACACCTCAGAACCGGCCTGCGTGAAGCGGAAGATGTTGTCGATGAAGAGGAGCACGTCCTGCTTCTGCACATCACGGAAGTACTCAGCCATGGTGAGCGCCGAAAGCGCAACGCGAAGACGCGTCCCCGGGGGCTCATCCATCTGGCCGAACACGAGTGCGGTCTTGTCGAAGACGCCTGCCTCATCCATCTCGTGGATGAGGTCGTTGCCCTCACGGGTACGCTCGCCGACGCCAGCGAACACCGACACGCCACCGTGATCCTGAGCAACACGCTGGATCATCTCCTGGATGAGGACGGTCTTACCGACGCCCGCACCACCGAAGAGACCAATCTTGCCGCCCTGCACGTAGGGGGTGAGGAGGTCGATCGACTTGATGCCAGTCTCGAAGAGCTCAGTCTTCGACTCGAGCTGGTCGAATGCCGGCGGGGTGCGGTGGATACCCCAGCGCTCGGTAACCTCGATCGTCTCACCCTCGGGGAGATTCAGAACGTTACCGGCAACGTCGAAGACCTTGCCCTTGGTGATGTCGCCGACGGGAACGGTGATCGAGTCGCCGGTGTCAACAACTTCCTGGCCACGGACGAGGCCGTCGGTGGGCTTCAGCGCAATTGCGCGGACGAGGTTGTCTCCGAGGTGCTGTGCGACCTCGAGGACGAGGGTGAAGGGCTCAGAGCCCTCGCCCATGTTGACAGTCGTCTCGAGTGCGTTGTACACGCCGGGGATCGCGTCGTGCGGGAACTCGATGTCGACGACGGGGCCGGTAACGCGGGCGATGCGCCCGGTGACCTTGGTGGTGGCCGTATCGGTCATGTCTCTTCTCTCTTCAGTCTGAACTTAGGACAGCGCGTCAGCGCCGCCCACGATCTCGGAAATCTGCTGGGTGATTTCCGCCTGGCGTGCGTTGTTGGCAAGGCGGGTGAAGTCGCGGATGAGTGTGTCAGCGTTGTCACTCGCGGACTTCATCGCCTTCTGGGTTGCCGCGTGCTTTGCAGCTGCGGACTCAAGCATCGCGTTAAAAATACGCGACTCGATGTAGTCGGGCAGCAGCTTGTCGAGCACGACGTCTGCCTCTGGCTCGAATTCGTACAGCGGGTTCAGGTCGTTCGCCTCTGCGACGCCCTCAACGATCTGCAGCGGCAGCAGGCGGGTAACCTGCGGCGCCTGCGTGACCATGCTGATGAAGCGGTTGTATACGAGGTGGATCTCCTGTACACCGCCCTCGTCGCTGTTGCGAAGGAACGCCGAGACGACAGCCTCTGCAACTTCCTTGGCGGTCTCGAACACCGGGTTCTCGGTGTCCCCAACCCACACGCGCTCAGCAGCGCGACGGCGGAAGGTGAAGTACCCCTGCGCCTTACGCCCGATGAGGTAGTACGAGATCTCCTTGCCCTCGGCACGAAGCAGCTCGCTGAGCTCCTCGGCCTCGCGCAGTACCTGCGAGTTGAACGCGCCTGCAAGGCCGCGATCGGAGGTGAAGATCACAACTGCTGCGCGCTCGACTGTGTCAGCCTCGGTCAGCAGCGGGTGGTCGGTCTTCGCGTGCGTCGCAACCGCCGATACAGCCCGGGTAATCGCCTGGGTGTAGGGGTTTGAGGCGTCAACGCGAGCCCGTGCCTTCTGAATGCGTGAGGCAGCGATGAGCTCCATCGCACGGGTGATCTTCTTGGTCGTCTGGGCAGAGCGAATGCGCTGCCTGTAGACCCGAAGTTGCGCTCCCATGTCTCTCCTGTGTTGTTCGGTGCTTGCAAGTTGTCAAGTGGCGAGGGGTGGGGGCGCTGGCGCCCCCACCGTCTCAGCTACTTCTTGACGACGAGCTGCTCCTGCTGGATCTCTGCCTCGTCGAGCGCGTCGAACTGCTCGTTGAGGGACTTGCCCTCAGCGGTCAGGAACTCGCTCTTGAACTTCTCAATCTGAGCGGTGAGCTCAGCAACGATGTCGTCGTCGAGAACATTCGTCTTCGCAAGCGTCGACAGCGCCTCGGAGTTGCGGCCGAGGTAGTCGAGGAACTCGCGCTCGAAACGGAGGATGTCTACGACGGGGACGTCATCAAGGAAGCCCTTGGTGCCTGCCCAGATCGAAACCGTCTGCTCCTCAACCGCGAACGGTGAGTACTGCGGCTGCTTGAGGAGCTCGGTGAGGCGTGCGCCACGCTCGAGCTGCTTACGGCTTGCCGCGTCGAGGTCGGATGCGAACATCGCGAATGCCTCGAGCGCACGGTACTGAGCGAGCTCAAGCTTGAGCGTGCCCGAGACCTTCTTGATCGACTTCACCTGCGCGTCGCCGCCAACGCGAGACACCGAGATGCCCACGTCAACTGCGGGGCGCTGGTTCGCGTTGAACAGGTCCGACTGGAGGAAGATCTGGCCGTCGGTGATCGAGATCACGTTGGTCGGAATGTAGGCCGAAACGTCGTTCGCCTTCGTCTCGATGATCGGCAGACCGGTCATCGAGCCCGCGCCGAGCTCGTCCGAGAGCTTTGCGCAACGCTCGAGCAGACGCGAGTGGAGGTAGAACACGTCACCCGGGTATGCCTCGCGCCCCGGCGGGCGGCGGAGCAGCAGCGAAACGGCGCGGTATGCCTCAGCCTGCTTCGAAAGATCATCAAAGATGATGAGAACATGCTTGCTGTCGTACATCCAGTGCTGGCCGATAGCCGAGCCGGTGTACGGAGCGAGGTACTTGAAGCCTGCGGGATCAGATGCGGGCGAAGCAATGATGGTGGTGTACTCCATCGCACCTGCGTCCTCGAGCGCACCCTTCACCGAAGCGATGGTCGAGCCCTTCTGGCCAATAGCAACATAGATGCAGCGAACCTGCTTGTTGGGGTCGCCCGACTCCCAGTTCGCCTTCTGGTTGATGATCGTGTCGATCGCAAGAGCGGTCTTGCCGGTCTGGCGGTCGCCAATGATGAGCTGGCGCTGGCCACGGCCAACCGGGATCATCGCGTCGATCGCCTTAATGCCAGTCTGCAGCGGCTCGTGAACCGACTTACGCTGCATGACGCCGGGAGCCTGAAGCTCGAGGGCGCGACGCGACTCGATGCCGGTGATCTCGCCGAGGCCGTCGATCGGGTTACCGAGCGGGTCGACCACGCGGCCGAGGTAGCCCTCGCCCACGGGAACCGAGAGAACCTCGCCGGTGCGGGTGACCTGCTGGCCCTCCTCAATACCGGTGAACTGGCCGAGCACGACAACGCCGATCTCGTCCTCTTCGAGGTTCTGTGCAAGGCCGAGCGTGCCGTCTGCGAAGCGAACGAGCTCGTTGGCCATCACTCCGGGAAGCCCGGAGACGTGTGCAATGCCGTCAGCCGCGTCGACGACAGTTCCGACCTCGGTCTTCCCTGCCTGAGCCGGCTCGTACGATGCTGCGAATTCATTCAGCGCGCTACGGATCTCGTCCGGGCTGATTGAGAGTTCTGCCATTTCGTTTCCTCTATCTGTTCCGGAGAGACTCTCCGGCAAGTAACTATGTTGTGCTCTACGCAGCGAGCCGCTGGCGGAGGTCTTCCAGGCGAGCCCGGACACTTCCGTCGATAACGTCGTCAGCCATGTGGATACGGACGCCGCCGATCAGGGCAGGGTCCACAACCGTGGTGACCTTGACCTTGCGGCCAGCGCTCTGCTCGAGCAGAGCAGCCAACTTCTCCTGCTGCGCGCTTGTCAGCGGAGCCGCAACGGTCACCGTCGCGAGCTCAAGCCCACCCTGGTCAGCGGCCACGCGAGCCGCTTCAGTGAGCGCTGCATTGACGCGACGACCGCGCGGGTTTGCGACCACGTGGGCCACGACACCGAGCGCGCCAGCTGAGAGCTTGCCAGAGAAGATCTTCGACGCGAGCTGCGCCTTCGCTGCGGGATCGCCGAGCTTGTTGCCAAGCTCGAGCTCGAGCTCATGGCTCGAGTTGATCGTCGCTGACGCCGCGAGCAGCTCATCGGCAAGGCCGGGCTCTGCAAGCGCCTGCGCACGGAAGCCAAGCTCCTCGACGCCATCAACGAATTCAGCCGCGGTCGACCAGTTCTGCTCGACTGCTGCGGTGAGCACAGAGCGCGCGCCAGCCGACAGGCTGCCGAAGAGCTTGCCGACGACCTCTGCCTTCGCAGAAGCCGGGAGCGATGCATCAGCGAGAGCACTCACGAGGGCAGGTGAGCCCTCGATCTGCGCAGACGCCGAAAGAAGCTCTGAACCGACTGCCTTCCCGAGGCGGCCGCTGAGCGCGGACTTCGCCTTCGCGAGTGCCTCGCGTGACGCGCTGCCCATTACTTCGCCGCCCGTTCGGACGCTTCGAGGTCGACGAGGAAGCGGTCAACGAGAGCCGATGCCTTCTTGTCGTCGCTCAAGCTCTCACCGACCACGCCAGAAGCGAGATCGATTGCGAGTGAGCCAACATCCTTGCGCAGCGAAACGAGGGCGCTCTGGCGCTCTGCCTCGATCTGCACCTGAGCTGCCTGCGTGATGCGGGCCTGCTCGGTTGTGGCGTCTTCCTTTGCCTTCGACACGATCTTGGTCGCATCGAGACGTGCCGCCTCGCGGATCTCGCCAGCTTCCTGGCGAGCGCTTGCGAGCTGCGCGGTGTACTCCTGCAAGGCAGCCTCTGCCTTTGCCTGAGCCTCATCGGCCTTTGCGATGTTCCCCTCAATCGCTTCGGCGCGAGCGTCAAGCATGACCTGCACCTTCGGGAGGAAGACCTTCCAGAATGCGATGAGGATAATGAAGAACGCGATCGCCGACCAGACGATATCGTACGTTGCCGGAAGCAGCGGGTTCTGAGTAGCGCCCTCTGCAGCGGCGAACTGCACTGCGTGATTCATCTTGCCTCCCTTTCGAGACTAGTGAAAGGTTGCTTACTGGAAGATGAAGTAGGTTGCAACGCCGATGAGGGCGAGCATCTCGGTGAACGCGATGCCGATCCACATCATGCCCTGGAGCTTGCCGGCGAGCTCAGGCTGGCGTGCGGTGCTTTCGATGGTCTTGCCGACCACGATTGCCACACCGATGGCGGGTCCGATGGCAGCGAGGCCGTAGCCGACGGTTGCAATGTTGCCCGAGATTTCAGCGAGAACAGACACAGTATGTGTTTCCTTCCGTGTGTGAGCGCGGCGGTTGCCGAACCCAAGGTTTGATTTAGTGCTCGTCGGCCAGCGCGAGCTGGATGTAGAGCGCGGTGAGCAAGGTGAAGACGTAGGCCTGGAGGCCTGCGACGAAGATCTCGAACAGGGTGAACGCGAAACCAAATGTGAAGGTCACGGCACCGAGTGCGGGGAACAGGCCGCCTGCGTACAGGATGAAGAAGTTCGTTGCAGCCCACAGAAGCACGAGGATCATGTGGCCGACGAGCATGTTCATGAGCAGTCGAAGGGCGAGTGTCACCGGGCGAACGATGAACGTCGAGATGAACTCGATCGGGGTGACGAGGAGGTACATTGCCTTCGGCACGCCAGCCGGGAAGAGCGAGTTCTTGAAGAACTTGCCAGGGTGCTTCTTGATTCCCGCGTAGATGAACGTGACGTACGCGACGACAGCCATGAAGATCGGGAAGCCAACGACCGACGAGGCAGCGATGTTCAGCCCCGGAACCACACCAGTGATGTTGAACGCAAAGACGAGGAAGAAGATCGTCATGAGCAGCGGCGCGAAGCGGCGCCCCTCCTTCACGCCGAGCTGCGACTCGATCGTGTTCTTTCGCACGAAATCGAGGGCGAACTCAAGGACACCCTGCCCGCGGCCGGGGATCACGCGAAGCTTGCGCGTTCCGAGCCAGAACAGCACGAGAAGCACGACGACCATGAGCATACGGATCAACATGATCCGGTTCATCTCAAATGGTGTGCCTTCGAAGAGGACTGCCGGCGGGAAGAAGTCATTGAGAGTAGGACCGTGGAAGCCACCCTCCTCGGCACGAATAAGTCCGGGGGCAACGAGGTGCATAGCGTTAGCGAACAGGCCATTCTCCTGATTCGGGGCGCGGCGTCAGCCGCACGGCATCGAACGATGGTCGTGCGCCCTGCTCGCGGGCACTCAGAAATGGCGCCACGGGGCTGGGAACGAACTTATCCTAACAAGGTTTCACCCCGAGCGAAACTCGGGAGGGGCCCTCGCGGGTCAAGAATTTGTGGTGGCTGAGAATCTCCCCTCAAGCCCGCCCAGAATTACGGCAGATTTGCGCTGTATGGTACGCGTGCCTTGGCAACAATCACTGTGTCGATCACGATCGAGACAATTACTGTAGCCACGAGCGCGATGAACAGCATCTTCGGATCAAGCCAGGGCTGATCCCGAAGGAGCAACGCGGCGACGACGAATGCAATGAGCTTCAGCACCCAGGTGCCCATGACGATCCCCATAAAGATCTGCAGGTAAACCGGACTCTGCACAAAGCGGTTCGCGAACGCGATGCTTCCAACAGTGGCGAGCAACAGCGCTCCCCCAATTGCGGCCCCGATGAGCCCACCAACGAGGCCGTTCGTGCCACTCACCAGGAAACCGACGGCCGCAAACACGAGCATCGAGGCGACAGTCGCGATGATGCCCCAGCGTACACCGCGAAGCAGCATGGGCTGTGAAGATGGCATCGGGTACTCGCCGCTGCCATACGTGGAGGGTTCAAGCTCCGGCGACTGTGCGGGTTCGGGGTGCACAGGTGTGCTCACTCGGTGGTCCTTTCGTTGGGCGTCGCGCCGAGGTCTGCGCGTACGTCCGGGCCAGGTGCGGGGCCACCCCGCTCTTGTAACGCTACCAACCTGCGCTGCGCGAGTGCTGCGCGTACCCGGCTTGCCGGGAACCTGACGAGCAGTACTCCCGCCACGATGCCGACGACGAGCACGATTAGGGGCAGGGCGAAGCTCTGACTCGTGAA
Source organism: Leucobacter sp. NPDC015123 (assembly GCF_043080205.1). NCBI lineage: Bacteria > Bacillati > Actinomycetota > Actinomycetes > Micrococcales > Microbacteriaceae > Leucobacter > Leucobacter sp. NPDC015123. The sequence goes on along the minus strand of NZ_JBIBVH010000005.1, from coordinate 153,310 downwards.
GACGAGCAGGCCCGCCACCGAGAGTACCGCGGTGCCGAGGTAGAAGATCGAAACCGCCTGGACCGGCGAGTGCCCCATATCTAGGAGGCGGTGGTGCAGGTGGAGGCGGTCTGCCTCGAACGGGCTCTTTCCGGCACGGAGGCGCCGAAGCACTGCGAGCACGAAGTCAGCCAACGGCATCGCGAGCACCGCGAATGGCAACAGGATGGGAATGTAGCTCGCAAGCACGAGCTTAAGATCGAGGGCGGCGGGATCGAGGTCGCCCGTGACCGAGACCGTCGACGTCGCCATGAGCAGGCCGACAAGCAGGGCTCCCGTATCGCCCATAAACATTCGTGCGCGATGCCAATTGAACGGGATGAAGCCCACGCAGATCCCGACGAGCACGAGGGCAATCAGGCTCGCGAATGTCACTGCCTGTGAGTTGCCAAGCTGCGAGTTGAGGATGAGCGTATAGACGAAGAATGTCCCGCTCGCGATGATCGCCACACCTGCAACGAGGCCATCAAGGCCATCGACGAAATTGACAGCGTTCATCACAAGGGTAATGAGGAACACGGTGAGCACGAAGTTCACAGTTGACGAGCCGATGACAAGGGTGTCCCCGATAGGAATCGAGACGATCTGCACGCCGTTCCAGGCGAGCACGCCCGAGGCGAGGAGCTGGGCACCGAGCTTGATCATCCAGTCCAGGTCGAGCAAGTCATCGAGAAACCCGATCACTGCGATAAGCAGGCATGCCCCGATGAGCGCCCACATTTTCAAGCCGTCCCTGAAGAGCCCCTGGAACTCGGGGAACAGGGCTGCGGCGCCGAGCCCAGCAAGCAACCCAATGAACATCGCGACGCCGCCAAGGCGCGGAGTCGGGTTCTTGTGCACATCTCGCTCTCGCACTTCCGGCGCCAGCTTGAAGCGTCTGGCGAGCCACAGCACGCCGAACGACGCCGCCGCGGTCACGACGACCGCCACCGCGAACACCGGAAGGTAGGGGAACATGACTAGTCGCTGACTCGCGGCGCCTCAGAATTCTCGTCGCCCTTGGAAGCATCCTCGCCACCCGAGTGCGCGGGCTTCACCTCACGCACTAGCTCGGCCCCGCCCGCAGGCTCAGACTCGGCTTCAGTCTCAGCGAGCGGAGTCGCTGAAGGGGCTGGCTGCTCGAGGACTGTAGCGTCCGGGAGCACTCGTTGCAGGTCCGCAACAGTGATGCTGCCCTGCCGCAGTACCCGCACCGTTCCGGTGCCGTCACCAGCGAGAAGCGTGGCGTCGATAATCGTGGAGGCTTCACCGCGGGCATCCCCGCCGTCGAGGTACACGGCGATCGAGTCGCCGAGCATGTCACGCGCCTCCTGTGCGGAACCAGCCGCTGGCAGACCAGTCTTGTTCGCCGAGGAAACCGCCAGCGGCCCAGTTTCCTGCAAAAGCTCGCGCGCGAATTCGTTTCCTGGGATCCTCAGCGCAACGGTTCCGCCAGTCTCGCCGAGATCCCAGCTGAGCGAGGGATTCGCTTGCGTAATGATGGTGAGGGCGCCAGGCCAGAAAGCGTCAGCGAGGTCGTGGAGCGCCTCGGTCGCTTCGGCAGCAAGGGCCGCAAGGGTACCGACGTTTGGAATGAGCACCGGCGGCGGCGACTGCCTTCCGCGCCCCTTCGCATCAAGCAGTCGCTGCACGGCTTCGGGCGAGAACGCGTCAGCCGCAACGCCGTAGACGGTGTCTGTGGGCATAACGATGAGTTCGCCCCGGCCGAGCGACTGGCGAGCGAGTCTCGTCCCCTGCAGCAATTGGGCGCCGTCTGAACAGTCAAATACCTCGGACATAGTTCGCAATTCTACTTCAGTGCGGTTGTGGCGCGGTCGCGGCCCGTGAGATCTGGATGAGTGGCGGCAGCACGCCACCCATCGGCGGCGAGCAGCTCGCGAATCGCCGCCCCCTGACCCTCGGCGTGTTCGAGCACAAGCGCGCCACCAGGGGCCAGCAGGTTCGCTGCGATACGGCTGATGATCCTGATCACATCGAGCCCGTCGTCGCCCCCATACAACGCGAGATCAGGATCGTGGTCGCGCACCTCAGGGTCCCGCGGCACCATTGCGGCCGGCACGTACGGCGGGTTCGACACAACCACGTTGACTCGCCCGGCGAGCCGCGCCGGAGCGAGCCTGCCCGGAACGAAGTCTGCGAGGTCTCCGTGAATGAGCTCGACCCGACCATCGCCAAGCGCTGAAACGTTCTCGGCGGCCCACGCGTGAGCGTCGGCGCTCTTCTCGACCGCCCAGACGCGCGCGGTTGGCACTTCTGCTGCAAGGGCGAGCGCGATGGCGCCTGAGCCTGTGCACAGGTCGACAGCGAGCGGCTCCGGCGTCGGTGCGAGCGCAAGCGCGTCGATCGCGAACTGAGCGACCGTCTCGGTCTCAGGCCGCGGCACAAACACCCCTGGGCCGACGCGCAACTCGAGGGACCTGAACGGCGCCTTCCCCGTCAGGTGCTGCAGCGGCAGTCGCGAGGCGCGGAGTTCAGCGAGGTCGCGCAGCCGGTCTCCCTCAGCCTCCGTCAGACGCTCACCCATGATCGCCAGCGCCTGCACCCTGCCGCGGCTCACATCAAGCACATGAGCGACGAGCAGCTCGGCGTCGACCTCTGGGTCGACGATCCCCGCCTCCGAGAACCTGTCGCGCATCACGCGAAGAACTTGGTCGACCTGGGGTCCGAATGCGTCAGTCACTTGCTCATTCTCTCGCACGGGGCCTCACCGCCACGCAGACTTCGCGACTTCGGGAATACCCATTCGCGTAAGGCGTTGTAACACAACGAGCATGAGCATAAGCATTCAGAAAGTTTCAGATAACCTGGTGGCATAACTCACCTACGCTGAACCACATCACGACACGGAGGTCATTCCGCATGGCTCGCATTCACGACAACATCACCCAGGCGTTTGGCAACACTCCCCTGGTCCGCCTCAACCGCGTGACCGACGGCGCTGAAGCCGAAGTGCTTGCAAAGCTTGAGTTCTACAACCCCGCCGGGAGCGTGAAGGACCGCATTGGTGTCGCGATCATCGACGCCGCTGAGCAGTCGGGAGAGCTGAAGCCTGGCGGCACAATCGTCGAGGGCACGAGCGGCAACACAGGCATCGCACTCGCATTCGTTGGCGCAGCGCGCGGCTACAAGGTCATTTTGACGATGCCCGAGACCATGAGCGTTGAACGCCGCAAGCTGCTCGCAGCTTACGGCGCAGAAATCGTTCTCACCGAGGGCCCCCTCGGCATGAAGGGCGCGGTCGCAAAGGCTGAAGAGATCGTCGCGAACACGCCTGGGGCGATCCTTGCGAAGCAGTTCGGCAACCCCGCGAACCCCGCAATTCACCGAGCAACCACCGGCCCCGAGATTTGGAACGACACCGACGGCACGGTCGACATCTTTGTTGCAGGCATCGGCACGGGTGGAACGATTACCGGCGCGGGCGGCTACCTCAAGGAGCAGAACCCCGGCGTTCAGGTGATCGCCGTCGAGCCGATCGATTCGCCCCTGCTGACTGAGGGCACAGCTGGCCCCCACAAGATTCAGGGCCTTGGCGCGAACTTCGTCCCCGACATCCTCGACCGTGACGTCTATGACGAGGTCATCGATGTCGCCCTGCCCGACGCGATTGCGAAGGCACGCGCACTCGGCACCGACGAGGGCGTGCTCGCCGGCATCTCTGGCGGCGCAGCAGTGTGGGCCGCTGTCGAGGTCGCGAAGCGTCCCGAGAACGCAGGCAAGAAGATCGTCGTCATCGTCCCAGACTTTGGCGAGCGCTACTTCTCGACGGTGCTCTACGAGGATCTCGCAGTTTGAACCTGATTTCACGTATTCGTGAGGACATCTCGTCGGCCCGCGCGCACGATCCAGCTGCGCGCGGGCCGGTTGAGGTGTTCTTTCTGTACTCGGGCCTGCACGCGGTGTGGTGGCACCGCGTCTCGCATGCCCTCTGGAAGAAGGGGATGCGATTCTTGCCACGCGCAATCTCGCAGATCACTCGCTTCTTCACAGGAATTGAGATCCATCCGGGCGCGACAATCGGCCGCCGCCTCTTTATCGACCACGGCATGGGCATTGTCATCGGCGAAACTGCAGAGGTCGGCGACGACGTGCTGATCTACCACGGCGTCACGCTCGGCGGCACGGGCCACCAAAGCGGCAAACGTCACCCGACTGTCGGAGACAGAGTCGTCCTTGGCGCCGGAGCAAAGCTTCTCGGTGACATCGTCATCGGTTCGGATTCCGCGGTTGGGGCGAACGCCGTGGTCGTTCGCTCGGCCGAGCCGTGGACGACACTCACCGGAATTCCCGCTTCGGGTAGGCCCCGCCGGGGCGCCCCTGTCGCGGAGCACCCAAACACTGCCGGGTTCTACGTCATCTAGCAGCACGTCTCTGGGGGAACGGACCGAGCCCCCGACGCAATCGTCCATGTCCTTAACCCATAAAGGAACCTGAATCCTCAGTTCGCGTACGTGAACGTACCGACATGGCTTACGCCGGTTACACGAACGGTGGCTTGGATAATGTCGCCCGTCCTTGATCTGTCGCTCACAGCGTCGACAGCATCTTCAGACCGATGAACTGGAAATGGATGCGCTCAACGATCCGCACGCTGAGCGCGAAGACGTAATCCAGTATCTCCGAGATGAGGTCGCCGCGGGGATGCCGCACATCGCCGTCGCCACAGCCGAGCCGTTCGCACACCTCGCAAGGGTGGGCAGTGCAGCGCGCACTGCCCACCCTTTTTTGTTGCCCGTACGCTGCCACCAACGGCAATGAAGCAGGAGGCACCATTGAGTTATCGAGTTGCAATGGATATCGGCGGCACGTTTACAGACATCGTCGTACACAACACTGAAACGGGCACTCTGCGCGCCTCAAAGGCAGACACGACCCCGGCTGATCTGACAGACGGCGTGCTCACCGCTATCGCGCAGCTAGAGGTGCCACCCGCAGAGATCCTCTCGTTTGTTCACGGCACGACCCAAGGGCTCAATGCGCTGCTTGAGCGACGGGGGTCACGGACACTTCTCGTGACGACGAGCGGCATGGGCGACGTCTATCGGATTGCACGCGGCAACCGCACCCGGATGTTTGACATTCACTACCGCAAGCCAGAACCCCTTGTGAGCCGCGAGGACACCGTCGAGGTTGGCGGCAGGCTCCGCTACGACGGCAGCGAACTGCACCCGCTCGACGAGGAATCCGTCCGGGCGGCCGCAGCGGTGGCTCGAGCGGGCGGCTACGAGGCTGTCGCAGTCTGCCTGCTGTTCGCGTACGCAAACGAGGCGCACGAGCTAGCGGCCGAGGCGATTCTCCGCGAGGAGCTCGGCGACGAGGTCGCAGTCGTGCTCTCGCACCGCGTCGCCCGAGAGTGGCGCGAGTACGAGCGGACGTCATCGACGGTGCTCGAGGCGTACACGGGCCCCGTTGTTCGCCGCTACCTCGCGCGCATCGAGGACAGGTTCGCGGGCGAGGGGATCACGAGCGGCGTGCAGGTCATGCAGTCGTCTGGCGGCATCGTCGGGGCAGGTTTCGCAGCCGAGCACCCGTTGCAGACGCTGCTCTCGGGCCCTGTTGGCGGCACGGCGGGCGGAGTCGCACTCATGCAGCTCCTCGGACGCGAGAACGCGATCTGCGTCGACATGGGTGGCACCTCGTTTGACGCCTCGCTCGTGATCGATGGTCAGCCAGACATTTCGACCGACGGTGAGGCCGACGGGTTCCCCGTTCTCATGCCGCTCGTGAATCTGCACACGATCGGTGCAGGAGGCGGCTCAGTGGCATTTTCTGAGTCTGGCGCGCTGCGGGTTGGACCGCGCTCAGCCGGCGCCCAGCCGGGGCCAGCCTGCTATGGTCGTGGCGGCACCGAGCCGACTGTGACCGACGCGAACGCCGTGCTCGGCCGTGTTGATCCCGAGCATTTCGCTGGCGGCAGGTTCGCGCTCGATGTTGTCGCTTCGGAGCGCGCAATTTCGGGGCTCGCCGCTGAGTTCGAAATGACGACGCCCGATCTCGCCGAGGGAATCCTTGACATCGCGAACGCGAAGATGGCGCAGGCGATCCGCACGCTGACAGTCGACCACGGGCGTGAGCCCGGCGACTTCTCACTCGTCGCCTTCGGCGGCGCGGGCCCGATGCACGCCGAAGCGATCGCGCGGGAGCTCGGCGTACACGAGGTACTCATTCCCGAGTTTCCGGGTGCGTTCTCGGCATGGGGCATGCTCGGCTCAGATGTGCGTCGCGACCTGAGCACGCAGTACTACGTGCACGAGGATCAGCTTGACACCGTGCACCTCGGCGACGCGCTGCAGGGGCTCGTTGCCGCCGCCGATGCCGAGCTCGCCGAGCAGGGTGTGCGTGAGGAGCTCCGCCGGTTCGAGCGGGCGATCGATATGCGTTACGAAGGCCAGGACTACACGCTGACTGTGCCACTCGAAGACGGCGAAGAGCCGGGTCAGGCTGGGTTCACGGCAGTGATTTCAGCACGCTACAGCGACCAGCACAGGCGGCGCTACGGGCACTCGACGCCCGAGGCAAAGGTCGAGTGCGTCAGCCTCCGAGTCACGGGCCTCGGCACCAACGAGTTCGGTCACCTCACGGGCGAGCGCTACCGCGAGGACGCCATCGGGGAGCGAAGCGCTCAGGTCAGATTCGATGGCGCGGTTTGGGAGACCCCGATCCGGCGCCGCGATGCACTCCCTGTCGGCGAGACAATACCGGGCCCCATGCTCATCGTCGAAGACACGACCACAACGGTCGTATCACCCCGCGCGTCAATCCGACGCGAAACTCTCGGACATCTCACCATGGAGGTGCAGGCATGACACTCTCAATCGACCCCGTACGCACGGAGATCATTCGCAGCGCACTGCTGCAGGCCGCCGAAGACATGAACACGACCCTCATTCGGTCGGCCTACACTCCTACGATCTACGAGGCAAAAGACTGCGCTGTCGCGATTATGGACCGCAACCACCAGGTCCTCGGACAGTCGAGTGGCCTGCCGATCTTCCTTGGCAACCTCGAGGAGGTCACACGAGACACCGAGGAGCGCTTCGGCCGTAACGTGTGGGAGCCCGGCGACGTCTGGGTACTCAACGACGCATACATTGCCGGTGCTCACCTCAACGACGTCACGGTCTTCGGGCCCGTCTTCGAACGCGTCGACGGCGGTGAGCTCATCGGCTTCGCGGCCAGCCGCGCGCACTGGATTGATCTCGGATCGAAGGATCCCGGTGGGTCGATGGATTCGACATCCATCTATCAGGAGGGCCTCCGGCTCGGCGCGACCCGGATTTACGCCGGCGGGGAGCCCGTCGAAGAGGTACTGCGGCTCATCGCCACGAACTCACGATTCCCCGAGCCGCTGCTCGGCGACTTGCGCGCACAAACAGCGTGCATTCGCACAGGGGCAGATCGCATGCGCGAGATCGTGTCGCGGTGGGGGCTCGACCTTGTACACGCCGCGCGCGACGCGTTCTTCGCGCAGACTGAGCGGCTCGAAGCCGCAGCACTCGCCGGGCTCCCCGATGGCGAGTACATGGCTGAGGGCACACTCGACAACGACGGGATTGACTTCGAAACCCCGGTCCTGATCCGCGTGCGCGTGCGCGTCTCGGCAGGTCGCATCGCCATCGACCTCACCGAATCTGCTGACCAGACACGCGGCCCGGTCAACTGCGGTGCCGCCCAGGCAGTCGCCGCGTGCCGTGTCGCCTACAAGGCCCTCCTCAGCCCCGACGTGGCGCTCAACGGCGGGTCGTTTCAGCATCTCGACGTCACCGTGCGCCAGGGGTCGGTGCTCGCCGCGGTCGAGCCGGCTCCCGTGCAGTACTACTACTCGCATTTGGGCTTGCTCATCGACCTCGTGACCCGTGCGCTCGCAGAGGCGATGCCTGACGCTGTCGCCGCCGCGAGCTACGGCGACTCCCTCATCGTGCAGATGATGGGCTTCGACCCCCGAACCGGCAGAGACTTCCTGTCCCAGGAAGCAACCGTTGGCGGGTGGGGTGCGTGGAGTGGAAGCGATGGCGAAACCGCGCTCATCAACAACGTCAACGGCTCGCTCCGAGATATGCCTGTAGAGGTACTCGAAACACTGTTCCCAGTGCGCGTCGATCGCTACGAGGTACGCGAGGGGTCTGGTGGCGCTGGCGAGTTCCGCGGCGGCGACGGCGTCATCCGCGAGTACACGTTCGAAGCTGACCAAGATCTGTCACTCTGGTGGGAGCGATCAGTAACGCCAGCCTGGGGGCTCTTCGGAGGTGAAGCAGGCGCCGCGCCACGCGTGACGCTCAACCCCGGCACGCCACAGGAACGCTCGCTCCTCAAAGCGAATGCCATGCGTGTTGCTGCTGGCGACGTGCTGCGCTGCGAGTCAGGCGGTGGCGGCGGCTTCGGAGCCGCCTAACCGCTACTCGCGCCGCACCCGGCTACCACGGCTGAGTGCGGCGCGAGCGGCGCGCCGCGTGGTTTCGCTACTCGTCGAGTACGCGCCGTGCCGCGATGTGGATCGCAAGCCTGTGGCCCGGGTTCGACGGGTCAATACCGAGACCGCGAACCCGTTCGAGTCGCGCCGTCACTGTATTTCTGTGAACTCCAAGCACCTGGGCTACCTGAGCGGGTCTGTCGTTGTGGTCGAGTGACACAACAAGGGTCTTCAGCAGTGCCCCGTCGCGATCGACCTCAAGAAGTGGCTTGAGCAACGCCCTCGCAGCGACCTCGGCGTCAGCGCCGAGCAGCGCTGGCAGCGCCGCCTCTGGGGTGAGGCCCTCTGAGAACATCACAAGGCTCGGCGTGCTCTGCGCGATATACGCGGCCCGGTCTGCCTCAGCTAGTGCGGGTTCGGGCGGCTCGGTCGATTCGCAGGCCGTCGAAACGCCGACGGCGATGCGAGCGACTCTCGGATCCGCTGCGACAAGCTGCGCGATAGTGGCCTGCGCGACTTTCTGTTCCCCCGTCAGGGGCACGGCGAAGAAGACCGCCCAGCCGTCACCGTGCGGTGACGCAAACGCTTGGGTAGCAAGCTCAGATACCCGTGCAAGCACGAGCTCGTCAAGGGCGGCGCTCCTGCCGCCGGATGCGAGCAGTTTCGCAGCGCGATACCTTGAGCCGAGCGGCCAGCCGCCGGCAGCAAGCCCGCCACGCAGCTTCTCGCTTGGCGCACCGTCTGCCGCCATGACGCCTGCCAACAGAGTTTCTGCCCGCGAGACGTCACGCCCGAAGGCGATGTGTCTGAGCGCTGCCCACGATGTGAGCGGAGCGATCGCGAGGCGCGCCACTGTCGCGGCAGTAGCGTTGCTTGCATCGCGCTCCCCCGGGCCGCGTCGAGGCCTTCCGACGAGTCGCGCTTGAAACCGCGGGTCTGGAAACGGGACGCGAACGTGAAGTTCGTGCGACCCTGCCTCGCTGACGCGTTGCTCACCGGCGACATGTGCGCCTGCGTGATCGGTCAGCGCAAACTCGTGGTCGGGAAGCAGCCGGTGGAGCGTTGCGAGAGCGCGGCGCGGGCTCATCTTGGCGACGCCAAATGCACGAGCCGCTTCCGCGAGAGTTCCGGCTTCAGAGGCTTCATCGGTTGCGATGATCGCCGCGAACCTCACAGTCGCGTCGAGGACACCAGTGTCGAGCGTGATGAGGGCGACCCCGAGCCTGGCTGCGAGCTCGGCGGGCTCTGGCCCCGTCACGTCGGCTGCGCTGATAACGACGCACGAGACTGCGCGTTCCCACGCGAGCCTGATCCCCCGTTCCAGCCGCCACGCTTCGCGCGTCGCATCCCCGGTGAGTACGAGCGCGCAGCCGGCGGCTACCGAGAGGATGTCTGCGTGGTTGTCAACGACCCGCACGCTGTCGACCCGGGTATCGACTGGGCCGTTGAGCGTGACGGGAGTGCCCAGACGAACCGCGAGTTCTCTGACAGTGAGACTACGTGGCATTTCCCTCAACTTTCATCGTGTCGTCGCTGAGCACAGACCACGCAGCGGGCAGCTCGACAGCGACAAGGTCGACGCGCATGCCCGGCAGGCAGCGCTCGGGATCGAGGACCTCGCCGCTCTCTGAAATAACAAAGAGCTCTTGTGTTGGTGACTGTAGCGGCACCCCGTCAGCGAGCGCGCCCAGGTATGCCTCGTCTGCGTCGACCCTGATGCGCCGGGCAGAACCTGATACGCGACGCTCAGTCATGAGAATGCTGATCCGCTCGCTGCCCGCGGGCCCGTGCTCGATGTTGGTGATCGTCGCCCGCAATAGCGTGCGGTGCGCGACCCCGGCAAGCTCATTGCCCGGTTCAGCGTCAAGGTAGCGCGCAATCGTGCCCGGGTTCGCGTGCTCGCGCAGCTCGCTACCCGTCACGGGGTAGCCTGCGAAGAACGCCCAGCCGCCACTCGCGCCGACAAGCCGAGGCACAATCTCCGAGACCCTGCCCGTCGTGCCCTCGAGCACAGTGGTTTCGCCGAACGGCGACGCGACCGCGCACGGCCCCATCTCGACCCCGGCGAGGGTAAACAGCGTATCTTCGACTGTCGGGCGCACCCTGCCGCACCCGTCGGCATCCACGAGTTCGATCCCGAGGGCCGCCGCCGCAGCGAGGGCGAGTACGGCGTTCTCCCCCGCGGTATTGATAGGCAGCACACCCCGTACTCGGGTTCCGATGGTGCGTTCGAGTGCCCTGAGCGCCCGAACAGGCTCCGTTCCATTGGGGAGGTTCTCGGCGAGGGCCGTCGGCGAGCCGACAACCGTCACAACCGCATACATCGCGTCATCGGCGACCGCTGCCGGGGCCGTGAGCGTAACAGCCCGGGTATCGAGTTCTGCCTCGGCCCAGTCTCCAAGTACCTGCAGAGCAGCACTGTTCACTCCGCTCGCAAACGGCCGGGCACCGCGCACCAAGTGCGCAACATCGCTTCGCCGCAGCACCCCCGTCACGCTGGTGCCCCGCTCACGCGAACCCGTACTGTGTCGACGGGGTCTGAGACGTACGCCAACGGGCGGACGTCTGCAGAGCTTCTCGGCTCTGGCGATGGTGCGGCGCCAGCAAGCGTTGCGCGGGTGACGGCTTCTTCGACAAGCGCGAGCGTCTGCTCAGCAGCGGCGTGGGTTCCTAGACCGCGCCGCAGCACGCGCTCAATCAGCACAGTCACCCTGCCCTGGGTCGCACCGAACGCTATCGCCCACTGCAGAACGCCTGAGAGGCCTGCGGGCTCGGCTCCGCTTGCTGCCGCGTCACCGATGGCCACGACGGGGTAGCCTGGCCGGCGCGCAAGCATACGTCGCCCCAAAGGTGAGGTCGCAGGATCGGCGCCGGCGCCCAGCGGCAATTCGACGCTGTCGAGAGCAAGGTGGTTGTGCGTTACGCCCCACAGCTGCTCGACGTCGGCTCGATCGGGTTCGCCGCCTGTCACGCCGACAAGGGTTGTGCTGTCGTCGCGCGCACTCACCAGAATGAAGTCAGTGTGCCCGGTCACCCGGCTCACACCCAGCACCGCCGCACGAACAACCCCGTGAAACACGCCAAGCGGCTGTCGCACAAACTCTGCGGCTGAGCCGAAGCCTCCCATGCCGTGCGCGAATCCAAGGTCGCTGTCTGGGAACGCACGCCGGGCATCGGCCACAACGGCCTCGGCCCAAGACGTGAGCCCCAGGTTCAGGGCCGCCGCATGCTCACGCTCGCGCACTCCCGTTCCCCCAAGCTCGTGTGCAACCTCAACGTGGAGCCCGAGCTCCGTGCGCAGCACGCCGGCTGCGGTGCGTTCAAGCCACGGCGCCGACGGCGCTCCCGCAGCACTGACGACGAGCCGTGACGCGCCAGCTGCCACGACCCCGGATGCAGCCTCGCAGAGCTGCGTCGGATCGGCTGGAAGCTTGTGGTTCCCGACGAAGTCGCTGCCTCCGGGCACCTCAGCGCTCCGCGCCCGCAGACTAGCGCCCGCTGTGCCGGGCCACGCGGCAAAGGGCCGAAGCGCGGCCATTGACCGCGGCGCGATCCTGAGCACGCCCACGTCTGTGAGCTGCAAATCGCGTTTGCCCGGAACGATTGCGATTCGAACCGCAGTGACTGCGCTGTCAAGCTCGGGCGGTAGGCAAGCCCGCGCGGCGGCGAGTGTCTCTACGAGGCCCACCTGAGGCTGCACCTCTGCAGTGAAGCGCAGCTGCTCGCCGTCAGCAACCGCCAGGCGGACAGTTGACGCTGTGAGATCGATACCGAGCTGCATACATCTATTGTCTCGCCTAGAGGGGCTCTCGTCAGTCGAGCGGCTTCCCCTCAGTTTCAGGAAGCGTCACCGCTGCGAGCACTGCGATAACAAGGAAGACGAGAATGAAGAGCACCGTCATTGTGAACGACACCGACGCGGCAAGCAGCGAGCCAACGGCGACGGGGGCGATAGCGTTCGAGATCAACTGAGCCGCAGTGGCCCACGAGTAGCCCGCGGCGCGTACCCGGGTCGGGTAGAACTCCCCATTCCACGTGTTCCAGACGCCCCAGCCACCGAGGATGAAGAACGACATCACAAAGTTTGCGACATACAGCGACGGCAGGTCCCACGACACCGCGAAGAGCACACCGCCGAGAATCGCCCCGACGAGGAAGGCAACGAAGGTGAGCTTGCGGCCGAACCGCTTAGTGCACCAGGCCGCGGCAAGGTAGCCGGGAATCATGATCACGGCGCTGAGCGCGACAAAGCCGAGCGAGTCTGCAAGTGTGAGCCCCCGCTCCTGCAGCAGTGTGGGCAGCCACACCTGCAGCCCCCAGTAGCCCCAGTTGAACGCAAAGTTCACGATGAGCATCAGCAGTGTGCGACGCCGCATATCGCGACGCAGCAGCTGCAGAGGGTTCCCCGCTTGGTCAGCCTGCGCTTCGCGTACGAACTCGGTGCCTGGAGCGACATCAACGCCGAGACCACGAAGTACCTTTGCGGCTTTACCGTGTTCACCGCGGCTGACGAGGAAATAGGGCGACTCGGGCACCCAGAATGCAACGACGATCACCCAGAGGCACGCGACCGCTGCTGCAAAGGCTACAACCTGCCAGCCCGCGTCGTGGAAGAGCGAGGTGACACCGATCGCAACGAGAGTGCCGATGGGCCATCCGATCGACAGCAGCACAGCCGCTCGTCCGCGCTGCCGTGAGGGCATCAGTTCAAGGAAGTACGGAAACACGACCGTGTATGCGCCCGCAAGCGCAAAGCCCGAGAGCACCCGCAGCCCGACGAGCATCTCAAAGTTCGGCGCGAGCGGCACGATGGCGGCAACGATGCCATACGCGATGAAACTCACGATGGTGACGGGCCGCCGCCCGACACGGTCGGCAATCGGCCCCCAGATGAGTGCGCCGGGAATCATGCCGATTGCCACAGCTGAGAGCACGAGGCCGAGCTTTGTCTCGTCGAGGCCGAAGTGGTTCGAGACGTCGCCCGCGACGTAGACGAGCGCGAGTTGCTCCCACGATTCAATGACGAAGATCACAAACATGGCGATCACGATCCGCACGTGTGCGGGTGTGAACCGCATGTGCTCGTAGACGTCTTGAAGCGCGACAGGTCCGGTGGTCCGGGCCGCAGCAGCTGAAGTGGTTTCCAACGAGACTCCCTTGTCGATCGATACGGTTCGGAGCCAACTTAGGTCACTGCTTCACCCGCAGACTGGGCGGCAGGCACACTCTGGACCCCTCCAGCCGGGCGACAAGCACTGGGGCTGAGTCAGCGCAGGGTACGACCGTGCCGCTCCATCCAGGTTCCGGTGCGGCGACGCTCCACAAAAATCATTGCGAGCCCAATAAGCCACAACGGGATCTGTGCGGCAAACGCTACCTTGAAGGCAGTGAGCGAGTAAGTCTCGGGTGAGCCTGCGCCCTGAAGATCCAAGATGATGCCGATGAGCATCACCAGGAGTAGCGCAGCGGTGAATCCCCCGGTGTTCACGAGCCCAGTGCCAAAACCTGCGAAGCTGCGTGGGGTGTGGGACCTAGCGACCTCAAAGGCGATCATCGATGCAGGTCCGCCAAGCGGCAGGATGACGAGCAGCGCAATGATGAGCCAGCCCGGCGGCATGCCCGGCCACAGCAGCACCGCAAGCCACGTCACCATAATGAGCACGGTGATACCGATAACCAGCAAGACCCTACGCTCGATGAAGCGCGAACTGATCGGACCAAGTACCAGGCCCGCGACCATCGATGAGATCACCGTGAGGCTCAGCAGGCCGCTCGCCGCGGGCGCGCTCATCCCGAGACCGCCAGTCAAGAACGGCGTGCCCCATAGCAGCAGGAATGCCTGAGCAGAGAACGGTGTCACGAAGTGAATCCAGTACGCGAGTCTGACTCCAGGAATCGACAGGAGTCGCCGCACCCGGGAGAGGATCCCCTCTTTCCCGCCCGTGTTCTTTCGGCCCGCGCGGCCGCGCCCAACAACGGGAATCATGTTCGTCGCAGGCGGAGCCATCGTCACGGTCGTGATCGGGGCCGCAGCCAACGCTTCTGAGTTCTTCGTGATCTTGCCAGTTCGCCTGGTGAGGCGTTCGAACGCTGTGCGGCGCCCAGGGGCATCCCGCAGTACGACGAATCCGAGCACGAACGATAGCACGCCGACTGCAGCGATACCCAGGAAGCCGGTTGCCCATCCGAAGGTGTCGACGACGAAGGCGAGCGGCGCGACTGAAACGAGCTGTCCGACCTGACCGATCAGTCCGGTCACCTGGCCGAGCGTCGACAATTGGCGCGGCTTGAACCACTCGGGAAGGAGCCGCATGACTGCCGTGAATGTGCACGCGTCGCCTGCCCCGACGAGGATGCGCGCGAGGATGGCGAACTCAACATTTGCGACTGTCGCCATGACGATCTGGCCGGTGAGCATCAGCGCGGAACCCGCGAGGATCAGGATCGTGGATCCGTAGCGGTCCAGCAGGATCCCGACTGGTATCTGGCACGCGGCGTACACGAGGAGCTGGATCACCGGGAAGGCTGCGAGTGTCGACGCGTCGATCGAGAAGTGGTCTTGCGTCGCGGGACCGAGCGCCGAGAGCGATGAACGGTTCACGATCGCGATCGCGTAGAGCGTGACCGCCACTCCCCACACCACCCAGGGGAGGAATGGTTTTGAGGCTCGCATGAATTCAATGCTAGTCCTGTGCGACGCCGATCCAGCGTAGGCGCGGCTCTCGACCTCAGCTGAGGACTTCCCGACTATCCTAGGAATCTATGAGCCCGACTATTCGCACCGAGGCTGGCGCCGCCGAGAGCGGGACGCCGCAGCCGCACGAGTTGGTGTCCATCCTGCGCGACAGGATCCTGCACGGCGAGCTCGCGCCGGGGCAGCGGCTCGTCGAGCGTACGCTCGCGAGCGAGCTCGGGGTGTCACGGATTCCGGTGCGCGACGCCCTGAACATTCTTCGCGGCGAGGGATTCGTCTCCGCGCTCCCGAACCGTGGCATGACGGTGGCGGCGCTGTCGCCACAGGACGTCGAGGAGCTGTTTGAGGTGCGCGAGTCGCTCGAGGTGCTCGCGGTACGCCGGGCTACGGAGCGCGCGACGCCCGACGAGATCGACAGGCTCGGGGAGTCAATCGCGGCCTCCGAAGTGGCTTGGGAACGCGCAGACACTGCTGCTGTCGGTCAATGCAATCAGGAATTCCACGACTTGCTCTGGAAGATGGCGCACAACTCCCTCCTGTCGTCGCTCATGGAGCCTCTGGAGGGCCGCATGCACTGGCTACTCAGGCAGAATGATGACCCGCGCCGTCTCCAGGCGGAGCACGTCGCTATTCTCGCCGCAATCCGAAGCGGCGACGCTGAGCTCGCCGCCCGGGCTGCTTTGGATCACGTGCAGACCAGCCGAGAGATCTGGCTTGATCTCTCGGCTCGCAGGCGCACCGCTTAGTCTCGCGGCGGCAGCGGCGGCCCGTCTGGGAAGTCGCTGCGGGTGAGATCGAGAAACATGGCGCCCTCGAGTGCGCCGTTCGGCCGCACCTGGTAGTCCCGCAAGACACCAATTCGTTTGAACCCGAGCCGCTCGTAGCTGCGAATTGCGCCATCATTGTTCTCGTTCGGGTCGAGTGTGATTCGAGTGATCCCGTTCGCGAACTCGTGCTTGATGGCGAGCGCGAGGGCCTCCTCGCCGACCCTGTTCCCTCTGAAGCGGGTGCCGATGAAGAGGTGCATCACCGTTGTCGGGTATTCGGGGTCTTCGCCGCGCAGCACGTAGAGCGCGCCTGCGCACTCCCCCGCGACCTCGATGATGCGCGTGGTCTCCGCGGCGTCGATGAACTCGGCCTGAACCCGCTCGCGCGTGTAACCAACCCACCAGAAGGCGACCTCGGGCTCGCACAGGATCTCGAACAGCGGTTCGAGATCTGCTTGCTTCGGCGCGCGGAGGGTGACGAGCGGCCCAACGATGGGCCCTGCGGGGAGTACGGGTGTAGACATGGACACAGCGTACTGCGTACGCCACACTGTGCGCCACGCAAAAACCCTGGCGGCCGGCAGGAAGACTTCCCACCGACCGCCAGGGTCCATAGCCCGAAGACTACTGTCCGAGCGCCTTCAGCCGCTCTTCCTCGTCCATGCGGATGCAGGACTCGATAAGCGGTTCCATCGAGCCGTTCATCACCTGGTCAAGGTTGTACGCCTTGTACCCTGTGCGGTGATCGGCGATGCGGTTCTCGGGGAAGTTGTACGTACGAATCCGCTCCGAGCGATCCATCGTACGGATCTGGCTCGACCGGTGAGCGCTTGCTTCGGCAGCAGCTTCCTCGGCGAGGCGAGCGAGCAGGCGTGCGCGAAGCACGCGCATGCCAGCCTCACGGTTCTGCAGCTGCGACTTCTCGTTCTGCATCGCAACCACAATGCCCGTCGGAAGGTGGGTGATGCGCACCGCCGAGTCTGTCGTGTTCACGGACTGACCACCGGGGCCACTCGAGCGGTACACGTCAATCTTGAGATCGTTCTGGCTGATCTCGACCTCTTCGGCTTCGTCGGGCTCGGGGTACACGAGCACGCCTGTCGTCGAAGTGTGGATGCGCCCCTGCGACTCGGTGACTGGCACGCGCTGCACGCGATGCACACCGCCTTCGTACTTGAGGTGCGCCCAGACGCCCTGGGACGGATCACTTGCGTTGGCCTTGATCGCGACCTGCACGTTCTTGTAGCCGCCGAGATCGCTCTCGTCCTTCTCAAGAATCTCGGTCTTCCACCCCTTGGACTCCGCGTAGTGCATGTACATGCGCAGCAGGTCAGCGCCGAACAGCGCCGACTCAGCTCCGCCCTCGCCGCCCTTAATCTCAAGGATGACGTCACGAGCATCGTCGGGATCCCGCGGGATCAGCAGTCGGCGAACCTTCTCCTGAGCCTCGGCGAGCTGCGCCTCGAGGTCTGGGACCTCTTCGGCGAACGCTTCGTCTTCCTTCGCGAGCTCACGCGCGGCTTCGAGGTCGTCTGCCAGCTGCACCCAGTGCTCGTGGGCCGACTTGATCTTGCTGAGCTCAGCGTAGCGGCGGTTGACCTTCTTGGCCCGCGCTGCGTCAGCGTGCAGCGCGGGATCCGCGAGGTCCTCTTGCAGTGATGCATGCTCAGCGAGCAGCCCAGCAACCTGTTCAAACACGTACGGTTCCCCTTAGAACGAGAGGGTGTACGACTTCTCCGCGTTGACCTCAGGAGCCTGACGGCTGCCCGAGACCTTCACGAAGCTGTTCACCGCTGGAACGAGCGCACGGAGCAGGTCCTTGTCGCTGTCGACACCCGTGTGCGTGCGCGCGGTGGCGAGGAGCGTGAGCGACCCACCGTTCTCAAGGTTCCGACCGGCGCCAAGCAGACGCTTCGCGTGAGCGATCGGCAGGGCCTGAGCTGCCTCAGGAGTCGTGCGGGTGCCCTGCAGGTTCTGCTGGGTCGCATGCGCGAGGTCGGTGAGCGAATCGAGCAGCACAATGACGTCGTGCCCGAGCTCGACGAGTCGGCTCGCGCGATCAAGCGCAAGCTCAACGATCGTGGTCTGGTCTTCAGACGCCCGATCGAACGTAGCCGCAATGACCTCGCCGCTGACGGTTCGCCGCAGGTGCGTGACTTCCTCGGGGCGCGCGTTCGTCAGCACGAGCAGAAGGTGCGCGTCGGGAGCGTTCGCGGTGACTGCCGCGGCAAGTTCGGCAAAGACGCGCGCGGCTGGAACCTCGGCGGGCAGCGCAAGGAGCGCGCGCTGTCCGAACCCCATCGGAGCTGCGGCATCAATCGCGGCGCCGAGACCCTTCTCGCCGTTTGCGAAGCGGAGGGGCTGCTCAGGGAAGATCGCGGTCATCTCTGCGATGTCTGCGCGCTTCTCGGTCTCGTCAACGGGCTTTCCATTGACCGAGTCGATCTTGACGATCGCGTTGTACTTCTGGCGGCCGCCGCTGTCACCCTCTCGGGGCTGGCGGATAGCGCCGACAATGGCGTCGCCACGACGGAGGCTGTACTTCTTCACCTGGCCGAGTGCGACGTACACGTCTGACACCCCGGGGAGGTAGCCGCTCGTGCGCACGAAAGCGTAGTTGTCGAGCACGTCGAGGATACCGGCGACGGGAAGCAGCACGTCGTCTTCCGCGATCTCTGGCTCGAGGTCATCGCCGCCACGACGCTTACGGTCGCGCTGACGGGTGCGGCTCGAGCGCGAACCGTTCTCCTGCTTGTTGTCTGAGCGGTCGCCCTGGCCCTGCTTCTCCTGGGCCTGCTTCTCGTTCTGGCCCTGCTTGTCAGCATCGCCCTTCGCTGCATCGCCCTTCGCAGCGTCTGACTTCGAGCCGTCTGCCTTTGCAGCATCGCCCTTAGCGCCGTTCTGGTTACCGCGACCGCGGCCCTTCGGCTCGTCAGTCTGCGCCGGGCTTTCGCCCTCGGCCTGGTCGGCCGTCTGGCTCGAGCGGCGGCGCGAACGCTTTGCGGGAGCGGCTTCGGCCTCATCTGCCGGCACCTCTGCGGCCTTCGATTCTGAAGCTGCGGCGGGCTGTTCTGCCGCTTCTGCGTCAACTGTGGCTTCGGCAGCTGCTGCCTTGCGCGAGCGACTTGCGCGCTTCTTCGGCGCCTCAACTGGCTTCTCGTCGGCGGTGTTCTCCGTGTCGACCTCTGCGGTCACGGGCGCTTCGACAGCCTCAGCCTTCGCCGAGGCGCGCGTCTTCTTCGGAGCGGCAACCGCATCGTCGGCCTCGGCAGCTGGAGCCTCGGGCTCCGCCTTCTTCCGGGCGCGGCTCGCACGCTTCGGCGCTGCCTTCTCAGCAGGGGCCTCAGCAGGGGCCTCGGCTGGCGCGTCAGCCTGGGCAGCTGCGGGTGCGGCCGCAGCTGCTGCGGGCTCTCCGGCTGCCACAGCTGCATCAGCTGCGACCTCGGGGGCCGCGCCAGCTGCTGCCGAGACGCGCCGCGATGCGCGGCGGCGAACTGGAGCGGCTTCAGCCGCCTCCGTGGCAGGCGTCTGGTCTTCAGTGTGTTGTTCCACGTGTATTCCTTCCGGAACCTATCGAGTCTGAGCACTCAGGCCAGAAACAGGCACGAGAGTGCGGGAAGCTCGGGGACAAATACCCCGGCTGGGAATTCGATCCGGGACACAAACTAGGAAGTGTCACACTCGCGAAGAGAACGCAGAGTCGACCGGGATCTCCTCTACTGTAGCACCCTTGATATCGACAGCGAGGGTAAGAATTCGCCATTCGGGCGCGATCTGCGCGACAAGATCCGCCGCCGCGAGGCGTTCGCGCGGCCCGTTCGAGAGCACGAGCACCGAGGGCCCGGCACCCGACACGACCGCAGGATGCCCGGCCTCGCGGAGCGCGCCGATGAGATCCCGCGTCGCTGGCATTGCAGCCCCACGGTAGTTCTGGTGCAGCCGATCCTCCGTCGCCTCAAGCATGAGTTCGGGGCTCTGCGTGAGTGCCGCGATGAGGAGCGCCGAACGCGAGACGTTAAAGACTGCATCTTCGTGCGGCACCTGCTTCGGTTGCAGGCTGCGTGCGTGCTCGGTCGACATCGTGAACGTCGGCACGAGAACGAGTGGCGCGACGCCACGGTGGACGAGGAGGCGCTTGAATCGCGGCCCCTGTTCGTTCGTCCAGGCGATCGTCAGCCCCCCGAAAAGTGCTGGCGCGACGTTGTCAGGGTGCCCCTCCAGTTCAGTCGCAAAGGCGAAGATCTGGGCCTCGCTCAGCTCGAGCGGGTTGACGGGGTCGCTCGCGAGGAGTCCGGCCGCAATCATGACGCCGGAGACGATCGCGGAGCCCGATGAGCCCATGCCTCGGCCGTGCGGGATACGGTTGTGCGCCTCGATGTTCAGCCCGGGCATATCGCGCCCGAGTCGCTCGAACACAAATGCGGCCGACCGCACAACGAGGTTGCGCTCGTCGGTGTCAACCTCGCCCTCGCCGACGCCAATCACCGTGACAGTTGCGCCAGGCTCGGGGCGGGTCACGACGATGAGCTCGTCCCCGTACGCAAGCGCGATGCCGAGGGTGTCAAAGCCGGGCCCGAGGTTCGCGCTCGTCGCTGGAACGTGGACGCGAAGCGCTCGCTCGACGCGGCTCATGCGCGGCCCTCCCGGCGGAGCACGCTCGCGACCTCGGCGACCGCGTCGTCAGCACGCAGCGCCTCGACTGTCGCTGCGAGGTCGGCTTCGCGCGCAGTGTGCGTGCCGATAACGAGCGTCGCGCGCCCTTCCTCCGAGGTGTTCTGCTCGACGCTCGCTGCCGAGACGCCGTGCGCGGCGAGAATTCCCGCTACCCGAGCGAGCACGCCCGGCTCGTCGCGTACCTCGAGCATGACCTGGTAGGCGGTGAGCACCTCGCCGACTGGCAGCACGGGGAACTCGGCGTGCGTTGATCCAGGGATGCCTGGGCCGCCGACAACGTGGCGTCGGGCCGCCGAGACGAGATCTCCGAGCACGGCTGAGGCAGTCTCGTTGCCGCCGGCGCCGGCGCCGTAGAACATGAGTTCGCCTGCGGCTTCAGCCTCAACGAACACCGCGTTCTTGCCCTCGTGCACGGCTGCGAGCGGGTGTTCCCGCGGGATGAGCGCCGGGTAGACCCGAACCGATACCCCGTCGGTGCCGTCGGACGCGGCAAGCCGCTCTGCGACAGCGAGGAGCTTGATAACGAACCCGGCGTGGCGAGCGGCAGTAATCTGCTCGAGCGTCACCGCGGTGATGCCCTCGCGGTACACCGCGCTTTCGGGCACTTCGGTGTGGAACGCGATGCTCGCAAGGATTGTCGCCTTCTGCGCAGCGTCAAACCCCTCGACGTCGAGCGTCGGGTCCGCCTCGAGGAAGCCAAGGTCGCTCGCGAGCTTCATCGCGTCTTCGGCCGACTCGCCAAACCTGTCCATGCGGTCCAGGATGTAGTTTGTCGACCCATTCACGATTCCCATCACGCGGGTGATGTGGTCGCCTGCGAGACTCTCGCGCAGCGGGCGAAGGATCGGGATCGCTGCGGCGACAGACGCCTCGTAGAGCAGCTGCGCGCCGACCTGGTCGGCGGCGTCGGAGAGCTCGCGGCCGTGCGCGGCGATGAGCGCCTTGTTCGCGGTGACGACGTCAGCGCCGCCGCCGAGGGCGAGCAGGATCAGTGAGCGCGCCGGCTCGATGCCACCCATGAGCTCGATGACGATGTCAGCGCCCTGTACGAGGCGCTCTGCGTCAGTCGTGAACAGTTCGCGTGGCAGTTCAACGTCGCGCTCAGCGTCGAGGGAGCGCACGGCAATGCCGTCAAGTACGAGATTCGCGCCAATACGGGCGGCGAGCTCGTCACCGTTCTCGAGAATCAGGCGGGCCACCTGGGCGCCCACCGACCCGCAGCCAAGCAGTGCAACTCGAAGGTCTCGATACGCGTTCAACCGTTGTTCTCCTGTTTTCTGTGAAGTCACGTTTTGATTGTCGCGGTTAGGCGACAACGCTCTGAGCGAGCAAGTCTTCTTCGGTCTGGCCGCGCACGATGACGCGGCTCTCGCCGCCGCGAATTGCGACAACTGGCGGACGTGGAACGAAGTTGTAGTTGCTTGACAGCGCCCAGCAGTACGCGCCTGTCACGGCGACGGCGAGCGTGTCGCCGGGCTGGACGTCTGCGGGGAGCTCGTCGCGGTACACGACGATGTCGCCGGATTCGCAGTGCTTGCCAACGACGCGCACGAGTGCCGGAGCTGCCTCGCTCGCTCGGTTCGCGATCCGCACGTGATAGTCCGAGCCGTACAGCGCTGGGCGCGCGTTGTCGCTCATTCCTCCGTCGACGCTCACGTAGAGCCGCTCGGTGTAGCCGCGGTCGATCGGGTCTGCGGCGCCCGTTCCAGTGAGATCGACGCGCTTGGTTGTGCCAACCGTGTACAGCGTCACACCTGACTGGCCGACGACGGCGCGACCGGGCTCGAACGCGAGGTGCGGGATCGCGATCCCTGCTTCGGCGGACGCCTCTGCGACGATGTCGGCGAGCTGCTTCGCAATGTCGGCCACGTTCGGCGCCTCGCCTGCCTGTTCGGGCGTGTAGGCGATGCCGAAGCCACCGCCGAGGTTGAGCTCAGGGATCTGTCGCCCGGCGATCTCTGCGAGCTCGACGTAGACGCCAAGGAGGCGGCGCGCCGACTCACGGAACCCTTCCGTCGCAAAGATCTGCGAACCGATGTGGCAGTGCAGGCCGACGAAGTCGAGGCCGTCATGCGACACGATCTCGCGAACGAGCGCGGGCGCGTCTGTGAGCGGCATGCCGAACTTCTGATCCTCGTGCGCCGTCGCGAGGTAGTCGTGAGTCGACGCGTGCACGCCGCTGTTCACGCGGAGACGAACGCGCTGACGCTTCCCGGCGGCGGAAGTCGCGGCAGCGATGCGCGCGACCTCAATCTCACTATCGATGATGATTGTTCCGACGCCGGCCTCGACAGCTCGGGCGATCTCACTCTCAGACTTGTTGTTTCCGTGAAATCCGATCTTCGCGGGATCAACGCCTGCAGCGAGCGCGACCATGAGCTCCCCGCCGCTGGCGACGTCGATCGCGAGGCCTTCTTCGGCCATCCACTGCGCTGTCTGCACGCTCAAGAATGCCTTGCTTGCGTAGTACACGGTTGCGTCGGTGCCAACGCGCTGTGCCTCGCCGCGAAGCGCGTCACGGATCTCGCGAGCTGTCGCTCGCGTTGCGTCCTCGTCGATGACATAGAGCGGCGAACCAAACTGCTCGAAGAGTTCCGTGGCTCGGACGCCACCAATCTTCAGTACGCCGCATTCGCTACCACGGCGGGCACCGCGGGGAAAGACACGGTCGTCGATCGCATTGACGTCGCGGGTTCGGTGATCGGTCATTTGACGCTCCTCGGCTCTGGGTGGGTGTCGCGTGGACGCTCGGACGCTCGGAGGGCTGCACACTTGCACCCCGTGGCGAGCGGACCCGGCTTGGCCCCTGAAGCCGCGCGAACGGATAACGAGTCCGAACGAACCTCTCTATCTTAATGGGCGTAGCGTTCCCGAACACGGATGTTACGAAACCTCGCCGATGCCCTACGACCTAGTCGGGGAGGTACTCAGACAGGCGGTGCAACATGATCGCGGCCCCAAGCCGGAGTCGCCCTTGCTCGCTTGTGGCATCGAAGCCAAGTACCTCAGTAAGTTTGTCGAGCCGTCGCTCAACTGAGGAATGGTGTATCTCAAGCATACGCGCGAGGGCTCGGCGACTCACACCCGCGCTCACCTGGCGCAGCTGAGTCGGCGTCCAGCCTGCGGCGAGCGCACTGCCGACTGCAACGCTGTCGTGGTGCGGCTGTGGCTCCTTGTCTGCCTGTTCGGCAAGCAGCAGCAGGGAACCTAGCTCTGAAGCCTTCACGATCGGAACATCACTGCATGTCAGTCTGAGCGCAATAATCGCAGTGCGCCATGAGTCACGGATTTCGCGGGACGTGAGGGCGGGCAGACCAATTCCGATACGCCCAGCGATCGGCTCTGAACTCCCCGCGAGCACCGCACGAAGCACGCCGAAACGCGTCGCGATCATTGCGTGAGGCAGCCCCCGAGCCTGAGCCAAAGGTTCAGTCGGGGGTGCTGCCACTGCGAACACCTCGCTGCGAGCCGGTATGGCGAGCCTGGCTAGCGCCTCGTCGAGTTCCTCGGCGCTGCCGTCACCGGAGATGAGCAGTTCGACTGCACGACGCGTGGGGGCTGCGGTATCGAGCCTTTGTGAGCAGACCGCCAAAGAGATCGCCAGGCGTTCAAGGATCATCGCGTCATTCACAAACGATGCAGTTGGACGTTCGAGCCATACTGTGCCCCCGTCGCTCACCCTCCTCGACGGCCATTTCGCCGGTTCGCCACCGCGCTTCACCGCGCCGTCAGGGAAATACCGACGACTCTCGCCGGTGTGCCTTTCGCGTCCCACCACCACGCCACTCAGCGCCGCGGCGCCACGAAGCATCCCTTCCGCTGAGGCCCGACCATCGACGAGTGCATCGAAGTACTCGATGACTTTCAGGGACTCACTGGCCGCAGCGTCGAGAGCGCTGAGGCGTCCTGCAAGCTCACGCACGCAATCACCTCTCGTCTTGAGTGTCACCCACCCTATGCGATCCTCGGCGCTTGGCCGCTGCTTCGCTATCTTTCGAGCATCCGATTGAGCCATGCGTTGCGGGCTTTCACCATCTCTCTCGAGAGCTGTGCGTGCGACGCAAAGGCATCGAAGCCGTGGAACCCGCCGGGCCAGACGTGTAGTTCGCATTCGCCGCCAGCCGCCCAGATCGCTGTTGCGTACGCAACATTCTCGTCGCGGAACACCTCCGCGCTCCCGACATCAATGAAGGTTGGTGGGAGCCCAGACAGATCACTTGCCCGTGCGGGTGCCGCGTACGCCGACACATCTGGGCCGCCACGCCGCTCTCCAAGAAGCGCATTCCAGCCTGTGTAGTTACTCGTGCGGTCCCACACACCGATTCCTTCAAACTGTTGCGCTGAAACAGTGTCGTTCCGGTCGTCAATCATGGGATAGATGAGGAGCGATGCGAGGAGCTTTGGCCCGTTCCTGTCGCGCGCCAGCAGTGTCACACCGGCGGCAAGTCCACCGCCAGCACTCGCGCCCGCGACAATCAGCCGATCGGCATCGATTCCTAGCTCAGAAGCATGCTCAGCCATCCACAGCAGCCCAGCGAATGCGTCTTCGACTGGTACAGGGTCAGGAAACTCCGGTGCAAGCCGGTATTCAACTGAAACAATGACCGCACCGTGATCGCGAAGGAGTGGCAAGAAACCGTCGACGCCCATAAAACGGTTTCCAGCGATCATGCCCCCTCCATGCAGATGGAGGATTCCGGGACCGGGCACGGACTGGCTTGGATTGCGAAAGATCGAGACTTCGATCTCGGCGCCCTCAAACCCGGGAATGACATGGTCTTCCCGGGTTGCCCCGGACGCCGCTATCTGTTCGTGGAGTGCGGGATCTACCGGCATCTCCCGCAGCATCGGGATGGCGTCAGGGAGGACACCTGTTGGTAGTGCTGCACCGAGCACCGTGAGGGCCGCAGCGAGCTCACTATCGAAAGGGGGCGGTGTATGAGTATGCGTTGTCATGATCATCTCCGATCGCTAAGTCACCGCTCCGTTGCGGTAATCACGAGTATTCATCGCACAAAGCGAGTCCTCAACCGACGCATGCGCGCATATCGGCATGATTTTCAGACGATCGGCGGGCTCTCGGACACAAAGCTCGCCCTCGCCACGCCGGGACGTCAGACAGTCTTACTCGTGTCACGGGCGACGGCCGCGAGCACCTGCAGTCCCGGCTCCCCCGCAAGCGGCTTCGTACCTGTGTCGTCGGCGATGGCGACAGTCAAGCTCTGCACGAGCGGTGCGCTCAGGCCGATGAGGCGGATGTCACACACGAGCGCGCCCTGAGCGCAATCGATCCGCCAGCGCAGATGGGCAGCATCGGAAGCACCGACGATCCGGTTCGAGAACGCGGTTTGTGTTACGGGTGCACCGACAGCCTGCGTCAGTTCGGCGATCCGGCTCGTGCGTACCGCGTCTGGTACATCGGCGAAGAAGTTACTTGAGGTGACGTGCGCCGCGCCGGCGAGCGGTTCTCCCTCGCGGATCAGTGTGTCGAGCAGGGCCCCGGCCTCGAACGCGAGCCCCCATGGCCTCACCGTGCGGGGCGGGATCGCGTTCGCCTGCAGCACCCCCGCGTGTGCGGCCATCGCGAGGGTGTCGGCGCGAAACGCGTCTGAGTTACCGAACACGACAACTCCGACGCCGGAGTCAATGTGCCAGCGCATGTTCGAGGAGAACCCCGGAAGGCCGCCCGAATGATCAACAGTCGCGCCGAGTCGTCTATCGTGCGCAGGGAAGAGCCCAAGACCGTAGCCGAGGCTCGTGAGGTCGCGAAACTCGGTGCTTTGGGGAACGGGGATTGGGGTGTGCACGCGCTGCATCTCCACCCGCCCGCGGGCGCTCAGCAACTCGGGCGCGACTGGCTCGTCGGTGTACCCGGAAGCGAGGAACCAGGACCACTTTGCAATGTCGTCGACTGTGCTGAATAAGCCGCCAATACACGCGAGCGCCCCCTCGCCGATGAACGGCTCCTCGACAAACGTCGCGCCGACGTCAAAAGTTCGAAAGCCGGAGGCGACATCCGTGCCTGCGTCGTACTTGTCGACCGCGAACCGCGTGCCCGTCAGCTTGAGCGGCTCAATGAACCGCTCTTTTACTTCTTCCTCGACGGGGCGGCCGACGACGGCCTCAACGACGCGCCCCACGAGCGACATTCCAAGGTTTGAATATTGGTATCCGACGCCGGGCGCAGCGGTGAGCTCGATTCCCTCGGCGAACAGGCTCGCAATGTAGTCGCGGCTCGACCCCAGCTGCCTGTCGGCCCACGCGTTGTCCTCGGGCATGCCAGATCGGTTTGACAGCAGCTCACCGACGGTAACCGGGTAGTCGGTGTCCCTGTACATGAACCGCATCCCTGGGAGATAGTGCGCAACTGGCGCGGCAAGGTTTAGAAGGCCGGCCTCGTCGAGTGCGAGCGCCGTTGCGGCGAGGAAGCTCTTCGACATCGAGGCGATCCTGAACACTGTCTCTCGGCTCACGGCCGAACCGTCGAGCCGCGGCTCCCCCACCCCGTGCCAGGCGATGACGCCGGTCGCATCAAACGCCGCAACGGAGACAGCCGGCGCAAGCGTTCCAGCGTAGTCGGCGACTGCGGCTTCGAGAACTGCGATGGTCTTGGCGACGTCGAGCGGGTGGTGCATGCGGGTTCCTCCGGTACATCGTTGAACAGGGTGCGCCTTGCCACCATATGCCCACGTTGCGGTTGCTGCCCAACCCCTCGCTGGTGGTAACTCCGCGGACACACCCGGGAAATGCATGCAAGCGAATACAAATCGACTCTAATTGGTTACACACGGTACACCCACGCAACCGCCAGTAGCACGCATGGTGCTCCATCGGTTGCCCATCGAAAGGACCCCATCATGGGAAGCTTCATCGAAGATTTCTTCAAAGGCCGAGATACCGGACTCGTCATTGACTGGACGCAGATGCCGACGTACAACACGATCATGGCGGTCGCCGCCGGTGCCGGCCTCATCTTCGTGTACATGCTCGGCCGCGCCCTCGTTCGTGACCGCGACTTCAAGGCCGAGGGGTGGGCACTCACAGCCGGCGTACTCGGCCTGATCCTCACCACAACCGGCCTGCACATGACGCTCGAGTGGCCGTTCGCGATGTACTTCCCGTTCGACAACATCGTCTTCGGCGAACCGAGCCTCGCGTTCGGTGTGCTGCTGCTCGCCGCATCACTGTACCTCTGGAAGCGCGGCGACCAAATCGTTGCAGCGGAGGACCGTGCAGCCGAAGCCGCCGCAGTGGCCCGCCCGATGAGCATCTTCGTGCTCGGCATGGGCCTCGCGCTCTTCGGCATCGCACTTGCCGGTCTCGTCTTCCAGCTGTTCGCTGCACCCGCGGAGGAGCCCATCTCGGGCATCGTCGCCGACTACCCGATGATCGAGGCGATCTTCATGTCGCTGCTGTTCGCGTTCGTCGGACTCGGCGCAGCACTGTTCCCCATCGCGCTACGCGGGTTCTCGTCGAAGCAGCCGCTGTCAGGCGTCGCGAAGCTCGTCGGCGTGTCATGGCTCGTCACCGGCATCATCTTCTTACTCTTCGGCGCGATGAACTTCTTCACCCACATCGGGCTCATCGTCAACACGATGCAGTAACGCGCGGGCGCGGTGCCTGCGGCGGCTTTCGCGCTAGCCGCAGGTGCCGAGCTCCTGCTGCTGCGGGTTCGACAGGAAGTCAGGTGAGAGCGCGAACTCGACCCTGGCGCCGTTCTTCGTGATCCTGATATCGCTGAGCGTCGCGCCCGCCGGCAGCCACTCCTTCACGCAGAGCTGACGCTCCGACAGCAGCGGGTCGAGGAGGCCACCTGTCGCCGAGGCAAGCTGCTCAACAGACAGATCAAAACCCACAGCCGACAGGCCGCGCGGCTCGACGAGCACCTCACCGTCGACTGCCGTAAGGCCAAGCGTCGCCTCGATCGGCACGGTGAACCCGAGCGCCTCGAGCTGCCTGCCAACGACGAGCTCGCCGCTGCTTGTCTTGCCAGAATCAACGACGCCGTTCGTAAGCAGCGAAATCATCGGGCCGAGGTCGGCCGTCGGCACATAGATCGCCGCCGTCGCACCCGTCATGTCACCCTTCGACGGGTCGAACGGCGACCGGTCAGCCGAGAAAATGAGCGTCGCGCGCACTCCGTCAGCGACGGGTGCGTCGGGAATCTCCACGGTGATATCGCCGACGCCACCACCGATCGCGTGCAGCAGTGCCGAACCGCCCATGTCGACCTCGACAGGATGGCTGCTCGGAATGCCGAGCTGCTCCTGCGCAATCGTCTTCACCACGCCAGGAATCGCGAGCCGCAGCCCCCACTCCCCGAGCCCAGCGAGCACTCCCAACGTCACGACGAGGGCGATGACAATCTTGAGCGCGCGCCGCATACGCTAGAGCCGCTCTGGCGCCGACACACCCAGCAGGTCGAGGCCGTTTCGGAGCACCTGTCCCGCGGCGTCGTTCAGCCACAGGCGCGTACGGTGCACGTCTTCGACTGGCTCCTCGCCGAGCGGAATCACGCGGCAGTTGTCGTACCAGCGGTGGTACACGGCGGCGAGCTCCTCAAGGAAACGGGCGATCCGGTGCGGCTCACGCAGCTCGGCGGCGCCAGCAACAATTCCCGGGTACTGCTGCAGCTTCCCGAGCAGATCGGTCTCGGTCTCGTGCGTGAGCAGCTCCGGCGCGAACACCTCGCGGGTGATCCCAGCCGCGGCCGCATTGCGATCAACTGCACATGTACGCGCGTGCGCATACTGCACGTAGAAGACAGGGTTGTCGTTCGTGCGGCTGCGCACCTTCTCGCCGTCGAGCGAGAGCGGCGAATCAGCCGGGTAGCGTGCGAGCCAGTAGCGCAGCGCGTCTGAGCCGAGCCATTCAAGCAAATCGTCGAGCTCAATAATGTTGCCCGCGCGCTTCGACAGCTTCGCACCGTTGAGGTTCACGAGCTGGCCGATGAGCACGGTGATGCTCTTCTCAACGTCGTCACCAGCTGCGCCCGCGATCGCGGTCAGACGACCGATGTAGCCGTGGTGATCCGCGCCGAGCAGGTAAATCTTCTCGGTGAAGCCCCGATCCATCTTGTCGAGGTAGTAGGCCGCGTCGGCGGCGAAGTAGGTGTAGATGCCGTTGCCGCGCGTGAACACGCGATCCTTATCGTCGCCGAATGCGGTCGTGCGCACCCAGATCGCGTCGTCCTCCTCGAAGACGTGGCCCTGCTCGCGCAGCCGATCCACAGCGAGCTCGATGGGGCTCGGCTCGCCGTTCTCGCCCTTCGCGTGCAGCGTGCGCTCCGAGAAGAACACGTCGAAGTGCACGTTGAAGCGCTCGAGCGAATCCTTGATCTCGGCGAGCTGCAGCTGGTACGCGAGCTCCTGCACCTGCTCGAGGGCAGCGTCGCGGTCGTTCGCCGCGAGCTCACCAACGGTAGGCAGCTGCTCGCACACCTTCGCGCCGAGCGCCTGAATGTACTCGCCCGGGTACGCGTCCTCTGGCGCTTCCTCGCCGAGTACGGCTGCGAGCACCGAGCGCCCGAACTTGTTCATCTGCGAGCCGGCATCGTTAATGTAGTACTCGTTCGTCACCTCTGCGCCCGCGGCACGAAGCACGCGCGCGGTCGAGTCGCCCAAGGCAGCCCAGCGGGTGTGGCCCATGTGCAGCGGACCCGTCGGGTTCGCGCTCACAAACTCGAGGTTGATGCGCTGGCCGGCGAGCGAGTCGTTCCGACCGTAGTCCGCGCCCTGCTCGACGACGCGCCGCGCGGTCTCGCCCGCGCTCGCGGCATCGAGGGTGATGTTCATGAAGCCGGGACCGGCAACATCAACCTTTGCGACGCCATCGATCTTCTCGATCTCGGCCGCAAGCTCCTGCGCGAGCTCGCGCGGATTCGTGCCAATCCGCTTCGCAAACTTCATCGCGACGTTCGACGCCCAGTCACCATGCTCTCGGCTCTTGGGTCGCTCCAGTTGCGTGTCCTGCTCGGACACGACAATCTCAGCTGCGTCCCCGCCGCGGGTGGCGAAGTTGGCTGCGAGAATCTGGGCAAGGGCCTGTGCAAGTTCTAGAGGCGTCACGAGGGTCAAGTCTACCGCCAGCCCAGCTCGCGCCCGACCCTATGCAAAAAACGCCGCTGGAGGTGCGCTAGGCTTGGGGAGTTACATCTGCTCGCCTCCGTAGCTCAGGGGATAGAGCGCCGGTTTCCGGTACCGTAGGTCGGGGGTTCGAATCCCTCCGGGGGCACTTGTGACACGGCTTCAGCGCTCAGCGCTGGGGCCGTTTCTGTTTTACGGAGGTGGTTGGGGCGGCGGTCGTCGTTGGCTCGATCACGACGACCATAATCGCCTTCACGCTCCAAGACTCAAGATGGCTGCCTCGGAGCACGCTCAAAGCAGAACGGGAAACACCACCCCAGGGCCTTCCCCGCCAAGCCGATGTCGCGGCTATCGACGAGTTGTCGATTCGGATGCAGACAGCGGAATTAGAATGCTGGGCATGGTCAGGCTCCTCACCCCCATGCTGCCGGATCGTGTTGACGGTGGCCGCCTCGGTGGCACTCCCCCGATGGCTCTTGATGGGCACCCACTGCTCGACACTCACCGCTATCTGATGACACTGCCCGCCGAAATCGCTCCCTGGACCGGAGGAGCCGAGGTGTCATTGCTCCTCCGCACGGGGTTCTCTGTTGGGGATGACGACCTGGAGTATCCGAACCTGCCGGTGCGCGCGATTATGCATGCACCGTCGCCTCGCGGAAACAGGGAAGGTGCGACCTGGCCTGGGCTGCGCGCGGCCGCGTTGGAGAATATGCCTGACTCCACTTCTAGGCCAGCATTGGTCCGCGTTGGTGACGCGCCGGAGCTGGCACAACGGGAGAACGCGTACGCTGACGCTGTTCTGGCAGACGGGCATTCTTTCCTGTTCCAGATCGACGAGGACGGGTGGCCTGTCGACGGAGACCTGGGGAACGTTATCGAGGAGTACCTATGGGGGTACGGGGTCGCGTACTTCTTCGGTACGCCGGGCGCTGACGGAGTGGTCCGCGACATCGTCGCGGGCTTCATCGACCTCTGACCCACGCACACTCCGGCTCTTGAGATTCCGCAAGGCCTGTCGGCCACAACGTGCTGCCGCAGTCCCTCGCATCACTTTTCGAACCTGCCAACGTGGATGCCGAAGTCCTTCGCGATCTGCGTGAGTGTCACGTTTGGGGCGCCGCCCAACAGGATGTTTACGTTGTCGTCGCAGAACTCTTTCTGGCAACGAGCGGGATGGGTTCATCCTTCAAGACAAGCAGAATCTATCCATGTCGCATGCCAGCAAAAGAACGCATCAAACCTTTGCGATCGGACACTCAGAACAGACCCAACCCCCACAACAATTAGCTAGCTTGTCTAGTAATATTCCTGTATTGTCTATTCCGTGATCAATCGAGAGATTCCCCACACCCAGGCCGCAGACCATGCAGAGGCAATGGCGCCGACTGCCAATGTGCCGCACGCATTCACCCCACAAACTGTCGATATCGAGCAGACACGCAACGTCACTGAACTCCTCATGCAGCGCGTTCGCACGGCGCCAGCGCACATCGCTTTCGAGACCCGGCCGGCCGGAGAACCGCTCACGGCACCGTGGACACAGGTCAGCACCCAGGCCTTTGCCGACGCTGTCTCCGAGCTCGCGAAAGGACTCATTGCTACGGGCGTGAAGCCGGGCGACACGATAATGATCATGGCCCAGACGCAGTACCTCTGGGCTGTGGTTGACCACGCCGCGCTGTTCGCGGGGGCGGTTGTCGTTCCTGTCTACGACACGGCCTCAGCCACGCAGCTGGAAGCGATCCTCGTCGATTCGCGGCCCGTACACGCGTTCGTGGGAACCGCCGCCGACGGCGAGCGCCTCGCGCAGGCGGCCTCAAACGCATCGAGCAGTTCTGAAGCACGCGCTCCGCGGATCTCAGTCATGTCGTCTGAGCCGCTTTCTGCATCGGCAGAGCAAAGCACGGTGGCACCCGCGACAGGTACCCTCTCAGATCTCGTGGCCCTCGGCGCCGACGTTGCCGACTCCGATCTCGAGGCCAGACGCCTCAGCGCCTCGCTCGATGACGTCGCCACTATCGTCTACACATCTGGCACCACCGGCGATCCGAAGGGCGCTCAAATCACGCATCGGAACCTCGTGGGCCAGGTGCTGAACACCGCCGCCGCCTACTCGGAGGTTGTGCGCGAGACCGGCAACACTGTGCTCTTCCTCCCGCTCACTCACGTGCTTGGCCGAGCGCTGCAGCTGATCTGCATCGCAAACGGCATGCGGGTCGCGCTCTTGTCAGACCCTAAGGAGGTTGTGCAGTCGCTCGCGGTCCTGCGCCCCACGTTCCTTGTCGTGGTACCCCGCGTCCTTGAAAAAATCGAGGGCGCTGCTGCGGCATCGGCGGCACAGAAGCGGGTTCTCCCACTGTGGCGGGCGGCTCACCGCACCGCGCTTGAATGGGGCGAGTACCTGGAAGCCGCCGACCAGGATCACTCGCTGCGCGCGCCAGCCACCTTGCGGCTCCGCCGCGCACTCTTCGACCGAGTGTTCTACCGTAGGCTCCGCTCCGTCATGGGTGGGCGGCTCGCGTACCTCCTCTCGGGCGCGGCCACTCTGCGCCCCTCGCTCGCGACGTTCTTCCGCGGTATCGGCGTTCCCGTGATCGAGGGGTATGGCCTGACTGAGACCACCGCGCCACTCACCGGGGGTCGCCCTGGGTCGCTGCGCGCGGGAAGCGTCGGCACGCCGCTGCCTGGCAACGAGGTCAGGATCGCGGACAACGGCGAGGTCCTTGCGAAGGGCGTGGGCGTTTTCGCCGGCTACCGGAACGAGGCACACAACGCAGATGCGTTCGTCGACGGGTACTTTCGCACCGGCGACCTTGGCGCGCTCGCACCCGACGGTTCGCTCACATTGAGAGGTAGGCTCAAGCACGTGCTCGTCACGTCGACAGGCAGAACTGTCTCCCCGGAACACTGGGAACACACTGTCGAGCAGCATCCGCTCGTAGCTCACGCCGCGCTCGTTGGCACGGATCGGCCCTACCTCACTGCAGTGGTGGTCATCGATACCGAGGCGGCCACCGCGTGGTTCAAGGATCGCGGCGATGCGCCGGCAAGCGCGCTCAGCGCGTGTGGTCTGGTGGTGTGCTCGGACGGCCGGCTCCTCGAAGAGATCACCGCGGCAATCGACCGCGCGAACGCCGCCGTATCGCCGGCGGAGCGCGTGCAGTCCTGGCGCGGGCTCGTCATCGGCGGTGATCGCCTCGACGAGTTCGTGACACCCACGATGAAATTGAAACGACAGGTACTCCTCGCAGAGGCAGAGCCGATCATTTCCGAACTGTACCGCTAGCTCAGCCCCAAGCGAACCGCCGCATCACAGGTCCGCCCATTCTCCACGATTCGACTCCCTCGAAGGATTCACAATGTCTCAGGCGAACAGTCGCTCACTCATACTCACTGTCGCGGCCATCGTGCTCGGCGGATTGCTCGCCCTCGCTGGGAGCAACAACAGCTGGACCATCGGAGGCGGTGCCGATGGCGGCGGCTTCCCCGGGTTCGCGCTCGCAGTCGTCGTCGCTTTCGCGGTGCAGTGGATCGCCTACATCCCGGCGGCCATCGCACAGACC
Organism: Leucobacter sp. NPDC015123; assembly: GCF_043080205.1. Classification (NCBI taxonomy): domain Bacteria; kingdom Bacillati; phylum Actinomycetota; class Actinomycetes; order Micrococcales; family Microbacteriaceae; genus Leucobacter; species Leucobacter sp. NPDC015123. The sequence goes on along the minus strand of NZ_JBIBVH010000005.1, from coordinate 119,075 downwards.
GATAGGTACTTCGATTTGACGGGCAGCCTCACCTACATCTCGGTGACGATCCTCCTCCTCGCAAGCTCGCCCGGGCTCGATCCGCGCAGCGTGATCCTGACCGCCCTCGTCGTAATTTGGGCAGCCCGCCTGGGTTCCTTTCTGTTCGCAAGAAACCGGCGTTCGGGCACTGACGACCGCTTCGACGAGATCAAGACATCAAAGCTGCGGTTCCTCTCCGTGTGGACTGTGCAGGGCCTGTGGGTGAGCCTGACCGCGGCGGCCGCATGGATCGCGATCACCTCGGCAAACGACGCTCCCCTCGGCTGGACTACCTGGGCAGGTCTCGCAATTTGGCTCTTCGGTTTCGCCATCGAGGTCGTCGCCGACAACCAGAAGCGGCTGTTCAAGGCCGACCAGGCCAACGCTGGGAAGTTCATTCAGACCGGACTGTGGTCGGTGTCTCGCCACCCCAACTATTTCGGCGAGATCGTGCTCTGGATTGGCGTGCTCATCATCGCGGCCCCCGCACTCCAAGGGTGGCAGTGGGTCGCGCTGCTTTCACCCGTGTTCGTCGTCGTCTTGCTGACTCGAGTAAGCGGAATCCCGCTGCTCGAAGCGAAGGCCGAGCGCAAGTGGGGCGACCATCCGGCCTACCTTGCTTACAAGGCGCGAACCCCGCGGCTCATCCCCCGGTTTGGTGCCCGAAGCGCCGACCCCGCGCCAGACGCACGGGAGTGAAACGGGCCGCAGCCGCACTTGACGACGCCAACGGCGATGGCGGAGCTAGGCGGAGCACTGTGACCCGCCCCACACGCATTTCCTCGCTCAAGTTCGTCGTCGTCACGCGTGCGCTCGCGGTCACCCTATTCGTTGCCGCTGTAGCCCTCGGGGCGAGTCAGCTCCTTCTCGAGTCGCCGCGCGTCGACCGCGCGCTCTACACGGTTGGTGGAGGACTCGTTGCGGCGAGCGCGCTGTGGTTTCTCGGCGTTGGGTACACGCCCCTGGTACTCGATGCAGGCGACGCCCTGCTCGTTGGCAGACAGCGGAGGCGCATCCCGCTCGACCGGGTGACGAGCGTCGTCCACAAGGTGCCCACGATGCGAGGCGGCAGGGTGTACACCGAGATCAGCACGCCCGCCTACCCAGGTGGTTCCTTCGGCTATATCCCTCGTGACGTTGTCACAGGCCTCACGTCGGTGCCCGAACCGAAGTCGACGACCGACCTCCGGGCACGCGTCGAGCGTGCCCGCGTCAGCCTGCCGATCACCCCTGGAAGTGGGGAGCGTCACGACGCTCGCTGACGATAGAGTCGAATACGTCCCCTCGTCAACCCCGGCTCACCATGCGCAGCGATGCGCCCGCCCTCGGCCACTGCCTGAGTGCGCCCGTCGCCCCGCGACCGCAGCGCATCGTGTCCCGGCGAAAGGTAGTTTCCTGGCATGACAGCCTCGCACACAGCGTACTTCCGGCAGCACTCACCGACCCGGTTCGAGGCAACCCAGGCGACAGCCGGTGCTTGGAACACGGCTGAGCAGCACATCGCCCCGGTGATCGGCCTGCTCGCCCACCTCATCGAACAGGATCACGGGTGCCGCGGCGGCAGCCTGCGGCTGGCCTCACTGTCGTGCGACATTCTTGGCGTGCTCCCAATTGGGGAGTTTGACGTGGAGGTCACAGTGATTCGCCCCGGGCGAACGATCGAGCTCGTCGAAGCGGTACTCACGAGCAACGGGCGCACGGGCGTGAGAGCGCGTGCGTGGATGCTGCAGACCGCTGACACTTCGGCAATCGAAGGTACGTCGTTCCCCGCGATGCCGACCGTCGAGTCGATACCAGCCTTCCCGTTTGGTGAGACGTGGAACGGCGAATGTGTCAAGACCGTCGAAGCCCGACGCGAGTACGTTGGCCCGGGACGCGCGCGCAGCTGGGTCCGCACCTCCACTCCGCTGATCGACGGCGTCGAGACGAGCACCCAGGCACGCATGATCGGCATGCTCGACTTCGCGAACGGGATGGTGCCCCGCGCTGATCCGTCAGAGGTCGGCTTCCCGAACGTCGACCTCAACGTATCGCTGTTTCGCGTGCCCTCAGGGAGCTGGCTCGGACTCGACAGCACCGTCTCGTTCGGTGCTGACGCGATCGGCCAAACGGAGTCGGTCGTGCACGACGAGCACGGGCCCGTGGGAACGCTCACTCAGACGCTCACCATCCGGTTGTAGACGCTTACGAGCAGGGCGAGCTTCAGCTCAGCCCCTGTGGGTACCTGACGCTGGCCGGAGTCGATGCCTGTCGGTCATTCCGCGCCGGCGCCGGGCTGCTCTCCGCCCGCCGCCTCACGGAGCCTCACAACTTCTACCCGAGCCCGCTCTACCGAGTCGGTGTGTGCACCGTGCGCGCTCGCGAGCTCATGTGCAAGCCCCAGAACCGCGTGCCGCAGATGCCTACGCGCTCGCCGCTGCGCATGCCCGTGTCCCGATCGAATGAAGCGTCTTCGCGCGCGGCGACCTGCAACACTCGCTACTTCGGGAGCGCTCACGACCCCGGATTCGACCTCCGGCGCGAGAATCTCGCTCAGAACTTGCGCTTCCACCGGGAGCGCAAGCCTGAAGGCGATCGAAAGGACGACAAGGGCCACAACAGTCGCGCCAAACAATACGAGCAACATGCTGAGCCCGTTTCCGCCCGCCAGACCAGCTGCATCGTCCCAGACGAAGTGAAGCGCCATGCCCGCGAGCACGAAGACGACGCCCCTTACGACTCGTCGAGGCTGTGCGACTGTGCCGATGAGGTAGATGACCCCGCTACAGACAAGGGCGCTAAAGAGTGGATGTGATACGGCACTCGATGCAATACGGAACACCGACACGTTGAGCACGCTCGCGTCTGGGTTCACCCCAAATGAATCGAAGGTCGCGTTCACGGCGTACAGAAAGTCCTCGAAGACGGCGAACCCGAGCCCGATGAACGCGCCAATCAGCAGACCATCGTTTGCCGTACGTACCAGCTTGGGCGCGAGCCCCATGATGAGAAGAAACCCACAGAGCTTTGCTGTTTCCTCAGTAAACGGCGCGATGAGACCAGCGGCCCAGCTCGCCGCCCATTCTTGCCCAAACAGTTTGGGATAGATGCTGAGAAGGGCAGAGTTTGCGGTCAGCGCAAAGCCGAAGCTTGCGGGGACGGCGCCCCAGACGAGCGCGGTGGCCACGACCCCAAGCGGCTGCCTCTCCCACCTATCGATGTGGTGAAACCACAGCGCCCAGGCGAGGCCGGCCAGCCCCACAACCACAGCGCCAAGAGTGAGACTCTCGGCGAAGAATGCGGCTTTCGGCGCGACGTACTGCCAGAGGTTCACTGCCCCGACGCCGGTAAGAATGAGGTACAGCCAGAAGCACAGATTCCGAGGCTGCACGAACTCGAACTTTGCGCCCCACCCAGACCGGGAGATCGCCGCCGCCTGAACATCAAGAGCGTCGCGTGACGGGGTTTCGGTTGATGTGCCCGTTGCGTGAAGATTCATTGTCTGCCTCCTGCAGGCATCGCGCGGACGCTCGAGATCATCTGGTCAATCGCGGAACTGGACTGGTGAAGTTGCTGCGAAGCGCCGCGCACGGTGATTGTCACTCCTGTGTCCCCGAGCACCAACGCGACAAGTTGACCGTCCCCAGATGAGCTCACAAACGACTGCCGAACACCCGCAACTCCGGCACTCGTGGACACGGTGTCAACCGTTCCACGCGCATGGAAGGTGTGGTCTTCGGCGCCCTGAGCGACGCTTGCCGACTGCGCGAGGAGTTCAGCGGGCGTGCCCGAGAAAGCGTCTGCAACGAACTCGATCGTGATGCCTGCCGATGCGAGAGTCGCCGGCCCGTTTGGTTCCCGAGTGTCGTCGGTGACCCGATACCCGGATTCAAGGTTCCATCCTGGCGCTGGCGTCACGATGACCTCGGCGGAAAGCGCAAGCTGATCCCCTGCCACTATTGGGTCGTCCCACTCGATACTCCGGTCGATTGCCGGTAGCGCGAACGTCATCACGAGAAAGAGCGCAAGCACAACGCTGGCGATCGGAATTGAGCGCTTATCGAACCCTGCAATGCGCCGGTCGACCGGAACCTGTGGTTCCAGGAGTCTGTGCGTCTGATCCATCGCTTTCCCCTCAGCGTTGAGATTCAAAGGACTACGTTGCTCTAGCAAAATACTTCACGATGTGCCCACGGGACAACTGTTTCGTGCGTCTGCCAAGCAGCCCTTCGAGCCGCTTTGAGGGGGGCCAGACCGATGCTGGCCCGGCCCGACTATTTCTCTTCGAGTGCGGCTTCGGCGTAGTCTTCCTCTTCACCAGGGGTCACAGGACCCGTCGCTTCGTCTTCAACGGTCTCCGAACCTGCAGTATCCGGTTTGGTGTCGGTGGGGATTTCTTCGCTGCGGGGCTCTGACGACGACTCAGTTTCCTCCTGAGTAGCCTGACGGTCATCTGTCGCCCCCGCAGCGCGCGGGGCCACGAGCTTGATGACAATTGGTGACCGCTGCTCAAGGTAGTTGCTGTTCCCTAAGCGTCCGCCCTGGCCGCTTCCCCAGCCGTACAGGCGACCGCTGGCGCTCAGCGCGAACGCGTGCGCGTCTCCAGCCGCGATGTCAACGATCCGCTCCCCCGATGGGATAAGAACGAGCACGGGAACCTCGCTCGTGCCACCGCGTCCGTTGCCCAGGGCTCGCCCGCCCCACGAGTACACCTGACCTGACTCTGTGAGACCGAGGCTGAACTGATCGCCGGCGGCGAGCTTCGTAAACCGGACGTTCTCGGGCTGCTGCAGCTCAGTTGGCTCGAAGTACGCCCACGATGATTCGCCGTCCACCGGCACACCACTTTCCCCAGACGCGTTGACTCCCCATCCGATCATTTTCCCAGAGTCGGTGAGCGCGAGCACGTGGGTGTTGTTTGTCGTGCTTGCTGCGGAGACCTGGATTATAGGATCTGCCGTGGGCATCGGAATCCGGCGCGGGCGTGAGATCTCGGAAACGCTCTCGCCGAGACCGAGGAAGCCATACTCGTTGGAGCCGGTGCCCCACACTTCGCCGTCTTCGGTCACCGCGAAGGTGATGTCGAACCCGGCCTCGACCGCAGCGAATGGCTTGTTCGGAAGCCCGGGCATGAGCATTGGGCGCTCGCTATGCCCAGCGGAAGAGCCGTTACCGAGCACTCCTCGGTTGCCATCGCCCCACACGTACACCTGCCCTGTGGTTGACAGCGCGACCGTGTGCCTCCAGCCCGCAGAAACCGACTGGAACTGCGTGTTCCCGTCAATGGCAGTGACCTGTTTCGGTGTCGTCACGGGCACGAGGAACGACTCGCCTGTCCCGGTCTGGGAGAAGGTATTGTCGCCCCATCCCCACAGCGTGCCGTCGTCTGCGATCGCCATCGAATGCTCCCAGCCAGTTACGACCTGGACAAACTGACGTCCGTCTGGAGACTTCGTGACGACGGGAACGTCAGAGCTTTTCTCAGTTCCCGAGCCGAGCTGCCCGACCTGGCCCGCACCCCACGCGAAAGTTGCGCCATCGGTGGTTGTGGCCATCGAATAGCCGTGTCCCGCCGCCACCTTTGAGGCCGGTGGTGGCCCAATCTTGCCTGTGACCGACAGCTCGGCCGTTGGTTGGGCGCTCACGAACCTTTCAGGCAGCTCCGCCGCTGCAGATACTGTGAATCCGTCGCTCAACGCCTGCTCGGCGACGACCACATCGAATGCTGAACGCGTGCTCGGGATTTGCTGGGTGTCACGCGAGATCGTCTCGGTGCGAGTCACGATTGTCGCGGCGTCTCGCGCGTGCGACTCCCATTCGATCGTCCGTCCTTGCACTGTCGACTTCGCAGGGAGGGCGCCTGCAGTCACCCCCTCGGGGAGGGTGATCGACGTGACGAGCGAATCGCCAGCCCTGAGGTGGAGGTTCTCCCCTGCCTGTGTGGGGAGGTTTGCGAACGAGATCTCCCCGCCGCCACTCTTTCCTCGCGTGAACGCGAGGTCGTAGACTCCACTGCGAACCTCCCACTCGACAGGCACGCGCGTTGTGTCGCTTGCGTGCGTGCTTGTGAGTCGCTCTGGCAGGCCGATTTCGGCCCGCAGCTCGAGGTCCTCAGGCCCCACAATCATGGGAAACGCGGCGGTGACGGCGAACTCGCTCGATGGCAGTTGCAACTTGGCTGCCGCCTCAGCGGCTAGCGTCGAGGTCACCGTCCAGATGCCGTGCTGCTCAGCCGCGGCCCACGTCCGCAGGTAGGTGGTGGTGCGCTCGGGCGCCGGCAGCTCTCCCGGCGCCATCCCAGCGGGGAGCACGACGGATGAGGTCACGAGGTCGCCTGGCTCGAGCGAGAGTGGGCCTGCACCGGCGGGGTGCATCTCAAACGAGACAGATCCAGCGGCTGGAGTGGACCCGAACTTTGCGCCATCGGTTGCGGTCACGCCAAGGTCGTACACACCGGCGTCAACTCGAAGCGACTTTGCGAATTCGTTCGATCGGATTGTCGAGTTGCTCGTGGAGATGGCTCCGACGGCGCCAGCGCTCACTCCGACTGCAACCGCCAGCGCTGCAGCGATGGCTGCAACCACCTTCAGGCGCTTTCGCTGAGGGGCGATGTCGTTCGGTGTGTCCGTGCGGCGCTGTGTGCTCTGCTCCATGGTGAAGTCCCTCCGTCTCCACTAGCGAAGCAAACGTCCGCCGCTTGCGCAGGAGTCCAGGCGGGAACTACGGGGGGCCAAGCGTCGATCTACGCGCGTATCTCACTACGTACGTAGTGGCGTGGACGCGCACCGACAGTCGGCAAGATCATGCGGACGAATCGAGAGGCCCGCTCCACCAGGCTGGCCCGTTCCGCTCAGCTGGCTTCGACTGCCGCTGATTCCAACCTGTTCGGTTGCGGACCCAGCAGCTCGGCCTGCTCCCGCCACGAGAGACCTGCGATGCTGAGTACAACCTTGATTGCGGTCTCTGCCGTGTGCCCGGCGGTGATCCGCTGATCGCGGAGCGTCGCCTTTGCCGCCTCCTCGATAAGCAGCGCGAGCACCTCCGCACTCATGTCTCCACGAAGCGCTCCCGATTCGATGCCCTTGCGCGTGATCTCAGCCAGCCGTGTTCGCAACGGCTCGAATGCCTGAGCCGCCGCGTCGCGGTACGACTCAGTGGCGGCGACGTTCGCAGAGGCGCGCACACTTGTTGAGGCGCGCCAGAGTTCAGTTGCGAGGAAGACGAGGGCGAGCCGCGGATCCTTGGCTGTCGCGCGTGCGGCGATCTCACCGAACTCGCGTGCGCCGTCGGCGATCACCTCGCGGACGAGCGCGTCGCGATCCGGAAAGTGGCCGTAGACCGCGCGCCTTGTGAGGCCGGCTGCCTGCGCAATGGTGTCAAGCGAGGCGTTCGCCTGGTCAGCGATCGCCGCCCGCGCCGCCCCAACCAGCAGTTCACGGTTCTTCGTCGCATCTTTCCGGCGCACGTCAGGGCCTGACTCAGTCGCGGGCATGGATGCTGTGTGGTCCAGAGACATGTTCGATCCTCACATCAGTTTCGTAGATTCGAGCGCGGCCATGAGTTTCCGATTGAACGGGATCATCGGGCGGCGCAGCACAAGTCCGAGCAGTAGCGCGGGGATCGCGAACAGCAGCAGCATCCCGAGCGCGATCCAGAAGTCGCCGCCGTAGACGCCCGCAACCGCGGCGCGCAGTGCCTGGATCGCGTAGGTCGCGGGCAGGAACGGACTGATGTTCTGGAACCACTGTGGCAGCAGCTCGAGCGGGTACGCGCCCCCAGAACCCGAGATTTGGATCACGAGCAGCAGCACGGCGAGCGCTTTGCCAGCGTTTCCGAAGGCAACAACGAACGTGTAGACGATGAGTGTGAACACGAGCGAGATCACCCACCCGGCGAGGATGAGCAGCAGCGGGTGGGCTGGTTCGATCTGCACGAAGAGCACGAGCCCCAGCGTCAGCAGGGTGCTCTGGGCGAGGCCAACGAGCGCGAAGACTCCGTAGCGGCCGAGGTACTTCTGGGTCGTGGTGAGCTCAGGCCTATCTGGCAGGGTCTCCTGATTCACGTCGACGCGAATCGTGACTGTCATGAGCAACGCACCGACCCAGAGGGCGAGCACGCTGTAGAGCGGCGCCATACCCGCGCCGAACCCGACGATCGGAAACACGGCAGTGCGGTCGACGCGTACGGGCTCAGCAAGTGACGTCGCGAGCACGGCAGGCCCGGCACCGATAATCTCGGAGATCTCGCTGAGGTCCCCAGTGTCGGCGGCCTTCGCGATCGCGCGCTGCAGCTCCCCGAATTTGTCGGCGGTTTCATTCAGCGAGGTTGCGAGCTTCGTGGTGGCCTCACCAGATTCAGTGAGCACCGTGCGCACGGAGCCGGCAGCGCCAGCGAGCCTCGAAGAGGATCCGGCGAGGCTGTCCCGGATGCCCGCTATGTCTCCGCTGATCGTGTCGAGCGTGCCCGCGAGCGTGTCGAGCTGCGGCTTCAGGCCCGAGGCGTACGCGTCTTTCGCGTCGGTCACCGCTTTCTTCGCTTCGGCCACCGCCGCGGCGATCGCGTCGTGCGATTCCCCCGCGGATCCCGCCCCGTTCGCAATGTCAGTCGCCGACTGGCGCATGCGATCGCGCACGCCCTCCTGCCTGGCGATCGACTCGTCGAGACTCGTCAGCACCCGGGCGAACGCGGCCTGGCCAGACTCGGGCACGAGCGGCTGCACCTCGTCGACAAGCTTTTGCTTGAGCGCGGTCGTCTGGTCTACCTGCACCTGGACGGCATCGGCGAGCGCGTTCAACGCTGCGGCCTGGCTACCGCCAACCTTGCCCGCTTCAGCGTAGAGATCGTCAATCCGCGCCGCGACAGCATCGTAGCTCCCAGCCGTCGCGCCAAGCGCGTCGACGAGTGACTGGGTCGCACCCGTGAGCGCCCCCTTCAGATCGCCAACCGCGGCAGATCCGTTGCCGAGAGCCGTCGATGAGTCGTCAAACGCGGCTCCTGCGGCAGTCACGAGCGACTCAGCACTGTCGACGAGCGGCACGCTCGATTCAATGAGCGCGCCGAGGGTCTCGGCGGTGCGCGCCCCGCCGCGCAGCTGCGTCGCGATGTTCCCGATCCGAGACTCGACCCGGTTGAGCGCCGCCTGAGTGTTGTCGTCGGTGAGGTAGTCGGACACTGACGAGACGAGGCCGAGCGCGACCTCGCTCAGCGTCACGGTGAAGGCCTCGCTGATCTGGGACGAGACGCCCTCTGCCCCCTGCTCGGTGATCTTCGGCGCGAGCGCGTTCTTTTTCTCGTTCGTGTAGAACTTGATGCTCGTGCGCTCCGCGCCGTCGGCGTAGAACGTCAGCATGTCTGAGCTGAACGACGGCGGCAGCACGATCGCGGCGTAGTATGCGCCCGACTTTGTGCCGTCGATCGCGTCGTCTTTCGTCGTGATGACCCAGTCAAGCCCGTCGTTTCCACGCAGCTCCGAGAGCACCTGCTCCCCCACGTTGATCGGGATGGGCATGAGATCGCTCTGAAACCCGGCGTCTGTGCTCGCGACGGCGACCTTCAGATTGCTCGTGTTCGCGAATGGGTCCCAGCTCGCGATCACGTTGAACCAGGTGAAGAGCGACGGAATGATGACGAGGCCGAAGAGCACAATCGACGCCATCACGTTACGGGTGGCGTGGCGCAGGTCGCGCTTCACGAGACTCAGTACGTTGTTCATGCGCGCTTCCCACCCTCGTTCGTGTCGGATGTGTCGGTTGTGTCAGTCGGGCCGGGTGGGTCGGCCTTGTGCCCGGGCGGATCGCCGAAGAGTTCGGCAATCACGTCATCGATGTCGGCCACCTCGGCCGGTGGCTGCGCGCCGCCGCCAGGATCTGTCGTCCCGCTCGCGGAGAGCGGCACCGTCTCTGGCTGCGCGGTGGCAAGCGCCATTTCAGGATCGGTGTGCAGGCCTGTACGGTCAGTGAGTACCGCGTCGCGCAGCTCGTCGTCGTCAAGCGTGGCGACCTCTCGGGCGTGCAGGAAGCTCTGCTTGATGTACTCGATGACGACGAGGAACCCCATGATGATGAGGCACCAGAGCACCCACACCCCAAGCAGCGGAGCCTTCCCACCGGGCAACGCCCACGCGATAACGCCGATCACCACCATCCCGACGGCTCCAACGATGAGCGTGCCGCGCAGCATCGCCGGATAGTGCTGGGTGAACGGTTTCGCCCGCCGCTCAAGGTCTTCGCGGTACTCGCCCCGGTTCTGCAGCGCGTGGATCACGTCGCTCAGACGGTAGCCAGACCCGACGACCTGCACCTTTTCACCGATGAGGAGGTCGGTCGACGCAATCTGGCGATTGAACAGCAGGTTGAAGTTTGCGAGCCGCCGACGCAGCACGAGACCGAGCACGATCGCGAGCAGACCCATGAGTGCGAGCACCCCAATGAACCGCCAGTAGTGGCCACCGTAGAACCCGGCGATCGTCTCGCGCATCGCGTCAATTCCATACGAGAACGGCAGGAAGGGGTATATCGCACGGAAGAAGCCGGGCATCAGCTCGATCGGGTAGAGCCCCGAGGCACCGGGAATCTGCATAATGACGAGCAGCACACACAGTCCTCTGCCAACGTGGCCGAACGCAACCGACAGCGCGTAGATGATGCTCACGTAGACGAGTGCGGTGAACACACCAGTCGCGACGTAGGCGATGACACTCGCAGTCTGGATCCCGATCACGAGGTTGCCTATACACACGATGAGCGCCTGGAGCGCAGCGAGCGCCGCCAACAGGAAGAACCTGCCGAAGTAGGCCTGCCGCACGGTCACGTCGCGCAGCCCCTCCGTGTCGACCTCGATCTTGAAGATCACCATGAGCACGAACGCGCCGATCCACAGCGACAGGTTCGTAAACAGCGCAGCCATAGCCGAACCGTAGGCGTTAATCGGGAAGACGACGTGCTCGTCGACAGTCACTGGTGACGCAACGAACTCGGCGATCTGCGCAGGCTCGAGCCCAGTGAGCGTGTTGAGGGTGCCCCATTCAGACGCTGCACCCAGCGCGAGCACGTCGGCGCGCGCAGTCGTGATGCCTCCCCGGATACCGTTGAGGTCGGCCTTGAAACTGTCGAGTGCATCCCCCGTCGAGCCGAGCTGGGTATCGATGCCACCAAGCAGCGAGTCAGCCTGTTCGAGCACAGCCTGCAGCGCGGTGAGGGCAGATGCGAACGCGCCCGCGCTTGCCGACAGCTGCGACATGGCCGCATTGAGCGTGGGCACCGTGCTGCTGAGCACCTGTCGCATCCCCGCGGCAGCGGCGCGCGTATCTTTCATCGCCTGGCTCAGCGCGCTCGACGCGTCTGAGACTGCCTGCACCGCGCCAGACGCATCGGTGTTCGCCTGCTGGAGCGTCTTGAGCACCTCCCCATGAGCCGCATTCTGGGCCTCGAGCGAGTCAAGGGCGCCCTTGAGCTGGCTCCCGACGGGCGAGCTCGGGTCGGCCTCGTCAAGGAGATCCTGCAACTGCGCGATCGCCCGCTTGTTCGCGTCGACCACGGCGGTGACCTCAGTGATCGACGCGTCGATGCGCACGTTTGCCTGCTTCAGCTGCTGCGTCAGCTCGGCTACCGACGCGTTCGCCGAGCCGGCCGCGTCTGCGAGCGCTGTGGTCCCCGTGAGGTAGGCGGAAGACGCGGTGTCTCCGAAGGCGACGACCTGCTGCTGGGTCTCGGCGACGATCGCCTGCGCCTGGCGTACGCCGACCTGCACGTCACCGAGCGTCGTTCCGACGTCGACAAGGGTAGCCCGCGTCGACGCGAGCGAGTCGCGGGAGGAGTCGAGGCCCGCGCGCATTCTGTCGATGTTCTTCTCAGCCTCATCGAGGGTCTTCGTCGTACGGTCGAAGGCGTTGAGCGTGTCGCCGCGTGCGTTGAGCAGCTTCAGCTCGACCGAGTCACCCGCATCTTTCACTGCCTCGGTCGCAGCCTTGGCGACTTGCTCCTTGAACGCGCTCGTGATCTGCTTGTCGAGCGTTGACGCACCGACGTCGGTAATCTTCGGTGCGATTGCGCTTGCCTTCTCGTTCACGAAGTACTGGAGTGCGGGCTGAGTAAAGTCGCCCGAGGTCATACTGAGAAGATCGCTGCTGAAGTCTTCAGGGATAACGATTGTGGCGTACACGTCGCCGCGTTTCACGGCGTCTTTGGCGTTCGCTTCGCTCATGAACTGCCAGCCCAGCTGATCGTTTGCTTTGAGCTGGTCGACAACCTCGTCGCCGATGTTCACCTCACCCGTGAGCTCAGATTCGGCGCCGGAGTCGAGGTTCGCAACGGCGATGTTCACGTTTGCAGTGTTTGCGTACGGGTCCCAGAACGCGTTGATGTTGAACCACGCGTAGAGGGCAGGCGTGATGAGGATACCGATGACGATAACCCAGCTTTTTCGCTGTCGGGCGAGCCGCCCGACGTCTCTCCGAAAGATGTTCCAACTTTGCCGCACCGAAATAGTGTACCCGATACTTGCACATTGGTGTGCAAGTTATTTTGGCGGTGGGCGAACGCTCCCGTCTCAGTAGAATTCGACAGAGTATGAACATCACCGAACCCCGTCAGCCAGACCCACTGTCGCTCTACGTCGACACGCACCTTGCCCGCGCGCGCGACTCGTTTCGCGCCGAGGAACTCGCTTGGTTCACCACGGGGGCGCCCCACGAAGAGCTCAACGGGGTGCTCTACGCGACCGCTGCGACCGTGGACGACGCGCTACAGAGGCTGGCTGGCGTTCAGGCGCTCTGGCACTCCTGGCCCGAACGCCCTGAATTCGACGTCGAGGCGCAGCTTCGCGACCGTGAGTTTCGGTTCGTCGAAGAAGAGCCAGCGCTGACACAGCAACTCGACCCGCAACGTGAAGTAGCCGCTGCCCCGCATCAGGGCGCAGCCACTATCCGCCTAGTTGACACCGAACACGATCTCGCCACCTGGGAGGAGATCTGGACGGGAGGGGCATCACAGCCAGCGACGCATCGCGCGCTTGCATCGGCTGGGCTCGGCGCGAGCCGCTCGGCACACCACCTCCTTGCGGAGGTCGACGGAGTCGCCGTCGGGTGCGGCGCGGCCGTCGTCGCCGGCAGCACTCTGGCCGTCGAACACATCGTCACCGCAGCATCGCACCGCAGGCGCGGCATCGGCAGCCAGCTCACCGAGGCGGCTCTCACGCTCGGCCGCGAGTACGGAGCCAAGAACGCAATCCTCACTGCCTCACCCGACGGCGCAGGAATCTACGAACGTCTCGGATTCGAGCGGCGCGAACCCGTTCGCAGATTTATCACCCCTGCAGCGCACGAGTAGGCCGCCAGCGCCACGTCGTCACTGCTTGAACGTCAACCCGATCTCGGCGAGTGCCACCTCGAGGATTCGCACTGCTTTCGGCCCCACACCGTGCAACGACAGCACCTCCGCTCGCGACAGCTTGGCGACCTCCGCAAGCGACGCTATTCCCGCCAGCAGCAATGCAGAAGTCGCCGGCCGACCAATCCGCGGCAGGTCCCCGACCCGCTCCGGCACATCGCGTGTTGACATGCGTGCAGTCTACGCGGTTGCCGTCTACGCCCACCTCAGCAGACAACCGCGGACGCGTTGAGCCCCGGCGCCCTGCTGCCGGTTACGACTTCACCAGGCGGGCGATCGCGTCGCTCGCCTCCTTGAGCTTTTCCTGCGCCTCTGGGCCATCCTTGCGTGCCGCGTCGACGACGCAGTGCGACAAGTGGTCGTCAAGCAGCCCAAGACCCACAGCCTGCAATGCGCTCGTGAGGGCGCTGATCTGGGTGAGGATATCGATGCAGTACTTCTCCTCATCAACCATGCGCGAGATGCCCCGTGCCTGACCCTCGATGCGCTTCAGGCGCTGCAGGTACTTCTCCTTGTCGGTGATGTACCCGTGCGGGCTCTCATGCGTGTCCGGTGTCGCCTCCACGATTCCCCTCCTCAACTGCGATAGCTCACATCCCCCACATGATACCCCCTCCGGGTATTCCGTAGGGGATGTTTCGCTCTGGGCTTCACGTTGCCGCGGATCGGCGACTACCCTCCCTTTCCACGGTCGGCCTCGAGCAGTCGCAGCCACACCTCGCTGATCGTCGGGTACGCAGGAACTGCGTGCCACAGACGGTCCATCGAAACCTCCCCGACGATCGCGATTGTCGCCGCGTGCACAAGATCGGCCACGTCTTGCCCCACGAATGTCGCGCCAACGACCACATCACGCGCCGCGTCGATCACGAGCTTTGCCCTGCCAACATAGCCGTCAGCGTGAAGCGCGGCGCCGGCTACCTTCCCCATGTCGTACTCGACAGTTCTGAGCTCGAGTCCAGCCCCGCGCGCCTCAGCCTCGGTGAGCCCAACTGCGGCGACCTCCGAGTCCGAGAACACCACCCGCGGCACCGCGACGTGGTCGGCCGTCGCAGCGTGGGCTCCCCACTGCCCGCCGTCCACCTCAGCGCCCGCAAGCCGCGCGGCGATCGCCGCACCGGCCGCGCGCGCCTGGTACTTGCCCTGATGCGTGAGCAGCGCGCGACCGTTCACGTCGCCGACGGCGTACAGCCAGTCGGTACCCGCAACCAGCATGGTGTCGTCGACAGGGAGTTCCGAGTCCACTCCAACAGTTTCGAGGCCGAGGCCCGAGGTCGCGGGGCGGCGTCCGGTCGCAACAAGAAGCTCGGCGGCCCGCACGGTCGCGCCACCAGCGAGCTCAACTGACACGTTGCCGTCTGCCCCGCGGTCGACGCGCACGGGCTCGTCGCCAATCCGAACGTCGACACCCTCGGCGGCGAGCGCGGCCGCAAGCATGGCGCCGACGAACGGCTCTTCGCGCCCGAGCAGCGCCCCGCGCGAGAGCAGCGTCACGCTGGCCCCGAGCGCGGCGAACGCGAACGCCATCTCGGTCCCGGCGACGCCGCCTCCGAGGATGATGAGACTCTGCGGCACCTCTTCGGTGGAGGTCACCTCACGCGTGCCCCAGGCGCGCGACTCCGGGAGGCCCGCGATCTTCGGCAACGCCGGCACCGACCCTGTCGCGAGCACGACCGCCCGGGCCGTCAACGTGCGCTCCCCCACTCGCACGCGGCCCCTGCCGACGAGCTCGCCGAAGCCCCGAATGAGGTCGATTCCTGCTGCGGCAACCCACTCGACCTGGCCGGAATCGTCCCAGCTGCTTGTGAATGCGTCACGCCGCTGAAGCACCTCCGCGGCCTGAAGGCCACCAGTGACCGCCTCGCGTGCCCCGGGGAGCCGCCCCGCCGCGCGGATGGCGTGGCCGCTCCGGAGTAGCGCTTTCGAGGGCATGCACGCCCAGTACGAGCACTCGCCACCCACGAGTTCAGCCTCGACGATCGCGACGCGAACGTTCGGGCCGACGGCGTAGTCGGCGACGTTCTCGCCAACCGGCCCGGCGCCGATAACGATCAGGTCGTAGTCGGTTGAGGTGTGTGCTGCAGTTTCCATGCGGGTCCCCTTTCCCGTCGTCGCGGACCGGCTGCCAGCCGGGAATTGGGGCAAGTCTTCCGCACGACACGCAAAGGGGCCTGTGTGTCCACAGGCCCCTTTGCGATGACTATCGAGGCTATCGGCTGTCGGCTGTCGGCTGTCGGCTGTCGGCTGTCGGCTGTCGGCTACGCCATGTTCGCCGCGTACTTCGCGGGGTCAGCATCGAACGCGGGGCCACAACCGGCGCAGCAGAAGTAGTACCGCTCGCCCTCAAAGTCGCGGTAGAGCCCAGCCTGAACAGCCTTCGCCTTGTTCACCGGGCTCCCGACCATCACAGGGCAGGTTGTCGTCTCTGCGTCGGAGCCCGCACCGCCAAGCATGTCGGTTCGGCCATCGGCGGAGACGGCGGGGGCCTTCGCGCCACCGCAGCAGCTCGCAGTCGGAATCGTTTGTTCGGTCATCGGGGTGTCCTTTCGAAGTGTTTCTCTGTGCGGTGCGGCCGCTACACAGCCGTGCTCTTGAAGCCGCGAAGCCGCAGGCTGTTGCCGACAACGAAGACGCTCGAGAGCGCCATCGCCGCACCGGCGAGCATCGGGTTGAGCATGCCGAGGGCCGCGACGGGAATCGCCGCGACGTTGTAGGCGAACGCCCAGAAGAGGTTCGTCTTGATGGTGCCGAGCGTCTTTCGTGAGAGCCTGATCGCGTCTGCCGCGCTGCGCAGGTCTCCCCGCACGAGGGTGATGTCTGAGGCCTCGATCGCAACGTCGGCTCCCGTCCCCATTGCGAGGCCGAGGTCAGCCTGAGCGAGGGCGGGGGCGTCGTTCACGCCGTCTCCGACCATCGCGACGACTTTGCCGTCTGCCTGCAACCGCTGAACGACATCAACTTTCTCTGCGGGCAGCACCTCGGCGATGACCTCATCTATGCCGACCTCGGCGGCGATGTGGCGCGCGACCGCGGCGTTGTCGCCGGTGAGGAGCACTGGTGAGAGGCCGAGCGCCTTCAGCTGACGAATCGCCTCGACGCTTGTGTCTTTCACGGTGTCGGCAACGATCAGGATCCCTCGCGCTTCGCCGTTCCAGCCGACGGCGACAACTGTCTTGCCTTCGCCCTCCGCGCGCGCCTTCGTCGTTGCGAGCTCGTCGCTCAGTGTGAGGGACCACTCAGCGAGCAGTGAGTCGCGCCCGACGAGCACCGCGTGGCCGTCGACGACGCCCTGGACGCCCTTGCCCTCGATGTTCGCGAAGCCCTCGACTGCGGGCAGCGTTCCGACCTCCTGCGTCGCACCCTTTGCGATGGCTTGCGCGATCGGGTGCTCCGACGCGTCTTCGAGCGCTCCAGCGAGCCGCAGCAGCTCTGCACGGTCGGTGCCAGGCTCGGTCACCACGTCGACAAGAGTCATCTTGCCCGTCGTCACAGTGCCTGTCTTGTCGAGAACGACAGTGTCGACCTTGCGGGTGGATTCGAGCACCTCGGGCCCCTTGATGAGTACCCCCATTTGGGCGCCACGGCCAGTGCCAACGAGCAGCGCGGTGGGAGTCGCAAGCCCAAGCGCGCACGGGCATGCGATGACGAGCACCGCGACTGCCGCGGTGAAAGCTGCCGAGACTGGGAAGCCAGCGCCGAGCCAGCCGCCAAGCGTGACCGCTGCGACGACGATCACGATCGGAACGAAGACGCCCGAGATCCTGTCGGCGAGCCGCTGCACCTCGGCCTTGCCAGTCTGCGCGTCTTCGACGAGCTGCGCCATCTGCGCAAGCTGCGTGTCTGCCCCGATCCTTGTCGCGCGCACGACGAGTCGCCCGCCTACGTTGGTGGTGGCGCCGGTGACTGCATCGCCCTCGGCAACCTCGACTGGGACTGCTTCGCCGGTGAGCATGGAGGCGTCTACGGCCGAGGTACCGGAAACGACGACGCCGTCCGTCGCGATCTTCTCGCCAGGGCGTACGACGAATTCGTCGCCCACGACAAGGTTGTCGACAGGGATCTTGGTCTCGACGCCGCCACGGAGCACCGCGACCTCTTTCGCGCCGAGCTCGAGCAGAGCGCGAAGGGCTGCGCCTGCCTGCTTCTTGGATCGCTTCTCGAAGTAGCGGCCCGCGAGGATGAACATGGTGACGCCCGCGCCGACCTCAAGATAGATGTTCGCCGCGCCGTCAGAGGGAGCGAGCGTGAACTCGAAAGGATGTGTCATCCCGGGAACCCCTGCCGTGCCGAAGAACAGCGCGTACAGCGACCAGAGGAAAGCAGCCGAGGTGCCCATCGAGATGAGCGTGTCCATCGTCGCGGCGCCGTGCTTGAGGTTCACCCAGGCTGCCTTGTGGAACGGCCAGGCCCCCCACACGATTACGGGAGCTGCGAGCGCGAGCGAGGCCCACTGCCAATACGTGAACTGCAGCGCCGGGATCATCGCCATCGCGATCACCGGTACGGTGAGCACGATCGAGCCGATCAGGCGGTGGCGGAGCGAGGTCAGTTCGGCATCCTCCTCGCCGACCCCGTCTTTCTTCCGGTCGTCACCCTTCACGCCCTGTGGCGCAGGCATCACCGCGGTATAGCCAGTCTTCTCGACTTCCGCAATGAGCAGCTCCGGGTCGTAGCCCTCGGGCACAGTGACTTTCGCCTTCTCTGTCGCGTAGTTGACTGTCGCGACGACACCGTCGAGTTTGTTGAGTTTCTTCTCGATGCGGTTCGCGCACGATGCGCACGTCATACCGCCGATCTCGAGTTCGACTCCGGAGTGTGCGCCGGGGAGCGCGGATGTACTCATTTCGAATTCCTTCATTCTCACCTGTGCCCACTGTGTGGATGAGCGGGAAGCATTGGTTAGTTCTGGTGCGCCTGCTGATCGGGCTCGTGCGCGTTACCGCTCGCGACCCAGTCGGCAACGAAATCTGCCGGGACAATCAGGCCCGCGAGCCCGTACGCAGCGCCGAACGCCACGACGAGGCCGGCACCGTAGATGGCGAGGCGTGCTGCGGGCTTCACGAGGAGCGCACCGCAGTGTAGCCAGCTTCTTCCACAGCGGCGAGCACCGCCGCATCGTCGAGCGTGCCGTCGGCGGACACTGCGAGTGTGCCGCTCGCGGCACTCACATCGATGTCAGTGACGCCGGCGATCTGCTCGACTTCCTCGCGGATCGACAGCTCGCAGTGGGAGCACGTCATTCCGGTGACCTGATACTCGGTTGTAGCCATAGCTTGTTCCTCCTTCATCAGGATACCCCATCCGGGTATCTCCACACCCAGAACAATATACCCCCCTAGGGTATCTTTGCAAGCCCGAGTTTTCCGCCGTAGCCGCCCGAAAGTTACGGCCCGTCATCGCGGAGGCGAACGCCACCTTGCCGCAACTTGAAGGTTGTCAATACAACTGGCGATCCGCTTGTATGGACAACTTTCCCGCGGAAAACTCAGTCTCCGGGACGCGAGCCAGCGCCCATCCGACTTCCAGGAGACTGACTTGAAACACACTCACATCACCGCGGCGGCGGCCGCGCTCCTCCTCGGGGCGACAGGTATCGCGACGGCGGCGGCCCCGGCACTCGCCGAGGACACCGTTCAAGCGACGGCACAGACCCCCAAGACGCTCGTCATTGGCGTCGATGGCGCCTCCTTCGACGTCATGGCCGAGGGCATCACCCCGACAGTGAGCGCACTGCGCGCTGGCGGCCTCAGCGCGACGAGCAATCTCGCTGGCGCTCCCATGTCGCCGACAGTGTCGGGTCCCGGGTGGTCGACGATCGCGACAGGTGTCTGGGCACCCAAGCACGGCGTCACCGACAACAACTTCACGAGCCCGAACTATGGCGCGTTCCCCGACTATCTCACGCGCATCGAACAGCACCTTCCAGACAGAAACACGACCGTTGTCGGCACCTGGGGTCCCATCTCGACGACGATCTTCGGGGCGGCAGTCGACAGTCGCAGCAAGTTCGGCAACGACACGCTCACCACGCAGGCTGCTGTTTCGTCGCTCTCGGCGCCAGCCACCGACGACGTCTTCGTACACCTCGACGAGGTCGACGGCGCGGGCCACAGCTCCGGTTCAAGTTCGGAGGCGTACCGGAAGGCGCTGCAGAAGGCGGACGGCCAGATCGGCGAGATGGTGAACGCGATCACGCAGCGCCCGACCTACGGGTCCGAGGACTGGCTCGTCGTTGTCACCTCCGATCACGGCCACACGCCGACCGGCGGCCACGGCGGCTCGACGAAGCTCGAACGCAAGACGTTTGTCGCCGCAAACGGCTCGCCGTTCGCCCCCGGCACCGTCCGCCACGACGTCAAGGTCACCGACATCGCCCCGACAGTACTCGCTCACGTCGGCCTCGCGAACGATCCGGCCTGGGACCTCGACGGCTCAGTCGTGAACGAGCTCGTTCCCGACGACTTCGATACGCTGCGCCCGCAGCTGCAGCCTGCAGTGCAGGAGAAGGGGCCGGCCGACCTTCTCGGCTGGACCGCCGCGACGCCCGAGGGATGGAGCGTCGACAACTCGAAGATGCCCTCCGGCGGGGCCCCGGAGTTCAGCGGCTGGACGTTCATGACCGACGAGTTCTTCTCGAACGTCGAGCTTGGCCAGCTGCGCGAGAACAACGTCTACTCGCGCGACGTGTTCGCCGTCGCGGACTCCGACGAGTGGGCCGATGTGAGCCCCCGCGGCGGCAACATGTTCGACTCGACGTTGCAAAGCCCCGCCTACGAACTGAACGGCGCGGCGGAGCTCGACATCTCGTTCGTGTCTGACTACGCTGTCGACGGCCCGCAAAAGGCAATCGTCAGGGTCGTGTTCGATGAGGCCTCAGGCATCGCCCCGCACACCCTCGTCACATACCCAGGCGACGGCACCCGCCTCAACCCTGTCAACCAGGTGGAACGCTTCACACTGGAACTGCCGCGGTCTGAGGCCGGCGATCTTCCGAGAACCGCGAGCCTGCACTTTGAATACGGCGGCAACAACTCTGCGTTCTGGGCCATCGATCAGGTCAGCGTCAGCCAGGACGAGGCGCCCGCGATGCCAGCGGAGCTGAGCATCTCAGCCGCTACAGTCGAGGCGGGCAAGACCGTCACGGCGTCGGGCACCGGGTTCGCGCCAGAGGAAGTCGTCGCGTTCGAGCTGCGCTCCGCGCCACAGCGCCTCGGCACTGCGACGGCCGACGCCACCGGCGCGCTCTCGCAGGAGCTCACGATCCCCGCCGCGACCCCCGCCGGCCAGCACACAGTCGTCGCGATCCGCCCGGACGGCACCGAGCTCAGCCAACCGGTCACAGTGACCGCGGCGTCAACCGAGGAAAAGCCGGACCCGGAGAATCCCGGGACGAAGCCAGACACCGACACGGAGTCCCCCGACACCAAGCCCGGCGCAGGCGCTGGCACCGGTACTGGTACCGGCCGCACGGGTGGCGTTCCCGGTAGCGGCGACGGTCAGGGCGAGGGCCTCGCCGCGACCGGCGGCACGGTCGCAGGACTCGCGCTTGGCGCGGCCGCAATCGCCGGCGCAGGCGCGTACCTCGTCGTCCGCAGCCGCAGGCGTCTCGCCGAGTAAGCCACGGAATACAGCACTCGCGGGCCGGCCTTCGATCCTTCGGGATCGCGGGCCGGCCCGCGTCTGTCGCGCGGACCAGGCCGGAACAGCAGGGCCGTGCGGCCAGCGCCTCGCCCCGCCGCCCGCGACACCCACCCAGCTCTCAGTCGCCCAGGCTCCCTGAGCAGTAGCATGGTGGCGAACACCGGTTCGACCCAAAGGCGGGTCCGACAGAGGAGAGATAGTTGGAGATTCGTACCCTTGAGCCGAAAAGAGTGCGCGAAGCAGCGAAGGTCCTCGCCGAGGCGTTTACGGACGAACCGCTCGTCACCCAGCTCCTCCCCCTCGGAACTCTCCACCGCCAACGGAAGATAGCTGACTACTTCGTCTGGAGCATGCGCCGCACGGGGCTGCGCACTGTCGACGTCGCCATCGAAGCCGACAAGATCGTTGGTGTCGCGTTGTGGCGCGCCCCCGGGCACGTGTCGCGCTGGCTCCCCGTACTGCCCGCAAAGACTGGCGTGTTGCTTCGCGGTGTCGGCCGTCGAGGCTTACGTGTGCTCGGCGCGCATGACGCAGCATGCGCAGACAAGCACCCGAGTGAGCCCTACTGGCACCTCGTCGGTGTCGGCACTGCCCAGGCACACGCACGCGGCACCAGGCCCGCCACGGTACCCGACATCGAGGCGGCACTCGTGTCCCACAGGCTCCGAGAAATCGACGAGGCCGGTTCGCTCGCATCCCTTGAGGCACGCACTCCGCAGCACGTGAGCCAGTACGAGGCCCTCGGCTTTTCGCACCAGTGCGAACTTGCGAGCCCGGCAGTGAGCACTGTCGTGATGTGGCGATCGCCCGGCGCGGGCCGATCCAGAATCGCCGCTTAGAACTGCGGCCCACCTCCCCACGCCCTCAGCTCCGACGGATGCGCTGCGCACAGGTCAGCATCGGCGCGCCCGCACAGTCTTCACACCCCTCACACGAAGGAATGCGCTCATGACGCTCACCCCATCGACAGGCTTCGCTCTCACTGGCGCGCGCCTCATCACGAACACGCCTGACCACGCTGGCGCGACAGCCCTGCTTGTCGAGCACGGCCGGATCACATCACTCGGTGACGACACTGAGATTGAGGCGCTGGCGATCGCCGCCGGGTACCCAGTCCGCGACGCGAACGGCGCGACAGTCACGGCCGGCCTCTTCGACTCGCACACCCACCCGCACTGGGCAGCCGACGTGACACGCGGCGTCGACCTCGGAGGGCTCGGAACCATCACGGAGATCCAGGCCGCCGTCGCATCCTACGCCGCGACACTTCCTGCAGATGCTTGGGTGCTCGGCTGGAACCTTGAATTCGAACCGTTCGAGGCGACTGGTGTGCGGGGCGACCTGTTCGACGCCGCCGTCACTGGCCGCCCGTTCGCCGCGATGTTCTACGACCTACATTCGGGACTCGCGAACGCCGCCGCCCTTGCAGCAGCGGGGGTCACCGAGGCACCGGTGTTCGAGGACATGTCTGAGGTTGTTGTCGACGAGGCGGGGACGCTCACTGGCGAGCTTCGTGAGCCGAGCGCCTACAAGCTCGTCTTCGACGCAGTGCCGGCGCTCTCACACGACGACGAGCGTGACTCGCTCCGCGACATGTTCCGCACACTCGCTGCGGCGGGCCTCACCGGCGGGGCGATCATGGACGGCAAGCCGCGCACAGTCGATCTCATCGAGGAACTCGATGAGCGCGGGGAACTCGACCATCGCCTCGTCGTACACCACTGGCACGCTGTCACCGACGACGACGAGGCGGTCGCGCGCGTGATCGCCTCAAAAGATCGCCGCGGCAATCTCTGGGAGTCAGACGGCATCAAGCTGTTCAGTGACGGCGTCATCGACACCGGCACTGCCTGGCTGCATCAGCCCGACGCCTGTGGCGACGGCACACACGCGTTCTGGCCAGACTGGGACCGCTACAGAAGTGTTGTACGGGCGTATCACGACGCGGGCATGATCATCGCGACGCACGCTGTCGGCGACTTCGCCGTGAATCGCGTGCTCGACGCCTACGCTGAGCTCCCCGCTCGCGGCGACGCGCGGCCGCACTCAATCGAGCACCTCGAGGTGCTCGCGGATGAGGACCTCGAGAAGCTCACGGGCTCGGGCGTCACGGCGTCAATGCAGCCGCTGCACATGCAGTGGCGAGAGGGCGACGACAGCGACAACTGGGCGGTACGGCTTGGCGAGCGCGCGGCGACAGGCTACCGGGTTCGCGACGTTCTCGAGACAGGCACACGCGTGACGCTCGGTTCAGACTGGCCCGTTGCTCACTACGACCCCCGCATCGGGATGGCATGGGCTCGCGGGCGCAGCACTCCAGGTGTCGCTGATGCACACGTGTTCGAGCCCGAGCAGCGACTGACCGGGGAGGAGGCGCTTCTCGCGTACACGCTGTGGCCAGCCCTGGCTCGCGGGTACGATGACCGCGGTGTGCTCGCCCCCGGCGCGCTCGCAGACCTCACGATCTGGGACGGCGACCCCGTTGCCGCGACTCCCGACGAACTCGTGTCACTCGCGATCGCTGCGACAGTCGTCGATGGTCGGTTCGTGCACGACGCGCTCTAGCATCGCGATCCGGTGCCGCCGAACGGCACCTCTGCGGGCCTACCTCGCCTGCAAATACGTCAAGATCGCGCGCACTCGCCGATTCTCGTCGCTCGGCTGCAGGCCTAAGCGCGCGAAGATGTTGCCGATGTGTTTCCGCACGGCAGCATCGCTCACGTACAGTTGCGCCGCGATTTCGGCGTTTGACTCGCCCTTCGCCATGAGCTCGAGCACCTCGCGTTCGCGCGCCGTGAGAACGGCGAGCGGCCCGGGCTGGTCCTGCCGCAAGAGGTGTCGCGTGACCTCCGGATCAATCACCGTGCCGCCAGCGGCGACAGCTGCGAGCGCTTGGTCGAAGTCGGCGACCCTGTTGACGCGCTCCTTGAGCAGGTAGCCGACGCCGCCCTCGGGCAGCGTCAGAAGAACTCGAGCGTACCTGTCGGCGACGTACTGCGAGAGGGCGAGCACTGGCTGTGCGGGGGCGAGCTCGCGGATCTGAAGCGCTGCACGTAACCCGTCATCGGTGCGGGTAGGTGGCATACGCACGTCGGTCACGACGAGGTCGGGCGCGACTGTCAGGCTCCCGTAGACGGCGACGAGCTCCGTGGCGTCACTGGCGGAGGCAACGACCTCGTGCCCGAGCCGTTCGAGCAGGGCCTGGAGCGCCTCTCGGAGTAAGGCCGCGTCATCGGCGAGCAGAATCCGCACGGATGCCCCTCCCGTCTTTAGGCGCCGGGCTGACGACCGCACGCACGCGTCCCGGCAGCGAGTGCTGAGCCTCGACAAGTGGGAATGACAGCGTCAACCGAGTGGGCCCGCCAACCGGGCTCTCAATCGTGAGGGTACCGTCGAGCGCGTCCGCACGCTCACGCAGCCCTCTGAGCCCCGTCCCTCCGTCAATGTCTACGCCACCGTGGCCGGAATCACTCGCCACCACGTACGCGCGTTCTTCGTCTGCGGCGAGCGCAACCCGAACGACGGAGGCGGACGTGTGCTTTGCGGCGTTCGTGAGCGCCTCGGCGACGACGAAGTAGGCGGCTGCCTCTCGCTCGGGGCTCAGCCTGGGAAACCCGCGATCCTCAAGGCGCAGCGGCATCGCGCTTCGCGAACCGAGTTCAGTGAGCGCGGCGGCGAGGCCATGGTCCGAGAGCACAGCTGGGTGAATGCCCCGCACGGTGTTTCGCAGCGATTCGAGCGCGCGCTCGGTCTGCCGCTGGGCTGCTTCGAGCGCTGTTCTGCGTGCGGCATCATCCCCGTGGTTCAGCTCGAGTTCGAGAATGCCGAGCCGTGCTGCAATAGCGACGAGTTCCTGTTGAACGCCGTCGTGCAGATCACGCTCGAGGCGGCGGCGCTCGGCTTCGTTCGCTGCGACGATCGTGGCCCGGGACCTCGTGAGCCGGGCAACACGCTCGTCAATCTCCGCGATCCGAGGCGCGAGCAGCCACCGGAGGCAACCGCCCTGCAGCGCCGAGAGAAGCCCGGTCACGTAGCCGAACACCGGCAACGAAAGCAGCACGACGACAATCGGTTGCCACCAGTTTTCGGGCCCGAGCTCGATGACGATGTCGCTGAACAGGTTCGCCGACACGGCGCCCTGCAGCGCCATGACGACAAGAGCAACGCCCGCACCGATAACAAGTCCTTGTAGACAGACAACAGCAACCGACACCGCCCCGAACCCGATACCTGTCAGAAGCGACAGCATCTCGCGCCAGGTCGCGGGCTCGGTGAGGCGCACACCGAGCCAGTTCTGGCGCTCGCCGCGCGGCACTGGCACGTGCCCGCTCGGCGGGCGCGGCAGTCCGAGGAGTGTGAGCCTCCGACGGTCGAGCCACCCGAGCGCGATCCCCCACAGAGGCAACAGCAGAATCGTCGGCACGAAGACGGCGATGAGGATCGGGGTGAGTACCGCGCTCGACACGACAAACGCGAATGATCGCCACGGCCAGCCTGACGAGAGATAGCTCCATGGCGACAGCATGAGCGCCTGCCACACTGTCTGAGCTTTCATGCTCCTAGGCTACGTGCACGGTTGCTGCCGCGTAGCCCTCGCCCGAGCTTCCGGCAAAAAGGTATCGCCAGGTCTACCGTCTGCGGGTGGCGGACACGGCCTGAAGCCTTACCTGTGCATCGAATACTCGCCGATCTCCTCGCGCTCGAGCGCGCCAGACTTGCGGCGGATGTTTCGCAGGTGTGTCTCGACAGTTCGCACCGACAGGTTCAATGCGGCGGCGATGCCAGGATTGTTCATACCTTCCGCGACGAGGTCAATGATCTCGCGCTCGCGTTGGGTGAAACCGAGGCTCGACTCAACCTGGGTGAGGGCAACCTCGGTCGCCGGGTCCTCCGACGTCATGAGCGCAGCGACCTCTTCCCGCACTTCAGCGGCGCGGTCCTCATCCCCCGCCTCGCGGTACAGCCGAGCTGCAGCAAGGAAGTACTTCAGCGCCGAATCGTTCGCGTGCTCGCGTCGTAGCCATCTCGCGGCTTCCACGAGACCGGGCGCATCGCGCTTGTGGTGCGCGATACGCGCGTCGAGGTACGCGAGGAATACTGTCCCGCCGAGATACTCAAGTCGGGCCCGCTCGGCGATGGCGGCGTCGACGTCGAAGTCGAGCAGCATTGCGAGCATCGATGACCCCGCAGCGGAGAACTCGTAGCCCCGCTCACGCAGCTCGCCCGCGAGCGCCTGATAGCTCGCACTTGTCTCTTCGGGGGTCCCATCGATCTCAGTGACGAGCGCCGCCGGGAATCCGACCGCGCCCATGGGTACGGCCTCGCTCCGCCCCGCATACGATGCGCCTCGCTCGATGAGCGTACCGACCGAGCTAATCCGCCCGCTTCGGCGGGCGGCGATCGCGAGCGCATTCATGAGCGCGCGATCGGGCCCGAAGAGCAAGTTCGCCGCCTGGAACTGGCCGCTCGCAGCGATGCTGCCTGCCGCGGTCGCGTCGGCATAGCGGCTCATCGTGAGCAGCGCCATGACCGCGACGTACGCCTGAGCGACGATCGCCGAACGATCGAAACGCTCGCGGGCGACTGTCAACTGCGATGAGGCCCACTCGAGTGCTTCCTGGGGTCGTCCGGCGGTCACGAGCGCGAGGCCACGCAACGGCGCGGCAAAGCGTGGCACCCAGCCGGTGTTCGGGAGCTTCGCGAATTGCTCGAGCGCAGTCGCTGGGCGCCCGCCAAGGGCGTGCATGGCGATCAGGATCAGCCCGCCAACGTCGCCCTCCACTCCCGGCAGCTCCGAGATCTCCTCGATACGTGCAAGCATCGGCTCGGTGATCTCCGTCCTTTCAGCGTGGAAGCCGATCGTCAGCGCTTCGATTGCCGCAGGGTAGCCAAGGTCACCCGTCCCGGTGAGTGCCTCCTCAACGACTTCACGCGGCTGCAGCTGCGTGACGAGCCACCTCGCGTGGAGGTACCTGAAGTAGAGCGCTTCGACCGGCGCGGCATCATCGAGTTGGGTCTCCGAGACGATCGCCTCGATCTGGCCGGCTGGTGCGTCACCAGTCAGGCGAAGCTCAAGCGCAGCGATGCCGTTGCCGACTGTCGGCCGCTCAGACCAGTTGTTCCAGGTGCGGCTGAGGTCCGCGTCAAAGGCGTCTCGAAACGCACGGGCGAGCAGCGGGATGTCTGGTTGCGGGATGACGTCTGCAAACTGCCGCGGAACCTGCGGCTGCTCAGCGATCTCGATGCCGAACTCCGCCCCTAGCACTTCCTCGATCTGCTGCCTGAGCCGGATCCCCCGCACCGAAGGGGCCCGATGCCTGAAGTAGTCGCTGACGCCCGGCGGATTCACGGTGACCCGTGGGCCAGCGCCCGCGGTGAAGAGTCGCACAAGCCCGCGGCCCTCGAGGCGCTCAAGCTCCTCCTGACCCACGAGCGTCGTCGCTTGGTCGACCGCGAGCGGGCCGGTCACGACGAGCATCTCGAGCGCCTCGCGAATCTCCTCCGGGTAGCGGTACAAGAGCGACTCGAAGGCGCCCTCGAGCTCGTCAGACCAGAGGTCGGCGCCGTCGTGCCACACGCCCCCCTGCTTGCGAATCTTGGCGCGTCGTTTCGCACTGTCTGCGAATGCGATAGCGTAACCGGGCAGCCCACCGGACTTCATGTGAACCCTGCCGCTCAGCGACGGGGCGACCTGGTCGCCGAGGCGTTCTTCAAGCAGGTCATGGATCGCGTCGAGCCGCAGTTCCTCGAGCGTCAGCTTCACCACCGGCTGTGCCATTCTGATGAGCAGTCGCTCGTCAGGGTCGATATCGCCGCGCGACTCCGCAGTCGCGACGATTGGCACGCCAGTTGCCTTATGGATCTGTTCGAGCAGCACCCACGACGCATCGTCGAGCAGGTCGATGTCGTCGACGAGCACGACTGCCGGCCCCTCCGTGAGCAGCTCGGTGACGGCGCGCGGCAGTTCGACCGATAGGTCAGCGTCAGGGCGGCGGCTCGCTGGCAGATTCGGCAGCGCGGTTTTGAAGGCCTCAAGCGGTCTGGCGTGCTCGATGCCGCGCAACTGCACGAGCGCGAGCCCGATCCCGCGGAGAGCATCGCCGACTCGCTTGAGCAACTCAGTTCTCCCAGACCAGTGCTGTCCGATCACAGACACTGAAGTGCCGTCGATCACGTAGCGCACGATCCGCTGAACTTCTGTGTTGCGAGCGTACACAGGCTCCCCCTCCTGCTGCCAGGGAGGCAGCCCGCGCTGCAGTAGCGACATGGGCCGTCCGTCCCGTTCATTCAGTACAGGCAGGATACCGCGCATCAGTTCTCCTTCGCAGGGTTGGGGCGCCGGGTGTGGCGCATGAGCGAGGCCGCTCCCGCTGTCACCAGCCCCGCAGCCCCAAACAGCAGTGCGCTCTGTGGCGTGCCGCCAGTTCCAGAGAGGCCCCCGTCGGGAGAAGTGGCACGCTCGATGCCGGTGAAGGCGAGGTCGACGATTGAGACGGCGGCGCCTGCGGCACCTTGGGCTGCCGGGTAGCGCACCTGTACGCAGAGATCAATCGTTTCCCCGGAGGCGATCGTGCCCTGCGGTAACGGCATGGCCGCAGCCAGCGTGACTTCGTCGGCACCGGCCATGGCAGCCGCGGAGCACTCCACCGTACGCTCCGACGCGAGCACGAGCGCGTCGGCGCCCGCTCCGTCTCCGGATTCGCGGGTGAGGATCGGGGTGAGCGCGAGTTCGAGATCCTGAGCCGCGTCGTTTCGCACGGTGGCAACTGCGCGCGCGTCTTCGCCTGGATGCAGGGTCACGTTGAAGAGCTGCCTGGCGGGTGACACTGTGAGTGACGCCGACCGGGCCGCGGCCTGCGCAGGAGCGGCAATCAGCACCGTGGCGGCTGCAACACCGAAGCCCGCGGTGAGGAGCGCCGCGAGTGCCCGCTGTCTCATCATCGGGCGTGACCCGTCATGGAAAGCTCGGCACCTGTTCCGCCCGAGGAGCCGCCTCGCTGCGCGGCATGGGGCATTGAATCGTCGCCTGCGGAGAGTGCCTCGCGGTCGCGTCGCCTGCTCGGCACGAAAAGCGCGATCAGAAAGACAGCGCCGACGATCAGCCGCACCGCCCACAGCTCGGACACGCGAAACAGCGTTGCCCAGGCTCCCTGGAGCGCAAACCGTGGCGTGCCGAGCACCTGCTCCGCCGTAACCGGCAGTGGGTCGCTGATCTCGTTGCCGTCGCCTTTCAAGATTGCGCCGCCGTCGATCACGGTCTCCACCCGATGCACGTACTGGTCCGACGTATCGCCGGCAGCAAACGAGACAACCACGGGCTGGCCAGGGGTCTCGAGCTCGTCACCAGTCGGCTTCTGCACAACGAGGACATCGCCGACCTCATAGGTGGGCTGCATAGAGACCCCGGTGACAGTCATGTAGTAGTCGCCACTCACTGTCGACCAGAGAAACGGAACCGCAAGGGCCACGAGCGCGATGCTCGAGAGCGTTCGCAGGGTCAAGATGATGCTTCGCATGTCGTCCTCCAGGGTGGGTGGTGATCTTGTCGGTGTCGGTACGTTTCGTTTGGTGTGCGCTACGGGCGATACGCGTCGGCGCCGAGCAGAATCGGGGGGGGGGCTGCTCGGCGCCGCGTCTAGTCACTTATCCGTTGCTAGTTGCTCTTTGCGATGCTGTTGAAGAGGTAGTCAGCAGTCACCTTCGACTCGTCGAGGTTTGCGGCATTGAACGCCGCTGCATCCTCAACGAACACGTCGACGCGTACCTTTGCGCTCTGGCCCGGGGCGAGCTCGAACGAGTCGGCGCCGTCGAGTCGCATGTCGGCGAGCTTTCCGGTGCTGACGACCGCTCCACCGTCGATTGCGACGCGGGTGTCAAGGGCACCGGCGAGTTGAGCGCCGTTCACACCGCCCGGCTGCAGCTGCGAGGCGAGGGTCACGGTGAGGGTGGCGTTCGTCGAGGTGTTCGTAGCCGTGTAGTAGCCGGTCACGGCTTCGCCGTCCATCCCGCCAGTGAATGTGTTCGTCATCGGGGCACCGGTAACCTTGAGCTCGCCGTCGGCGGAGGTGTCCGAGATCTTGGTGTCAAACACGTTGTCGAAAATCGTGCTGTTTGCGGTGACAAGCGCGCCGCCGACCGTGACGCCGGCAATCAGCAGGAGCGAGCCGCCAGCGATCGCGAGCTTCTTCTTGGTGGATGTCTGCGTAGCCATGGGGATACCTTTCTCAGGGGGTGTGTGAGCGGGCCGTGCGAGTGACTGTGCGATTCGCGCTGGCCTCGAATACGAGTCAACAGGCCGCGCAGGGTGCCCCCACGGGTTACGGGTCAATCTGCGGGGTCTCTCGCCGAGATCTACGCGTGATCGAATTCCATCTACGTCCAGCGCGCCTGGGTGCATACTTGAGCCCATGAGCCTCATTGTCACTCTCACCCTCGAACCCGTCGGCCCGGCAACGGCGATCACACTCACTGAGGAGCAGGTCGTGCTACTCGGCGCGGGCAAGCGCGCCCCAGTCGTCGTCGACATCGGAGGCCGAACCGCCCGCATGCGAATCGCGAGTATGGGTGGCGATTACGTCATCGGTATCTCGAAAGCGAACCGGGTCGCTCTCGGCGTTGAGATCGGCGACACAGTGACAGCGACGATCTCTGTCGACGCTGTCGAGCGCACTGTCGAGGTGCCTCCCGAGTTGGCCTCAGCCCTCGCCGACCGCGTCGGGGCGCGTGACGCGTTCGACGCGCTGTCGTACACGCAACGCAAGGAGCACGTGGCAGCGGTCAACGGCGCCAAGCGATCCGACACCCGGGAACGCAGAATCGCCGGGATCCTTCACTCCCTGGCTCCCACCCCCGAGAGTTAGGCTTCGTCGAGTGACTTGCCCCTGAATTCAACGAGCGCCCACGCTGCGGCCGCCGCGAGTAGGAAGAACACAGCGAAGACTGTAAACGTCAGGCCTGCACCGCCGGCCGCGAGCATCACGGGTACGAGAAGTGGCGCCGCGATCGAGGCGATTCGCCCGAACCCCGCGGCCCAGCCAGCGCCCGTGCCGCGGAGCGACGTTGGATAGATCTCGGGGGTGACCGCGTACAGCGCACCCCAGGCACCCAGGTTGAAGAACGAGAGCGCCATGCCCGCGGCGACGATCGCTGTCTCCGTCTCCGCCGTGCCGAACGCAATCGCAGACGCCGCGGAGCCGACAAGGAACACCGACAGGGTGAGTCGGCGCCCCCACTTCTCGATGAGCCAAGCTGCCACGGCATAGCCCGGGAGCTGCGCAAGCGTGATGAGCAGCGTGAAGCCGAACGAGCGCACCAGGCCAAACCCAGCGTCGACAAGGATCGACGGAATCCAGATGAACGCACCGTAGTACGCGAAGTTCACACAGAACCACACAGCCCAGATCGCGGCCGTGCGGGTGCGATACGCGGGCGCCCAGATCGCCGCGAGTCTGTTGCGCACAGGCTGAACTACCGCTGCATCGGCTCGGACAGATGCGGCAGGCTCAGCGAGCTCCTCGCTGCGCGACGCAGTTGCAGTCTCGGCGCCGACCGCGCCAGCGTGCGCGGCGGTGGCGCGGAGAGGCGCTGAGGCTTCAAACTCGGCGACGACACTCTCGGCTTCGGCAGTGCGGCCCCGAGAGGCGAGCCAGCGCGGGGACTCGGGGAGGCCAAGACGTACGACGAGCGCATAGACCGCCGGCACCGCACCGATTGCGAAGGCCCACCGCCAGCCGTTCTCCGAGGCCGGCACCACGAAGTAGCCGATGACCGCGGACGCTGTCCAACCGACAGCCCAGAAC
Source organism: Leucobacter sp. NPDC015123 (assembly GCF_043080205.1). Classification (NCBI taxonomy): domain Bacteria; kingdom Bacillati; phylum Actinomycetota; class Actinomycetes; order Micrococcales; family Microbacteriaceae; genus Leucobacter; species Leucobacter sp. NPDC015123. The sequence continues at coordinate 87,250 of NZ_JBIBVH010000005.1, read as the reverse complement.
GCCTCGAGGATGACGATGATGCGGCCGCGGATACGGGCAGGGGCGAACTCCGAGACATACGTGGAGGCGACAGGAAGCTCAGCGCCGAGGCCAAGACCAACGAGGAATCGGAAGATGAGCAGGAGCGCAAGCCCGCCCACGAGCGCGCTCGCGCCGGTCGCGAGGCCGTAGACGAGTAGCGTGAGCGCAAAGACCTGCCTGCGCCCGATCCGGTCGGCGAGAAGACCACCGAGGCTCGCGCCGATAGCCATTCCAAGAAAACCGACCGAGGCGATGAGCCCGCCCTCACCCTTCGTCAACCCCCAGTGCTGGGTGAGCGCGGCGATGATGAACGAGATCAGCCCGACGTCCATGGCGTCGAGCGCCCAGCCGAGCCCCGATCCCGAGAGCACGCGAAGGTGCTTCCGGGTAAATGACAGCGCATCAAGGCGCTCTGAAACGGTTCGGGTTGTCTCACTCACAGGGTTCATCCTATGAGTCAGCTGGACGATGCGGGAAACTTCTTCTCGAGGAGCCGCGGCATGAGCTGGTACGCCACAACGAGCGCGAGCCCGAGCGCGAGCAGCAAGAGCCACCAGATCGGCCCCACGAAGAACGAGGCAAGTCCGAGAGCCGAAGCCGCGAGGGTGAACCCGGCGTTGATGCCGGAAGCCGCTAGGTGCGGCATGCCAAGCTGCTGCAGGCGTTGGTACGCGTGCTCCTTGTGCGGCTCGTCCCACTTGTGGCCGGCGCGCACTCGCTTCACGAGCGTCGTACCGACATCACCGAAGTAGATGACCATCGGGCCGATCGTCGCGAGAACGGGAACACCGGTGAGGAGTGCGGCAAAGCTCGTCACTGCGACTGCGCCGCCAAGCATGTAGCTGCCGACATCACCGGGAAACGCTCCCGGCTTTGTGAGGTTCCACGGAAGAAAGCCCGCCCAGCCGGCGGCAAGTACGAGCCCAGCGATAACGAGCCAGTGCTGGCCGCTCAGCCATCCAGCGGCAGCAAACGCGAGGCCAGCGATGAGCCCGTGGAGCCCGCTGATTCCGTTCAGCCCATCCATGAAGTTCGCGACGTTGATGTAGCTCGAGATGAACAGCACGGCGTAGACGAAGAGAGCCGCGAGCGCCCACACGGGGAGGGTCGCCGCGTCGATCCCCTGTACGGCTCCGCGATCCGCCGCTCGGGCGAGCACGAGCAGCGCGAGCGCTGAGCCAGCTGCAATCGCGAGCAGCACAGCGCTTCGAATCGGCACGCTCAGCCCCCGGATATCCTCGCTCAGGCCAAGCAGCCCCGCGGCGAGCGTCGCAAGCGTGACTGTGAGCAGAAAGCGCCAGTCGGCACCAGCTGGCTCAAGCGAAAACGCGAGCCAAGTGAAGCAGGCTTCAACGGCCACAACCGCGATGAGCACTGCGAGTCCGAGACCGCGGAGCACAGGCCGCTCGTGCGACGACCGGTGATTCGGCACGTCGACGATTCCAAGCTTCACGAGCAGCGGCCTGACCGCGAACGGCAACAGGACGCTCAACATGAATGCGGCGCCGAAAGCGAGACCCGAGATGTTCACTGGACCCGCCCCTCTGCTTCGTCGGTGAGGTCGAGGCGCGCAACCCAGCCATCGTGGTCAAGAATGTCGGGGCTAATCACACCGATGTGCGCGTGCGAGATCTTCGGGTGGAATGGCCGCTCGTTGCCCTCGCCGTCGCCGGTGAGCACTTCGTGCAACTTCTCGCCGTGGCGGAGACCGGTGTAGACGATGTCAATCTCCTTACCCGACTGCGCGATCATGCGCTTCGCGACATCCAGAATGCGCACGGGCTCCCCCATGTCGAGAATGAGCACTTCCCCCGGGCGGCCAATGCCGCCTGCCTGGATCACGAGCTGGGATGCCTCCGGGATCGTCATGAAGAAGCGTGTCGCCTCGGGGTGTGTTACCGTCACCGGCCCACCCTTCTCAATGAGATTGCGGAACGTGGGGAGCATAGACCCCCGGCTGCCAATGACATTTCCGAACCGTACCGAGAGGTAGCGGCCGCCAGTCTGTTCCGCCATCCATCCAGTGAGCTTCTCCGCGACCCGCTTCGAGTGGCCGAGCACACTCGTCGGGTTCGCAGCCTTGTCCGTAGAAATGTTCACGAACGTGCCGACGTTCACCGAGCGGGCGGCGTTCAGCACATTGAGCGTGCCGACGACGTTCGTCTTCCATGCCTCGTCCGGGTACTGCTCAAGCATCGGGAGGTGCTTGAGCGCAGCAGCGTGGAACACGACCTCGGGCTGGCGCTCCTGGAAGATCTCACGGACTGCCTCGGCGTCACGGATGTCGGCGAGCACAACATCGTTCGTGTCGAGCAGGCCGTGCCCAGCGATCGAAATCTGCACCTCTTGCAGCGCAGTCTCGTCGCGGTCGAGCATGATGAGCTCTTTCGGCGCAAAGTTGATGAGCTGCCTGCACAGCTCCGATCCGATCGAGCCGCCTGCGCCAGTCACGAGTACACGCTTGCCCTGCAGGTAGTCCGCGATCGACTCGGTGCTGAGTCGAACCGGATGGCGTCCGATAATGTCTTCAATCGATAGCTCACGCACGTTCGAGATAGACGCAGAATTGTCAAGCAGCTGGTTGAGTGGCGGAAGCACCATCACGTTCACGCCGAGCTTGTCCGCGTCCTCGTCGAGCCTGCGGAGCATGCCCGCATCGGCGTCGCCGATGCACACAAGAATCGCCGTCGCACCAGTCGCGCGCACCGCCTGCTCAAGATCCTGGATCCCGCCAAGGACCTTGACCCCGCGAACCTCCTGGTTGCTCTTATCGGGGTCATCGTCGAGAAAGCCGACGGGCAGATACTCCGACTTCGCATCGGTCAGGAGGCGTTTCGCGGTCTGCACGCCCAGATAGCCAGAGCCATACAGCAGCACCCGCTCAGCCTTCGCCGGCTTCAGGTTACGCTCTTTCAAGATTCGAATGATGTAGCGCGCGACGCCCATCACCGAGAAGGTGATCGGCGCGGCGATGACGAGCGTGCTGCGCGGAATACCATTGCCGTACCCAACAAGGAAGGCGAACACCCAGGTGACCGCAGTGACCGCAGTGACGTTAAACACCACTGCTCGCACTTCGTCGAAGCTGCCGATCTGGTAGCGGCTGCGATACACCCAGAAGACCCAGCCGAACACAAGCTGCAACGCGGCCGCAACACCGATGACAGCGAGCGTCCACCCCCAGTGAATGCGCGTGAACGCGAAGTCAAAGCGAAGCACGAGCGCGATGATGATGCCAAGCGCCCACGCCATCACGTCGAGCAGGTACAGGCCACCGTAGGTCTCAACGAAGTGTGCAAACCGACCGCTCGCAGGCTTCCGCACGCGCCCTCCTCGTCTCCGTGGGCACTCGGCCCCAAACGCTCGGCGTAACCCGAACGTTATGAATGAATAGGTTCAAGGATAGCGCGGTGGAGCCTGTGCACGGGACGCACTCCCCGGGAGACGCAAAGAACCCCGGAGGTTTCCCTCCGGGGCTCTTTTACAGTTCAGAGACTGTCGGCTGTGACTTAGGAAATAACCTTGGTCACGGTGCCGGCGCCAACGGTGCGTCCACCCTCACGGATAGCGAAGCCGAGGCCCTCTTCCATAGCGATCGGCTGGATCAGCTCGACCGTCATGTCGGTGGTGTCGCCGGGCATAACCATCGGCTTGTCCTCGGGCAGCGTGATAACACCGGTCACGTCAGTCGTACGGAAGTAGAACTGCGGACGGTAGTTCGTCTCGAACGGGTTGTGGCGGCCGCCCTCTTCCTTCTTCAGGATGTAGGCAGTGCCCTCGAAGTTGGTGTGCGGGGTGATCGAGCCGGGCTCGACGATAACCTGACCGCGCTCAACTTCCTCGCGCTTGGTGCCGCGAAGCAGGAGGCCACAGTTCTCGCCTGCCCATGCCTCGTCGAGCTGCTTGTGGAACATCTCGATACCGGTCACGGTGGTCTTCTGCGTGGGACGCAGGCCAACGATCTCGATTTCCGAGTTGATCTTCAGCGTGCCACGCTCGGCGCGACCCGTAACAACGGTGCCACGACCGGTGATCGTGAAGACGTCCTCAACAGGCATGAGGAACGGCTTGTCACGGTCACGTACGGGGTCGGGAACGCTGTTGTCGACAGCTTCCATGAGCTCGAGAACGGAGTTAACCCACTTCTCTTCGCCCTGGAGGGCCTGGTAGCCCGAAACGCGGACGACGGGGACGTCGTCTCCCGGGTAACCCTGCTTCGAGAGCTCCTCACGGACCTCCATCTCGACGAGCTCGAGGATTTCCTCGTCGTCGACCTGGTCGCACTTGTTGAGCGCAACGAGGAGGTAAGGAACGCCGACCTGCTTTGCAAGGAGGATGTGCTCCTTGGTCTGAGCCATCATGCCGTCAGTAGCAGCAACCACGAGGATCGCGCCGTCCATCTGAGCAGCACCGGTGATCATGTTCTTGATGTAGTCAGCGTGGCCGGGTGCATCAACGTGAGCGTAGTGACGCTTCGGGGTCTCGTACTCAACGTGCGAGATGTTGATGGTAATGCCGCGCTGGCGCTCCTCGGGAGCGGAGTCAATCGTCGCGAAGTCACGCTGGACGTTCGTGTCCGACGGGTACTTGTCGGCGAGCGTCTTCGAGATTGCTGCGGTAAGGGTGGTCTTACCGTGGTCAACGTGACCGATCGTTCCGATGTTTACGTGCGGCTTGGTCCGCTCGAACTTGGCCTTCGCCACTATGGTCCTCCTCAGGACAGTCATGTGCCGTTTTCCCTCTTGACGGTTTCGAGAGGGCACGATCACAGGGTGTGTACTTATGTTACAAGCTCTGGCCTATCTGCGCGACCTGAGCCGGGTGATCAGGGGCGAGACACGCCCGCCCCCGATCGATGGGGCAATGTTACTCGCCCTTAGCCTTCTGAACGATCTCATCGGCCACGGCCTTCGGCACCTCAGCATAGGAGTCGAAGGTCATCGAGAACACTGCACGACCGCTGGTCTTCGACCGGAGGTCGCCAATGTACCCGAACATTTCTGAAAGCGGAACCAGCGCACGGACGACCTTGACGCCCGAAGCGTCTTCCATCGACTGGATCTGGCCACGGCGGGAGTTGAGGTCGCCGATCACGTCGCCCATGTACTCCTCAGGAGTACGGACCTCAACGGCCATCATGGGCTCGAGCAGCACGGGCTGAGCCATGCGTGCGGCCTCCTTGAAGGCCATCGAGCCGGCGATCTTGAACGCCATCTCAGACGAGTCAACATCGTGGTACTGGCCGTCGAGCAGCTGCGCCTTGATGCCCACGACGGGGAAGCCAGCGAGGATGCCGTACTGCATTGCATCCTGGATACCGGCGTCGACCGACGGGATGTACTCGCGAGGAACGCGACCACCGGTCACCTTGTCCTCGAACTCGTAGATCTTGTCCGACTCGACCTCGAGCGGTGCGAGCGAGATCTGCACCTTTGCGAACTGACCGGAACCACCGGTCTGCTTCTTGTGGGTGTAGTCGTACTTGGGAACAGCCTTGCGGATGGTCTCGCGGTATGCGACCTGCGGCTTACCAACGTTCGCCTCAACCTTGAATTCACGCTTCATGCGATCGACAAGGATGTCGAGGTGGAGCTCGCCCATACCCGCGATAACGGTCTGGCCGGTCTCGGCGTTGAGGCTCACGCGGAACGTGGGGTCCTCTTCAGCGAGCTTCTGGATCGCGGTGCCGAGCTTCTCCTGGTCGCCCTTGGTCTTCGGCTCGATTGCAACCTCGATGACGGGCTCGGGGAAGGTCATCGACTCGAGCACAACCTGGTTGTTCGGATCCGAGAGGGTGTCACCGGTGGTGGTGTCCTTCAGACCAATAACAGCGTAGATGTTGCCCGCGGTGAGCTCGTCAACAGGGTTCTCCTTGTTGGCGTGCATCTGGAAGATCTTGCCGATGCGCTCCTTCTTGCCCTTGGTCGAGTTCACGACCTGCGCGCCCGACTCAACCTGACCCGAGTACACGCGAACGTAGGTGAGGCGACCGAAGAACGGGTGCACTGCAACCTTGAACGCGAGCGCCGAGAACGGCTGGTCCGACTTCGGGAGGCGCTCGATGACAATCGACTCGTCACGCGGGTCGTGCGCCTCGATAGCGCCGACGTCGAGCGGGTTCGGGAGGAAGTCAACAACCGCGTCGAGCATCGGCTGGATGCCACGGTTCTTGAAGGCCGAGCCGCAGTAGACGGGGTAGATCTCGTTGTTGACGACGAGCTTGCGGATGCCAGCCTTGATCTCGTCAACGCTGATCTCCTCGCCGCCGAAGAACTTCTCGAGGAGCGCGTCGTCGGTCTCGGCGACGGTCTCGACGAGCTTCTCGCGGTACTCCTTCGCCTTCTCGACGAGGTCAGCGGGGATCTCCTGGGTCTCGTAGTTCGCCCCGAGAGTAACGTCACCCTTCGAGTCGCCCTCCCAGACGAACGCCTTCATCGAGAGCAGGTCGACGACGCCAATGAAGTCAGACTCCGAACCGATCGGGAGCTGCATGACGAGCGGCTTCGCGCCCAGGCGGTTGATGATGGTATCTACGGTGAAGTAGAAGTCGGCACCCATCTTGTCCATCTTGTTGACGAAGCAGATGCGCGGAACGCCGTACTTGTCAGCCTGACGCCAGACGGTCTCCGACTGGGGCTCAACGCCCTCCTTGCCGTCGAACACTGCGACAGCACCGTCGAGAACGCGGAGCGAGCGCTCCACCTCGACGGTGAAGTCAACGTGGCCGGGGGTGTCGATGATGTTGATCTGGTTCTTGTTCCAGAAGCAGGTCACGGCGGCAGACGTGATCGTGATGCCGCGCTCCTTCTCCTGCTCCATCCAGTCAGTCGTCGCGCCACCGTCGTGGGTCTCGCCCAGCTTGTGGTTCACACCCGTGTAAAACAGGATGCGCTCGGTGGTGGTGGTCTTGCCGGCATCGATGTGGGCCATGATGCCGATGTTACGGACCTTACTCAGGTCGGTGAGCACGTCTTGTGCCACGGGGGTCTCCTCCGGGGTGGGGATTTAAGAGTGTGGGTTGCGGGCGAACCCGCAAGCGGGAGGCGGTTCGGATAGCGAGCCACCTCCCACTTCAGATGACTACCAGCGGTAGTGAGCGAACGCGCGGTTCGACTCTGCCATCTTGTGCGTGTCCTCGCGGCGCTTCACAGCGGCACCCAGGCCGTTGGATGCGTCGAGAATCTCGTTGGTGAGGCGATCCGTCATCGAGTTCTCGCGACGGGCCTTTGCGTAGCTCGTGAGCCAGCGCAGTGCGAGCGTGTTCGCACGGTGCGGCTTGACCTCAACGGGCACCTGGTAGGTCGAGCCACCGACACGGCGCGAACGTACCTCAAGGGTGGGGCGCACGTTGTCGAGCGCCTTCTTGAGTACGACCACGGCATCCTGGCCGCTCTTCTCAGCAACGACCTCGAGCGCGTTGTACACAATGCGCTCTGCGAGGCCCTTCTTGCCGTCAACAAGAATCTTGTTGACGAGCTGGCTGACGATGGGTGCGCCGTAAACCGGATCGGCGACTACGGGACGCTTGGGAGCAGGTCCTTTACGGGGCATTACTTCACCTTCTTTGCACCGTAGCGGCTACGAGCTTGCTTGCGGTCCTTGACCGCCTGCGTGTCGAGTGCGCCGCGCACGATCTTGTAACGAACACCGGGGAGGTCCTTCACACGACCACCGCGCACGAGCACCATCGAGTGCTCCTGCAGGTTGTGGCCCTCACCTGGGATGTAGGCCGTGACCTCGGTACCGTTCGAAAGCTTCACACGAGCGACCTTACGCATCGCCGAGTTCGGCTTCTTGGGGGTGGTGGTGTACACACGGGTGCACACACCGCGCTGCTGAGGGTTCGCCTTCAGTGCGGGAGCCTTGGTCTTGGTGACCTTCGGCGTCCGCCCCTTGCGAACCAGCTGCTGAATAGTAGGCACTGATTCTCCTAGTAGGTCCTGCACGGTGACAGGAATGCTTCAAATGGGCGAGCATTTGCACGAGCTTGCACTCACGCGGAGCTGCTGGACCTCCGGCCGAAACCGAAGAACCGAGTGCAGCTATGCCGTGGGGGTTTCAGCTCTGGGAGCGAGTGACCCTTGGAGTCCTCCGCCCGCGTCCGCGCACGCGCGAAGCAGGTGGAGTGCACCAAGGAACAACTTTACGCGTTGTTAGGTCTCGGCGCAAGGGTGCGTACGCGGACTACGTCGGCGGCTCGAGCTGCCGCGACAAGTCGTCAAGCATCGCCTGCACCTGCGGCTCGACAAACCTGTTAATCGCTGCCGCGATCCTGGGACGGTGGGCCATGAGCGCAAAGCACACATCATTCCCCGCATTGGTTGCCTGCAGGTCGGCGAGGTGAATCTCCCGGCGCAGCTGTTCCTTCTCCTCATGGCTCAGCGGGGGCCGCGGTAGCGGCGGCTCCGGCTGGACCTCGGCGGCGAGGCCAGCGAGCGTGAAGAGGAAGGGCTGCCCGCTTTCAGTTGGTTCGGGATCAGGGTCGAGACCGTCGTATTCTGGGTCAAGGCCAGCTGCGGGATCGTATCCGCCAACGCGCCACATGTCGGCACCGCTCAGCTCGGCGTGAAGCACCGGCAGGTGCTCGGCCGTGTATTCGTCAACGACGCGGTCAATGATCCGCTGAACTCGAGACACGAGGGCGTGTTTCACCTGGTGTGGCGTTCCGTCTGGGATCCCTGAGGCGACAAGCACTGGAGAGCCAGTGCACCGACGGCAGATCCGGCTGCGCGCCCGATACCCGGCGGGTTCCCATCTCGGAACCCACTCGAGCCACGCGTCAACCGCACTGTCTACGCGCTCATCAATCGCACCCACCGAAGCTACTCCTGGCCCTCACGCCGCTCCCACGGCCACTGCGGCGTGGGACGGTCAGTGTAGATCCGTCGCGCAAGCACGAGCCAGAACAACGTCACGGCGATGACCCAAATCGGGATCAGCACGATCGCAAACGGGCTGAACCATGTCTCGCCAGTGCTCAGCCCGGCCGCAATGCCGCAGAGGCCCCACACGAGATAGACACCGAACCCAGCCCCCACCATGATTCCGCCCACCGGGGTCTTACGGCCGCGCAGCAGCGAGAGCGCCTGCTGCCACAACAGCGCTCCAAGGAGCGCCAGCCCGAGCCCAATACTGACGATGCCGAACCAGAGGGGCACGTCCTCAGTCTCGATAGGCTCGCGCCCGAGCGCCATTCCGAGAAGCCCCCACACGGCGACAACGATCGCCGCAGCAACCACGAGGGTCGCGCCAAGCAGCCCGAGGACATACCCTCGGGTCACTCCCCGCTTGGCGCCCTCGGTCATTACTGCTTCGCCCGCACCTCGGCAAGGGCAGCCTCGTACTCCTCGAGCAGGGCCGCGTTCTTCGCGGTCATGCGGCGGCCGCGCGAACCGATCCAGGCTCCAAACCACACTGCGACCTCGCGAGCGAGAATCGCGGCTCCGAGCGTCGGCACCGTGAACGCGAGCTGCCGTGCTGTCTCCACAAACCCTTTAGCCCCATCGACAGCCTCGTACGGGCCGCCTGTCAGCGCGAATGTCGCGGTCGTCGCGACCCACACGATAATGCCAACGAACAGGCTGAAGATCACGTAGGCCCACCAGCCCGCACGACCAAAGATGAGCACCAGAATCGCGAGCCCGACGAAGAACGCGACAACGCCCGCGATGAATCCCCACGAAGTGACCCACGGCAAAAGCCCCTCGGTCAGGAACGTCGAGGGCGGGAAGTCTCGCGCGATCATCGCCGAAACGATGCCCGCGTACAGCACGGCGAAGGCGACGGCCCCGAGCAACGCGATCAGCACGCCCGCAGCGCGGTTGCCCCTGAGGTCTGGCGGCATCGGCGACTGCATGTAGAGCGCAGCCATCGGATGATCAGCGCTGATCCTGATCTCGCCATCACGGGCAGGGTCTGCGAACTGCACTCCTGGCGCGGCGACAGGTACCTCAGGGGCGGCCGCGGCCGACGGCAGATCCTCGACGGGCGGGATGCGCGACGGCTGCTCCCCCGGCGTCTCAATATCGAGCTGCGTATCCACGCTTGCAGCCTGCTCACGGTGCGCCTGCTCAGCGAAAGCCTCAGCGCCAGCGGCCACGGCCGTCTGCGCGTCGCCTACTGACGAGTCGACCACTGCGCCCGATGCATCAACGACGATGACCTCTTTTGCCGGGTCCTCGACGGCTCCCGTCGCGCGGTCGACCGCGTCCTGCACAGCCGTATCGCTGGCTGCCTGTTCTTCGACCGGCGCACCGGGATCGACGGGTGTCTCGCGCTCATCGCTCATCGCTCTACCTCTCGCGTGCCTTACTTTCTGCCGCCACGATACAAGCTCCGCAGTGAAAATGGGCGATCCCGCGCGGGAATGGGGTGCGAAACAGTGTTTCTCGCGAACAAGCCGGTGGCGCTGCAACTCATCTCAGGGGCGGTGGCCTCACCCTGCTTCCGGCCCCGGCCCGCGCCCGGCAGATCTGCAATTCCAATGTCGATCCGGCACCACACAGGCATTGTTACTGCAGATCCCATTGCGTGTGAGGGCAGTCTCCACAGTCAATCCAGCCACAACTACCAACCGCCTGCCCGCGAGCCGCCGACCTCCGGCCCTCGGCCAGTGCCCGGCAGATCTGCACACCATATGTCGATTCAGCGCCGAAGCTACATCACAATTGCAGATCCCATACCGCTTGTTGGACGCCCCGGGCTGCAAGGCCGGCAGCAAGTGAACGAGGTCGACTTGGCCAGGTGCCCCCACGCGGGAGCACCCAACGAACACAAAAGCGGGCCCCCACCCGAAGGTGGAGGCCCGCTTTTCGGTCTGACCGGCTACCCGCGAGGCGGGCAGCCGAACCCGCTAGCTGTAGTTGCCGGGGTTGAACTCGTCAGAGGTGAAGGTGTCGAAGTCGACGAACGAGAAGTCGTTCTCGTCGAACGTGCCCTCGCCCGCGTACATGCGGTTCGGGTAACGCTCGGCGCGAGCCTCTTCCGTAGCCGAAACCTCGACGTCGGTGTAGGTGCTCAGGCCCGTACCAGCCGGGATGAGCTTACCGATGATGACGTTCTCCTTGAGGCCGACGAGCGGATCCTTCGATCCCTCCATCGCAGCCTGCGTGAGCACGCGGGTGGTCTCCTGGAAGGAGGCCGCCGAGAGCCACGACTCGGTCGCGAGCGATGCCTTGGTGATACCCATGACCTCGGGGCGCGCGGTCGCCGCACGCTTGCCGTCAACGAGTGCCTCGCGGTTGATGCGCTGGTAGCGCGACCGGTCGACGAGCTCGCCCGGGAGCAGCTCTGTCTCGCCGTGGTCGACAACGGTGACCTTGCGGAGCATCTGGCGAACGATGACCTCGATGTGCTTATCGTGGATCGGCACGCCCTGCGAACGGTAGACGCCCTGCACGCCCTCAACAAGGTACTTCTGCACTGCGCGCTCACCTGGGATGTGCTTGCCGCCCTCGGTCGAACCGACCTGAAGGATGTCCTTCGGGTCGAGCGTTCCCTGGATGAACGGCTGGCCGAGCTCAACGTGCTGACCGTCCTCGACGATGAGCGTCGAACGCTTCAGTACGGGGTACTGCTTCTCCTCGGTGCCATCGTCAGGTGTGAGGATCAGGCGGCGGCTCTTCTCGGTGTCTTCGATCGTGATACGGCCTGCGGCCTCAGCGATCGGCGACGCACCCTTCGGGGTACGAGCCTCGAAGAGCTCCTGCACGCGGGGAAGACCCTGCGTGATGTCGTCAGCCGAAGCCGAACCACCGGTGTGGAAGGTACGCATGGTCAGCTGGGTACCCGGCTCACCAATCGACTGTGCCGCGATGATGCCGACGGCCTCGCCGATGTCAACGCGCTGGCCGGTCGCGAGTGAACGGCCGTAGCAAGTCGCACAGACGCCAACCGCAGACTCACAGGTGAGCACGGAGCGCACCTTGATCTCGGTCACGCCAGCGCCGACGAGCATGTCGATCGCAACGTCGCCCACGTCGGAGCCCGCAGCAGCAACAACGTCACCTGCAGCGTTCACCGCGTCAGCAGCGAGGGTACGAGCGTAGACCGAGTTCTCGACGTTCTCGTCGCGAACGATCTGGCCGTCAACCTCAGCCGCGATCGGCAGGTCGAGGCCGCGGCGCGTGCCGCAGTCTTCCTCGCGGATGATGACATCCTGCGAGACGTCAACCAGACGACGCGTCAGGTAACCCGAGTCGGCGGTACGAAGCGCGGTATCGGCAAGACCCTTACGTGCACCGTGGGTCGCGATGAAGTACTCCGCCACCGACAGGCCCTCGCGGTACGAGTTAATGATCGGGCGCGGGATAATCTCGCCCTTCGGGTCGGACACGAGGCCACGCATACCGGCGATGTTACGGATCTGCAGCCAGTTACCACGAGCACCCGACGACACCATGCGGAAGATGGTGTTGTCTGCGGGGAATGCGTCGCGCATGGCCTCGGCGACCTCGTCGGTTGCCTGGGTCCAGATCTTCACGAGATCTGCGTGACGCTCCTGCTCGGTGATGAGACCGCGGTCGAAGCGCTTCTGCACTGCGGCTGCTTCGGTCTCGTGTGCGGCGAGGATCTCGGCCTTGTTCGACGGTGTCACGATGTCAGACAGCGCAACGGTCACACCCGAACGGGTTGCCCAGTGGAAACCGGCATCCTTGATGCGGTCGAGGGTCGCAGCGACCTCCACCTTCGGGTAGCGCTCTGCGAGGTCGTTGACAAGCGTCGAGAGCGTGCCCTTGTCGGCAACCTGCTCGAAGTACACGTAGTCAGCGGGCAGCGCCTCGTTGAAGATCGCGCGGCCGAGAGTGGTCTCGACGAGCACGGGCTTCTCCGAAGTGACACCCGAAGCGTCGGTGTATCCGGTCAGGCGGATCTTCGCGAGCGCACCGAGGTCGAGCGTGTGCTCGTCCATGGCCAGGATCGCTTCGGCGATCGAGCCGAACGCACGGCCTTCGCCGACAGCACCAGGCTTCACCGTGGTGAGGTGGTGCAGACCGATGATCATATCCTGCGAGGGCAGGGTGACCGGGCGGCCGTCAGACGGCTTCAGGATGTTGTTCGATGCGAGCATGAGCACGCGTGCCTCAGCCTGCGCCTCAACCGACAGCGGCAGGTGAACTGCCATCTGGTCGCCGTCGAAGTCAGCGTTGAACGCTGCACATACGAGCGGGTGTAGCTGGATAGCCTTGCCCTCAACGAGCTGCGGCTCGAACGCCTGGATGCCGAGGCGGTGCAGGGTAGGTGCACGGTTCAGCATGACTGGGCGCTCGCGGATGATCTCCTCGAGTACGTCCCAGACCTCTGAGCGCGAACGCTCGACCATGCGCTTCGCGGCCTTCACGTTCTGTGCGTGCGAGAGGTCCATGAGGCGCTTGATAACGAACGGCTTGAACAGCTCGAGCGCCATCTGCTTCGGAAGACCACACTGGTGCAGCTTGAGCTGCGGGCCAACGACGATCACCGAACGGCCCGAGTAGTCAACGCGCTTACCGAGCAGGTTCTGACGGAAACGACCCTGCTTGCCCTTGAGCATGTCAGAGAGCGACTTGAGCGCACGGTTGCCGGTGCCCGTAACGGGGCGGCCGCGGCGGCCGTTGTCGAACAGTGCGTCGACGGCTTCCTGCAGCATGCGCTTCTCGTTGTTCACGATGATCTCGGGGGCACCGAGATCGAGCAGGCGGCGCAGACGGTTGTTGCGGTTGATCACACGACGGTAGAGGTCGTTGAGATCCGAGGTCGCGAAGCGGCCACCGTCGAGCTGCACCATCGGGCGAAGCTCGGGCGGGATCACGGGAACGACGTCGAGCACCATAGCGGCCGGGCTTGCACCGGTCTGCAGGAAGGCGCTGACGACCTTCAGGCGCTTGATCGCACGGATCTTCTTCTGGCCCTTGCCCTCGGCGATCTGAAGGTGAAGCGTCTCGGCCTCTGCCTCAAGGTCGAACGCCTCAAGGCGCTTCTTGATGGCCTCCGCGCCCATGTAGGCCTCGAAGTAGTCGCCGTAGCGGTCCATGAGGTCTGCGAAGACAGCGTCCTCGGGCTTGAGGTCGCCAACCTTGAGGTTGCGGAAGTCGTCCCAGACGCGCTCGAGACGAGCGATGTCGTCGTCGAAGCCGCGGCGGATCAAGGTCATGTCCTTCTCAGCCGAGGCCTCTGCGCGGCGGCGCTGGTCAGCCTTCGCGCCCTCAGCCTCGAGCGCAGCTAGATCGGTCTCAGCCTGCTGCTGACGCTGAGCAACAGCGATGTCACGCTGATCGGACAGTGCCTTCAGCTCGAGCCGCAGCTCGGCCTCAAGCTCTGCCATGTCTTCGTGGCGGCCCTCTTCATCGATGTCGATGATCATGTAGGCGGCGAAGTAGATGACCTTCTCGAGGTCCTTCGGCGCCATGTCGAGCAGGTAGCCGAGGCGTGACGGCACGCCCTTGAAGTACCAGATGTGGGTCACGGGAGCTGCGAGCTCGATGTGGCCCATGCGCTCACGACGAACGCTCGACTTGGTGACCTCTACGCCACAACGCTCACAAACGATGCCCTTGTAACGCACACGCTTGTACTTGCCACACGCGCACTCCCAGTCGCGGCTAGGACCGAAGATCTGCTCGCCGAACAGACCATCCTTCTCAGGCTTCAGCGTGCGGTAATTGATTGTCTCCGGCTTCTTGACCTCGCCGAACGACCAGCCACGGATATCTTCGGCGGTCGCCAGACGAATCTGCAGCTCATTGAAACTCGTACCCTCGAGCAAAATGTTCTCCTTGGTGAAAACTTAAAATTTCTGAAGCGGCGGCGGCCCCGCCCGTAGGCGGGGCGCAGCCTACTTAGATCTCGTCAGCCGAAGCTGCCTCGAAGCGAGTGGACAGGTTAATACCGAGCTCTTCCGCTGTGCGGTGCGCCTCGTCGTCGTTGTCGCGCAGGCTGACGGCGTTGCCGTCGGCTCCGAGCACCTCAACGTTCAGGCAGAGCGACTGCATTTCCTTCATGAGCACTCGGAACGACTCGGGCACGCCCGGCTCCGGAATGTTCTCGCCACGGACGATGGCCTCGTAGACCTTCACGCGGCCGAGGATGTCGTCGGACTTGACCGTGAGCAGCTCCTGGAGCGCGTACGCGGCACCGTAGGCCTCGAGGGCCCACACTTCCATCTCACCGAAGCGCTGTCCACCGAACTGCGCCTTGCCACCGAGGGGCTGCTGGGTGATCATCGAGTACGGGCCAGTCGAACGCGCGTGGATCTTGTCGTCGACGAGGTGGTGCAGCTTCAGGATGTACATGTAGCCGACCGAGATCGGGTACGGGTACGGCTCGCCCGAGCGACCGTCAAACAGACGGGTCTTTCCGCTCGAGTCGATGAGGCGCTCACCGTCACGGTTCGGAGTCGTCGAGTCGAGGAGACCCGCGATTTCGAGCTCCGAGGCGCCGTCGAACACGGGGGTCGCAACCTTCGTGTTCGGCTCAGCCTGGAGCGCCGACTCAGCAAGCTTCGCAGCCCACTCAGGCGAACCGTCGACCTTCCAGCCCTGCTTCGCGATCCAGCCGAGGTGGATCTCGAGGACCTGACCGAAGTTCATTCGGCCCGGGATACCGAGCGGGTTGAGGATCACGTCGACAGGCGTTCCGTCTTCGAGGAACGGCATGTCCTCGACAGGCAGGATCTTCGAGATGACGCCCTTGTTGCCGTGACGGCCAGCAAGCTTGTCGCCCTCGGTGATCTTACGCTTCTGCGCAATGTAGACCACTACGCGCTGGTTGACGCCCGACCCGAGGTCATCGTCGTTGTCGTTCTCAGCGTCGAACACCTTCACGGAGGTGACGGTGCCTGCAACGCCGTGCGGCACCTTCAGCGAGGTGTCGCGAACCTCGCGGCTCTTCTCGTTGAAGATTGCGCGGAGCAGGCGCTCCTCGGCCGAGAGCTCGGTCTCGCCCTTCGGGGTCACCTTGCCGACGAGGATGTCGCCCGGGTTGACCTCTGCGCCGATCCGGATGATGCCGCGCTCGTCGAGATCCTTCAGCGCTTCCATGCTCGCGTTGGGGAGATCGCGAGTGATCTCTTCCTTACCGAGCTTGGTGTCGCGCGCGTCGACGTCGTACTCCTCGATGTGGATGGACGACAGCGTGTCGTCCTTCACGAGGTTCTGGCTGAGGATGATCGCGTCCTCGAAGTTGTGACCCTCCCACGGCATGAACGCTACGAGGAGGTTCTTGCCAAGCGCGAGCTCACCGTTCTCGGTTGCGGGGCCGTCGGCGATAACCTCGCCGGCCTCGATCCGCTCGCCAGCCTTGACGATGACGCGGTGGTTGTAGTTCGTGCCCTGGTTCGAGCGGTCGAACTTGCGCATGTAGTACTTCTTCGTGCCGCCCTCATCGAGCATCACGGTGACTACGTCAGCCGACACGTCCTGGATCACGCCAGCCTGCTCAGCGACGATAACGTCGCCGGCGTCGATGGCTGCGTAGCCCTCCATGCCGGTGCCGACAAGCGGCGACTCGGAGCGAACGAGCGGAACAGCCTGACGCTGCATGTTCGCACCCATGAGCGCGCGGTTCGCATCGTCGTGCTCGAGGAACGGAATCAGCGAAGTCGCAACCGACACCATCTGGCGGGCCGAGACGTCCATGTACTGAACCTGGTCGGCGTCGACGAGCTGCACCTCGGAGCCACGGGGGCGAGCGAGGACCTGCTTCTCGGCGAACTTGCCGTCCTTGTCGACGGGAGCACCGGCCTGCGCGATGAGGAACTCGTCCTCTTCGTGGGCGGTGAGGTAGTCGACCTGGTCGGTGACGGTGCCGTCAACGATGCGACGGTACGGGGTCTCGATGAAGCCAAAGGCGTTGATGCGTGCGAACGTTGCGAGCGCACCAATCAGACCAATGTTCGGGCCTTCAGGGGTCTCAATCGGGCACATGCGGCCGTAGTGCGACGGGTGAACGTCTCGCACCTCGACGCCTGCGCGGTCACGGGAGAGACCACCGGGGCCGAGCGCCGACAGACGACGCTTGTTGGTGAGGCCCGCGAGCGGGTTGTTCTGGTCCATGAACTGCGACAGCTGCGAGGTTCCGAAGAACTCCTTGATCGCTGCGAGCACGGGACGCGTGTTGATCAGCGTGTTCGGCGTGATCGCTTCGATGTCCTGCGTGGTCATGCGCTCGCGGACGACGCGCTCCATGCGGCTGAGGCCCGTGCGGACCTGGTTCTGGATCAGCTCGCCAACGGCGCGGATACGACGGTTGCCGAAGTGGTCAATGTCGTCGGTGTCCAGGCGGTTGTCGAATGCCTTGCCCTCGCGGGTGCCGGGAAGCGTCTCGGTGCCTGCGTGCAGGCCGACGAGGTACTTGATCGTCGCAACGATGTCTTCGAGCGAGAGCACCGAGTCGGTGATCGGAGCCTCGAGGCCGAGCTTGCGGTTGATCTTGTAGCGGCCGACCTTCGCGAGGTCGTAGCGCTTCGGGTTGAAGTAGCTGTTGTCGAGGAGCGCGCGCGCAGCCTCGATCGCAACCTGCTCGCCCGGGCGCTGCTTGCGGTAGATGTCCTTGAGGGCTTCCTCTTGAAGGCTGACGCCTTCCTTCTCGACGATGCCGTCCTTCTCAAGGGTGAGGGCGATCGACTCGTACCCTGCGAACTCCTCGAGGATCTCGCCGGTTGTCATGCCGAGCGCCTTCAGGAACACGGTGACCGACTGCTTGCGCTTGCGATCGATACGGACGCCGACCTGGTCACGCTTGTCGATCTCGAACTCGAGCCATGCACCGCGGCTCGGGATGACGCGTGCCGAGAACACGTCCTTATCGGAGGTCTTCTCCTGCTGACGCTCGAAGTAGACGCCGGGCGAACGGACGAGCTGCGACACGATGACGCGCTCGGTGCCGTTGATGATGAAGGTGCCCTTGTCTGTCATGAGCGGGAAGTCGCCCATGTAGACAGTCTGGCTCTTCAGCACCTGGGTCTCGGTGTTGTAGAACGCCGCCTCAACGTAGAGGGGAGCCGAGTAGGTCTTGCCACGCTCCTTGCACTCGTCGATCGAGAACTTCTGCTCGTCGAGGATCGGGTTCTCGAACGAGAGCTGCATGGTGCCAGCGTTGTCCTCGATCGGGGACATCTCCTCGAAGATCTCCTCGAGACCGCTCTTCAGCGCGATGTCATCGCGCCCCTGAGCCTGTGCCTCTTCGACGCGTGCAGACCACGCGTCGTTGCCGACGAGCCAGTCGAAGCTCTCGAGCTGTAGTGCCAGCAGGTTCGGCACCGACAGCGTGTCGGAAATCTTGGCGAATGAGAGTCGCGAGTGGTTGCGACCGTTCTTCGGATTATTGGTGGACGATGCGTTGCGCGCAGCAGCCAAGGAAGTACCTCCGTGGGCCCCGTCGGGCCGATTGACTTGGTCTTGCGAAGAAATGCTCTGCGGTCACACGGGGTTCATATGCGCTTTCGCGCCAACTCCCGGGGCCTTCCGCTATATGAAGGCAGACTCGTGTCCATAGTGCAGCTTTCTACTGTAACACCATCGTTACCTGCTGACAAGGACTTCTTTGCTCCCGGTTGCGAGGGTCTCCCGCAAGCGTGCAAGACTGTACAACGTGTGTGGGGGCACGGACCAAACATTCCGGCACCCCAGGAGCAGTGAAGCGAGTGACTTCTCACGCATCAGCGCACAACCCCCGCCCGGTAGGCACGCCCGTCCCACCCCTGTTGCCCGGGCCACTCTCAGTCGGCACGATCATCTCGCGAGGATTCACCGCGGTTACCCAGAACCTGAAACCCCTCGTGGTGTGGGCGATGCTTCTGCCCCTGGCGGTTCACCTTGTGTTTGCAGTGCCGACAGCAGTGTTCGATGCTGCTGGCATCGGGGAACCAGGTGGCCCCCGCGCAGACGCAAGCACTATCGGCATCGCCCTGCTGACATTCTTCACGTCGATCATCTATCTCGTGATCTCGATGCTTGGCGGAGCGGTCCTGCAGGGCTACGTGGCCAACGGCGTGCGCTTTGAGGCACTCGGGCACCGCGCAACCGCAGGCGAGTTGTGGGCGGCGACTCGCGCGCAGCTTGGCAGGCTCATGGGGTACGGCGGCCTTCTCTTGGCGTTCGGGATCGCCTTGGCCATTGTCATGGGTATCGTCGTGTTCGTTGTTGCATTCGTGGTCGCTACGGTCGCCGCCGCGACTTCGGCCGTAGGCCCTGCCCTACTGCTGTTCGCGCTCCTGGGCCTCGGAATCGCGGTCCCGCTCTCGTGGCTGTCGGTGCGCATCACCCTCGCCCCCGCCATCATCGTCTGCGAGCATGTCACCGCGTGGGCTGCACTTCGGCGTTCGTGGGAGCTCACTCGCGGGCGCGGCTGGCGGCTGGTAGGCGTGTACGTCCTCCTTGGGCTCGCGTACATTGCCTTCGTCGGCGTGCTCACGCTCATCGTCGTGGTACTTATCGCCGCGCTTTTGCCGAACGCTGTCTTAGAGACAGGGATCACCGGCCCGCGCGTACTCGCCACCTACCTCGGGAGCCTCCCCGTGTTCATCGGCAGCGCCGGGCTTCTGCCGGTGTCGGCCGTTGTGGCCGCGAACGCCTACCTTGACGCTCGCACGCGAAGCGATGCGCTGGCGTTCTCGCTGTACAACTATCACTCAGCGCGGGCGGCCGGGTACGCGCCAGCACAGCTTGCAGATCCGTTTGTCGCCGCGCCGCCAGCTCCGCCAACACCGACGGCCGGCCCCTACTCTCCACCGGCTGGCCCGGTTCCGACTGATCCGCCGGGGCCCTACCCCGGCTGATCCTCGCGGGGTTCAGCTTCCCCGAAGCTCCCTACCAGCCACACGGCAGGCACGGCCGTTACTGTGAAGGAATGCATTCCAAGCCCGTGCTCCCAGTTCTCTGGGCGTCTCTCGCGATCCTCGCGGTGGCCGGGCTCGGTGCGTACTTCCATTTCGTCCAGAGCGGACCACTCCCCCTCGACAATTCATGGCGCGAGGCAGCACGGCTTTCGCCGGGGTCGGTCTCCTTCACTGTCGCAGCGTTCATGGCAGAGATCGGCTCGGGTGTCGGCGTCGCTGCGTGCGGTGCCGTCGCTTGCGCGCTACTGCTCACCCGCCGGTTTCTGCGGGAGGCCGCCGCGCTCGCGACCGCTCTGCTCCTCGGCGTCGCACTCTCAGAGACTCTGAAGTACCTGGTTGCGCGACCGCGTCCAATGGAGGCACTGTATCCGTGGGATGGGTCCTCCTTCCCGTCTGGGCATTCGATGGGGGCGGCCGCGCTCGCGGTATCGCTTGCCTACGCGGTCTCTTCCGTGTACGAGAGCGGGGCGACATTTGTCACAAAGTCGTCGGTGGCCTGGATCTGGATCGCTGCTGTCGCCTGGACACTTGCGATGATGTGGAGCCGGACCGCACTCGGCGTGCACTATCTGAGCGACACTGTCGCTGGCGCACTTGTCGGCGTTTCCGCGGCTGTCATCGCTCGCAGGGTATGGCACAGACCGCCGACGAGATAATCCACAGGTGCGCGAAGCCCGCCCCACGTCGATGGTGAAGAACGTAAGATTAGCGGCATGAGCGAGAACGAGCAGACCGAGACCCCCAGCATCCGCATCTTCGGCGCTGACTGGTGCGGCGACTGCCGACGCGCGAAGCGTGTGTTCGGCGAAGCACAGGTCGCCTACGAGTGGATTGACCTTGTCGAGACCCCGGAGGCGGCGGACGTTGCTGCCGACATCAGCGGTCGCAAGAATATCCCTGTCATCACGTATCCAGATGGCACCCATCAGGTCGAGCCGAGCGATGCAGATATGCGCTCGAAGCTCGCCGAGCTTGGGCTGGTGTGATCCTCCCCGAGCCCGTCACACTCGCCTCTGGGCGCACGGCATCAATTGAGGCCGATAAGTGGGTCGACGGCGCCATCGAGCTCG
This sequence comes from Leucobacter sp. NPDC015123, assembly GCF_043080205.1. Classification (NCBI taxonomy): domain Bacteria; kingdom Bacillati; phylum Actinomycetota; class Actinomycetes; order Micrococcales; family Microbacteriaceae; genus Leucobacter; species Leucobacter sp. NPDC015123. The sequence goes on along the minus strand of NZ_JBIBVH010000005.1, from coordinate 66,346 downwards.
TGATCGACGGGACCCCACAGTCACACGTGAACCTGCGTGACCCGTCCGATCTCTTCTTTGAGTACATGCGGCGCATCGGCCACGTCATCGATCTGTTTCGGCCCCCAAGCGAACCCATTTCGGCGCTCCACCTAGGTGGCGGGGCGTTCTCACTTCCCCGCTACGTCGAGGCGACGAGGCCTGGGAGCCGCCAGCAGGTCGTTGAGCTTGAAAGCGCGCTCGTTGATCTCGTACGCGAGGCCGCCCCGCTTCCAAAGCGAGCAAGTATCCGGGTGCGCCACGGCGACGCGCGCGCCGTACTCGGCAAACTCCCCGCGGGAATGCATGGCGCAATGGACCTCGTTGTTGTTGACATCTTCTCGGGCTCCCAAACTCCAGCCCACGTCTCGAGTGTGGAGTTCTATGAGCTCGTGCGCCCGCTCCTCGCTCCGAACGGTCTGGTGGTTGTCAACGCGGCTGACGGAACCGGACTTCCATTCGTGCGCGGCCAGCTTGCGACGCTCAAAGCGCTGTTCTCTGAGGTCGTCGCCGTCGCCGAACCCCAGGTGCTGAAGGGCCGCCGGTTTGGCAATGTCGTCATCATCGCCTCAAACGCGGCTCCAGGCTCCCCCGTTGGCGAGCTCGACTGGCTCCCGCGGCTCCTCGCAGGCGGACCTCACCCGGCGCGGCTGCTGGAGGGCCGAGAGCTCACAGAGCTCGTAGGTTCGACCCGAGCCGTCACTGATGCGACGGCCGTCGACTCTCCCGCGCCTTCGCCAGGCATCTTCGGCGCCTAGCAATGAGTGAACTCGACCGCGTCAGGCACTGGGCCAACGCGCTGATCAGGCATCACCTAGACCCGCTATTCGGGTCCGGCGAATGGACGTTCGCATTCGACAATGCGAAGCGGCGTGCGGGGCTCTGTAACTACACGGATCGCCGCATCAGCGTCTCGAAGTATCTTGCCGAGAAATTTGACGACGACGAGGTCCACCAAATCCTGCTCCACGAGGTCGCACATGCGATCGCGGGGCCTGCAGCCGCTCACGGACCGAAGTGGGCGCGCATCGCCCGCGATCTCGGATACGTTGGCGGGCGCACGCATCAGGGCGAGATCGCCCACGAGCGCGCGCCCTGGGTGGGTCGCTGCCCAGGCGGGCACGAGCACTACCGGTTCCGCAAGCCCGTGCGCGAAGCGTCGTGCGCGAAGTGCTCCAGGGGGTTCTCACGGGCGCACCTCATCGTGTGGGAGCGCCGGGCCGCGTAAGTACCCGCGATTCGCAGACCAGCAGCCCGCAGCACCTCAGCACCTCAGCACCTCAACACCTCAGCAGCCGACAGTGCTCAAAACTTGGCGCAGCAGCTCGCCGCGCCCGCCTGGAAGCTCTGAAAGGGTGTCAGCAGCAAGCGCGTCCTCCGGGGTCATCCAGGTCACCTCAAGCGCGTCTTGGCGGGGGTCGCAGCTGCCCGTCACTGGCACAACGTATACGAGTGAGACGGCATGTTGACGCTCGTCGACGTACTGCGAGATGCCAGGCATCGGGAAGTACTCGGCGACCTGTGCGGGCATCAGCGTCGTCGGCATCTGTGGAAACGCCATCGGCCCGAGATCGTTCTCGAGGTGGCGAAAGAGCGCCTCACGCAACGGCTCCCCGAACCGCACTCGACCGGAGACGAATGCCCGCGTCAGGTGTCCCTCCGGTGTGCTGCGGAGCAGCAAGCCAACCTCGATGACTTTGCCGAGGCCGTCGAGCCTCACTGGCACGGCCTCGACGTACAGCACAGGAATCCGGCCGCGCACGAAGAGCAGTTCTTCCTCGTTGAGCCAGCCCGGATTCCCTGCGGGCGCGGGGCGATCCTCCGGGCCGTCGGGGTCTGGAAGGTCTGCGGTTCCTATCGCCATGCTCTTATTCTGCCAGTGAAAGATCCGTTTCAGGCGCTTCCGCCGGTTATCGCTCCACGACCCGCACGTCCGGGCCAAGAATGCTCGTTGTTGCTGCAAGCTGAGCGGCTGCGGTGACACCAAAGCGTGTGCGTTTCAGGAGGTCGTCTGAGTCGGCGAGCGGAGTGAGTGAAAGATTGTGGCGTGCAGCAAGTTCGCCGGCTATCTCCTGCTCCGCGCTCCAGTCGTAGTGCATGTAGGTGGGAATCGCTGTCGGATTCTCAATTTTCACGCTTCCATCGTCGCCTCGCACGACGTCGAACCCGGCGATGACCCCAGTGCGCTGATCGAGTTCGAGCTGCGTACTCAGCATGTTGCCGATCGAGTACCAAACGAGAGTCTTTCCGCCCCCCGCCTTATCGAGCCACGTCACTGGCTGCAGCACGTGAGGGCCAGTGCCCACGACCACATCAGCGCCAAGCCCGGCGAGTTTCGCTGCAAAGCTCCGCTGCGCATCGTTGACCTCATGCGAGTCTTCGGTGCCCCAGTGGGCGGAAACGATGACAACGTCGGCCTTCTCGCGAGCCTGCGCCATCAGCCTGTCGACGAGCGCGTCGTCGTCCATGAAGTTCATGGAGACCTTGTCGACCGGCGCGTTTGAGAACTCTGCAAACGAAACGAGGGCAATGCTCGTCCCATCCTTGTCGAAAATGTCGACGGTTCCCTGCTCTTCGGCGTTACGATTTGCGCCGCTCACAATTGCGGGCGAAAGCGCATCCCACGCTGCGCGCGTCGCAGCTATCCCCTCGATCCCCTTGTCCGCGTTATGGTTTGTCGCGAGGTTAATCAGGTCGCACCCTCCCGCTTCGCGCAAGTCGCGCGCAAACTCTGTCGGGGCGTTGAATGTCGGGTAGCCGCTGATGCCGAAGTCAACGCCGGCACTTGGCACCTCCTGGTTACAGAAGGTGACATCTGCAGCGTCGAGCTGCGTCTTGATCCCGTCGAAAAACGGTGCGTAGCTGTAGCTTCCGTCGGGCTGCTTGGCGTTCTCATTCACGGAGTCGTGCGGCAGCATGTCGCCCATGGCAATGACGTGGATTGGGGCCGGACCGGCGGGTTCCTCAGCCGAGTCGGCCGTCGGCGACGGGCTGGGCGCGGGCTTCGGCGCGGGGTCAGGATCGCTCGATCCTCCCAGCAGCAGCACCGCGGCGACCGCCGCCCCGCCGAGCAGCAGCACTGCGGCGATGATGACGGCGATGAGCGCGGTGCGCTTCGGGCGAGCGGAATCGCTACGGCGGGGGTCAAGTTGCGTGTTGTCAGCCACAGGTTCAGCTTAAAGGCTTCGTTAGGCTGAGCCTATGAAGCTCGTCTCGCTCGGCAACGTCCCGGTCACGGCCGCCTCCACAGGCGCTGTGCGCCGCTCAGGCGTGCGTCGCAATGCTGCCTCGGCCGGCGCAGCCGCGCTCGTCTGCCTGACCCTCTTCACAGGGTGTGCCTCAGGCGGGCCAGCAGCGCCGGATACCCAAGGGTCCACGCCCTCGCCAAAGCCTGAGACCTCGCAGACACCAGATCCTTCACCGGTGGAACCAGGGTTCGACAAGAGTGCGCAGTCGATCGATGACCCGGCATCGCTCTGGGTCGTAACAAACAAGACACGGCCGTTGCAGCCGGTTGACTGGGCGCCGAGCGATCTCGTTGCAACATCTGGCGTCGAGAACGAGTTCGCCCAGCCACTGCGGGAACCAGCTGCCCGAGCAGTTGAGGCACTCATCGGCGCTGCCTCCGATGCGGGCCACACCGTGTGGATCATCAGCGCCTACCGCGACTACAGCACCCAGGTCGCCCTCTACGACGGCTACGTCGACCGCGACGGCGCCGAGGCTGCAGACCGGTACTCGGCACGGCCGGGGCACTCGGAACACCAGACTGGGCTCGTCGTCGATCTCGATGACCATGGCGACTGCTACCTCGACGGCTGCTTCGGGGATACGCCCACGGGCTCCTGGCTCGCCCAGCACGCGGCGGACTACGGGTTCGTCATCAGGTATCCAGACGGCAAGGAGCAGGTCACCGGGTTCATGCCGGAGCCCTGGCATTTCAGGTTTGTCGGCACTGAGCTCGCGCTCGAGATGCGCGAGCAGGGGGTTGCGACGCTCGAGGAGTTCTTTGGGCTGCCTGCGGCGCCGGATTATTCGTAGCTCGCGCAGCGCGGTGTCCAGGAGCGCTCGCGGGCACGCGCACCCGGCCGCGGCATACCAGTGCCGCTACACTCGTGCGGTGACTACTCCCGCGAAACCGGCGCGCACAGGCCCCATTTTCTTTATCGGGCGCGCCATCTTAAAGCCCGTGCTGTGGGTGCTCTACCGCCCGCGTATCACCGGCCGCGAGCACGTCCCCCACACGGGCCCGCTCCTCCTGGTGAGCAATCACGAGTCGATGCTCGACACGATCCTGATCCCGTCGTTCACTCCGCGCCGCGTGCAGTTTCTCGCGAAGGCATCGCTCTTCGGCAGTCGGCTCGGCCGCTGGTTCTTCACTGGCATTGGCGCGGTTGCTGTGCACCGCGGCTCAAGCTCGACCGCGCAGGCCGCACTCGACGCGGGCCGGGAGGTGCTCGACGCGGGGAGCGCCTTCGTCGTGTTCCCCGAGGGCAGCCGGTCAAAGGACGGCAGGCTCTACCGCGGGCGCAGCGGTGCGGCCTGGCTCGCCAACGAGACCGGGGCGGTTGTCGTGCCTGTCGGGCTCCGCGGCACGAATCGGAAGTTGCGCGACCCCCGCACTGGGCGGCGAACGCGGGTGTCGATCGAGTTCGGTGGCCCGCTCGATCTCCGCGACCTCGGCGGCCTCCCCGCTGGCCGCGCGAGGCGAGAAGCGACTGCGCGGATAATGGGGGCGATTCACGAGCTCACCGGTCAGGATCGCGCCGAAAAGTTCGCCGAAGGCAGCACCTCCGCGTAGCATTGCGGCATGGACGCTGATGTCATTGTCGTAGGTGCTGGACTCTCCGGGCTTGTCGCCGCGCGGGAGGCGTACGCTGCCGGGCTGCGCACGATCATCGTTGATCAGGAAGGCCCGCAGAACGTCGGCGGCCAGGCATGGTGGTCGTTTGGTGGGCTCTTCCTCGTCGACTCCCCTGAGCAGCGCCGGCTCGGAGTCAAGGACTCGTTCGAGCTCGCCTGGCAGGACTGGCAGGGCAGCGCCAAGTGGGACAGGATCCCCGACGCTGCCGACGGTCCGAGCGGGACCGAAGGCCCACCGGCTGAGGATCACTGGGCGGCGCGGTGGGGTCGCGCCTACGTCGAATGGGCGGCGGGCGAGAAGCGTGCGTGGCTGCGCGAGGTCGGGATTGATCTCACCCCAATGGTCGGCTGGGCCGAGCGTGGCGATCTCACTGCGACGGGTCACGGAAACTCGGTGCCACGTTTTCACGTGTCATGGGGCACAGGGACCGGGGTCGTGCGGCCGTTCGTAGAGTCGGCATCGGAGGCTGTCGCGGCGGGCCGTACCCAGTTCAAGCACAGGCACCGGGTCGACGAACTCATCGTCGAGAGCGGCGCGGTCGTTGGCGTGCGGGGTGCGGTGCTCGCGCCAGACAACGGCGACCGCGGTGCCGCGTCGAACCGCGACGAGGTCGATACGTTCGAGTTGCGGGCGCCGAACGTCATCGTCGCGAGCGGCGGCATCGGCGGCAACCACGATCTCGTTCGCGAGCACTGGCCCGAACGCCTCGGCACTCCCCCGCGGGAAATGGTGACAGGCGTCCCTGCATATGTCGATGGGCGTATGCTCGCGATCACGGGTGATGCGGGAGCGAGAATCGTCAACCAGGATCGCATGTGGCACTACACCGAAGGTATCAAGAACTGGTATCCCGTCTGGCCGAAGCATGCGATTCGCATCCTGCCCGGTCCGTCGCCGCTCTGGCTCGACGCACTCGGCCGCCGCCTACCAGCTCCGGGCCTGCCTGGCCATGACACTCTTGGCACGCTGAAGCTGCTGCGCACGCTCCCTGGTCTTTCCGAGCACGACCACTCCTGGTTCATCGTGACGAGCCGCATTGCCGCGAAGGAGTTCGCCCTCTCTGGCTCGGAGCAAAACCCTGACCTCACGAACCGAGACAAGAAACTGCTCATGAAGACCCGCCTCGGGAAGGGGGCACCGGGGCCTGTGCAGGCCTTCATTGACAGAGGCGTGGATTTTGTCACCGCCGAGTCCGTCGCCGAGCTCGTCGCGAAGATGAACGACCTCACGGACGAGCCGCTGCTCGATGCGGCGGCTGTCGAGCGGGTTATTCGCGCCCGCGACGCCGAGTTCGAGAACCCTTTCTCGAAAGACGCGCAGGCGATGAGCGTGCATAACTCGCGCCGCTACCTCGGCGACAGGCTGACCCGTACGACAAAGCCGCACAAGCTTCTCGACGAGTCAGCTGGCCCGCTCGTCGGCATCAAGCTGCACGTGCTCACCCGTAAGTCGCTCGGTGGGGTACAAACTGACCTGTCGTCGCGAGCGCTCGATACGAACGGTTCGCCGATTCCGGGGCTCTACGCCGTTGGCGAGGCGGCCGGGTTCGGTGGCGGCGGTGTACACGGCTACAACGCGCTCGAAGGGACATTCCTCGGCGGCTGCCTGTTCTCGGGGCGCGCTGCAGGGCGCGCAGTCGCAGGTCGATAGCCCATGGAGCGCTACGACACGATCGTTGTCGGGGCTGGCGTCGCGGGCCTGACCGCGGCTCGGCTGCTCGCGCACGCTGGTCAACGGGTCGCCGTGCTCGAAGCACGCGACAGGGTTGGCGGCAGGCTACACTCAGAGCATGTCGGTGGGAGCGTCACCGACGTTGGCGGCTCCTGGATTCACGGGATCACCGACAGCTCAGTTCGGGCCGTCGCGCTGGGGCTCGGCCTTGACATGGTCGAGTTCACTGTCGGCAGCTACCAAGCAGGCGGGCGACCCATCGCCTACTACGCCCCATCGGGCGAACCGCTGAGTGCCGCTGCCCGGGACGCGTTTGTCGCTGACGTCGCCGCGGTCGATCGACGCCTGTCGACGGTCATCGCCTCGTTACCCGCGGGCCACACGTACGCGGAGGCAGCGGCCACCGCGGTCGACGCTGTCTCGCGTGCCGGTGGTTGGGACGGCGAGCGGGCGACCCGCGTCGTTGAGCATCTTCGGCACCGCGCGGAGGAGCAGTACGGCGTCGACGCGTCTCGACTTGATGCGCACGGGCTTGACGACGACGAGGTTGAGGGTGACGAGGTCGTTTTCCCTGGCGGCTACGACGCGCTCGCGAGCGGGATAGCGAGCGGGATCGACATTAAGCTCGGACACGCTGTGCGCCAAGTCAGATGGTCGGCCCCGCCTACGCCCGGCTCAACTGTCGCACCCGTTGCTGTCTCAACCGATGGCGCAAGTTTCCATACCGACCGGGTGGTCGTGACGGCGCCGGTCGGGGTACTCAGATCAGGCGCGATTGCGTTCGATCCGCCGCTGCCAGAAGAAGTCAGCGGCCCGCTGTCTCGCCTCACGATGAACGCGTTCGAAAAAGTCTTCTTGCATTTCGACGAGCGGTTCTGGGAACCTGACGTGTACGCGATCCGAAGGCAGGGTGAGCGCGCAGCGTGGTGGCACTCTTGGTACGATCTCACGCGGCTGAGTGGTGAGCCCACGCTGTTGACCTTTGCCGCGGCTGACTGCGCACTCGCGACGCGTGGCTGGAGCGACGACCGCATTGCCGACTCGGTGATGAGCGCGCTCCGAGACATCTACGGCGCGAGCATCCCCGATCCCAGTCGCGTTCGTGTCACACGGTGGCAAGACGACGAGTTCTCGCGCGGCTCCTACGCCTACATGACTGTTGGGTCGTCGCCTGCCGACCACGAACGGATCGCAACCCCGCTTGGCGGTCCTTCCGAGCCACAGGGAGTCGCGCGCGAGTGGTCGTCGGCGACGCTGCACTTCGCGGGCGAGGCAACGTGGCAGGAGGATCCGGCTACGGTCACCGCAGCCCTCGAGTCCGGCCGGCGTGTGGCAGCGCGAATCCTCGGCGCCCAGCCGCCGTTGTCGGCGCTGTGGAGCAGCTAATCGCCCGTCGGACCTGTGGCTAGCGCTCGCTCGAGCCCTCGTTCATGCAGACCTCGGCAAGCTGTGAGCTGGATTCCGCCCACTGCTGCTGAGCATCAGCGCGCTGCTTCAACTGGTCCATAGTCAGCTGGCCCTCCATCTCGGCAAACGTCAACATGTCAGAAACGACCTGCGAGAACTCGGCGTCGTCAGACACCGCGAGCAGCTCACCGTAGTAGGTCGCGGGGTCATCAAAGACCGAGACCTCAGGCGCGAGGAGCGCCGTGCAGACAGCCTCATTCTCGGAGCCGATCCACGGCATGTCGGTGAAGCGCGGATCCCATTCCTCAATCATGCCGTCGCCCGGGCCGACCTCGCCGTTGTGAAATTCGCTGTCTCCGTGGTCATAGGTGCCGGAGTCGTACGATGAGTTGTACGCCGAACCGAACGCACCAAACACGCCCATGAAGACGAAGAACAGAATCGTGCCGAGGATGCTCAGCCCAATGCGCACGTAGCCAATGATCGTCGCCGCGAGCGCGAGCCCGCGCCCGCCCTCGCCGGTGCGCTTGATCTTGCTCAGCGCGATGTGGCCGAGGATGACGCCGACGATTCCCGAGAAGAATACGGCGATGAACCCGACGATCGCGAAGACGTTCGTTGGCGGCGCGGCGGGCGCATACTGCTGCCCGACAGGGTATCCCTGCTGGCCGTATCCTGGCTGCGCGTAGCTCGGCTGTTGGTAGCTCGGCTGTGCGCCGCCCGGCTGTTCAGACGTCGGCTGACCGGTCGGCTGTTCCCACGCTTGTGCGGGCCGCTGCGGAAACGACTGGACGGCAGGGGCGCTGGGGTCGGTCGTACCGTCCTCGGGCTTCTGGTTCGGGTCGTTGTCAGGAGGCAGCTGTGTCATATCGCAAGTCTACGCGGGCGCTGCTATCGAAACCCAGTGAAGCATGGGCGCCTCGCCTCTGTCCGCGGCATGCAGGTCGTCAGTACAGAAGAAACTGAGCCGTCTCCTCGCTCTCAGCCCCACCAGCACCGGCGCTCAGGTGATACGAGGCGCCACCCGCAACGACAGGATCACGAGTGATCTCGCAAGTCTCAGTGCTCGACCTCGTGCGGTCCCAGGAGACAGGCTCACTCTCCAAGGTCTCCCCGGCCTTCAGCACCACGGGAAGCGACTCAGCATTCGTCTGGCAGTCAGTCGAACGCCACACGTCGTCGCTGCCGCTCGACACGGTGAAGCTCATGCCCGCTGTGCCGAGGTCGGCGATGCAGGAGTCCTTGCCAGTGTTCTTCACAGTGAGCGACAACTGAGGAAACTCGCCCTCGCCGTACGAGCCCAGATCTGTCACCGGCGTCACCTCGAGCGCCGCCTTCGCGCACGCGACTGGCTCACCGGCCTTCGCGGTGTCAGCCTTCGGGGTCTCAGCGACATCAGACGGAATCTTGACATCCTGTGCATCGTCTGGTGCCGCAGCCCCGGGTCGCACCACGATCAACACGATCGCGACAATGACTGCGACAAGGCCGAGCAAGACGATGAGTCTGCGCTTGACGTAGACGCTTCGATCCTCCGGTCCCACCGGGTCACGCAGGGCCGACCGCGCTCCGTGCTGCTCCGACGGATCTTGAACTGGTCGCCTGGCCATGGCCTCAGCGTACCCCCGACCCCTGACTACAGGCGCTTCAACATGCGGGTGTTGCCAAGCGTGTTCGGCTTCACTCGGGCAAGATCAAGAAACTCGGCAATGCCCTCGTCATGCGACCGGAGCAGCTCGGCATAGACCTCGGCGGCGACGAGCTCGGTATCCTCACCGACTTCCTCGAACCCATTGCGCCCAAAGAACTCAGTTTCAAACGTCAAACAGAACAGCTGCTGCAGCCCGAGCCCACGCGCGCGCTCTTCGAGCGCGAGGAGCACGGCCCGGCCAACGCCCTTACCGAGATACTCCTCGGAAACGCCGAGAGTGCGAACCTCGCCGAGATGCTCCCACATCACGTGAAGCGCACCGTACCCGATGACGTTGCCATCGGCGTCCTCCGCGACCATGAAACCTGGCACTGCACCGTAGAGCTCAACAAGGTCCTTGCCGAGCAAGATTCGCCTCGCGACAAGCGGTTCCATAAGGTTCACGATCCCCACGACGTCGTGGGTCGTCGCGGGCCGAACACGGATGGCGCTAATGTCGCTGACACTCATGCACAAAGTCTAGTCCGCACACAGACTCCCACCGTCGTGTCCGATTTCCGCGTGCCCATCTCGGCCGCTCCCGGCAGAATGAATCCGTGTCCACTCAACTCGCAGCTCTGCCCCTTAGCTTCGACGCCTGCTATCGCGCCGCGTCAGGCCGCGATCGGCGCTGGGACGGCAGGTTCTACCTTGGAGTGACGAGCACAGGTATCTACTGCCGCCCGTCGTGCCCCGCACGCAAACCCAAGCCAGAGAACTGCAGATTCTTTCCGAGCGCCGCTGCCTGCGTTGCTGCCGGGTTTCGCGCGTGCAAGCGATGCCGCCCTGACGCTCTCCCAGGCAGTCGAGACTGGGATCACCGAAGTGACCTCGTCGCACGTGCGGTGCGCGGTATCCGAGACGGCGCCGTCGACGCTGGCGGCGTCTCAGGCCTCGCGCAGTCGCTGGCGGTGAGCGAGCGCCACCTCCGCCGTATGCTGCTTGACGAGATCGGAGCAACCCCCCTCCAGCTCGCGCGGACTCGGCGTGCACACGCCGCACGGATCCTCATCGAACAGACAGACCTGTCACTCACCGACGTCGCGTTCGCCGCCGGGTTCGGAAGCGTGCGCCAGTTCGGCGATACGATGCGCGAGGAGTTCGGCATGCCGCCCTCGGCGATCACCCGCCGCACCGGGCAGAGTGCCCCCGGGCAGGGCATCGCGAAGCCAGACGGCGCTGCTTCCCCTGGGCAGCACTCACCTCCGGGTCCCGAGTCGAAGGAGTGTCCAAGGGTGACGCTCAGGCTCCAGACGCGAGCACCATTCGATGGACGCGCGACTCGGTCGTTCCTCGCCGCGCACGCGATCCCAGTCAGGGATTTCATTGGGACTGACACAGGCACAGGGGCGCCCGCGCAGACCTCTCACGCGATCGACGTGCCTGGCGGCACGGCCCACGCGACAATCTCGTGGTCCGACGTTCCCGAGGTCGCCAACCAACGACCAGGCATGCTCGGTATCCCAGTCGTGCTCGCCCTCCCGAGCCTCGCAGACACTATGCCTGCGATCCAGATCGTCAGGCGCATGCTCGACCTCGACGCAGACCCGGCGCAGCTCGCGGAGGCGTTCTCCGCCGACCCCGTCCTCGGTCCACTCGTCGCAGCCCGCCCGGGGCTCCGCCTGCCAGGCGCACGCGACCCACACGAGTTCGCGCTCGCGACTGTGCTCGGGCAGCAGGTTTCGCTTGCAGCTGCCCGCACACTACAGGGCCGCCTGTTCGCCGAGTACGCCGAGCCGAACAGACGCGCCGAACGGGGCTTTTCGGGCCGTGTCGACGTATCTCGGATCGCCGGTGAATCCCCCGAGGCGCTGCAATCGACGCTCCGAATCACACATGCCCGCGCTGCGACGCTGCAGGGCCTCGCTCTCGCGCTCGAGGAAGGCCTCGACATCACCCCCGGCGCAGACCGCGAGCGGGCACGAGCCGAACTCATCGCGCTGCGGGGCATCGGACCGTGGACCGTCGAGCTGATCGCGATGCGCGCCCTCGGTGACCCTGACGCGTACCCTTCGGGCGACCTGATCTTACGCCGGGCGCTCGGCGTCGCCGGGGCGAAGGAGGCCGAGCGTGCCGCTGACGCGTGGCGCCCGTTCCGCGGATACGCCACCCAGTTTCTGTGGGCGGATTTCCTCGCCAGCGCAACACCAGGCGCAACTGCACCCGCACCCCCACACTCTCAGAAGGAACAGCAATGAGCACTCCCCTGTCATACACAATCGTCGACATTGTCGGCAGTCCGTTTCTTGCGGTGTGGCGCCCAGAAGATGACGCGGTGTGCGCTGCCGGGTTCCTGGCGGTCCCCGATCAGACGCGAGACGAGCCCCACCCAGACGTCGCCGCCGACCCGCTCTGGGACCGACTCATCGCAAGCGATCCAGGCCTCGCTGCGCGGGGGCTTGCCCAACTGCCCGAGACAGCTGGCGCCGTGCCAGACGCGCTTCGGGCATACGCCGGCGGCGACCTCACGGCGCTCGATGCGATCACCGTCTCACAGCGTGAGACCCCCTTCCGCGGGGAGGTGTGGCGGGCACTGCGAAAGGTACAAGCAGGCGATGCAGTGACCTACACGAAGCTCGCCGCGCTTGCGGGCAGACCCGGTGCAGTCAGGGCCGCGGCGTCTGGCTGCGCCACGAATCTTGTCGCGGTCATCGTTCCGTGTCATCGCATCGTGCGCGCCGATGGCGGTGTCGGCAAGTACCTGTTCGGCTCGGCGATAAAGCAGCGGCTTCTCGACCATGAGGGCGCCATCGCCTAGCTGGCCCTGTGCGCAAGGGCGCTCGACACTCGAATGCATCGTATGGGATCTGCAGCAGAAGGCCGTGTCCCGGGTAAGAGCGGCATACCCTCTGCAGATCCCAGGCATACGGCCGATACGTCGGATACGACCCCAGCAATGCAAGAGGGGGCCCGGCTGGATGCCGGACCCCCTCTTGGGTGTGGACGAACTCGGGCTACTCGGCCTGACCGGGCGTGAGCCCCGTCGAGGCCGCGGCAGCCGCTGCCGAAGCCGAAGCCTCGCCGTGCGACTTCTGCTGGTCACGCTTCGTGTCGAAGGTGAACTTGCCCTCCTTGACGTCAACCATCACTGTGTCACCAGCGAGCAGCTCGGCCCCGAGGATCTTCTCTGAGAGCTGATCCTCGATCTCCCGCTGCATCGCGCGGCGCAGCGGGCGAGCGCCGAGCGTCGGGTCGTACCCGATCTCTGCGAGTCGCTCGCGCGCAGGCGTGGTGATCTCGATGTACATGTCGCGGTCGAGCAGCCGGTCCTTCAGCTGCTTCACAAACAGGTCGACGATCTGCAGCAGCTCGGGCTTCGAGAGCTGCGGGAACACGATCGTGTCGTCGACACGGTTCAGGAATTCGGGCTTGAAGTGCTTCTTGAGCTCCTCGTTCACCTTGCCCTTCATCGTCTCGTACCCGACCTGAGAGTCGCCCTCGAGCTGGAAGCCGACCGGGCCGCCAGCAATCGCTGTCGATCCGAGGTTCGTCGTCATGATGATGACTGTGTTCTTGAAGTCGACAACGCGGCCCTGGCCGTCGGTGAGACGCCCCTCTTCAAGCACCTGCAGCAGCGAGTTGAAGATGTCGGGGTGTGCCTTCTCGATCTCGTCGAACAGCACGACCGAGAACGGCTTGCGGCGCACCTTCTCGGTGAGCTGGCCGCCCTCTTCGAACCCGACGAACCCGGGAGGGGCACCGAACAGGCGTGAGACCGTGTGCTTCTCGCCGTACTCGGACATGTCGAGCGAGATGAGCGCGTCCTCGTCGTCGAACAGGAACTCGGCGAGTGCCTTGGCGAGCTCGGTCTTACCGACGCCCGTGGGGCCTGCGAAGATGAACGAGCCCGAGGGGCGCTTCGGATCCTTGAGCCCTGCACGCTGGCGGCGGATCGTCTTCGCGAGTGCCGAGATCGCCTCGTTCTGGCCGATGACCCGCTGGTGCAGGGCATCTTCCATGAAGCGCAGACGCGAGGTCTCTTCCTCGGTGAGCTTGAAGACGGGAATGCCTGTCGCCTGTGCGAGCACCTCGGCGATGAGTCCCTCATCAACCTCGGCGTTCGTCGCGACATCGCCTGCGCGCCACTGCTTCTCAAGGCGGAGGCGTTCAGCGATGAGCTTCTTCTCTTCGTCGCGCTTGTTCGCCGCCTTCTCGAAGTCCTGCGCCTCAATTGCCTGCTCCTTGTCGGCGCGGACAACGGCGATCTTCTCGTCGAATTCGCGAAGCTCGGGCGGGCTCGACAGGATCGAGAGGCGCAGGCGAGCGCCAGCTTCGTCGATCAGGTCGATTGCCTTGTCGGGCAGGAAGCGATCCTGCACGTACCTGTCCGCGAGATTCACGGCGGCGACGATCGCACCGTCAGTGATCGAGACCTTGTGGTGCGCCTCGTAGCGGTCGCGCAGGCCCTTCAGAATGTTGATCGTGTGCGGCAGCGACGGCTCGTTCACCATGATCGACTGGAAACGCCGCTCAAGCGCTGCGTCCTTCTCGAAGTGCTTGCGGAACTCGTCAAGCGTTGTCGCACCGATCGTCTGCAGCTCGCCGCGCGAGAGCATCGGCTTCAGAATGTTCGCCGCGTCAATCGCGCCCTCGGCAGCACCGGCGCCGACGAGCGTGTGGATCTCGTCGATGAAGATGATGATGTCGCCGCGGTTGCGGATCTCCTTGGTGACCTTCTTCAGGCGCTCCTCGAAGTCGCCACGGTAGCGGCTACCGGCGATCATCGACGACAGGTCGAGCACGTAGACCTGCTTGTCCTTCAGCGTCTCAGGGACCTCGCCCTTAACAATTGCCTGCGCAAGGCCCTCGACGACGGCGGTCTTGCCGACGCCCGGTTCACCGATGAGCACGGGGTTGTTCTTGGAGCGGCGCGAGAGGATCTGCATGACCCGCTCGACCTCTTTCTCGCGCCCGATAACGGGGTCGAGCTTGCCCTCGCGGGCGGCCTGCGTGAGGTTGCGGCCGAACTGGTCGAGCACCTGCGAGCCCTTGGGGGCGTCGCCCGCCTCGGGAGCGCCGACAGTCGCGTTCTCCTTGCCGGCCTGGTAGCCGGAGAGAAGCTGGATGACTGCCTGGCGCACGCGGTTCAGGTCGGCGCCGAGCTTCACGAGCACCTGGGCTGCGACACCCTCGCCCTCGCGAATGAGGCCGAGCAGAATGTGCTCTGTGCCGATGTAGTTGTGGCCAAGCTGCAGCGACTCGCGCAGGCTCAGCTCAAGCATCTTCTTCGCACGCGGTGTGAACGGAATATGACCCGACGGCGGCTGCTGACCCGTTCCAATAATCTCGGTGACCTGCGCGCGCACAGCGTCAAGTGAGATGTCGAGCTGCTCGAGAGCTTTCGCCGCGACACCCTCGCCCTCGTGAATGAGGCCGAGCAGGATGTGCTCAGTACCAATGTAGTTGTGGTTGAGCAGCTTCGCCTCTTCCTGGGCGAGCACGATCACGCGGCGAGCGCGGTCAGTGAATCTCTCAAACATCTATACCCTCCTTGACGGTCCACGGGGTATGGAACCGCCGATGGTTAAAGGCTACGCGCACCGGGGGCTTTGTGGGGCCGTGTTCGCCAGAGGCGTTACGGCGCCCGATTGCGCGTTCCCGGAGCACACCTTCGCTGGCGGCAGGCTTGACGCCGCGCCGCGGATTCACGTATGTTATCGATTAGCGATAACAACGATTATCGATAAGGATCGCCGGGCCTCATCGCGAGGCTCGGCCCGACAGCGGAGGCCGCTTGTGCAACAGACACACCACACCCCAGAGGTATCGCGGGGCGACAGAGTCGCGATTTGGGCATTCGTCGTCGCGGGCGCGGCAATAGTTGTGTTCACCGCCGTCCAGGCTGTCGCGCGAGCCATGGCGGTACTCAGCCAGGGCCCGCACGAGGTGTTCGTGGCACTCCCCCCGGAGGCAACCGTCTCAGTAGAGGTGGGAACCGGCAAGATACTCGCACTCACCGAAGCGAGCGGCACGATCCGGGTTGACACGCTCCCCACCCCTGCACTCATCCCGGGCGTCGCCGGCCCAATCCTCGCCGCGGTGACAACGATCGTTGTGACGGCGTGCCTCCTCGCGCTCGCAGCCTCGATCCTTCGCGGGAGCATCTTCTCGCGGCGCAACACGGCGCTCGTCGTCACCGCAGGCATCACCGGCCTGATCGGTTACTCACTCGCGAATCTCGCCAGCACGATGCTTGCAAACGAAGCCGTCAGGTCCGCCGCCGGCGAGAACCTCGCGACGACAGTGTTCGCAGCCGACCCTCTCGTCTATCTCCTCACTGCCTTCACAGTCGCCGTCGTTGCGACAGCCTTCGCTGTCGGCGCTCGCCTCCAGCGCGAAACAGAGGGGCTCGTATGACCCCGGCCGAGCCCGAAGACGGGCACTCAATCCACTGCAGACTCGACGAGCTCCTTACGGAGCGCGGCATGACGCTCACCGAGCTCGCTGATCGCGTCGGCGTGAGCATCGTGAACCTCTCGGTACTCAAGAACGATCGAGCAAAGGCGATTCGATTCACGACGCTCACCGCGATCTGTCGCGCCCTCGAGTGCGAGGTAGGAGACCTGCTCGTCGTCACTGAGTAAGAACCAGGCTCATCACATACCCCCCGGCACCCGGCAAGGTTACCGTGCGATAACCGACGAGTCGCGGCATCCTGCGGAAGTCGTGACCCTGGGATACGATGAGGCCATGGCAAGTTCACCGAGGGAGGCCGCCAAGGCAGAGCGTCGCGAGCGCTACCTCGAGGCGGCGGCGGCCCTCATCGCCGAACGGGGTTTCAGCGGCGTCTCGATCGATCTGCTCGGCTCAGCTGTCGGAGTCAGCGGCCCAGCGCTCTACAGGCATTTCTCGAGCAAGGAAGACATTCTCACGCAGCTGCTCGTCGGCGCGAGTGAGCGGCTCCTCGCAGGCTACGAGGCGATCATCGCGGAGAAGCTCGGTGACGAGGAAACCCTGCGCAGACTCGTTCGCTTCCACCTCGATTTTGCGACGAACGAGCGAGACGTGATCCTCGCGCAGGAGCGCGAACTCGTGAACCTCCCGGAAGAGCCCCGCCGCCGAGTGCGCAGCCTCCAGCGCCGTTACGTGAACGGATGGGTGCAGATCACCGAACGTCTCATGCCGGACGCGAGCAGGGCGGATCTCACGGTCAGGCTGCACGCCGTCTTCGGCCTGCTCAATTCGACCCCGTACAGCGGCTCGCTCGCATCACCGTCCAGGGTGCGAGACATCTTGGCCGACCTCGCGCTCAGCGCGCTCTTCACTGCCGATTCTCCCTAGCCTTCCTGGGTCTGCGTCGGGGTGGAGCCGGACCAGTACCTGAGTTCCTATCGTTCGAATTGGAAGTGCCCTGGGTCTTTCGGGTGAAACTCAGTAATGCCGTAGCCCGCATCTGCGGGGATTCGCACGACAGGATTGCCCGCTCCGTCAAACCCCACGGTCGGCATGACCGCCACGCGGGGCAAACCGGGTGCCGCGTCAACGGCTTCGGCGACAGAGCGAAATGAGCCGAGCCTCCTGAGGTTCATGCGCGTCGGCAATAACAGCATCTCGCTCGTCAACGAGGGCACCTCTGCTGGTTCGACCCAGCGCAGCGCGACAGCCTCAACTCCATCAGCGGTCGGCTCCTGCCCCTCGGGGGCACGGGCAATGAAGAAATCGGTGTCGAACCGGCGCTTGCCGCCGAGCGGGGTAATCCACCGCCCAAACGGTACGACCTCGTCAAGGGCGAGCCGAGCCGCGGTTGCCCCGAGCACGCCGCCGAGCCCCGCGGCACCCGCCGCAATGGGGGTGGGGACCTGCGGCGCTGTCAGCAGTCGGCCGTTTGGGTCGCGGGCAAGCAACACGCCAACTTCTTCCCAGGTCTCACGGATCGCCGTCGCCCGCAACGCGGCCGACTCGTCGTCGTGGGCGTGTCCGTGGGCGACCGCAGTAGCGCCGTCAGCCGCTTCGAGCACGCCCCCGGGAAACACCAGCGCCGATGGAAACGCACCCCTCGTGCTCCCCCGCCTGAGCATGAGCACTCTCAGCGGGTCATCACGCACGAGAAGGAGCGACGCCGACCGTCGCGGCACAACCGGCGAGGGCGACTGTTCAGCCGCTCCTTGCCCGCCCGCTTCGAACACCATGCGTCAGCCTCAGCCCTCCGGGACTCCCCCGGCGTCGGGGCGACGAGCAGATGCCGCGACTTCTGCAATGCGGCGCGCCTGGCGCATGAGCGGTTCGTCGATCATTTGGCCATTGTATGCAAAGACACCGCTCGCCGCGGAGGCCGCGGCGTCGAGCACCCCTGTCGCCCACGCGATCGCCGTCGCGTCTGGCGAGTAGGCCTCGCGCAGAATCGGAACCTGGCGCGGGTGGAGGCACATCGCGCCGCGAAACCCGGAGGCAGCCGCCTCAGAGGCTTCCGAGCGAAGCCCCTCATCATTCGCAAGATCTGTATGCACTGTGTCGTAGGCGGGCTTACCCGCGGCCGACGCCGCGATTAACACGCGCGAACGGGAGTACTGTGCGAGCTGCCCGAGCTGACCGTCTGGCGTGCGGCTCTTGAAGCCCCCGATCCCGGCAACGAGGTCTTCAGCACCCCAGGTGAGCGCCGCCACCCGCGGGTCTACGGCGAGCGCGTCGACGTCGCGAATGCCGATTGGGGTCTCGCAGAGGGCGATCACCTCGTACCCCTCGAGCCCGTCAAGGTCGCTCGACTGCTCGGCTTTGGGGAGCATGACCGCACGGTACGCCGTCTGCGCAAGGGCGGCGAGGTCGGCTGCAAAGAATTCGGAGGTCCGTGGGTTCACGCGCACGATGACCCGTTCAGTATCGAGTGGCGTCGCCACAAGCGCAGCTCGCGCGGTCTCCTTGTCACCAGGGGCGACTGCGTCTTCAAGGTCGATGATGACGCTGTCGGCTCGTTCGAACGCCTTCGCGTATCGGTCTGGGCGATCCCCTGGGCAGAACAGCAGTGCAGGGCCTGTAATCACGCGTCCCCCTCAGTACGATGTGCCGAGGACTCGGCGGAGCCAGTCGCGTCGACGCTTGCAGTTCCCTCAGGGCGGCAGCGCATGAGAGTGGATCGTTTGGCGACTGCCACGACGTTGCCTCGCTGGTCGCGCGCAGTGTGCTCGAACTCGACGACTCCCTGGCCCGGTCGCGATTTCGAGAGGCGCTTGCCAAGGATGCGGGTCTCGGCGGTCATCGTGTCGCCAGCGCGCATCGGCGACGGGAAACGGATGTCAGTCATGCCGAGGTTCGCGACGATGGTGCCCTGTGTGAGCTGCGCGACCGACAGGCCAACCATTGTTGACAGGGTAAACATGCTGTTGACGAGCCGCTCACCGAACTCTGTCGACGCAGACCATTCGGCGTCGAGGTGCAGCGACTGCGGGTTCATCGTGAGTGTGGTGAAGAGCACGTTGTCGGCCTCGGTGACTGTGCGGGCTGGCGCGTGCACGTAGACGTCGCCCTCCTCGAACTCTTCGAAGTATCGACCACGCTGTTCAAAAATGCGCCCCGTCATCGTGCTACGCCCTCCTTGGCTGCCTCGCTCGGCGTGTCTTCCGCCGATCCTAGTTCACTCGTCTCCGCCCCGGCGGCGTCTGCGTCAGGAGTGACCTCGGCGAGCACCTCATTCGCGCCAACCTGCTGCCCCGCGGCGACGCGGAGCACGAGCGTGCCTGCGACTGGAGCGCGAAGGACGTGCTCCATCTTCATCGCTTCAACGCTGAGCACCGGTTGGCCAGCAGCCACCGCTGCGCCGTCCTCGGCGTGCACCGCGACGACTGCGCCAGGCATCGGCGACAGGAGTTCGGGGGCTGCAGCGTCAGAGCGGGTCACGCGCTCGAGCACGACGTCCTCGAATCTCCAGGCGGCACCGCCGCTCGCAAGTCGCAGCGCCCCATCAATCGCCCCTGGTTTTGCGCTCACGGCGCGGGGGTCGAAGACGAAGTGGATGTGCTCGGTCCGCCCATCGATCCTGACCTGTGCGGTTCCGCTCGGACGCTGGGTGCTGTCTGCCCGCTCGGCTACGCGGACTCCCGCAGCGCGCCACTCGCCCCCCTCGACGCGCACGCGCGCAACGCCTGGCTCACCCGCGACGTGCACGGTGCGCACAGTCTCAGTCTGACCTGCGACTCGCAGGCGGAAGCGCGCCGCCGCGTGTTCGCCGACGCGCCAGCCGAGCCCAGCGGCTCTGGGTGTCGAGGCTGCGGCTTCACGCGAGTAGAGCACGAGGGCAGCCGCGGCGAACACAGTATCGTCTGGGTCACGGAACGCGAGCTCGGGTGTGACCCGCTCGATGAGCGCGGTGTCGAGCAAGCCAGCGCGGACGTCGGCATTGTCGAGCAGCAGCCGCAGGAACTCGACGTTTGTGTTGACGCCGAGGGTCACGGTGTCTGTGAGTGCGCCGCGCAACAGCCGGATCGCGCCGTCCCTGTCAGGTGCCCAGGTGATGACTTTCGCGAGCATCGGATCGTAGTCAGACGTGATCTTTGATCCCTCGGTCAGGGCCGCATCGACTCGAATGCCCTCGCCCTGCGGCAGCGAGACTGCCTCGAGCACGCCGCCCGTCGGCAGGAAGCCTGAGCGCGGGTCCTCAGCGTAAATGCGCGCCTCGATTGAGTGTCCGTCGAGGCGCACGTCTGCCTGTTCGATGCCGAGCGGCTCGCCAGCGGCGACGCGCAGCTGCGCTGCGACGAGATCGACGCCAGTGACCTCCTCAGTGACTGGGTGCTCGACCTGCAGTCGCGTGTTCATCTCCATGAATGCGAAGTCGTTCGGGTCGTCTGCCGACACGATGAACTCGACGGTGCCAGCGCCGCGGTAGTCGATGCTACGGGCAGTCTCGACAGCCGCCTCCGCGAGCTTGGCGCGCAACTCGTCGCTGAGGTTCGGCGCTGGCGCCTCCTCGATGACTTTCTGGTGGCGGCGCTGCAGCGAGCACTCGCGCTCGCCGAGGTGGATCACAGTACCGTGGCTGTCTGCGACGACCTGCACCTCGATGTGGCGAGGGCGCGTGATGAGTCGCTCAAGAAAGAGCGTGTCGTCGCCGAAGGATGCCTTCGCTTCCCGCCGCGCAGTCGCGAGCGCATCGGCGAGGTCCTCGGGCTTCGCGACTGCGTGCATGCCTTTGCCGCCGCCACCAGCGGCAGGCTTCACGAGCACTGGGAAAGCGAGCTCGGCAGAGCGCGAGAGGAGCTCATCGTTTGAAAGCCCGGGCTCCGAAACGCCGGGTACGACAGGGACGCCACGCTTCGAGACCCGTTCGCGGGCGCGAATCTTGTCGCCCATCACTTCGAGGGCTTCGACCGAGGGTCCAACGAACACGATCCCTGCTTCGGCGCACGCGAGTGCGAGTGCAGGCTGCTCCGAGAGGAAGCCGTAGCCCGGGTGGATCGCCTCGGCCCCCGTGGCCTTCGCGGCGGCGACGATCTGCGTGACGCTGAGGTAGCCGCCAGCACTCCCCGCCTCTGAGCCGTCAAGCGCGACTGCCTCGTCCGCGAGCCGCACGTGCGGCGCTTCCGCGTCGACCTCGCTGTATACGGCGACCGAGCGGACGCCGAGCTCGCGCAGGGTTTTGATAATCCGGCAGGCGATCTCGCCGCGGTTTGCAATAAGTACTGAAGAGAACATCGCCATCACATCCGAAAGATTCCGTAGCCCTGATCCGCGAGCGGCGCCCGCGAAACTGTATCGAGCGCGAGGCCAAGCACCGCGCGAGTGTCGAGTGGATCGATGATCCCGTCGTCCCACAGCCTGGCGCTCGCGTAGCGTGCGTCGCTTTGCTCGGCGAAGCGTTCAAGGGTTGGGCGCGAAAACTCGGCTTCCTCTTCTGCGCTCCACGTGCCGCCCTTTGCCTCAATCTGATCCCGCTTCACTGTCGCGAGCACGGATGCAGCCTGCGGGCCGCCCATCACGCCGATACGCGACGTCGGCCACATCCAGAGAAAGCGCGGGGAGTAGGCGCGGCCGCTCATTGCATAGTTGCCCGCCCCGAAGGATCCGCCGACGATGACAGTGAGCTTCGGCACGCGGGCGCAGGCAACGGCTGTCACCATCTTCGCGCCGTGCTTCGCGATGCCGCCGCGCTCATATTCACGGCCGACCATGAAGCCCGAGAGATTCTGGAGGAACACGAGCGGGATCTTGCGGGTGTCGCACAGTTGCACGAAGTGCGCGCCCTTCTGGGCCGACTCGGCGAACAGCACGCCATTGTTCGCGATGATGCCGACTGGGTGCCCCTCGATGCGGGCGAAACCAGTGACGAGCGTCGAGCCGAAGTCGCGCTTGAACTCATGGAAGCGGCTACCGTCGACGATTCGCGCGATGATCTCACGCGCATCGTAGGGCGACTGCGGCTCGGGCGGCACGACGCCGTAGAGCTGGCTCGGGTCGACCGCCGGCTCCTCCGGCTCGGTGACATCCCAGGCGCGCGGCGGGGGGGCCGGTAGCTGCGCAATGATGTCGCGCACGATCTCGAGCGCGTGCTCGTCGTTCTCCGCGAGGTGATCTGCGACCCCTGAGTCGCGGGTGTGCGTGACGCCACCGCCGAGTTCCTCTGCGCTCACGACCTCACCCGTCGCGGCTTTCACGAGCGGCGGGCCACCAAGGAAGATGGTGCCCTGCTCACGCACGATGACGACCTCGTCGCTCATCGCGGGAACGTAGGCGCCGCCGGCGGTGCTCGACCCCATCACGGCGGCGATCTGCGCAATGCCGCGCGCCGACATGCGGGCCTGGTTGTAGAAGATGCGGCCGAAGTGCTCGCGGTCTGGAAAGACGTCGTCCTGCAGCGGCAGGAAGGCGCCGCCCGAGTCGACGAGGCTCACGCACGGCAGCTCGTTCTCGGCCGCGATCTCCTGCGCACGAAGGTGTTTCTTCACCGTGAGCGGCATGTAGGTGCCGCCCTTCACTGTCGGATCATTCGCGATGATCATGACCTTGCGGCCGTGGATTTCGCCGACAGCGGTGATGAGCCCTGCGGCCGGGATGTCGTCGTCGTAGACACCGTCGGCAGCCAGGGCTCCGACTTCGAGCAGCGGGCTCCCCCTATCGACGAGGCGCTCGACTCGATCTCGCGGGAGCAACTTGCCACGCCCGACGTGGCGTTCGCGCGACGCCTCGCTGCCGCCGAGCGCGATCTCAGCGAGGCGCTCGCGCAGCGCATTCACTGCCGCCCTGTGTGCGTCCTCGTTCGCGCGGTACTCGGCACTTGCAGGTCTCGCCTGGCTCGCGAGAGTCTCCATCGACGTCCCCTTCCGGTTCACGGTCGGGTGCGTCCGTGCACCCGTTCGCAATTAGGTTAGCGGTCACTAACTGAATTGTCTAGCGGCACGCTTCTCAGGACGGGCGCCTGCGCCACCGACTACCGTTGAGGTATGACTGCCACCGATACGCCCGTGCTCGCCCTCGTCCGCCACGGCGAGACTGAGTGGAACCGGGCCAGGCGCATTCAGGGCCGCACAGAGGTGCCGCTGAACGACACTGGCAGGGCGCAGGCTCGCGCCGCGGCCGCGGCCCTCGCGGCACACACCTGGACGTCAGTGCACGCCTCACCCCTCGGCCGCGCAATCGAGACCGCAGACATCATTGGGGCCGCCCTTGGCCTCGGCTCTCCCGCGATCAACGATGGGCTGTGGGAGCGCGATTTCGGCGAGGCCGAGGGACTCTCAGTTCCTGACATTGAGGCACGCTGGCCAGGCCTCAGCGGGATCCCTGGCGCGGAGCCGCTCAGGGAAGTCGCCGAGCGCTCCGCAACAGCGATCGCCAGCCTCTACGACACCTCACCCGGCGGCATTATTGTTGCGCACGGGGCAATGCTGCGCGCCGGCATCCAGCGGCTCACTGGCGTCGACGTGCCGCGGATCCTGAACGGCGAAATCTGGCTACTCCGGCGCGAGGCGACAGGCTACGCTGCGACGCCACTGGAAGCGGCCGAAGCGAAGCCGCTACTGCAAGGCTGAGGTCAGTCGGGCGAGGCCGTCGAGCAACTGCGACCGAACGGGTTGCTTCGCCCATTCGGCGGGAAGCAGCTCCCGCGAGTTCGCCCGATAGTAGTCGGTGACCTCGTCGAGGTCGCGCACGAAACTCGCCCCGCGTACGACCATCGAGATCTCCATGTTCAGACCGAACGAACGCGGGTCCATGTTCGAGGATCCCACCACCGCAACATCGTCGTCGATCGTGAAGTGCTTCGAGTGCAGAATGAAGGGCGGGCGGTACATCCAGATACGCACCCCGGCGTTCAAAAGCTCCTCGTAGTACGAGCGCTGCGCGTGATACACAAGCGCCTGGTCGCCGATCTCTGAGACGAAAAGCTCGACCTCAACCCCTCTGGCAGTCGCGGCCCGAAGCGCGTTCATGATCGAGCCGTCAGGCACGAAATAGGGGCTCGTGATGCTGATCCGGCGGCGCGCGGTGTAGAGCAGCGACACGAAGACCTGCAGGTTGTTCTCTGCCGCGTAGCCGGGGCCGCTCGGTACGATCTGGCAGTCGAGGTCGCCCGGAAACTCAGTCTCGAACGAATCAATATCGAGCTGCTCGAGGTACGTGTCAGTCTCGAGGTACCAATCAGCCTGGAATACTGCCTCGAGGCCGAGCACGATCGGACCCTCGACTCGAACCATGATGTCTCGCCAGTGCAGGCCCCGTCGAATATTGCCGCGCTTGTTGTAGCTCGAGTCGACAAGGTTCTGCGAGCCCGTGAACCCGACCTTGCCGTCAACGACAACGAGCTTGCGGTGGTTGCGAAGGTCTGGGCGCTGGTACTCGCCGCGCCACGGGCGCACCGGGAGCATGTATGTCCACTCCGCCCCCATGTCTTCGAGGCTCTGCGCAGTTCGTCGGCGGCCCGGGTTGCGCACAGCCGAGATATGGTCGAGCATCACGCGAACCTTCACGCCGCGCCCGACTGCGTTTCGCATCGCCTCAAAGACAACGTCGGTCGTCTCGTCGTGCACGAGAATGTAGAACTGTACGTGCACGTACTCTGTTGCCCTGTCGATTGCGGCAGCGATCTGATGAAACGACAGTTCGTAGTCGATCGTCATGGTCGCGAGGTTGCCGCGCAGCATCGGCTGCGCACCGAGGGTCTGGCCGAGCCTGACGGCGCTCTCGAGCCCGGGCGACATCGCGTCTATATCGGAGATCAGGCCCTGGTTCTCGCGCTCCGCGAGGCTTGAAACGAGCTCGTTGATTGCGTCTTGCTTCGCTTCGCGATGCTTGGGGAGCCGGTTCGAGCCAATGATGAGGAAGACGATCAGGCCAGGCACAGGGAGCAGGAAGATCGCGAGCAACCAGGCCATGCCTGAGGTTGGACGCCTGTTGCGCGGCACGACAAACAGCGCGGTGATGCGGATCGCGTTGTCGATAATCAGGGCGACGACGGCGCCAATGTAGGCCCAGTTCCAGCCGGAAAAGAACTCCATATCGGCCCTTTCCCTGAGAATGCAATGATTGCGCGAAGCCTCGCGCTTGCATTAACTGTAGCGAAAAAGCGGGAGCTACTCCTCGCGGGCCGGGAGACCAGCCTTCTGGCGTTCCTCGTTCTCGATCTCGCGGTAGATGCGTCGCTCGGTGCGATCGGCCCGGAGAATGAGCCTCATAACCATCCAGAAGAAGAGCCCGATGAGCACGGTCGGCGTGAGCGACCAGACTGCATTCATCCACCAGTTATCCATAATTGCCAACTTTACCCCCAGCGCCCCTGGGATTACCTGGGCGCGACACGATTGTTCCCTGCCAATCCGGCACCGCGGCCGCGCACAGGAAAGCGCAGGCCGGGCGCACGAAGGGCCCCGCGCGGTCGGGGCCCTTCGGTGCCGTGTTCCGCGGCCGCTACTTGACGAGCGGGAAGAGGATCGTCTCGCGGATTCCCAGGCCTGTGAGCGCCATCAGCAGACGATCCATGCCCATGCCCATGCCGCCGGTCGGAGGCATAGCGTGCTCGAGCGCTCGGAGGAAGTCCTCGTCAACCTTCATCGCCTCGACATCGCCACGCGCACCCTCGGCGGCCTGCTGCATGAAGCGCTCGCGCTGCACCACTGGGTCGATGAGCTCGGAGTACCCTGTCGCGAGCTCGAAGCCGCGAATGTAGAGGTCCCACTTCTCGACGACGCCCGGGATCGAACGGTGGTGGCGGGTGAGCGGACTCGTCTCGACCGGGAAGTCCATGACGAACGTCGGGGTCGTGAGGGAGTCAATCACGAAGTGCTCCCACAGCTCTTCGACAAGCTTGCCGTGGTTCGCGAGTGGCACCTCGACGCCTTCGGCGTCCGCGAGGGCCTGCAGCTCAGCGACACTCGTCTCGGGCGTGATCTGCTTGCCTGCGGCCTCTGAGAGGGAGTCGTACATCGAGATACGATTCCACTCGCCCCCGAGATCGAAGAGCGTACCGTCTGCCCACTTCACGACGTGAGTGCCCTCGCGCTCGGAGCCGACGTTTGCAGCGAGCGCCGCATTCTGCACGAGTTCTTGCGTGAGGTCGGCGATACCGTTGTAGTCGGTGTATGCCTGGTACGACTCAAGCATGGCGAACTCGGGGCTGTGGGTCGAATCGGCGCCCTCATTGCGGAAGTTGCGGTTGATCTCGAAGACACGCTCAAGCCCGCCAACTGCTGCGCGCTTCAAGAAGAGCTCAGGCGCGATGCGCAAGTAGAGTTCCATGTCGAACGCGTTTGAGTGCGTCACGAATGGACGTGCCGAAGCTCCTCCGTGCATTGTCTGGAGCATCGGCGTCTCGACCTCAATGAAACCGCGCTTCGCGAACGTGTCGCGGAGGCTCGCCATTGTGCGTGCGCGGGTGATCACGTTGACACGTGCCTGCTCGCGGGCGATGAGGTCGAGGTAGCGCTGGCGCACCCGCGTTTCCTCGTTGAGCTCGGCGTGCAGGTTCGGAAGTGGCGCGATGGCCTTCGCGGCGACCTGCCACTCGGTGACCATCACCGAGAGTTCGCCGCGGCGGCTCGAGACGACCTCCCCCCTCACGAACAGGTGGTCACCGAGGTCGGTGAGCTCCTTGTATTCGGCGAGCGACTCCTCACCAACCTCGGCGAGCGACAGCATGGCCTGAATGCGAGTGCCGTCGCCTGCCTGGATCGAAGCAAAGCAGAGCTTGCCAGTGTTGCGCTGGAAGACGATACGACCAGCGATCCCGACGATCTCTCCCGACGCCGAGTCGGGGTTCTCTTCCAGGTGCCCCCACGTTGCCCGAACGGCCGGGATCGTGGTGGTCACAGGCACGGCGACCGGGTACGCGCCGCCTGCGAGGTCACCCGCGGCGTTCAGCCGCTCCCGCTTCTCGAGACGGATGCGCTTCTGCTCGAAGATTTCCTCCTCGCTCTGAACTTCTTCAGTGGCGGGGTTCGGCGCAGTCTGCTCGCTCATTTGGCGGGTTCCTCCGTAGTGTAGACGTAGACATCCATCCTACGCGAGGCGCAGAGTGTTCCCACATTTCGGGCGAACGGATGGGCGATACTTGATGGGTGGCGTGAACGTCAATCACTGGCTCAAGGAGGCTCATGCCTGACTCATCGCGATTCACGCGCAGGGGTGTGCTTGCTGCGGCAGCGGCGGGCGCGGTGACCGCGTCGATCGTCGCGCTCGGAGGCTGGCGGGTGACGAGGCGCCCGGTTCTCTCGCCCGAGACGGGGTCAGGATCGGGAGCACAAGCCGGAGACGCTCTCGACCGCAGAGACCTCGCCATTCCCCGGCTTGACACCGGCACGGTTGGCGCTGACGGCGTGCGCGCCTTCGAGCTTGTCGCGGGCGCCGGCACGAGTTCGTTCGTTGCGGGCACACAGACGCCAACGTGGGGATACAACGGTGCATTCGGCGGCCCGACGCTCCGCGCGGCACAGGGCGAACGGGTGCGCGTCGTCGTGCGAAACGAGCTCGCCGAGGTGACGACGACCCACTGGCACGGCATGAAGGTTCCCGCAGCGGCCGACGGCGGCCCACACCAGCCGATAGTCCCCGGCGACAGTTGGACAGCGGAGTGGACAGTCGAACAGCCCGCCGCGACGCTCTGGTACCACCCGCACAACCACGGGACAACCGAGGCACACGTGTATCGCGGACTCGCCGGGCTTTTCCTCATCGAGGATGAGAAGCCTCCGGCCGACCTTCCGCTGCCGCGCGACTACGGCGTCGACGACGTCCCAGTCGTCGTGACAGATCGAAGCTTCACGGCCGACGGCGCGTTCGACGAGCGCAGGCGAGACGCCTCGGGAATGCTCGGCGACACGCTCCTCGTCAACGGCACCGTGTCGCCGCGCTTCAGCGCTACGAGGGAACTCACGCGACTGCGCATTCTCAATGGCTCCACCGCGCGAAGCTATCGCTTCCAGCTCGATACAGGCCCGCTAGTGCTCGTCGCGACCGACTCCGGGCTGCTGCCGAAACCGGTATCGGTCGCCGGACTCACGTTGACCCCCGGAGAACGCGCCGAGGTTATCGTTGCGCTCGAACCTGGCCAGACCGCAATGCTGCGCTCCGTGCCGCACACGCTTGGCCTGCTGAGCACCACTGAACGCGCGAGCGGTACCCGCGACACGTTCGACGTGCTCGAACTCAGCCGAGCCAACGCGGACGACAGCGCGCCACCGGGGACGGCGTCGACAGCCCCCGCGACGCTCACGGAAATGAACGCCTGGGTTGCGGCGGGCGGGGCATTCGCCGCGCCACTCACAGATCCGCCCGAGCCCGACGTGCGGCGCACTGTCACTTTGCAAGACAACAAGATCAATCATCGCCGGATGAATATGGCACGGATCGACGAGGTCGTCACAGTCGGCAGTCGCGAACGCTGGCTGATCACGAACGAGCATTTCCTCCCCCACAATCTGCACATCCATAACGCGCGCTTCAGGGTGTACTCGATCGATGGCCGAAAGCCCACGGCTGAGCTGCGCGGCTGGAAGGACACCGTGTACGCGCCGCCGAGCCGCACAGTCATCATTGATGTTGAGTTCGGCACGTCGACAGACCCGCACATGCCCTACATGTTCCACTGCCATCTGCTCCAGCACGAAGATCAGGGCATGATGGCCCAGTTCGTCGTCGTGCGCCCGGGCGAAACCGCCGGGCCGCTCGACACACAAGCAATCGGCGATGGAGGTTCACATGCCGGCCACTGATCGAATCCCGGCGGGCCGCGCGGTTGCGGCGGTCGCCCGCTGGACTCTGATCCTGCACGCGGCGTTGCTCGCCGCGCAGCCGTTTCTCGCGGGGGCGATGCTTGATGCGATGAGCCCGAGCCCGCAGACGATGCACCGGATTGTCGCGATGACGGTCGTCGCCATCGCCATCGTGCAGGTGTTCGTCACGCTTGCAGCGTGGAAGGGCCGGGCAGGGTGGCCGCGCGACGCGTTCCACTTGTCACTCATGCTACTCGGGCTCGAGCTCGTGCAGTTCACGCTTGGGCATCTGAGCCTCGGAATGGCGCTGCACATTCCGCTCGGGATTGCCTCGCTTGCCGCGGGCGTCTACATTGCCGTGCGGTTCGCGAGGCGACCTGTGACTAACCGGGTCTAGCTCGCCTCGATCTGGATCTCGTCTTCGTCATCACGACGCCGCTTCGCTGCGAACAGCATGAAACCGATGAGCAGTAGCGCGAGTGCGATGCAGATCAGGGCGAGCATGCCAGTGCCGCCTGTCACACTGATCTCGGGGGTCGACGTTTCGCCCGTGAGGTTCACACCAACATCAAAGCTCAGCTCGGTCGACGGAGCACCAGACGCGTTCGACGTCTCAACGCCCGCGTCCATCGCGAACCCGAATGTGACTGGCACCGTTGCGCCCTTCGCAACCGCGACCTCGGCAACTGAAACGCGGTCACCGGCCTTCAACGCCTCGAACGTTTCCTCGCCAGTCACGCCAGCGACATCCCAGAACAGCGTGACGTCCTTCGCAAGCTCAGGGTTCAACGCTCCCTCAGGGATGAGCTCGGTCACGTCAAGCGTCACGGCGGCAACGCCCTCACCGGGGCCTGCGTTCACGACGTTCAGGGTGCGGGTCACACGGTCACCGGGTGACGCCTTCCGGTCGCCGATGAATGTGGTCTCCGCCCGCGCGTACTCGGCTCCGGTCCAATCCAGGTGAACGGCCGGGCCGTCCCATTCCGCCTGAATCGTCGCCGCGGGAAGCGTTGTCGCGCCCTGTACAGTCGTCCCGCTACCCAACCGCTCAGGCGCTTGCGGCGTCCCGCCAGCGGCGACAGTGTTCGTACGGCCACCAAACATCGGCAGCGAGTCGGCCATCGCGAGCGCGACACCGGCTCCGAGGAGCAGCAACACAGTGAGAATACCGGCGATGAACTTGCCTCGCGCGCTCATCCCATGGCCGGCGTCGACGGTGAGCACCGTACTGGCAGCGCGCGTCGCGTGGTCGTCTGTGGAGATACGCAAGGTCATCCCTCGTTTCGGTGGTTCGGCGTAACGTGTGAGTGCTTCGCGTCTGCAGCTGACGCTTCGGGCTCGGTTGACTTCAGGAGGGCTTCTGCCTCTGTGACTGCGTCTCGCCCGCCCATTGCGAACGCAAGTTCGCGTTCCCTGAGCTCGATCTCCCGCTCACGCAGCGCGAGTTCTCGCTCTCGAAGCTCTTGCTCTCGCGGCTCCGCAGGCGGGGCGAGATATCCCGCGACAGGCGCGGCTCCTGAGGCGCCAGGCGCTCCGGGCCCAGTTCCCTGAGGCCGCGGCACCGAGACGACAGTCGTGCGGGGCTTGCGGAAGCTACTCAGCGCTCCCCAGCCGATCAGCACTGCCGCAGCTATGGCTGCAACGATCATCGGGTTTTGCGATACCCACTGGCGGGCCCAGCCGAGCCCGGGAACGCCGTACATGAATACGCCGCGGACCTGCGCTGGCGAAACTGGCTCGTCGACAGCGGAGTTTGCGTCGCCCTGCGTGATGAGACGGCAGGAGGTCCCATCCTCAAAAGTGCCAATCGTCTTACCGATCACGCGGTGTGTGATGAGTGTCGGGTCATTCGGTTCTGGAAAGTAGGTGACAATCTGCCCAACCGACACGTCGTTGCAGACCTTCGCCTCGTCAGTTCCCTTGACGACAACAACGTCGCCCGGGGAGAACGTCGGCTCCATAGAGCCAGAGAGCACGGTCAGCGAGTCTCCGCCGAGCACCCGCGGCACAACAAGCAGTGCCGCGAGAGCCGCGATGACAAGAATGGCGAAGGCGGACCCGATCGCGCGGGCAGCAATCTGCCAGGGCGAGTCATACCAGTCGCGGGTCTTCCTGCGGACTACCGAGCGCGTAGGCTTCCTGCGTGCGTTCGTAGCGGTACTCATCGGATCCTCCTCTCAAGGACTGTGCGTGATGTGCGGGATGAAGTGTGAGGGGGAACCCCGCAGGCCCTGCCAGTGGCCTGGCCTGCGGGGGTCCTGGTGCTCGCGCGATGCGCGAACTGGGGCACTTAGTTGAACTGTGCGCCGGTGTCGCGGACCTGGTTCAGCGAAACTGTCAGCTCGCCGAGGGTGTCAACAGCGGTCACGTCGATGCGATCCTCAACGGTCACATCGGTGTCCTGGTAACGGAAGTCGCCGTTCTGATCCTCGTAGAACGAAGCGTAGATGACAACGGTGAGGTCCTCGGAGGTTGTCGGCATACCGAACACTGCCGACTGCGCTGCTGCGCCGCCTACTGCGGTTGCTGCACCCAGGATGCCGTTCGTAGCATCCTCGGCGCCTGCGTCCTGGCCGGTTGCAGGAGCCGAGAGGTACAGGAGGGGTGCGTCAGCGGTCTTCGGCAGCGCGGTCTCAGTGACGAGCAGCTTGCCGTCGTAGTAGACCTCGTAGCTGTAGTTGATGCCCGAGACGTTCTCCTGCAGTTTGTCAAGACCGTCGATCCCTACGCGAGCGACGAGGTTGTCGCCGTCGAGCGTGGCCGTAGCGCTGAAGGATGCAGCGAGCTTGTCGCCCGGAGCAATCCGCCAGGTCGCAACGTCGGTGATCTCGTGGCCCGGCTGCTGGGTGCCGTCGGTGCCGGTTACCGGGTCAGTTGCGTCCTTACGGTCGTTCGACACATCCCAGAACGAGGTGTCGGCCGACTGAACGAGGTTCAGATCACCGGCGGTGATGTCGCCGCCCGAGAACGTGTCGGATGCTGACCAGAGGGCGAAGGTCGAGCCGCCGATGAGGAGCGCAGCGGTACCTGCAGCTACCCACATGAAGCCCTTACGGCGCTTGTTCTGCTCGGTGACAACGATGACCTGGTCGTGGTTCGTGTTCGACATGATGGTGTTTCTCCTAGTTGGTTGAGCGCAGGGGGATGCAGACCTCGGTCGGCGCTCAGCGCCAAGGCCACGTTTTATGGGGGGGATTAGTCGCGAGGTGAAAAAGCGGGGTTCACGTTCGTGACGATCGGGTCAAGCGAGATGACGAGGTCTGGCTCGCCTGACGGGTCTGGGTAAATATCGGCGTCCCACTCGGCGGAGGCTTTCGCCTTCGTCGTGTCTTCTGCCGTCGCCTCGACGTTCGCAAGGTTGCGGTACACGCCGAGAAGTTCGAGTGCCGGCGGGAAGCCGACCTGGGAGTGCCAGCGGGCGATGGCGCCGTTCGCGCTGCCATCCTCCGCGACGCTGGTGACCCGTACGTCGTTGATGTACGTGCCGTCAGCGATCGAGTTCCAGCTGATCGCCGCACACCACTCCTGGCTCGTCTCGGTGCCGTCGAGTGCGGTGCCGGGAGCCTGAAGTTCGACATCAGCATTGCCAAAGAGATAGATGTTCTTTGGTTCCTCACCCTCTGGCGTCTCGGGAGTCGCGGGAACTGCAGAGCAGTCACCGCCGTCACCAGCGCGGAACACCTTGAGTGTCGACTTTTCGAGCACCGTGCCAGGCTTCGCCACGCCAGAGGCCACGCTGTGAGGCTCCTCGCCATCCTTCACCTGTTCAGTGACGGCGACGTCGTAGTTCAGCCCTGCAATACCGAGCGCGTTCCCACTCGCGGTGAACCGCCAGATAACCGGGTCCGCGTCGATGGTGGTCTGATCGAGCACCTCGATGATCTTCTTGCCGGGCAGCGTCACAGTCACCGGAGCGCCACCGGCCGAGTAGCCAGGCTCAGTCACTGTCTCAGAGGCAGCGCCAAACCGGACTGCGCCGAGCGATACGTCGGGGACAGTTGCACCGACCCGAGCGCTCCAGAGAGCTGCGGCCGCGAGGCCGCCAGCGAGGAGCACGACAACCGCGCCGGCGGTGACTACGTTACGGGTACTGCGCTTCATGGATCAGCCCTCCCCGTTCTTGTAGCCATCGCCTGAGCGGATTTGCTCGAGCGTCACATTGATGCCGTCAACCGACCACTTGTCGAGGTCGTCGAGTGGCGCCTTGTCTGTCCAGCGGTAGTCACCGAGCACCTCGATCGTCACTACGACGGTCCAGTTCGCGGTCACTCCGTCGTTGCTGCCGGTGAGGCCAGCAACGCGTACCGGCTCGCCGAGCTCTGCTTCCTCGGAGGCGGGCTCTGACTGCGCATTCTCGACAACGTAGGTTGCCGCGAGTGTGCCGTCCGCGATGCTCTGCTCCGCGCCCGACCCCATCTCAACGTTCATGCGAGCGTTGAGGTTGTCACCCTGAAGCACAGTGGTGAGCGGGACTCGGATCTCGACGATGTCGCCAGGCATCGAGTGGAAGCCGGCGGTGCCGCCTGCCAGTGTGCCCGCGGCGGGGGCAGCCACCTCAGGGGTGATCTGCGCCCACGTACCCTCGCCGTAGCTCAGGTTCAGGTCACCGGCCGCGACCTTTCCGCCTGCGAAGTTGTCCTGCGCATTCCAGAGGGCGTATGCGGCTCCACCTGTCGCGAGCAAGCCAACCGCTGCGATCGTCGCACCCGCAATGAGCTGTGTTCTATAGCTCATTCCTTGGACCCGTTTTCGGGCCGCGCCGAAGGCGCTTCTGGGTTTCACCTGGAACCACCGACAGTCGTATCCTCAGGGATCAGGCTGCCGCAGGCGGAGAGCAGGGTGCTCTTGCCAACCGCGAGCGACGGAACCGTACCGATGACACCGTTCTCACCCAGCCGGGTGTCAGTGTCTGTGACAGTGATATCCGTCAGCTCTGTTGCCCAGTCGTCAGCTGAGATGTTCGACACCTCGTAGACGAAGCAGACAGCCTGGCCGTCAGTGAGTCGTGCCCCTGCAAGAGCCTCTGTCCCGGTTGCCATGATCTGCGCCGGCGACGACGCGTCCGTGACGTCAGTGAAGGCACGCTTGGTGATCTTCACCGAGGGATCCGTCGAGAACAGCTTCACAAGAAGGTCGTTCACGACAAGCCCATCGAAGTTGGTGTCGTCAGACGACACCGTGTGGCTGAAGCGCACCGGCGTATTCGCGGGGACGTCGCCAGCTGCAGCGGTCACCTTGATCTTGCCCGAGCTTGTCGCGCCAGCTGCGATGACCGCGTTGACGTTCGAGAGTTCGACGCTGTTTTCTGTCGCAGCCTGGTCAGGCGTCGCAACGAAGTTCAGATCAGATGCGGGCTTCGGGGCGCCAGACGAGACCGTGAACTCGTACTGTTTGCCAGACGGCTCACCCGTTACCAGCGTGAACGAGCCAGGCTTCGCCTGCACGGGGTTGATGAACGTGATGTCAGGGTCGGTGCTCGTCGCAGCGTCACGGTTCGTGAGCCCACCCGAGCTCGTCACCTTCTCAGCCGCGATACCAGCGGTCACCTTCGCCGAGTCATCAACCCGTGCTATCACGGTGAACTCGCGGTTCGCGCTTCCCGAAACTGGCTTCACCGACACTGAACGAGGGTTCAGGCGGCCCGCATCGATGGTCTCGGAGACCGCAGCAGCGGTCACGTCGACGACACCAGCGGTCACACTCGCGGGGTTCAGCGGCAGCGACGACTTGACTGTGTAGTGCAGGTCGCGTGCCATTGTCGAATCGTTCTGCGTCGCCGACTGATCGATTGAGATCTCCGGGCGGCAGTTACCACTGAAGCCGACCATTCGCGAGTACTGCGATGACTGACCAGTGGTCGCGCCAACGGTCTGAACTCGAACATAGCCCTGGCCAGCACCAGTGTTCGCATCAACAATTGTCGCCTCGTCGAACTCGCCGACGACCGTCGACGGGAACTTCTGCGGGCCGACAGGAAGGTCAAGCAGCAGCTTGGCGCTTGCGCCTGTGAGGCCCTCGACGCGGCCGAGGTATACCTCTGCGGTACGGTCCGCGGTCCAGTACAGGTCGAGATCGACCGTGCTCTCAGGGAGCGGGAGGTCGCTCGGCGCCGATACGTCAAGCGTCGCAACACATGCGGGCACGTCTTCAGCGAGCGGCGATTCGACCTGGATCGAACCTGCAGGTGCATCATTGGTGAGCACCGCGGCGGTACCTGTCGGGTACCACGTCATTACGCGGCCGTTCGCATTCGTGTTGTTGTCAACGAGCGCAGTCACTCCGTCGCGGCCTTCCTCAGCCGTTCCCGGCCGGTTCTGGCTCGCGCTCCGAGCACCAAAGGTGTTCTTCTCCACGTTCACATTGCCCGTGTTTTGCAGGTAGACCGAGTTGCCGGTGTATCCGTTGAAGTAGTTGTTTGCGATGCGCATGTCACCGGCGTTGCCAGTGGTCGTGTTGCCGTTCCAGGCAATCGCGTGGCTCTGCCCACTCGTCGCACGCACGAATTGGTTCCCAGTGATCTGGTTCTTTCCACCAATCTGCCCATAGGGCAGCGTGATGAACGCGTTGTACACTCCGGTGCCGTAGCCCTGAACGTTAATAAACTCGTTGTCAGTGATGTTGATGTTCGAGGCCTTAACGCTGTAGCCGGCGGCTGCGTTGGTCGTGAACGGGAATGCGACCTGGTTCGTGAGGTTCGACACGAACGAGTTCTTAAACGTAAACCCATCAAGCACGACGTTCTGATTGCGGGGCAGGAACTGCATGAGGCTCGTGCGGCAACCAGAGCCATCGCTAGCTGTGCACCGTCCGCCAACCGTATAGGTGACGCGCACGTTGTCGATCGTCACATTCTCGATCGGGGTGTTGTTTTGCGCATTGAAGTAGAACAGACCCGTCGCGGTGCCAGCGTCGTAGAACCCCTGCACACGGTAGTTCTTCAGGGTGATGTTCTTGGAGCCCTCGCGGAACACGATGAAGCGCTCGGGGCCGTAGTGGGCCTGAGTCACCGAAGAGCCGCCGTCAATGGTGACACCATCGGCCTTCGGCCCCATCACAAATGACGACTCAGCAGAAAGCATCTGCGTGACGTTCTTAAACACGATGTCCTTGCCGTTCACGTGGAACAGTGCACCGCCAACGTCACGTGACGCCTCAACTGTGACCTCATTCTTGAGGTCGATCGTCACCGGGCTGGTCACAAGGAAGTGGACCCCGGAGTCTTGGTTAGACACAAGCCCGGTCTGCATGTACTGATAGCTCGTACCAACAGGGTCGATGTTGCCAGTGAAGCCGGGAGCCGGAGTGATGAGCACCGCGCCAGGCGCGAGGTTCAACGCGTTCGATTCCTCAAGCGCAGCCCGCAGGGTACACGTACCTGCCGCGGTCGCGCAGACTCCGTCGCCGGGGTTCGCGTCCTTTGCATTGGCGCTCACATCGGCCGAGTTCAGCTCGAATGTGTGGGTGACAGCCTGAGCGGACGACGCCGGCAGGAACGGGCTCGCGATCAGCGCTACCGCGAGAGCGGCGGCAGCAAACGCACCTCCGCGCCGCCTGTGTAGACGTCCGGCCGCGTGGCGTGATGCTGCGGCCGCTCCGCCTGTGCTCGCTCGATGTCGCATGTCGAGGTGTCCCCTTCCAATCGCTGTTCTTCCCTTACAAGAACAGCCTGACCGAAGGAATGTGGGGTGAGTATTGCGAATGACAACGCTGACGAGCCGCTGAGTAGCAATCCATACGCAACTGAGTATCTGCAACGACCTACCCAGCAGGGTCCCTAAGTAGGAGATTGCATTTATGCCCCACAGCCAAGGCACTGGTAGTACGTAGTCGAAGCCAACTACCTACAGCACGTCCCCGGCCCCCTCAGGCCGCGCGGGCCCGCTCAGTTGAACACTCTTACGAGAGCAGTCCAGGGTCGCTCGAGTGCCGGGTCAGCTCCTCTTCGAGCGCCGCGCGCATGGTCCCACCGATGACCCGATCGGCGCCGGCGACACCGATGCCCTCAAGCGCTGCAATCGCCTCCCCCGCCGACGCCCGCGCTGCCTCACTCGCCATGATGACTGCGCGCGCGTACTCGGCCCGATCCGCTTCGGCAACGAGCACCGGCTCCGCACCCATCTCGACGACGAGCGCCTGCCCGATCGGCTGCACAACTGCTGGGGCAGTCACGGCGACAGTCGCCCCCGAGAGCCGTGTGAGGTCGAGGCTTGTGCCGGTGAACACGATGCCAGGGTGCAGCGCGATGGGAATGACCCCTGGGGCGTCACTGAACACCGCTGTGCCGTATTCAGGCGCCGTATGAATGACAAGCTGGCCTGGCTGCCAAGCGCCAAGCTTTGCGAGCCCGGAGACCAGGCCAGGAAGTTCGCTGCCCGGCACAGCGAGCAACACCATCTCAGCCCGCCTGACGACTTCCTGCACGTCGAGGATGGGAACGCCTGGCAACATCGCCTCGGCGCGTTCCCGGCTCTCTTCGCTCAGCGCACTGATACCGACAATTGCGTGGCCAGCGCCAGCGAGCGCGCGTCCCAGTACTGGGCCAACCTTGCCGGCGCCGACAATACCGATTCCGAGTCGGCTAGATTGCAGGCCGCTCATCGGTCTCGTTTCGCTTCATCGTTGTCGGGTGGCCGTCAGACTCCGCGCGCTGCACCGCCAGCACCGCGGCCGACAGGCGATCGAAGACGATGCGAGCATCGTCGAGTGCGAGCCCACGCACGGAGACACGCACCGGCCCGAGCACGGTGTGAGCCTGCAGCGAGGCGAGCTTGAAGACGTAGTGCCAGAGCGGCCGGCTCAGCTGCACGGACTGCGCCCGAACGATCGGCATGATCGCAAACGAGCGGGTCAAAGCGCCCCGCCTGATGCGAAGCGTCGCGTCGGTGAGGGCTGCCGGATCCGCTGGAACGTCGATACGAACTCCCGCGCGACGCTTGCCAAACCACAGCAGCCAACCTGCGCGTTTGCCAGCGCCAACGTAGTCCTCACCTGTCCCGATAAGTCCCTCAGTGATGCCAGTCGCCGCCCCCGGCACGAGCGTCTCAATCACCCTGACGACGTCATCGTGTCTGCCAACTGGCAGCACGACGTTCTGGGTGACGCTCTGGCCGGCCTCAGAGACTGAGTGACCGGCGAGCGTCACACGAACCCGCCACCATCCGAACGGGCGCCAGAACAGCGGTTGCCGAGCCTCGATCGCGTGGATCCTGCCGAACGGGATCGAATCGGTGACAGTCGAGGTGAGGCCCGAGCCGACCCGAATAGACTCCCGCCCCCTCGAAAGGGTGAAGTTGAAGCCCTTGTTGAACTGGGCAAACATCATGCCGAGAGTCACAAGAATGAGCGGGATGACTGTGAGTAGCGAGATCCCACCGGCAGCCAGGAAGCCGCTGTTGCCGGTCACTGCGCCAATCGCCGAGCTGATCAGCCCCCAGAACACGGCGACGAGCAGGAGGATCACCGTGATGACAGCTTCCCACCCCAAGAGGATCGAACCGAGGAGCCGGCCGAGCGGCACCCGCACGAGGGCCTGGGCCGCGGCGGCCTCAGGGTCGACGTCGAAATCTGCGAAGTCCTGCACGCGCCCTGTGAGCGCGTCTGACGGTTCCGCGTAACGTGTGCCGTCGTACGAGACCGCAGCCGCGGGAGCAATCACACCGGGATCTGCTTCTGGGGCGGCGCCGGAACGCCGGGCGGAGGCAAGCTGCAGGATACGCTCTCTGACAGCTTTCGCATCGCGGTGGCCGAGATACGCGAGCTCAACCTTGCCGCCCTGGCCGCCAGTCAGCACCTCGATCTTTGTGAGACCAAGAAGCCGCGCTAGGAGCGGCCGCTGCAGGTTGACACTCTGCACGCGGTCAAGCGGCGCACGACGGTGCTGCCGAAAGAGCACGCCAGAGCGCGACTCCACTGCCTCACCCGAGACCCGATAGGTGTGAAAACGCCACGCCACCCAGGAGGCTCCAACGATGACGAGCAGGAGCAACACCACACCACCGAGCACAAGCAGCAGAGTCTGACCGTTCGACAGCATCCCCAGAATCGCAGTGAACTCGTCGTCCTCGACTGGCTCATGGGTCGAAGCCGCGACGAACATTCGCACGAACAGATCGCGGAAGTTCGCGATGAAGACACCGATGAGCACGAGCAGCACGAGCCCGCCGCGCAAGAGCGGCGAGATCGGGTGCAGCCGCCGCCAGCCGTCGGAGTCTGCAGTGCCTGGCATCGCGTCGGCGCCGGCTGGTTCGACGGACGCGGCGGGCTGCTCCCCGTGGCGCGCCGACGGATCCTGATCGGGGAAACCTGGGGACGTCACAGCCCCGACCGCCGGGACTCGGCGAGCTCAACCAGGCGGTCACGCAGCTGTTCTGCGTCGCTTGCGGTCAGGCCCGGCAGCTGCACACCCGTTGCCGCGGACGCCGTTACGAACTTCAGGGTCGAAAGACCGAGAGCGCGAAGCAGCGGTCCACGCGTAATGTCGACGAGCTGAAGCCTGCCGTACGGGACAGCCACAACCCGCTCAAACATGATGCCACGCCTGAACAGCAGATCGTCTTCGCGCAGAATGTAGCCGATCGCTTTCACTCGACGAAACGCGAAGAGCGAATTCACGAGGAAGAACACGACGAGGCCCCAGAGGCCGAGCGTCAGCCAGAGCGGAACGTCGCCGTGGTTCGTGAGCGACACGATGATGACTCCGACGAGCGGAAAGAACGACATCACCACATTGATGATGAGATCAGAGACAGCGTACTTTGGCGAAACTCTGTGCCACGTGG
Organism: Leucobacter sp. NPDC015123; assembly: GCF_043080205.1. Classification (NCBI taxonomy): domain Bacteria; kingdom Bacillati; phylum Actinomycetota; class Actinomycetes; order Micrococcales; family Microbacteriaceae; genus Leucobacter; species Leucobacter sp. NPDC015123. Next base: position 26,791 of record NZ_JBIBVH010000005.1, on the reverse strand, counting down.
GCTCGAGCGCGGGAAAAGTCTGGTGGGTCACGTCTCAAGTGTAGCCAGGCCCGCGTCGCCTTCGCCCTCGGGGTCGTCGCTTGGCGGCACGCGGCACAGTCGCTCGGTGACGAGCGCGCACACAAGAAGCACGACGCCGGCAAGTGCAGTGACAAGCATCGGAAGCCAGGTTGGGGTGGGTGCAGGCACGCTCCGGCCGAGCAGGGACAACAGTAGTCCGCCGCCAAAGCCCGCAAAGACCGCCCCGACAAGCTGGCCTGCGCGCGCCGTCGCGAGCAGCCGCACGGCCTGGAACGGGTTCACTGCGCCAGTGCCCTTCGCAACGTGCTTGCGCAGCCTCAACCCGAGCACGACGAGCACTACGGCGAGTGCGATGAGTGTGATCGCCATTGAATAGGGCAGCAGAATCGAGGGGCGACCCCGCGAAGAGAGCCATGCCTGGATGAGGAGCGCCAACGCGGCCCCGACGGCCCCCGTCCCGAGAAGATGCAGCGGGTTTAGCCCACGAAGCTTCTGCTGTCCGCTCACTCTGGCCTGCCCTCACATGGCGTGGCGAGTGGCTCGAGCGGGTCCGCCGCAGAGTGAGCGAGCGGCACTGTCGTGTCGCCGATTCTGTCGAGCAACTCGCTGACGCGTCCGTGCCCCATGAGCACCGCGTCCGGGTCAAGCGCGAGCCACGGCGAGAGCACAAAGTCGCGTTCGTGCGCCCGCGGGTGGGGCACAGTCAGCCTGTCGTCAGCGATTACTCTACCGCCGAAGAGAATGAGGTCAATGTCGAGCGTCCGGTCGCCCCATCTGGCGTCTCGGACCCTGCCGTGCGCAGTCTCTACCCGCTGCAGAGCATCGAGCAGCTCGTGTGGGGCGAGGGTCGTCTGAAGTGACGCGACGCCGTTGATGTACTTCGGAGCGGTCGGGTCCGGCCCATCAAGCGTGAGTGCCACTGTTTCGTGCAGCGGGGAGGCAACAAACTCGGCGATGCCGTCGAGCCCGGCGAGCTCTCGCTGCGCCGCACGAATTGTCTCGCCGCGGTCGCCGAGGTTCGCACCGAACGCAAGGAGCACTGGAACGACCTGGGCAATCATTTGGCCCCCCGAACTCGATCAACGGTGACAGCGACGTCGGCGAACGGCGCCTGGATCGGTGCGTCGGGCTTGTGGACGGTGACGCGCGCTCTATTCACCCCAGGGTATTCAAGCGCGAGCTGGGCGACGCGCTCAGCAACGGTCTCGATGAGGTCGACCGGGTCAGCGGCGACCGCTGCGACGACAGCATCTGCGAACTCTCCGTAGTGCACGGTGCTCGCCAGATCGTCGCCCGCCGCCGCTGCGCTGAGATCCACGTGCAGCGTCGCGTCGATGAAGAACCGCTGCCCGGCGTCACGTTCGAAGTCAAACACGCCGTGGTGGGCATACACTTCGAGGCCAGTGAGCGTGATGCTGTCGCCGATTGCTGGCCCTGACCACGCACGTTCGACGGCGATCGCCGCCGCCGTGCTGGCGACGTCGTGTACTCGCACCCCCCACGCGCCGGCTCGCGCCAAGAGGGCGCTCACGACAGCTGTCGCGCCGTCGCGCCCAGCGGGACCCGCAGGCGCACTGGGTAGCTCGCTGAGCACCTCACCAAGCATCCGCTTCCGGGAGGCACCAACGAGCACCGGGTACCCCAGATCTTGGAGTTCGCCGAGCCTGCGCAACAGCTCCCAGCATTGCTCTCCAGTCTTGTCGAACCCGAGCCCTGGGTCGAGCACGATGAGTTCGGCCGCCACTCCAGCAGCGATCGCTTCAGATGCCCGCTGTGCAAGCTCGTCGCGCACCTCGCGAACAACGTCGCCATACACAGACCGCTCGTTCGCGGGATCGGGGATGCCTCGCCAGTGCCCGAGGATAAGCCTCGTGCCCGACGATGCAGCCGCGCGCGCAGCCACCTTGAGCATGTCTGCGTCGTTCAAGCCGCCCGAGACATCGTTGATGTAGCTTGCGCCTGCGGCGACGGCTGCTTCGGCTGTCTCTGCGTGAATCGTATCGATCGACACGACGATCCCTGCTGCGGTCAGCTCGCGAATCACCGGGAGAACTCGGGCGAGCTCTTCGGCGCGCGGCACAGGGGTCGCCCCTGGCCGCGTAGATTCGCCGCCGACGTCGATCACGTCAGCGCCATTCGCGACGAGCTCACGGGCGCGGGCGACCGCGCGTTCAGGATCGAGGTACTCTCCCCCGTCACTGAACGAATCAGGGGTGGTGTTGAGAACGCCAAGGATGAGCGGGGCGGGGCGCACTCGGGTCTCTGTCACAACGGGTTCCTTGGTCCGCCAGGCGCAATAAGCGCGATGATTTCTGACCGCGCGGCGGCCTCTGCCAGGTTGCCGCGCGAGGCGATTGTGACGGCCTCGGCCTCAGTCTCACGCACTCCTCGGTCTGCCACGCAGCCGTGGCTCGCCTCGAGCACGACGAGCACTCCCATCGGATCGAGGCCATCGACAATCGCCTGAACGATCTGCTCGCCCAGGCGCTCTTGCACCTGCGGCCGCGCGGCGAGGGCGTCGACGACTCGAGGTAACGCACTGAGCCCGACAACACGGTCGCGCGGCTGGTAGGCGATGTGCGCCCTCCCCCGAAACGGGAGCAGGTGATGTTCGCAGATCGAGCGCAGGGCGATATCGCGCATGAGCACGAGCTCGCCGGTCTCACCGTCAACGGGTACCGCGTCGCGCAAAAACTGCTGTGGGTCAACCCCGACTCCGGCAAAGAACTCCGCGTACGAGTCAGCCACGCGTCCGGGTGTTGCCCGCAACTCGTCACTTTCAGGGTCGGCACCGATTGCGCTGAGCAGCTCGCGAACTGCCCTCGCGACCCGGTCCCGATCCACTCCTGCGCTCACGTCGCCTACTCGCCGGGTGTGTCTGGCTGCGTGGCGTCGGCTGGGGCTGGTGAGTCGCCCTCGCTCTGGGCAACCTTCTCGGCTGTCGGTCCGTCGGTTCGCACCGCGGCAGGCACCTCGATCGGAGGCCGATCGGAGACGGGACGGTCTCCGTGGGAAAGCCACGTCGCACGCGGCCCAAGCTTCCGCACATCGCGGAAGATCTCAGCGAGCTGCAGGTGGTCGAGTGTCTCCTTCTCGAGCAGCTCCCGCGCGAGCTTGTCGAGCACGTCACGGTTTGCCACAAGCACCTCGTAAGCCTCGTTATGCGCCTGTTCAAGGAGCGCGCGCACCTCGGCATCAATCTGCACAGCGAGACCCTCCGAGTAATCGCGGGACTGACCGAAGTCACCCATGAACGCGCCAGGCTGCGCCTGTCCGAGCTTCACGGGCCCGACCGCGGTCGTCATGCCGTACTCAGTCACCATCTTGCGCGCAGTTGACGTCGCTTTCTCGATGTCGTTGCCTGCGCCCGTGGTCGGGTCGTGGAAGACGAGTTCTTCAGCAACGCGGCCTCCAAGGGCGTACGCGAGCTGATCTTGCAGCTCGTTTCGAGTCACCGAGTACTTGTCCTCGAGCGGGATAACCATCGTGTAGCCGAGGGCTCTGCCGCGTGGAAGGATCGTCACCTTGGTCACGGGATCCGTGTGGTTCAGCGATGCCGCGACGAGGGCGTGGCCACCCTCGTGATAGGCGGTGATGAGCTTTTCCTGGTCTTTCATGACACGCGTGCGGCGCTGCGGCCCAGCAATAACGCGATCGATCGCCTCGTCAAGCGCGCGATTGTCGATGAGCTGAGCGTTCGAGCGCGCGGTAAGCAGAGCCGCCTCGTTCAGCACGTTCGCGAGGTCAGCGCCAGAGAACCCCGGGGTCTTTCGCGCAACGACCTCAAGGTCGACGTTCTTCGAAAGCGGCTTGCCCTTCGCATGCACCTGCAGAATCATGAGCCTGCCGCGCATGTCAGGCGCGTCGACTCCGACCTGGCGGTCGAATCGGCCCGGACGCAACAGCGCAGGGTCAAGCATGTCTGGGCGGTTCGTGGCCGCGATCATGATGACATTCGCCTTCGGGTCGAAGCCGTCCATCTCGACGAGGAGCTGGTTCAGGGTCTGCTCACGCTCGTCGTGACCGCCGCCCATGCCCTGGCCACGGCGCTGGCCGACAGCGTCGATCTCATCGATGAAGATGATCGCTGGGGCGTTCGCCTTGGCTTCCTTGAACAGGTCGCGGACGCGGCTCGCGCCGACCCCGACAAACATTTCAACGAAGTCAGAACCCGAGATCGAGTAGAACGGCACACCGGCCTCGCCTGCGACCGCGCGTGCAAGCAGGGTCTTGCCGGTTCCCGGAGGGCCGTACAGCAGCACACCCTTCGGAATGCGAGCGCCGACAGCCTGGAAGCGAGAGGCGTCTTGCAGAAAGTCCTTGATTTCTTCGAGCTCTTCGACGGCCTCATCGGCGCCAGCGACGTCGGCGAACGTCACGACAGGTGTCTCCTTCGAGACAAGCTTGGCCTTCGACTTACCAAACTGCATGACACCGCGGCCGCCGCCCTGCATGGAGGACATCATCCACCACAGCAACACACCGATGAGCAGGAGCGGGAGCAGGAATCCAAGGAGCGACCAGAATGGATTCGGCTTCGGAACGACGTCGTTGAATCCGTCCTTTGGCTGTGCCTCGTCGATCGCCGAGATCACCTCTGCACCGCGCTGGTTGACGTAGTAGAAGAAGACGTTGTCGCTGCCCGCCTTCTTATCTGCCTTCGCCAGCTCAAGGTTCACGCGCTGATCACCGTCGATGATCTCAGCTTGCTTGACCTTGCCCTCGGCGATGAGCTCGAGGCCTCGTTCGGTGCTCACCTCCCGTGTATTACTCCCTGAGAGGAATGACCACCCGAGCAGCAGGAATACGACCGCGATCGCGATATACACGAACGGGCCCTTGAGCAGGCGCCGACCCTTTGTCGGCGTCTCGGACGATTTTTCAGCCAAGTCTGGGCCTTTCGATCGGCAGATTACAGCGAGCTAAGCGTATCCGAGGCGTCTGACACTTCTGCCGCCACAGTGCGCTTGTCCGCTCAGGGCGGAGAACCTAACGTTACTTGCCCGAGTACACGTGCGGGGCGAGGATCGCGACGTCGCGCAGGTTCCTGTAGTCCTCTGCGTAGTCGAGACCGTAGCCGACAACGAACTCCACAGGGATGTCGAAGCCAACATAGGCGACGTCGACCTCAACCTTCAACGCCTCAGGCTTTCGCAGCATCGTGCAGATACGAACCGATTTCGCCCCCCGGCTCTCGAGGTTATCTTTCAGCCAGGAGAGCGTGAGGCCCGAGTCGATAATGTCTTCGACGATCAGCACGTCGCGCCCAGTGATGTCTGCGTCCAGATCCTTCAGAATCTTGACAACGCCGCTCGACTTGGTGCCGACGCCGTACGACGAGACCGCCATCCAGTCCATCTGGGCGTGGAAGTTGAGCTCGCGAGCGAGATCAGCCATCACCATGACGGCGCCTTTCAGCACACCGACAAGGAGCGGTGGCTCTTCAGCGTAGTCGCGCTCAATTTCGCGCGCCAGTTCAGCGAGGCGCACACGAAGTTCTTCTTCGGTGTGCAGTACAACAGTGAGGTTATCGCCAAGATGTTTCGCGTCCATGCGTCCATCGTAGTGCGCTCAGAAGCAGTGTCCGATCAGCTTTCTGCGAGCATGCTGTGCGTGTCTCGAGGCGAGCCGCTCTGTGGGTCGCACACCAGTTCACCTGCAACCCGGGTGACCCTGATTCCGGGAACGAACACAGGGCCCTGCCCCTTCCAATGTGTGATGAGTGCAGCGATGCTCAACGTGTGCTCGCGCGTCAGGGCCGCCCCGAAGTACTCCCTCGCCATTTGGTGAATCGCCCGCTGCCGAACCGCGGCAGGGAGGCCCTCTAGCACGCTCACTCCCCCGGCGTCGATGACCTGTCGTTCGGGGGCGGGCCCAGGGTGTGCGGGGCCCTCCGCCGCCCGCCGCTGCGCTGCTTCCCCACCCTCGGGCAGGGGCCGTACGGTCGGCAACAGTGCCGCGACGACCCTGCCCGCCCAATCGTCAAGCGCGTCGGCATCCTCGCGGGCGAGGTCTGCGCTTCGTGCGAGCCCCGCGACGACGCCGGGCCCGAGCTCGCGGGCGAGCGTCGGCAGCGCTGTCTCGCGGACGCGCACTCGCGCATACGAGGCGTCAAGGTTGTGCGGGTCATTCCACGGCGTGAGCCCCAGCTCGGCGCACGCGGCTTCGGTGGTGGCACGCGTGATCTTCCAGGTCTCACCGAGCAGCGGCCGCAGCAGGTCCACGCCGTCGGAAAGCGGACGACTGCTCGGAATGCCAGCAACGCTCCTCGTTCCTGAACCGCGCGCCAACGCGAGCAACACCTGCTCGGCTTGGTCATCTCGAGTGTGGGCAGTCAGTACCGCTGCGGCGCCGAGCTCCGCGGCCACAGTCACGAACGCGCCATACCGCGCGTCGCGGGCGGCGGCCTCTGGCCCACCCGCTGCCGCGACTTCAACCCGCCGAATCACCACCGGCGCGAGCCCGAGCCCGCGTGCCTGCGCTGCAGCGCTGTCCGCGACGCGCTTCGATCCTGATTGGAGTGCATGATCGACAATGACCGCGCCAGCGCGCACTCCGGCTTGACCGGCCTCCGCGGCGACTGCCGCAGCGAGCGCGAGCGAGTCGGCCCCGCCAGACAGCCCGACGAGTGCGAGCGCGTCATCTTTCCCGACGCCCCCGAGCGCAGCAAGGGTGGGGCGCACGGCCCGCCGAATCTGCATAAACCTCGGATGCTCCACGGCTCCACGCTACCCGAGCATCTCATCGGGTAGCCTTAGCTTCGGCAATAATTCGCAACCAGGTCGACACGTGTCGACCACAAGCACGAAGGAGCGCGCATGACCGCCGCATTTGATGCCGTCATCGAGATCCCCAAGGGAAGCCGCAACAAGTACGAGATCGATCATGAGACCGGGCGCGTCTACCTCGACCGTGTGCTCTACACGAACTTCGTATACCCCGCCGACTATGGGTTCTTTGAGGAGACCCTCGGCGAGGACAACGATCCGCTCGACGTACTCGTGCTGCTCGACTACCCAGTATTTCCCGGTGTTGGCGTCAAGGTTCGCCCCGTCGGCGTGCTGAAGATGAGCGATGAGGCGGGTGGCGACGACAAGGTCATCGCTGTGCAGTACAAGGATCCGCGCTGGGCACACATTCAGGACGTCGACGACATCCCTGAGTACACCCGCAAGGAGATCGCGCACTTCTTCGAGCGCTACAAGGATCTCGAAGAGGGCAAGTGGGTCAAGGTTGACGCCTGGGGCTCCGCGGCAGAGGCTGAGCGACTGATCGTCGAGGCGCAGGAGCGCCTCGCAGCACAGGGACACTGAGGCTCGCCCCGGTGGAGGTACGCGTATTCGATGACGCGGTCTTACTCGGTCGCTTCGCAGCGGAGCAGGTACTCGAGGCGATAGAGACGAGGGCTGACGCTGTGATCGGTCTCGCAACCGGCTCGTCACCGCTGTCGCTCTACGCGGCCTGGGCCGAGCTCGCACGCGAGCGCGGTACGGACCTCTCGGCGGTACGCGGGTTTGCTCTCGACGAGTACGCCGGCATCGCTCCGGCGCACCCCGAGAGCTACCACTCGGTTATCTCAAACGAGGTCGTTATACCTGTCGGGCTCACCCCGGAGCAGGTCTTCGTGCCGTCCGCTGAGGCAACGGAGGCAGCTGCGGCGGACTACGAGCAGGCGATCGCGGCGGCTGGCGGCGTTGACGTGCAGATCCTCGGGATCGGTCGGAACGGCCATCTTGGCTTTAACGAACCAGGATCGGCGCTCGATTCGCGGACACGGCGCGTGGCGCTCAGCGCCGAGACGATCGAGGACAACGCGCGCTTCTTTGACAGCGCGGCGGATGTTCCCACGGAGGCCATCACGCAGGGACTCGGCACGATCATGGAGGCCCGCAAGCTCGTGATCCTCGCTGTTGGCGAGGCCAAGGCCGCGGCGGTCGCCGCGGCGATCGAGGGGCCAGTCACCGAGGCGATGCCCGCGAGCGTCGCGCAGCGGCACCCGAACGTGGTGTACGTCCTCGACCGGGCTGCAGCGTCTCGGCTCTCATAGCCATCGAACACACAACGACTCCCCGGGGTATACCCCGGGGAGTCGTTTCGTTGTTCGGTGGACTAGGCGTGTAGCTGCATTGTGGTCAGGCAGGTCGGATCGGTGTCGCCTGTCGTCACGCGTTGTTCGGCTACCCCCTGCTCGCCGACGACGCGAACATCGAATTCGCCGTGACGGGGCAACCAGACGCCGACAAAGCCGTTGTCTGCGGTTGCCGTGATCTCACTCACCACGACCTCGCCCGTCTGCGCGTCGGTGACAGTGAGTTCGATAGGGGTGTTCTGCAACTCGCCGAGGCACGTCGTCAGGCTGTGGAAGTCGCACGGGTGCGTTTGGTTCACGTACGGCGCGATCGACAGGTAGAACCCTGCGTCCTCCAGCGGGAGGGTCACGTCTCCCGGCTGCAGGACGAGCTCGGTCGGACGGACTGACGCAATGAGAGCGTCGGGGCTCGGCCGCTTATCGACAGGCAACCTGTCGAGGCCCTCCACGATTGCCTGTGCATCGTTGGTGGCGAGGCCAAGCGCGGCAACCTGTTCGAGAGCGGCGGCCGGAGCCTCCGTCTCGGGCTCGGCGGCAGCAGTGCAGCCGGTGAGCAGGAGCGCGCCTGCGAGGAGCGTGAGAACAGCAGTACGGATACCCATAGTGGGTATTCTTTCAGAGGGAGCCGTGCAATTGCTGCGTCGACGCCGGATCGCTCAGACCGAACCCCGCGGAGACGCAAAAGGGGCGCCACCCGCGAGCAACGCGGATGACACCCCCATGAAGACGTCGCTTAGGACAGCTTGCGGATGTTCACGGCCTGCGGGCCGCGAGCGCCATCCTCGGTGTCGAACTCGACCTGCTGGTTCTCTTCCAGGTCACGACGGCCGGTGCCCTCAATAGCGCTGAAGTGCGCGAAGAGATCTGCCGAGCCATCGTCGGGTGCAATGAACCCGTAGCCCTTTTCACTGTTAAACCACTTGACGGTGCCGGTTGCCATAAGAGCATTCCTTTGTGATGCGGAGCCGCCGGGGCGGCTCATAATGGTCGCGCCGAGGCGCGGATTGAACTTATCAGCGGGACAGCCCGGGGAAACACACCAGCGGCTGTGAGACACTGAGGCGAAGCGATCGGAAAGAAGGCGCCGATACGTGCAACCATACCGCACGCCCGCCCAAAACACGGCTGACGCAAGTTTCGTGATAAATCCTTAACTTTTGCGTTGTCGATGCGCTAACCCTGCAGCGGGTCCGGCACGATTGCAAAACGGTCACTGTCAGGGTCGACTCACGACACCCACCGGAACCCACTAACGTTAGAACATGCGTTCGAATAGCTCCGCCACTGCTGTGCGCTGGTGCGCCCTTGGCCGCACGAGGCAGGGCGATTTTGAAGCACTCTTGCACCACGATGACGGGACCGAGTCGGGACTCGTTGAAGTCGCCGCCAGTGAGCTTCCCGGCTTCATCCGAGAGCTCGAGCTCGCCCACTCCCCGCGCTGGATCTGGCAGAGCGCAGCGGCAATCTATCCTCGGCTCCTCGCCGCAGGCATCAGCATTGCACGCTGCCACGACCTCCGGCTGTGCCACCAGATCCTCCGCAATTCTCGCTATGTGCGCGATCGCTCGCCGCTCCTCGCCGCGCGGCAGTGGCACGTCGACCTGGAATCCGAACCCCCGGCCCCGGCCGCCTCAGGCCCAGCACTCTTCGACCTTGACGTCGCGCAAGGTGGGCACGGTCAACTGGCCACGCTTGCAGAGGTCCTTGCCGAGTATTCCAGACAGCGAACTGCAGTTACCGAATCGAGTCACCCGGGCAGGCTCTCGTTGTTACTGGCAGCAGAATCTGCGGGCTCGCTCATCGCGGCGGAACTCGCGGAGGCTGGCATCCCGTGGGATGCGGCAGAGCACGACAGAATCCTCACCGCTGCCCTCGGTCCCCGACCCGCAAGCTACGCAGAGAAGCCTGCGTTGCTCGCCGCGGCAGCAGCACGAGTTCGCGAGGCACTCGACGATCCCCTTCTATCACTGGATTCGCCACCCAAATTGCTCCGCGCTCTGCGCGCAGCCGGAGTGGACACATCCTCAACATCTCAGTGGGAGCTGGCGGAGCACAGCCACCCAGCACTCGAACCACTGCTTGAGTACAAGAAGCTGTCGCGACTCTTGACTGCCAACGGCTGGGCGTGGCTCGACGAATGGGTGCAGTGTGGTCGGTACCGCCCCGTCTATGTCCCCGGAGGCGTTGTCACGGGCCGGTGGGCATCCAACGGCGGAGGAGCTCTCCAGCTGCCCCGCGCGTTGCGCCCAGCGCTGCGCGCAGATCCCGGCTGGAAACTCGTTATTGCAGACGTATCGCAGCTCGAGCCGCGCGTGCTCGCCGCGATGTCACAAGACACCGGCATGGCGGCGGCTGGGCGCGATACCGACCTGTACGCCGGCATCGTCGCAACGAGCTCCATCGAGAACCGTGACGACGCAAAGCTGGCAATGCTCGGGGCAATGTATGGGGCGACGTCGGGCGACAGCGGCAGACTCGTGCCGCAGCTCAGGCGGGTTTTTCCTCAAGCAATGGGCCTCGTCGACCGTGCCGCAGAGCTTGGAGAGCGAGGTGGAATCGTCACCACTTGGCTCGGGCGGTCGTCGCCGGAAGCCGACGCGGAATGGCATGAGGCTCAGTCACGTGCAAGCGCTCCCGGAGCAACTCGTAAGGATGAGGACCTCGCCAGGCGGAGCGCTCGCGAGCGCGGCAGATTCACGCGAAACTTCGTCGTTCAGGGCACTGCCGCCGAGTGGGCGCTCGCGTGGCTCGCTGAGATCCGGAAGCAACTCTCCGAGTTCCCAGAGTGCGCCGAGTCCGAATCGGCCAAGGGCTCCGGCACGGTGTTTTCACGGCGCCCCCACCTCGCATTCTTCCTGCACGACGAGATCATCGTGCACACACCTGAAGGACAGGCAGCACAGGTTGCGGAAGTTGTGCGTACAGCCGCGACCCGAGCCGGAAATCTCCTCTTTCCCACTGGGGTAGTTGATTTCAGACTCGATCTTCACATAACCGACCGGGCCACCAAGCACTAATAGCCCCACACGCGGCTTGAATTATCCAAGCAAGCGAAATTCATGATCATACGCGCGCGGTAGAATTGCATCACAATCGCAACTTAGGTTCGGGCTCCAGCATCACCAGGCTGCGACGCCTGGCCTAAAGAAAGGGGCCGGACTTTGCGCGCCAAAGAACTTGACACGCTACTCGCCCATGTACGCGCCAGAGAGACCGTTCGGCTCGTCGGCGGGCAGGAGCTTGGCAAGACGTCGCTACTCAACGACCTCGAGGCTTCCCTGGGCGCGCTCGGTTTCAACGTTCTGCGTATCGCAGCAGACCCGGCGCTCGCCTCTGTGAAGTACGGCGCGCTCAGGGAGTCGTGGTTCTCATCAGATCGGTTCCACCAGACCAGCTCACCGGTTGAGGTCACTGCGTCCCTTACTGCAGAGCTCACTCGCACGACAAATTCCGTGCTTCTCCTCGACGACGCTGAGTGGCTCGACCTGGCCTCCACGCAAGCAATCGCCCCACTCATGAATCGTGGCGCCGTCGCGGGGGTGCTAGCGTCAGCGCCCTTCAGACAGCTGAGCACTGAGCAACGCACTGCATCTCGTCTTATCAGGGCAGACGCCCGAGTAGAGCTACATTCGCTCAGTTTTGAGCAGGTCGGGGTGCTTGCTGAGAGCATTCTCGGGTCAGCTGTCAGCCCCGAGATTATTTCCGAGATCTTCTCAATGTCATCTGGCATCACCGGGATTGCTGCTGACATTATTCGCGCCTCTCATGCGGCAAACCTCATCGACCCAGGGGCTGAAAAGTGGTCCTCACCACAGAGCCGCTTGTGGAGCGTTCACCTCGAGGAAAGCGTCGAGCGAGTGATCGCTGAGCTCTCTGACGAGGCATTCAGACTGCTCCACGCTTTGGCGCTCGCGGGCAGTCTCCCCGCAGAACGCGTGCACGCTTACGACCCCGCTTCAGCCATCATGCTCACCCACCGCGGACTTGTGACGATGTTCCGGGACCCACAGGGCGAGTCACGGATCTCGCCGCGCCCCGCGCTCATCACCGATTTTTTTAGACAGCGGCGGGCTGATGTGCTGCACCTTTCGGCATCAGACCTCTTGGAGGAACTCTCGCAGCTCCCGCCGGGAGGCCAATCGCCGCCTTCAGCGACCGGCAAGCACACAGGAGCCCGCACACCACACACGACGGCGCAAGAGACCCACAACGCGGGGCTCGCGCGTTACATTCGTGAAGAAGCAGAACAGCGGCTCGCGGTTGCAGCCCAAGACTGGCGACGACTCCCCAATCCGCCGCATGCAATCTCGTACCTCGACGCGCTGGTCCAGGCGGGGGGCTACCCTGGCACCGCAGCAGAGGTCATCGAACACACCCCCGATTCCTCCGAGAACGCCGTCGAGATGCTCCAGCTCGCACTGCACGAACAGGCGTTAGCCACCCCCGGGCACCGCTCGAGCTCGCGCCACACTTCTGCCCTTCGCGCGCGTCACGCAGACTTCGCAGCGGCGCTTGACGCTTTCGACATGTACACCGAATTCTCGAATGACGGCCTCACCGAACGTGTTCAAACGTGGCTCGCCAACCCCGGCGTCGACCCCGTTGGGTTCAGCCAGACCATCGCTGAGTATGTCGACGCGTCGGCCGGCCGCATTTTCCCCATGGCTGAGGCACCCGACACCCCGGCAAGGATTCCGCTGCAGCGACTCATCGCGGAGCAGACACACCTCATGACAGTCGTTCGACACAGCGCGGTGGACGACTCTCTCGAGCGCCTGCTCGCCGATCCGATCAGCTTGCTCCCTGGCGACGATCCAGTGCCGTTTCTTGTCGACTCATACGTCAGGTCACAGATTCTCCTCGGCCTCGGCAGGCTCTCTGATGCGCGGTCGACGCTCAGCCAGGCACTTTCGGTTGGCAGTCTCGATCTTCGCTTCGCGGTGCTGTACGCGGCGATGCTGCGATGGTCTGCGTTTTTGCACTATCGCGACGGTCGCACCGACATCGCTCAGTCCCTCCTGAAAGAGAGTCGCACCTACCCAGAGCTGCGCGGCCCGATGCCCGGGATGCGACCTGAATTTGGCGACGCGCTCGAGGTGCTCTTTGAAGATGGGCCACGCACAGCCAGCGAGGCGTTTCTCGCCGAGGCACGTGCCTGCTACGACCGGTCATTCGTCGACGCCAGCTGGTCGATGGCAAGGTTCGCGTTTCAGCTCAACCCGAACGACGCCGCGTTAGATTTCCTCGACGAGCTCGCCGCGCTCCCTGCGTACGCCTGGTCGACCCGGTTGTCAACGTTCGCCAGAGCCGCGCTCAGACAGGATCCCCAGATCTTTCTTTTCATCTCCCGCCTCACGACACTGTCTGAGATTGCCACTGCGGCGGACTTTCTCGACGATATCGAACAATCGCATCGAGACAACGGCGCACCTATCGACCCTGACTATGTGGAGGCCGTCGCGGAGGCGAGACAGGCCTTCCACATGTTCAAGGAGCCGCTGCCGCAAGGTCCGCGCCCGGAACGGCGGCCGGCGGTGGAGTCGCTCACACCCCGGGAGCTCGAGATAGCGCCGCTTACTGCCACGCTCAGCAATCGCGAGATTGCTGATCGACTCACCCTCAGCATCCGCACCGTTGAGAACCACATCGCCCGATCGATGAAGAAGCTCGGCCTGTCATCCCGGCGAGAGCTGAGTACTGCACTCCCGTCATCCGCTATTGCGGCGGCGGGTACGGCTAACGACTGAGGGCCGTTACCCCTATTCGCGTGAGATTTGCACCTAAATACTCATAATTGACAGCTGTGCGGAGTGATTTCACTACTTAAGAGTCGGTTTTCGACACCCAATATCACTCAAAGCACTCCCGAAGCCGCCGGAACTCAAGTACTGTTTCATTAGTCCCGGTGATTCTCACTGTAGGACTTCTCACCCACATCAATGATGACGGTACCTTCCCCCAATGTGGTATCAGGTGAGATAGGTCTGGTGTGTGGGGAGTGGGCTTCCCCCCATCGCTTCCCCCAAATATTGCGACTCTCCACACACCACACCATTCCCCCTCGACGTTCCGGCCGTAACTGCCACGGGCCCGCATGAAGGCTAGCTGTCAACGGCCACGGCTGCCGGTTGCTTCAACGTGCTGCGATCGTCACGCGTGAGCATCTGGAATGTCTAGCCGCCGAAAGCGAGCGATGGCACATCGAGTCCATACTCACGGAGCAGCGCCGACTTCGCCGCATACCAGCCAGCGAGGCCGTGTACGCCAGGTCCCGGCGCCGTCGATGACGAGCACAGGTACACGCCCTTCGTTGGCGTACGCCATGGCTCACTGCCAAGGACAGGCCGCGCGACAAGCTGACGGAGTGACACCTGCCCCGCACTAAAGTCACCACCGACGTAGTTTCGGTTCTCGCGCCCGAGTTCCGCGGCAGTCGTCATCCGAACCGCTGAGACACGATCACGCACCCCCGGCGCAAAGCGCTCGAGTTGCGACAGCACTGTCTCGGTCACGTCGGCAGTTGAGCCACTTGGCACGTGGGTGTAGGTCGTCACCGCGTGCACGCCACCGGGATTCCGCCCGGGATCACAGCCCGCCGGCTGCGCAACGAGCACGTATGGACGTGCGGCGTGGCGTCCGCGCGCGACCTCCGCTTCGGCGGCGACGATCTCAGCCCGAGTGCCGCCGAGGTGCACGGTCGGCGCCTGTTCGACGCGCGCGTCGCGCCACGGGATCGGGCCGTCAAGCACAAGGTCAAGTTTGGCTGCGGCGTTGCCGTACCTGAACCCCATCAATCGCTTCCGATACCCACTCGGCAACGCGTCACCGGCGATCTCCACCAGCCCTCGAGCTGACGTGTCGAAAAGTTTGACTTCGAAGCCTGCCAGCTCGTCGAGATGTGCGATCCGCCTGCCGAGTTCAATACGGCCACCGTGCATCAAGAAATCTGCGGCGAGCGCGTCGGTGATGGCCTGCGAGCCTCCGACGGGCACCGGCCAGCCCGAAGCGTGACCGAGCGCACCGAGCACGAACGCTACGCCCGCGTGTGTGAGCGCGGGCAATCTGCCAATACTGTGCGCTGCGACTCCAGTGACAAGCGCCGGGGCGTGCTCTTCGCGGAACCGCAAGTCCCAGAGCGGGGTGCCCTGTTCAAGCGTTCGCACGCCAAACGCAGCAGCAGCGAGGAGATCGCTTGGCCACCGAAGCACAGGCCCGCCAAGAGCAACGTCAAGCACACCGTCGAGGCGTTCAAGGAGGGGCTTGTAGAGCCGCGCGTATGCGGCGCCGTCGCGGCCAAGCTCGCTCGCCGTGCGCTCGATGTCACGGTATGCGACGGCGGCGGTACTCCCAGCAGTGCCGTCTAGGGGATGCGCGTAGGAGGCGTCGGGTACAACGAAGTTCATCCGTCTGGTCAGCTCGAACTCTCGGAAGAAACCGGTTGCGAGCGCCATTGGGTGGATCGCCGAGCACACGTCGTGCACAACTCCAGGGGTGACGTGTGAAAGCGTTCGGGCGCCTCCACCCAGGCTCTCCATTGCTTCGAAGAGCGTAACGGGGATCCCTGCACGCGCAAGCGTCACCGCGGCTGCCAGGCCGTTCGGCCCTGAGCCGACGACCGCTGCTCCGAGTGAGGGTTGCATGCTCCCGAGTGTAGTGCGGGAGGCTTACCTGGTCAGGCTTTCCGGTAGGTCGCCGTAATCGGGCACTCGAATGGGTCACGCGCGGCAAGTCCGACGCGGTTCAAGTACTGAATCACGATCGCGTAGGAGCGGAGCAACGAGGTTTCGGTGTAGGGAACGCCAAGCTTCTCGCAGTGCTCCCGCACAAGCACGCGTACCTTTGAGAGATTCGGTCGCGCCATACTCGGGAACAGGTGGTGCTCGACCTGGTAGTTCAAGCCCCCCATGAGTGAGGTCGCCCACCAGCCACCGCGAATGTTCCGCGACGTGCGCACCTGCTTCGAGAAGAAATCGAGCTTCGCGTCGTGAGCGATGACAGGCATGCCTTTGTGATTCGGAGCGAACGACGCACCCATGTAGACGCCGAACACTGCGAGCTGCACGCCGATGAACGCGAATGCCATCCCGATGGGCAGAAACATAAACACTGGCACGAGGATCAATGCGAAGCGGGCGACGATGATTGAAAGCTCAATCCACCGACCCTTCACGGGCCCTCGCTGCAGCAGGTAGACGATGGAGTGACGGTGCAGGTTCAGCCCTTCGAGCGTGAGCAGCGGGAAGAACAGCCAGCCCTGGCGTTGGGTCAGAAACCGAATGAATCCGCGCGCCTTCACCGCGTCTTCTTCAATGAACGAGATCGTGTCGATCTCGATGTCTGGGTCCTTGCCCACCCGGTTCGGGTTGGCGTGATGCCGTGTGTGCTTGGAGTCCCACCACGCATAACTCATGCCGATGCTCGCTGCGAGAACGCGCGCAAGCCTGTCGTTGGAGGGCCCGCTCGAGAGGATCTGCCTGTGAGCTGCCTCGTGAGTCAGAAATGCGACCTGGGTGAAGAGCAGGGCATAGGCCGCAGCCATCAGCAACTGGAACCAGGAGTCTCTAAGCAGGATCGATCCGGCGGTCGTCGCGACGAGACCGACCAGAATTGCAACTCCTACAAGCGCATAAAACCAGGGGGTACGCGCAAAGAGGCCTGACTCCCGCGCGATCTGCGAGAGCGTCGTGTATGCCTTCGCGACAGGTGGGAAGTCCTCCGCTCGCGCTCTCGTGTAGCGGAGCGGGCCGAGGCCCTCGAGCGTGGGGGTAACGGTCATCGTCAAGATCAGTACCCATTCGGTTGCGAGTTGCCGGGAAGCCACTCTGGTCAAGCCACGGGCGGTTGCCGATCGCTTCGCTCACACTATCCGGCCAACCATGCGAAGTGCCGTACATGCCGTGCTTCCTGGGCGGATACGGAGGAAGCAGGAAAAGTTCAAACCGCTACACTTACATTCGTGTCAGACGATTCCGCACCTCAGCCTGCGTTCCGAAGCCTCGACTGGCCGCTACAGACTGAGCGCTTATCGCTGCGGCCTGCCGAGCTCTCAGACGCCGAAGCTCTCTGGGCACACAGGCAGCTCCCTGAGGTCGGCAAGTGGCTAGGGTGGCATCCTGTCGACCACGCAGACTGGATTGCGACATACCCGGAGAAATACCTCAACTGCCTCGTCGTCGAGCTCGACGGACGGATTATCGGCGACGTCATGCTCGCCACCGGAGACGGCTGGGGCCAGCGTGAGGTGCGCGACCAAGCGACGGGCGTGCAGGCCGAGCTTGGCTGGACGTTCTCCCCCGATGTCGCCGGTCAGGGGTTCGCCACTGAGGCCGTTCGTGCGGTGATCGAAGTCTGCTTTACGCAGCTCGGGCTGCGCCGCGTCGAGGCTGGGGCCTTCGCAGACAACGCGCCGTCATGGCGCCTCATGGAGCGCGTTGGAATGCGCCGTGAGTCGTACTCAGTTCGCGAGTCGCTGCACCGCGATCTTGGATGGATCGACGGTGTCCTGTACGCGCTCCTCGCTGACGAGTGGGCAGTTCAGAACCAACGACCGTAACTGGAGGCGTCGCTGTGGCGGCTTCCGCTTCACAGACCGTTGCACTGTGTCTTGAGAGGACCCGATAGCTATGCCCGCCGCACAACCCATCGCCTCTCCGACGACACTGCAGGCGCTGCGCTCGCCCCGCCTACTCCTCCGCGAGGCCCTCGCCGGCCTAGTTGTCGCGCTCGCGCTGATCCCTGAGGCAATCGCTTTCTCGGTCATTGCCGGCGTCGACCCAAAGGTCGGTCTGTTCTCCTCCTTTGTCATGGCGGTCTCGATCGCGTTTCTTGGCGGCAGGCCCGCCATGATCACCGCCGCGACGGGAGCAGTCGCCCTCGTGATCGCCCCGGTGATGCGCGACCACGGGTTTGACTATTTCATCGCCACTGTTCTGCTTGCGGGCATTTTGCAGATTGGGCTCGCAGCCCTCGGAGTCGCGAAGCTCATGCGGTTCATCCCACGTAGCGTCATGGTTGGCTTCGTGAATGCGCTCGCGCTGCTCGTGTTCGGCGCGCAGCTTCCCGAGCTCATCGGAGTTCCCTGGGCCGTGTACCCGCTCGTGGCCGCGGGAATCGTCATCATGGTGCTCATGCCGAAGATCACGAAGGCGGTCCCTGCACCACTCGTATCGGTGATCATCATCACCGCCGCGGCCGCCGTTCTCGCGATCAACGTACCAACGGTCGGTGACAAAGGCGACCTGCCCGATAGCCTCCCCGAGTTCTTCTTCCCGCACGTTCCCCTGACATGGGAGACGCTCAGCATCATCGGTCCTTTCGCGCTCGGCATGGCGCTCGTTGGGCTTATGGAGTCGCTCCTCACGGCGAAGCTCGTCGATGACATCACCGACACCCCCTCAAACAAGACGCGCGAGACCTGGGCGCAGGGCGTCGCGAACCTGCTCGCCGGGATGTTTGGCGGGATGGGCGGCTGCGCGGTCGTCGGGCAGACCATGATCAACGTGAAGGTGTCTGGTGCCCGCACCCGCGTCTCTACCTTCCTCGCGGGCGCGTTCCTGCTGATCCTGATCCTCGTGCTCGGCGACCTCGTCTCCCTCATCCCGATGGCTGCGCTCGTCGCGGTGATGATCATGGTGTCCGTTGCCGCGTTCGATTGGCACTCGATCGCCCCGAGCACGCTCCGCAGGCTTCCAAAGAGTGAGACCTTCGTGATGGTGGCGACAGTAGCTGTCGTCCTCGCAACGCACAACCTCGCGATCGGCGTGATCGCCGGGGTCGTCGTCGCAGCGGTACTGTTCGTCCGCCGCGTCGCGCACGTCGTCGCTGTCGAGCGTGAACCCGGCGACGAGTCCGTTACCTACCGTGTCACGGGAGAGCTGTTCTTCGCGTCCAGCAACGACCTCACGACGATGTTCAACTACGTGGGTGACCCGCCGCGCGTCATCATTGATATGAGCGAGGCCCACGTTTGGGACGCATCCTCGGTCGCCGCGCTCGACGCGATCACCACGAAGTACGCGCGGCGCGGCGCGACGGTCGAACTTGTCGGCATGAACGCGGCGACGCGCACCCTGCACGAGCGCCTGTCGGGCGGCCTCGGGGTCGAGTAGAACCGTGGTCCGGCCGTATCTGGCGGCTCCCCCGGTTCGGGACGTGCAGAGAACTGCGAGGCCGTGCTGCTGCGGGAGTCAGCGGGCGAGTTCCGTGGCCGCGCCTCGCGCTCTCACTTCCCGCTTCGTCGGCATCGGGCACGCGACCTGACCGCTCAGGCGCCAGACGAGCGCGATCGCGGTGAGGAGCAGCGCCGCGACGGCCAGCACCGGTTGGAGCGGCGCGAACCAGGTGATCGCGCCAGAGTAGCCAAGCGCGATAAGAGCGATCTTGTTGCACACCGGGCACCCGACCGCGAACCAGGTGAGTACGCCGCCGGCGAGGCCCATGCGCGTGCTCCTGCGCTCAGTCGGGGTCTCGGTGACCCCGCCAGTCCCCGCTGGCCGCATGTAGGTCGCGGTGAGCAGGCCGACGCCGATCGCGGTCAGGATCCACACCGGATAGTTCCACCACACTGTCTCGATCTCCCGGGCAAACCACGGATTCGGGATCAGCACAGTCGCGACCCCGACAAGCACGGCGAATCCGATGGCGACCCCGGCCGCGACGAACACCTGCCGCGGCCCCCAGGCGCGCAGCGCCCGCAACGCGAGCTCACTCCGCTGACGCATTGCGGCAACGTTCCTGCCCCTACCCACCTGACCTATCCTTCCCCGCCGATTGCCGCGACGAACTCACCGAGCCGCGGGACGGCCCGAGCACTCGACAGCGTTGCTGAGTAATGTACGCGGGCCGAGCTTGAATACTCCTGTGCGGGGCCGAGCGCGCACGGTTTAGCCGTCCGAGAACACCGCTCCCCAGCGCGGCCGGTCGCCGCGTACGCTGGAAGGAACAGAGAGGGGACCGGCGAGATTCCTCGCCGCCAAGCACTATGACTACAGTCGAAATCACCAAAGACAACCTCGAGCAGACCATCGGCACGGACGGGATCGTTCTCCTTGATTTCTGGGCTGCCTGGTGCGGGCCGTGCCGCTCGTTCGCCCCGGTCTTCGAGACCGCGTCCGAGGCGAACTCAGACATCGTATTCGGCAAGATCGACACCGAAGCCGAGCAGGAGCTCGCGGGCATGTTCGGCATCACCTCGATTCCGACAATCATGGCGTTCCGCGACGGTATCAACGTGTTCGCGCAGGCCGGAGCGTTGCCCGCGCCGACGCTCGACCAGCTCATCGATGCCGTTCGCGGCCTCGATATGGACGACGTGCGGGCACAGCTCGCGAAGCAGGCCGAGGGCGAACCTGCCGTCGCGCCCGAGGCCGACGCGGACTAATCCCGCCGCGCAGGTCGGGCCGGCGAGCCGCCACGACCTGCGCGTGCGCCCCGTCACCGACAGGCTCGAGGCGTGCGTTACGAGCGAACGTCCTGGAGCTCGCCCGCCCGACCCGCCGCAGCCCGCCGCCTCCGCCGTCGGGCGAGCAGCCGCGTGCCGATGAGTCCGTGCCGCGGGCTGAACAGGTAGACGAACGCGAAGACGGTGCCCTGCGCGAGAACGACCATGCCGCCAGAGGCTGTGTCGAGATAGTAACTGCAGTACAGCCCGGCGATCGCGCAAACGGCGGAGATCGCCGGAGCGATCACGAGCATCCGCGAGAACCGATCGGTAAGGAGGTACGCGGTCGCACCCGGAATGATGAGCATCGCGACGACGAGCACCACGCCGACCGCTTGCAGGGCCACGACTGAGGTGAGCGCGAGGAGCCCGAGCAGCGCGGCCCCGAGCAGCCGCGGGTTCAGCCCGATCGCGTGCGCGTGGGTCGGGTCGAACGCGAACAGAGTGAAGTCGCGCCGCTTTGCGACAAGCACCACGAGCGTGATGGCGCCGAGCACGACAATCTGGAGCAGGTCACCCTCGGAGACGCCGAGCAGGTTGCCGAAGATGATGTGGTTGAGGTCGGTCTGCGACGGCGTCACCGAGATGAGCACGAGACCAAGGGCGAAGAGCGTGGTAAACACGATCCCGATCGCCGCGTCCTCCTTCACCCGACTCGTATCCCTGACCGCGCCAATGAGTGCAACCGCGAGGAACCCGAAGAGCACCGCCCCGAGCGCAAATGGCGCACCAGCGATGTAAGCGAGCACGACTCCGGGGAGCACGGCGTGCGAGACGGCGTCGCCCATCAGCGACCATCCAATGAGTACCAGCCAACACGACAGCACCGCGCACACCACCGCCGCGATGAGCGTCGTCGCAAGCGCGCGCACCATGAAGTCGTAGCTCAAAGGTTCGAGGACAAGATCGATGAGGGTCACTGGTCAGCACTCCTGTCGAGCACGTCGAGCCCGAAAGCGAGAGCGAGGTTCTCAGGGCGCAACACGTCGTCGGGCGGGCCGTGCATGAGCACACGGCGCATAAGCAGGATTGCCTCATCCGCGAGGCTCGGCAGCGCGTGCAGATCGTGCGTCGAGACGAGTATCGTCGCCCCCTCGCCAGCAAGCTCGCGCAGCAGCCGGGTGATTGTCGCCTCCGAGCGCTTGTCGACGCCGGCGAATGGCTCGTCGAGCAGGAGGGTCGTCGCCCCCTGGGCGATCCCGCGCGCGACGAACGTTCGCTTCTTCTGCCCGCCCGATAGCTGGCCGATCTGCCGATCGGCGTAGTCAGTGAGCTCGACGCGTTCGAGGGCGTGGTCGACGGCGCGCTGGTCCACTGCCTTCGGCCGGCGAGTCAGCCCCATCTTGCCGTAGCGGCCGGTCATGACGACGTCGCGCACCGAGAGTGGGAAGCCCCAATCCACGTCTTCGCTCTGTGGCACGTAGCCGACCGCGCCCGTCTTGCGCACCCGCGCTGGGCTCTGCCCATCGATCCGCACCGAACCGCGGTCGGGTCGGACCATGCCCATGATTGTCTTGAACAGTGTCGACTTGCCAGAGCCGTTCATGCCGACGAGCCCGCAGACGCGGCCGCGTTCGAGCGTGAGCGATGCGCCGTCAAGCGCGAGCACCTCGCCGTAGTGCACCGTCACGTCGTCGACGACGATCGCCGGGGCGCTCACTGCTTTCCACCCGAGAGCGCAGCGACGATCGCGTCGGCGTCGTGCCGGATGAGATCCAGATAGGTCGGCACGGGCCCGTTCGCCTCCGAGAGCGAATCGACGTACAGCACGTCGCCGAGCACGGCATCGGTCGCCTCCACCACCTGGCGCATCGGAGCGTCTGACACCGTCGACTCGCAGAAGACCGCGGGGACATCGTTCTCGCGCACGAATTCGATCGCCGAGGCAATCTGCTTTGGCGTCGCCTGCTGTTCCGCGTTCACCGCCCAGATGTATTTCTCGGTGAGCCGCGCGTCGCGGGCCAGGTACGAGAAGGCGCCCTCGCAGGTGACGAGTGCCCGCTGCTGTCTCGGCAGGGCTTCGAGGGACAGCACGAGCTCGTCCTGCACCTCCTGCAGTTCGGCCTTGTACGCCTGGGCGTTTGCCGCGTAGGCCCCCGCGCTCTCTGGGTCGATGCGCGCGAATGCCTCGGCCATGTTGTCGACGTAGACCTGCACGTTGAGCGGGCTCATCCACGCGTGGGGATTCGGCATGCCGCTGTAAGCGTCCTCGCGGATGTCGATCGGTTCGATCCCGTCGCTCACCACAGCGTGCGGCACGTCGAGGCCGCTCACGAACTGTTCGAACCAGGCTTCAAGCCCCATCCCGTTGTCGAGGATGAGGTCGGCCTCGCTCGCCCGGCGGATGTCGCCCGGCGTGGGCTCGTAACCGTGAATCTCGGCGCCCACCTTGGTGATGGATTCGACACGCAGGTGGCCGCCGGCGACGTTCTCGGCGATATCCGCGAGCACGGTGAACGTCGTGAGCACGACGGGCCGGTCGTCGGCGCCGCTGCCGCGCGCCCCGCCTTCGCCGGCGCCGGTCTGGCTGCCTGCGCCCGGGCTCGCGCAGCCGGCAAGGAGGAACGCCGCGGCCGCGACGGTGGCCGCAAGAAGCGGCGCGCGGCGCCGGTGATGAGTGTGGGACGTGTTGGGCAACGGGACCTCCAGGTGAGTCGGCGCGCGGCGGCCTCAATCGCGACCGCCGCTAAGTATCGGCGGTCACAACTATAGACTTCGGCGCGCCGAACTTTCAAGTCACACACTCCTAACTCGTGTCGCCAGAGTCTACCCAGGCACACAGCAACGGCCGCGGCCCACCTGGTGTGGTCCGCGGCCGTTGCGCGCTCGCGCTAGTTCGCGATGAGTTCGGGCGCGGGCGGCGCGCCCGCCGCCGCGGGTGTGGCGAGCCCCGCCTGCTTCGGCTCAGGCTCTGCCGCCTCCCGCTGCGCGGTGTGCAGCGGCGACTTCCCAAACCTGGCTTTCAGCCAGTCTGCGAGGCGCCGCCAGGTGCGGTCACGGACGAAGATCATGTCACCGAGAATCATCATCAGCGAGAACCAGGGCAGTGCGAGCAGAATCGCGATCGACGCGTGCATGCCCGTCACCAGCACGAGGCCAACGATGCGGCTCCACCGGTTGAGCAGCAATACCGGGAACAGCAGCTGGCCGTACACACTGAGCCACGACGCGATGAACACCGCCGGCGTCACCTGCCAGGCGAGGTGATTCAGCCACGGCACGAGCGTCAGCTCCTCGACCTGCAGCGGATAGTACGACGCGACGCCCGTCACCCATGTCGAGCCTTGCAGCTTCCACAGTGCGCTGGTGACGTAGATGACGCAGAGCTGGTAGCCGATGAGCACCACCGCAACGTTGCTACTCAGCACTGGGAACCACTGCGGCACCCGCCACTTCCCAACCCCCAACCGCTGCGGATCGAGGCCCCGACGACCGACACGCTTCGCGCGCCGCCGCGCGTCGAGCGACCAGCGGTACGAAGTGTCGGCGAACAGCAGGAAGATGATGAAGAGCCGGAACGTCTGATAGTGCCCGGTGTTAGTCACCACGGGGTCGAGCGTGGTGAACCCCAGCCAGAGCGCAACAAAGAGCGGCGACACGACCCGCATGCGCCACCCCAGCGTGTACGCCACCGCGACCGCCATGAGAACGAGAATCTTGGCGAGGATCAGCGGGTCGGGGTCGGCTCGGGAGAACAACGCCGAGATGGGCCAGATGTAGGAGTGTACCGACGAGTCGCGGAACATCGCCGAACCCCACTGCGAGCCATGTCCGAACGTGTATGAGAAGTTCGGGAGATACATGGCGAGGATCACGACCGTTGAGGCGCCGAGCCCGATGCGCAGCAGCGCCAGACCGTAGGTCGCGTGCCTGGCTTCGAGGAACCAGTTCATGAGCCGATCCCAGGTGTTCGATATCGCACGTGCCATGATCACTCCCCCTGCTCTTCTTCGACCACACCCGCGGGCTCGAGCCCGGCTTCCACACCGGCCTTGTCGGCCCAACTCCGGAAGCTTCGAGCGAAGGCCTCACGGTCTTGTCCTGGCCACTCCATCGCTGGCACCCAGCCAAGGTCCGTGTACTTGGCGGGAGGCCGTTCTGCGTCAGGATCATGACGGTCGGCCCACCGAATCACCGGGTCGTACACCGCCCGGACCTGCACGGCCTGTACGTCGCCGGCGTCACCCCACATCGCGTGGGCAACCTGGGTCGCGTACGAGGCCGTGTAGTTTGTTGCTCGGATGAACGCGCGCACCTCTGCACTGTTCGAATCGTCGGCAGCCACCAGCGCGTCTCGCAGTCCGTAGAGTTCGTCACCGTCGAGGTGATTCTTGGAGGCAACCTGTTGCTGCTCCTCGCTCAGCGCCCGATAGGTTGCCATCAGGCGTTCCGCGCCGACGACGGAGAGCTGCTTGCGGAGCGTGCGCCGGTAGGGCTCGGCGAGCTCCACAGCAGACGCGTTCACCCATTCGGAACGAGTCCGCTCGCCGCCGGGGGTTTCGACCCAGGCGCGCACCCAGAGCTGTCTGTCTGTGTCGACCGGGTCAGGGGCGAAGATCTTGTAGTCCTGAACGAGGTAGGGGCGCACGTACTGATCCGCGGCAGCACCCGGCAGCACCTGATATTTGAGGTCTGTGTATGGGGTGTTGTAGACCCCCGTGAAAAACATGTGCACCGCGAGTAACGCGATGGCGCCGGCAGCCACGCCGCGAGCGGCTTTGGGGACGCGCTTCCCCGAGCTTGTTTTCACAGCCCCCGAGGAGCGTTCTCGTGGAGTATCTGAAGTAGCCAAATTGCCCGCTCTTTCTTCTCTGAAAGTCCGCCTGAATTCACCGTAGCGCAAAAGCGCAACGCGGCGACCCAGTATTTCTCACCGGATCGCCGCGCTGCGCTGCGCTATGGCTTAGCTCTCACTCTGCGTCGCTCGTGCTCGGGCTCGCACCCGGGTAGTAGCTACCAGAGCGCCGCCCGCCACGAGGAGTGCGGCGGTGAGGATGCCGAGGCCACCAAGGTCCACTCCACCTGTCGCGGACAGCGGGTGTCCCTTCCCGTTACCCTTCGAGCCCACTCCTGGCTTGCCGCCCGGCTGGCTGCCGGGATCAGAGCTGGGGTCAGCGGCAGGATCAGAGCCAGGCTCTGATGCGGGATCTGCACCTGGGTCGGTACCCGGATCGGTGCCGGGATCAGTACCCGGATCCGTACCAGGGTCGGTGCCGGGATCAGTACCCGGGTCCGTACCAGGCTCAGCACCCGGATCAGTACCGGGATCAGTGCCTGGCTCGGTGCCCGGATCCGTACCGGGGTCCGTACCCGGGTCGGTTCCTGGATCAGTACCCGGATCGGTGCCAGGATCAGCACCCGGTTCAGTGCCCGGGTCTACTCGCGGGTCCTCGCCGGGATCGGTGCCCGGGTCAGCTCCAGGATCGGCACCCGGATCGGTGCCGGGATCAGTACCCGGGTCCGTACCAGGCTCAGCACCCGGATCAGTACCGGGATCAGTGCCTGGCTCGGCGCCGGGGTCCGTGCCCGGGTCCGTACCAGGCTCAGCACCCGGATCAGTACCGGGATCCGCGCCTGGGTCAGCACCAGGGTCGGTTCCTGGATCAGCACCGGGATCGGTGCCAGGATCAGTGCCGGGGTCCGTACCAGGATCAGTGCCGGGGTCCGTACCAGGATCAGTGCCGGGGTCCGTACCAGGATCAGTGCCGGGGTCCGTACCAGGATCAGTACCCGGATCGGTTCCTGGATCAGTACCCGGATCGGCGCCCGGGTCAGTACCCGGATCGGTTCCTGGATCAGCACCCGGATCGGTACCCGGATCAGTGCCAGGGTCAGTACCCGGGTCAGTACCCGGCTCCGTGCCCGGATCAGTACCCGGATCGGCGCCCGGGTCAGCGCCGGGATCGGTGCCAGGGTCCGTACCCGGATCAGTTCCAGGATCGGTACCAGGGTCAGCGCCAGGCTCCGCACCAGGGTCTACACCCGGCTCAACACCTGGGTCAGAGCCAGGATCGGTGCCGGGGTCCGTGCCCGGATCAGTACCCGGGTCAGTGCCAGGGTCCGTACCCGGGTCAGTGCCAGGGTCCGTACCCGGATCAGTACCTGGGTCCGTGCCAGGGTCAGTACCCGGATCGGTTCCTGGATCAGGGGTCTGCTGAAGGTTTAGTTGACCCGGGTTTCCATTCCTAGGCAGCCAGCTCGACCGCACTTCTCACTATAGTTTCGAACTCAACCGGGGTCAG